>JBJIOB010000022.1:0-139758 GCA_045377215.1 Erythrobacter sp.
AGATCACAAAGCACTACGAATGAAGCCGACTGGCTACATATCCCCCACGCGGGCGAGATGCTGGTTTCGGAGTTCATGGAGCCTTTGAAGCTCGATACCGCTGCCTTGGCCAAGGCTATCGCGGTCGAACCTGCGCGTCTGCAAGCCATGATCGACGGCAAGACGCGCATCGACGGCGAACTTGACCTGCGGCTCTCGCGCTACTTCCGCATGTCGGAAGGCTTTTTCCTGCGCCTCCAGACCAGCGCAGAACTGCGCACCGCCAAGCGCGCGCTGAACGGCGAGCTTGACCGCATCACACCCCGCGCAGCCTGACCTGCGCAGGGCTTGAACGCCGCGCGCATCCCTGCCACTTCCCTCGCCCCATGACCAAGCGACTCCTTGCCGCGCTGGCCGGCGCCAGCATCCTTGCCCTCACCCTCCCCGCCGCCGCGCAGGATGCGCCCAAGCCTGATGCCGCCAAACCCGAGGCGGCCAAGCCTGCCCCGTCGCCGCCGGTCGCACAATCGCGCACCCGCGATCTCACCGGCACTTTCGGCGGGCAGCGCGTCCCTTACCGTGTCACCATGGCCGACACGATCCTCAGCACCGATGAGGGCAAGGCCGAGGCGGTGATTGTCACCACCTCTTACGTCAAAACCCCGGCAGACCCTTCGCGCCCGGTGTTCTTCATCTACAACGGCGGCCCCGGCTCAGGCTCGGTGTGGCTCCAGATGGGCGCCTTCGGGCCCAAGCGCGTCGCCATCCCTTCGGATGCGCGCGATGATGGCGGCCCGCCCTATCCGCTGCTTGATAACCCCGACAGCCTGCTTGATGTCGCTGATCTGGTATTCATTGATCCGCCGGGAACCGGTTTCAGCTATCTCACCCAAGGCACTGATCCCAAGAAATATTATGGGCTCAAGCAGGATGGCCGCGCGGTTGCGCAAGTGATCCGCCGCTGGCTCAATGATAATGGCCGCTGGAACAGCCCCAAGTACCTCGGCGGCGAAAGCTACGGCACCAGCCGCACCGCCATGGTGGTGGATGAACTGGAAGGCGGCACCTATAATGATGTCGCCTTCAACGGGCTGATCCTGATTTCCACCATCCTCGATTTCGCCGGGCGCGAACCGACGCCGGGCAATGAACTGGCCTATGTTGTCGCGCTGCCCAACATGGCGACAGCGGCGCATTATCACGGCAAGGCTGAGGCCCCTTCGGTCGCAGCGATTGCCGAACAGGCGCGCCGCTTTGCCATCGGGCCTTATGCCACCGCGCTGCTCAAGGGACAGGATCTTCCCGCCGAGGAACGCGCAGCCGTGCGCCGCGAACTCAGCCGGTTGACGGGGCTTTCGGAAACCTATCTCGAACAGGCCGATCTGCGCGTTACCGATCAGCGGTTTTACAAGGAATTGCTGCGTGATCGCGGGCTGACCGTGGGGCGGCTCGATTCGCGTTACACGGGCCGCGATTATGACAATGCCGGGGAAACGCCCGATGCCGATCCCAGCTTTTACGGGATCGACGCGGGCTATACCGCCGCTATCAACAGCTGGGCGCGCGAGACGCTGGGCTACCAGACAAATCGCGAATACCAGTCGATCGGCAGCGAGCCGGGGCGGCAATGGGATTGGTCGCTGGGCAGCGGCTGGGGGCGTAATGCCTATCTCAACATCGCGCCGCTGATCGGCAAGGCGATGCGCCAGAACAGCAGCTTGCGCGTCTTTAATGCCCAAGGCTGGTATGATTTCGCCACGCCGTTCTTTGGCGCGGAATATTCGCTGAAGCGCACCGGCATTCCGCAGGATCGCATCACCTGGAAATATTATGATGCGGGCCACATGATGTATATCCGCGACGAAGACCGCGCCAAGCTCAGCGCCGATATCCGCGCCTTCATCTCCAAGCGTTGAGACCGGCATTGATCGCACGCGGACTTCGGATGGCCAGCATGCTGGCGCTGCTGGCAGGAGGGATTGCGGCATGCAAACCGCCGCCGACTGACAGCGATACCGCGCGCGCGGCAACCATTGTCAGCCTGCAGGGGCCATCTGCTCCCCACCCTTCACCCGATACGGCGGGCGCGGTGTGGGCCCCAAGCGCGAAGCAGGCGGGGCGGATCGTCTATGGCATTCCGGGCGAGCCGGTGCTGCTGGCGCTGGAATGTCTGGGAGGCAGCGGGGATGCGCTGCCTGCCATCCGCATTGCCCGCTATGCGCCGGCTGACAAGGATGCAGGCGCGCTGCTGGCGCTGATCGGCAATGGCGCGATCGGGCGGCTTGAGGTGAATGCCACAAGGCATGGCGCACGGCAGATCTGGCAGGGCGAAGTGCCCGCCAGTCACCCCGGCTGGGAAGCGCTGAACGGCCCGCGCGAGATTACCGCGACAGTACCGGGCGCAGGGCTGGTGCGGCTTAATCCGAGCCCGCTGCCGATGCAGTTTCTGACGCAGTGCCGCGGCGATTTGCCCGCTGCACCAGTGTCTCAGGGGTAAGCACCTGCGGCAATTGTTCGGGCGCGGCCGCTCCCGGCGCATACCACAGGTAAAGCGGCACGCCCGCTGCGCCCTGGGCTGTCAGAAACCGCGTGATCGCTTCATCGCGCACTGTCCAGTCGCCCACCATCGTGATGACGCCCGCAGCCTCAAAGGCGCTGCGCACTTCCTCGCGCTCGATCGCGACGCTTTCATTGACCTTGCAGGTGACACACCAATCGGCGGTGAACCACACGAACACCGGCTTGCCGCGGCTGCGTGCCTCGGCCAGCGCGGCCTCGCTGAAGGCGAGCGGCGCATGGAGCGAGGCGCGCTGCTTGTCTTGCGGCGCGGCAAAGCTGGCGGGCAAGGCGAAGGCTCCGAAAATCAGGAACGGCGCGGCAATCAGGCCAAAGGCAGGCCAGGCCATCTTGCCCGCCCGCTGCAAGCGTCCGACCACCCACAGGCCAAGGATCACGCCGAAGGTCATCACCAGCGCAAACAGCGCAAACCCGCGCCCGCCCAATTGCACTGTCAGCCACAGCAGCGCGAGCGCCGTCAGCCCCATGGGCAGCGCCATGATGCGGCGAAACCGCTCCATCCACGCGCCGGGCTTGGGCAACATGCGGCGCAGCGCAGGGATAAAGCCCAGCAGCAGGAACGGCAGCGCCAGCCCCAGCCCGAGGCAGGCGAACAGCAGCAGCGCCTCGCTCACCGGCAGGATCAATGCCGCGCCCATCGCCGCGGCCATGAAGGGCCCCGTGCAAGGGGTTGCCACAAAGGCCGCCAGCAGCCCGGTGGCAAAAGCTCCGGCAGGCTGCCCTGAACGGGTGAAGCTGAGTGAGGGAAGTTCGAACACCCCGGCGAAATTGGCGGTGATCACGCTGGCCAGCACCAGCAGGGCGATCACCACGCCCGGCTCCTGCAATTGGAATGCCCAGCCGACCTGTTCGCCCGCTGCGCGCAAGCCCAGCAGTACTGCGCCCAGCGCCACGCAGGCCAGCACCACGCCTGCGGTATAGGCGAGCCCTTCGGAGCGCGCCTTGGCCTCGCTTTCGCCGGCGCGCGCGAGGCTCAATGCCTTGAGGCTCAGGATCGGGAAGACGCAGGGCATGATGTTGAGCAGCAACCCGCCCGCCAGCGCGCCGAGGATCAGCGTCCACAAGGGCGGGATGACAGGCAGCGCCGCTGCACCCGCAATAATCTCGCCGCCGGTCGGAATCGCGCCGGGCACGCTCTCAAACCGCACGCCCGAACCATCGCCGAAAGCGAGAATGCCCGCCACCGCCGCAGGATCGCCTGCGCGGTAATCATCCAGCGGGATTTGTGCCACCAGCAGATCGCCCTTGCGGCGCATCACCTGCGGCGCGCGGTGGGCAACCAGCCGTTCATTGGCGATGAACAGATGCGGATCGGCCAGCGCCACGCTGGCAGGCAGGGGGATCGCGACCTGCAAGCTCTTGCCCGCCAGTGCAAAACGCGCCTGCGCCTCGATCAGCGGCGCGGCCTCGGCCCGCCAGCGCGCAAAATCGCCGCCCGGCTGCGCTGCCAGCAAGGCATCCTGCGGCACGCAAATCTGATCGGTACAGGCGAGATATTCGACGTGGCCAGTAATGCGGGGCACCCCCGCAACGCTTGCCCCTGCGGGCACTTTCACCGGCACCAGCACGGTATATGCGCCCTTGTAGATGTGGTTCATCAGGCTGCCGATCACCAGCCGCTGCGGCACCGGATATTGCGGCTCGCCCGCCTGCCAGCCTTGCGGCAAATCCAGCGTCAGCCGCATGCCCTGCCCGGCATCGCCCGGATTGGCCCAATAGCCGTGCCATTCCTCGGCTTTGGGCGTAAAGCGCAGCGCCAGCATCCATGTCTCGCCCGCCGTGGGCGCGCCATCGGCATAAAGCGCAGCCGCAATATTGGCATCGCCATAGCGCGGCTTTGCCGGCACCTCGGTCCAAGCGCCCGTCGCCAGAAGAAGCGCGGCCAGCAGCACGGCCAGCCATTGAAGGGGCCACTTTGCGCGAAGTGCAAGGGGGGATGCTTGGAACAAACTTGTCTCTCTGATCGTCAAGCCGCTATGGATAGGGGCGCGGCTGGGCAGATAGGCCCGGGCCGCCGCACACGCAAAGGGAAAGCGCGCAAGCTCATGGCCATCACTGATAACGACACCGCCGATCTTTTGATCCTTGGCGGCGGGCTTGTAGGCATGACGCTGGCACTGGCCGCCGCGAAGAAAGGCATGTCCAGCCACGTCGTTGACCGCGCCGATCCGGCGGAACTGACCGCCGAAGGCTTTGATGATCGCGCCACCGCCATTTCCACGGCCAGCTGGCACCTGTTCACCAATATCGGGATTGCTGCCGGGCTTGAACAATTCGCCTGCGATATCGCCAGCATCGCCGTAACCGATCAGAACAAGCCGGGGCGCCTCGATTTCGTGCCCGGCCCGGATGATGGCACACTGGGGCGGATGTTCCCCAACCGCCGCCTGCGCCTTGCCCTGTTCGAGGCTGCAGCCCAGGAACCGCTCATCCACTGGATTGCCAAGGCCAATGTCACCGAACGCAAGCGCAGCGAATATGGCGTTGCCGCGGTGCTGGGCGATGGCCGCAAGCTCAAAGCGCGGCTGATGATTGCCGCCGAAGGCCGCCAGTCGCCCACCCGCGATGCCGCCGGCATCACCCTTGCCAAGTGGGATTACCACCACCGCGCGATCATCGCCGGCCTTACCCATGAAAAGCCGCATGATAATGTGGCCTGGGAAATCTTCTATCCCGCTGGCCCATTTGCCCTTCTGCCAATGAATGATGATGCGGATGGCACGCACCGTTCATCATTGGTGTGGACCGTATCGGACGAAGATGGCGCAGGGGTGATGAAGCTGGGCGACCGGGCGTTTCTGGCCGAGGTGGAAAAACGCATGGGCGGCGTGCTCGGCAAGGTGTTGTCGGTGGGCACAAGATCAAGCTGGCCGCTTGGCTTTCACCACACTGCCAAGATCACCGATGAACGCCTCGCGCTGATCGGCGATAGCGCGCATGGCATCCACCCGATTGCCGGACAAGGGCTGAACCTTGGCCTGCGCGATGTCGGCGCGCTGGTCGAAGTGCTGGCCGATGGCGCGCGGCTGGGGCTGGATCCGGGCGATCCCGAATTGCTCAAGCGGTATGAGAACTGGCGCGGGCTCGATAGTTTCATGGTGGCGCTCGCCACCGATGGCCTGACCCGCATTTTCGGCGCGCCCGGCAAGACCGCGTCTGCCATCCGGCGGATCGGCATGGCAGGCATCCAGCGCACGCCCATGCTCAAGAATTTCTTCATGGACGAAGCGCGCGGGGTATCGGGCGATCTGCCGGAATTGCTGCGCGCCTGACGCCTTACATCTTCACCAGCGGGCTCGACAATTCGCGCACCGGATTGCCGGCCCCGTCGCGCAGGCCCCGCTGATCGAGCACGGCGGCGGTTTCGATGGTTTCCAGCGCGCGCATCACATCGCGGTAACGCTCGGCATCGGCAATCCAGCCTTCGGCCTTGGCAGCGCCCGGCATTTTGCGCACTTCATCAATCGCCGTCTGATAACGCCCCTGTTCGAGCGCCCAGCGCGCGCGTTCAAGGCGGCGTTCGGGCTGCGGCGAGGGCGTGCTTTCGCGCCGCACCACGAATAATTGCGACATCTCGCGCTGGAAGGTTGCCAGCGATGGGCCTCTTTCACGTTCCCGCAATTGCGGGCCCAGCCCTTCAAGGCGCGCGGCCAGACTGTCAATCCGCACTGGCCGCCGCGAAAAATCAATGATCGTTGCCACGGCATTGGGCCATTGATCGCCAAACCGCAGGCGCAGCTGATCGGCAAGATAGCCCAGTTCCGCCCCCCGTTCGACCGCGCGGCGGGTGGCAAAGGCAATCAGCAGGCCTTCGGCGCGCGCCGCATTGCTGGCCGCCGCCTGTGCCTGCAGATCAAGCCGGGCAAGGCGCTGTTCGGCTGCGGCAAGGCGCTGGTCGATGCCGCCCTGCTGCTCCTCCACCCGCGTTACGGCTTCGCTGGCTTGGGCAGCAGCGGCATCTGAGGCAGGGTCGCTTGGCGTGTCCGACGCCTTCGGCGCAGGCGAAGGCAGGATATCTGCGGTGCTGCCGACAAGCGTGTCGTCCGCAGCCACAAGGCCGCGTTCGGGTTGCAGATTGTACCACACCACCCAGCCAACCAATCCGCCGCCTGCCGCAAATGCCAGCAATCCCGCCAGCACCAGGGCACGCATCGAAGTAGGCTTGGAGCGACTGCCGTAATTCGATTCCATCACTATCCGTTCCGCGCCCGCGGCACGCTGCGCCCTGTCATGCTGCGGAATGATCCGCACGGCACGGCGCGCATGCTTATGTCAGGCCTCATTGCACACATCGCGGGCCAATTCCAGCAGGGCCGCATCATCGGGAACCCGCGCAATATGCACCGCGCGCCAGCCTGCCCCCGCCGCCGCCGCAATGCGCGGACCAAGCGCGGCGAGGCGCAGGCGGGCAATATCGACGCCAAGCCGGGCGCATTCGCTGGCAAAATGCCGCGCCGTGGCCGCCGAATGCAGCAGCACCACAGCCTCGCCCTGCGCCAGCATCGGCAGCACCGGATCAAGCGGCAACGCCTCGCTGCGATAGGCGATCCGGGTGGTGATGGTGACGCCTTGCGGCGGGCTCAGCTTCATATGTTCCTCGCCTGCAATGCGCAGCAGGTGCGCCGGGGCGGCTATCTGATCGAGCACGGCCTGCAAGCCGCCTGCGCCCTGCATCGCGACTGGAAAACCTGCCGCGCGCGCGGCCGCCGCCGTCGCTTCGCCCACGACATGGCAGGGCTTGGCCCGCAGCGCCGCCAGCGCCGCGCCGCCATGCAGGAAGACATTGGCACTGCCGATCAGCAGCGCATCAATCCCGGCAGGATCAGGCGCTTGCCAAGCGACCGGCACGATCTGCGAAAGCGGTGCCCCGTGCGCCGCAAGGCCCAGCGCCCGCGCCCCCGCCAGCGTGGCATCGCAGCCGGGCTGCGGGCGGAGCACCAGCAGCAGCGGCGCTTCAGCCAAGCCGGAAATGCTCGGTAATGGCAGGCGCCGCCCGCGCCAGCAGATCAGCGGCGAGCGCTCGCACCGCTTGCGCATCGCCCGCCGCAAAGCGCGCGCTCGCCTCAACCCGCTCGGCCCCATCGGGGCTGAACAGCGCGGCGCGCATCGAGAGGGTGCCACCAGCGGCCTCGCACAGCACGGCCACGGGCGAGTGGCAGGAACCGCCGAGTTCCGCGAGCAGCGCACGTTCGGCCTCGATCTCGGCCCGCGTCGGCGCATCGTCGAGCGCGGCCAGCGCCTCGTTCACCGCCGCATTATCCGCCAAGCATTCAATCGCGATCACGCCTTGGGCAGCAGCGGGGAGCCATTCCGCCGGCGGCAAGGGCGCGCCATATTCGCTTTGCCGCAGCCGTTCGAGCCCGGCCGCAGCAAGGAAAGTCACATCCGCCTCGCCCGCATCCAGCTTGCCGAGGCGCGTTGCGACATTGCCGCGAAACATCACCACCCGGCAATCGGGCCGCAGGTTCAGCAATTGCGCAGCCCGGCGCGGCGCGCTGGTGCCGACAGTCGCACCGTGGGGAATATCAGCGATGCTCGCGGCCCCCACCAGACAATCGCGCCGGTCCGCGCGCGGCAGGAAGGCGGCGAAATGAAATGCATCGGGGCGCTGCGTTTCCACATCCTTGGCCGAATGCACCGCGCAATCAATCCGGCCTTCGGCCAGCCAGGCATCCAGTTCCTTGGTCCACAGCGCCTTGCCGCCGATTTCGGCCAGCGGGCGATCAAGCACCTTGTCACCGCTCGCCACCACCGGCACCAGTTCCACCTCTTGCGGCGACCAGCCATGGGCTGCGCATAGCCGGGCGCGGGTTTCTTCGGCCTGGGCCATCGCCAGCGGCGATTGGCGGGTGCCAAGGCGCATCCTGATACCGAAAGCGCGCGGGATGGTGGTATTGGGCAAAGGGTCGTCAATCATGGCGATGCTTGCCCTAGCCCCGGTAATGACTAAGGGGAAGCGCCATGAACGCGATCTTGCACAATCCTGCCTGCGGGCCCTTTGACGGGTTGATCGTTCTGGGTATTGAATCCAGCTGCGATGAAACCGCGGTCGCGCTGGTGCGCGGGGATCGCACGATTGTGGCGCAGCGCATCGCCAGCCAGGAAGCCGAACATGCGCCCTATGGCGGCGTCGTGCCCGAAATCGCCGCGCGCGCCCATGCCGAACGGCTCGCCCCGATGCTCGAAGGGGTGATGGCGGATGCGGGCCTTGGCCTTGATGATGTCGATGCGATTGCCGCCACCGCCGGGCCGGGCCTGATCGGCGGCGTGATGGTGGGCCTCGTCAGTGCCAAGGCACTGGCGATGGTGACGGATAAGCCGCTGATTGCGGTCAATCACCTTGCAGGCCATGCGCTTTCGCCGCGTCTGGCAGATGCCGATCTTGCCTTTCCCTACCTGCTGCTGCTGGTATCGGGCGGGCATTGCCAGATCCTGCGGGTGGACGGCGTCGGCCAATATCGCCGCCTTGCCACCACCATTGATGATGCACTGGGCGAGGCGTTTGATAAAACCGCCAAGGTGCTTGGCCTTGGCTATCCCGGCGGGCCTGCGGTGGAACGGCTGGCGCGCACGGGCGATGCGAGGGCCGTGCCGCTGCCCCGCCCCTTGAAAGGTTCGCCCGAGCCGCATTTCTCCTTTGCCGGCCTCAAAAGCGCGGTGCTGCGCGCGGTGGAAAGCGGCCAATATGCCCCTGCCGATATTGCCGCCAGCTTTCAGCAGGCCGCGCTGGATTGCCTGATTGATCGGCTGGAAAAAGCCTTGCGCGATCACGGCGCTGCCCCTGCGCTGGTGGTGGCAGGCGGGGTTGCTGCCAATCAGGCGGTACGGATGAGCTTGCAAGCCCTTGCCAGCCGCCACCAGATGCGCTTTTGCGCGCCGCCTATGGCTTTGTGTACCGATAATGCTGCCATGATCGCCTGGGCCGGGCTTGAACGGATCGCGGCTGAGGGCGCGCAGTTTGCGGGCGATCCGCTTGATTGTGCCGCCCGCCCGCGCTGGCCGCTTGATCCGGCGGCCGAGGCGGTGCGCGGCGCGGGCGTAAAGGCATGAGCGTGCCTGCACCTTATCCCCCGGCGATCGGCGTGATTGGCGCAGGCGCATGGGGCACGGCGCTGGCGCAAATGGTGGCAAGCGACGGCAGCGCCGTGGTGCTGTGGGCCTATGAGGCCGAAGTGGTCGAAGCAATCAACACGGCACGCAACAACCCGCTCTATCTGCCGTCTGCCAGTCTTCATCCCACCATCCGCGCGACCGGCAATCTGGCCGATCTGGCCGGGTGCGAGATCGTGCTGGTGGTAACGCCTGCGCAAGTGCTGGGGCAGGTGCTTGGCGGCCTCGCCCACCCGCCGCGCGATCTGGTGCTGTGTTCCAAGGGAATTGATGCGAGCACCGGCGAACTGATGAACGACGTTGCCCGCCGCGCCGCGCCTGACAGCACGCTTGCGGTGCTTTCCGGGCCGACTTTCGCGCATGAAGTCGCCGCCGGGCTGCCCACTGCCGTAACCCTTGCGTGCAGCGGCGGCGCGGCGCAGTGGCAGCGGTTGGCCCCGGCGCTCTCGCGCCCGGCGTTCCGGCTGTATTACAGCGATGATGTGACCGGCGCGGAAATCGGCGGCGCGATCAAGAATGTGCTGGCGATTGCCTGCGGCGTCGTCGAAGGGCTCGGCCTTGGCCAGAACGCGCGCGCCGCGCTGATTGCGCGGGGTTTTTCCGAAATGCTGCGCTTTGGCGAGGCCTTGGGCGCGCAGCCCGAAACCCTTGCCGGCCTGTGCGGCCTTGGCGATCTGGTGCTGACCTGTTCGAGCACGTCGAGCCGCAATTTCTCCTTCGGCAAGGCGCTGGGCGAAGGCCGCAGCGCCGCCAGCCTGCTGGCGGATCGCCGCACCGTGGCCGAAGGCGCCCATACCGCCCCGGTGCTGGCGCGGCTGGCGGACGAACAGGCCATTGCGATGCCCATCGTCAGCGCTGTCAACGATCTGATCGCGGGCGCCGATGCGCGGGCGGTGGTCGCCGCGCTGATGGCCCGCCCGCTCAAGGCTGAACAGGATCTCCCCGCGTGAGCCCCGCCAAGCCTGCCGATGATAGCGATGATCTCGCCGCCCTTGCCAAAGGCGGGCGCACCAACACCATGGGCTTTGTGCTGCGCCTGATTGCGCGCATCCCCTTCCTGATCATCGCCACCCGCCTCTATGGCCCTGATGCGCTGGGCCGCTTTGCCTCGGCGCTGGTGCTGATCGATATCATCGCGCTGGTATGTTCGCTGGGCGAAAAGCGCGGGCTGGCGCAGCGCCTGTCCGAAGGCGCAGGCGATGATCGCAGCAAGGAAGCCAATGTCGTCTATGACGGGATTGCGCTCTCGCTGCTTTATTCGGGCGTGGCGGCGCTGGTGCTGTGGCTATTCCCTGCGCCGATGTTCCCCAACGGAATGAACAGCCCTGCCGACATGTGGCTGATTGCCGCGATCCCGGCCTTTGCCATCACCGAAATCCTGCTGGCGGCACAAGCCTATCGCTTTGATATCGCGACGACTGTGCGCGCGCGCGCGGTGGTGGAGCCGTGGGTGATCTCGATTGGGGCAGGCGTGTTCTTCTACCTGCCGGGCACCCGCGAATCGGGCCTTGCCTTTGCTTTCATCGCCTCGGTCTATGCCGGATTGCTGACCGCCGCCTGGCCGTTCCTGCGCAGCTATGGCCTGCCGCAAGACTGGCGCCCGCGCCCGCGCAAGTTCGCGGCGATGTCAGCCCGCGCCTTCCCGCTGATCGGCGCGGACGCGATCGAGAAAGGCACCCGGCTGCTTGATATCTTCATCCTCGGCCTGTTCGCCCCGCCTGCAGCCGTCGGCATCTATTACGCCGCCCAGCAAATCGCGAGCTTGCCGCAAAAACTCAAAACCAGTTTCGAGCCGATCCTCTCGCCCGTCATCACCAAGAACCTGCGGACACGCAATTACGCCGCCATCGCTGCGCAGGTGCGGCAAGTGGGTTTCTGGATCATCGCCGTGCAGGCCGGGATTGCGCTGATGCTGGCACTGCCGGGCGAGGCAGTGATGGGCCTGTGGGGGCCGGAATATGTCGCGGGCACCGCCGCGCTTACCTTTCTGCTCGCCGCCGAAGTGGCCGCATCCACTGCGGTGGTTGCGGAAAGCGTGCTGGTGTACATCGCAAGAAAGCGCAATCTGGCGATTTCGGTCGGCATCATCGTGCTGCAGGCCGCGCTGACGATGGGGCTGATCACGCTGGTCAAACGGCTGGAGCTTGGCCAGGGCTTCACGGCAGCCGGTGCTGCGGCGGCGCTGATGCTGGCGCTGGGCGCATCCTCGCTGATCAAGGCGCTGCTGCTGAAAAGCCTGCTCAAGGCGCCGGTCAGCAATTGGCGCTGGCCGCTGGTCTATGCGGCGGCGGCCGCGGTGGTGGTTGGCATGGCGGCAAAACTGCTTCCGGAATGGGCCGAATTGCTGATCGGCGTTCCGGCCATTGCCGGGGTTTACGGATATGTTATCTGGCGGCGCGGGTTTGGCCCTGAAGACCGCGTGCTGTTTCGCAAGAATATCGCCCCGGAAGCCGACAGCCCGACCAGCTGAGCCCGGATTACTGCTGCCACAGGAGATACGCCCGCCATGTCGCCCCAACTCACTGCCGCTGTGCCGCTGATCATTGGCGGATTGTTGCTGGTGGCCTTCGGGCTGTGGCTGGTGCTGCGCGCTACCCGCCGCGCCAAGGTGATCGACGCCGCCGAAAACCTGAAGCGCGATGTGCTGGATGAAGGCGCAGCGCGCGCGGCGCGCAATCAGGCGCTGATTGATGCAGCCCCGGCGGCAGAAAAACCCGCCCCTGCCCCTGCGCCTGCCCCTGCACCTGCGCCTGCCCCTTCGCCCGCCCCGCCTGCCAGCGCCGATGATCTCACCCGCATCAAGGGCCTTGGCCCCAAGATTGCCGGTCTGCTCGGCGAAATGGGCGTCACCAGCTTTGCCCAGATCGCCGCCTGGAGCGAACAGGATGTCGCCGCCATCGACGCGCAGCTTGGCCGGTTCAGCGGAAGAATTACGCGCGATCAATGGATTGCCCAGGCGCAAATGCTGGCTGCCGGAGACGAAGCAGGCTTTGCTGCGAAATTCGGCCAGAATGGATAATATTCATACAAGGATTGCCGCCGTGCTGTGATAATCTCCCGCCCGGGATCGTCAGGGAGGGGTAACATGACTCACACGATTCTCGTGGCCGAAGATGATTACATTGGCGGCGTCGACATTTGCGATACCTGCGAAGAAATCGGCTATCTCGTCGAAGGACCGCATGGCGGGCTAAGCTCGGCAATGCTGGCCTTGCAGAAAGAACGCCCGGATCTGGCGATCCTCGATTTCGAACTGGGCGAAGGCCCGCTGCTCGCGCTCGCCCAGAAGTTGAGCGAGGAAAACGTCCCGATCATCTTTCATGCAGGCACACAGGCCCCCGCTGATCTGGCGCAGCGTTTTCCCTTGGCGGCAACCTTGCCCAAGCCGTGCCCGCCTGCGCATTTCATTTCGACTGTCCACCGCATGCTCGCGCAGCCTTAGCGCGGCACAGGCGAACGGGCGCTGCCCCTTGCTCTTGCTCCGCAAGCCTGCAAAAGCAGGGACCAGAACACAAGGACACGCAGGAGCATCGCCATGCACGGCACTTCGACCAGCACGCCGAAAGGCGGCGTGATGGCCCCGTTCAACTGGGAAGACCCGTTCGACCTCGAAAGCCAGTTGACCGAGGAAGAGCGGATGATCCGCGATGCCGCGCATGGTTTTGCGCAAGGCGAATTGCAACCGCGCGTGATTGACGCTTTCCGCGAGGAAACCGACGCGCCTGAACTCTTCCCGCTGATGGGTGCAGCAGGCCTGCTGGGCGCGACCATTCCCGAAGAATTCGGCGGCGCGGGCGCAGGCTATGTCGCCTACGGCCTGATCGCGCGCGAGATTGAACGGGTCGATAGCGGCTATCGCTCGATGGCGAGCGTGCAGTCCAGCCTCGTGATGCACCCGATCCATGCCTATGGCTCGGATGAACAGCGCCGCAAATATCTCCCCGGTCTGGCGGCTGGCACGCTGATCGGCTGCTTTGGCCTTACTGAACCCGATGCCGGCAGCGACCCGGCTGGCATGAAGACTTACGCCAAAAAGGACGGCGATGATTACGTCATCTCCGGCAGCAAGACGTGGATTTCGAACGCGCCTTTCGCCGATGTCTTCGTGGTCTGGGCCAAAAGCGCAGAACACGGCGGGGCGATCCGCGGCTTTGTGCTGGAAAAGGGCATGGCCGGGCTTTCAGCTCCCAAGATCAAGGGCAAGATCAGCTTGCGGGCCTCCACCACCGGCATGATCATGATGGATGAAGTGCGCGTGCCCGCATCCGCGCTGCTCCCCCATGTCGAAGGGTTGAAAGGCCCGTTCGGCTGCCTCAACCGCGCGCGCTACGGGATTTCGTGGGGCGCCATGGGCGCAGCGGAATTCTGCCTTGCCGCCGCGCGCCAATACGGGCTGGATCGCCACCAGTTCGGCCGCCCGCTCGCTGCGACCCAGCTGTTCCAGAAAAAGCTCGCCGACATGATGAGCGATATTGCACTCGGCCTGCAGGCGTCCTTGCGCGTCGGGCGGCTGATGGATGAAGGGCGGTTCGCGCCCGATCAGGTCTCGATCATCAAACGCAACAATGTCGGCAAAGCGCTCGATATCGCCCGCGCCGCGCGCGATATGCATGGCGGCAATGGCATTGCCGAGGAATATCAGGTGATCCGCCACATGGTGAACCTCGAAACGGTCAACACCTACGAAGGCACGCATGATGTCCATGCGCTGATCCTTGGCCGGGCAATCACCGGGATTGCCGCGTTCTGATGCAGGGGGCGCAGCATCACCCCTGTCCTACGCGCGCGCCTTGCGCCAGGATGGCGGGGTGATGATACGCCCCCCTGCCCGCCCCCGCCGCGATGCCGCCTTGCGCATGCGGTACGAGCGGGCCGGTTTTTCGCCTTATGACTGTGTGCCACTTGTGCCCAACATCAGCAAAATGGCCCCGAACCTGAACGGCATACCCTCATGAAGCTCTACGGCTACTTCCGCTCGTCCACGTCCTACCGGCTCAGGATCGCGCTCAATCTCAAGGGGCTGGCGTTCGAAAATGTGCCGGTCAATCTGGTGACTGCCGAAAACAAGGACGCTGGTTTCACCGCCCGAAATCCCTTCGGCTCGCTGCCCATGCTGGAGGCCGACGGGCGCGACCGGGCGCAGTCGATGGCGCTGCTGGAATGGCTCGATGAAGCCTATCCCGCCCCGCCGCTGCTGCCCCGCGATATCGAGGCGCGCTACACGGTGCGCGAACTGGCCTATGGAATCGCGACCGAGATCCACGCGATCAACAATCTGCCGGTGCTGAAATACCTCAAAGACCCGCTTGGCCACGCGCAGGATGAAATTGACACCTGGTATCGCCACTGGCTGGCGCGCACCTTGCGCCCGGTCGAAGCGCGGCTGGCGATGCTGGCGACCGGCGATTTCCTGCATGGCGATACCCCCGGCCTGTTCGAAGTCGTGCTGATCCCGCAGCTCTATAATGCGCGGCGCTTTGCCTATGATCTGTCAGACAGCCCGCACATGACCCGCATCGAGGCCGCCTGCCTCGCCCTGCCCGCCTTTGCGGCGGCGCATCCCGATAACCAGAGTGATTCCCCGGAGAACCAACCCCAATGAAACTCGCAACTCTTGATAATGGCACGCGCGACGGGCGGCTGGTGGTGGTCAGCCATGATCTCACCCGGTGCTGCGCGGCGGGCTATATCGCCCCCACCTTGCAAGCCGCGCTGGATGATTGGGAACGCATCGCGCCGCAATTGGAAGTGCTCGCCCGCGATGTCGAGCATGAAGCCGTGCCGTGCGAACGCTTTCACGAACGCGAGGCCCATTCGCCCCTGCCGCGCGCTTACCAGTGGGCCGATGGCAGCGCCTATATCAACCATGTCGAACTGGTGCGGCAGGCGCGCGGGGCCAAGGTGCCGGAAAGCTTCTATCACGATCCGCTGATGTATCAGGGCGGATCGGACAGCTTCCTGCGCCCGCGTGCGCCGATCCCGCTGGGCGATCCGGCATGGGGCTGCGACATGGAGGGCGAGATTGCGGCAATCACCGATGATGTGCCGATGGGCGTCTCGGTGGAGGAGGCGGCGGGCCATATCAAGCTGCTGATGCTGGTGAATGATGTGTCCTTGCGCGGGCTGATCCCGGCAGAGCTGGAAAAAGGCTTTGGCTTTTTCCAGTCCAAGCCTGCCAGTGCCTTTTCCCCCGTCGCGGTAACGCCCGATGAATTGGGCGAGGCGTGGGCGGATGCGCTCATTCACCTGCCGCTGATGGTGGACCTGAACGGAGCGCCGTTTGGCCGCGCCAATGCGGGCAAGGATGCGACTTTCAATCTGGCGCAACTGGTCGCCCACGCGGCCAAGACGCGCAATCTGGGTGCGGGCACGATCATCGGCACCGGCACGATTTCGAACAAGGGCGCTGATGGCGGCCCCGGCCAGCCCGTGGCCGAAGGCGGCGCGGGCTATTCCTGCATCGCGGAAATCCGCATGATCGAAACCATCCGCGACGGGCAGCCATCAACGCCGTTCATGCAGGCAGGCGACACCGTGCGGATCGAGATGCGCGATACGGCGGGCCATTCGATCTTCGGCGCGATCGAACAGAAGGTGGTGGCGGTCTGATCAGGCGGCGGTCTGGCCTTCGAGCGGGCGGTGCGCCTTGCGGCTGTCAAGTTCATGGACGAAGAAGTGGTTCACATCGCGGTGCTCGGCCTCATCGGCGCGCACCGCGAGGATCACATCGCGCAAGGTAGCATTCTGCGGCAGCTGCCAGTAATCAATCGCGATCTGCGGCGCGGGCACATTGGCATGGGTGCCCGCATCCACCTCGGCGAGATATTGGGTGTAGCTGAACACCGCCTCTTCTTCGAAATAGGCCACCACCCGGTGCGCGGTGCGCGGGGCGAGCAGATAGAGGAAGAAGTAGAAATTGTAGAACACGAGCTGCACCGCCACGATCAGCGCCCGTTCAAAGGCGTTGGGCTGGGCGATCTCGATGAAGGTCATGAGGTGCATCCGCTCGTTCTCGGCCTCGTCGAGCAGGGTGCGGATCCAGCCTTCATCATCGCGCATCTTGCGCAGCGCGGTAAGGTGCTGCCACAGCCCGCCGACCATGCCCGGCACTGCGGCGACGGTTTCCAGCACCACCGCGCGGTGGCCGTAACGCTTGGCAAAGAATTTGTCGGCGAAGAAGCGCAGCAACTTCACAAAGGCAAAGGCGACCTTGTCGCTCGTGCCTTGCGGGGCAACGTGGGTATCAAGCGCAATGTCGAGATTGACTTGCCGCACCAGCGGACGGGTATCGAACGGCTTCATAAGGGCACCTGCACTCCATTCGCTGCACCGGCCTTATGGCTCATGCTGCAACGCGTCCTTCCCCTGTCTCATGCAACTAACGCATGGGGCTTTCGCAGGTTCCGGGGGAGTTTGCGCCAGCGGGTGCGCGCTGATGCGGGCAAATCAGGCGCGCGCGATCATCCGCGCGATCAGCCCGCGCAGGCCGGAACGCTGCTCCATCGGCCTGATGCGGCCATATTGGGCACGGCGGGAGAAAGAATCGTCAATACAGACAGTTCGGCGCATACGGTCTGGCCCGCTGGACCAGATGGTCGGCTTTTCCATGGATTGCGTCCCCGATTCGCTGAATTTTATTGGGGTTGGTTAACACGAATCTGTGGAAAACATACGTGGAATCTCGGAAGGGGACATGCGCGTGCGCCGAGCTGCCTCATGCCACGCGGCGCACCCCTTCGTGACGCACCGCGGCCAGATCGGGATAGCCGTTCACCGCCATCAGCAGATCGGCCTCGGCAAGGATGGAACGCAGCACCCACGCCGCTCCCGCCGCGCCGCCCAGCGCGAGCCCGTAGGTATAGGGCCGCCCCACGCCCACCGCACGCGCGCCCATGGCGAGCGCCTTCACCGCATCGGTGCCCGAACGGATCCCGCTGTCGAACAGCACCGGCACATCGCCCGCCGCCGCCACCACATCGGCGAGCAGATCAATCGTCGCGATGCCGCCATTGGCCTGCCGCCCGCCGTGGTTGGAACAATAGACCGCATCCGCCCCGCAATCGACCGCGCGGCGCGCATCGTCGGGATGGCAGATGCCTTTGAGCACGATGGGCAGCTTGGTGACGGACTTGAACCACGCCATGTCATCCCACGTCAGCACCTGCCCGAAAGTGGCCGCCCAGGTGAAGATGGCGGCGGCGGGGTCTTCCTCGGGCGGCTTGGCCAGCAGCGAGCGGAAGACGGGATCGGTAAAGTAGTTCTGCAAGACCTTGCCGCGCAGCTGCGGGAAGTTCGAGGCGTTCAGGTCGCGCGGGCGCCAGCCGGTCACCCAGGTATCGAGCGTCACCACCAGCGCCTTGTAACCGGCGTCTTCGGCGCGGCGGATCAGACTGGTCGCCAGTTCGCGGTTGCGCGGGGTGTAAAGCTGGAACCACGCGGGCGTATCGCCGCAGGCCGCCTTCACATCTTCCAGCGGATCATTCGCCAGCGTCGAGGCGCAGAACGGCACGCCTGTCATCGCCGCAGCGCGCGCGGCGGCAAGATCGCCATGGCGATCCTGTGTCGCTTCGCCGTTCAGCCCGATGGGCGCCATGAACAGGGGCGTCGGATAGGTGTGGCCGAACAGTTCGATGCTCAGATCACGCACCGAACAATCCACCATCATGCGCGGCACCATGCCCCAATGGTGAAAGGCGGCGGCGTTCTGGTCCTGCGTGTGTTCGTCCCCGCAGCCGCCCGCGACATAATTGGTCATCATCGGGCCGAGTGCCTCGTGCGCGCGGCTTTCAAGTGTGGCGAAATCGACCGGATATTCAGGCAGGATGCCGCGCAAACCGGCGTTGTAAATCTCGTTCTGCATCGCGCCGAAATAGCTCACGCTCGCTCTCTCCCTCTTGTGCTCGGGCGGCAGCTTGGCGGCAAACGCGCGCCTTGCCAAGCGCTGTCAGGTGAAGAAGCGTTGCAGGCGCGGGCGGATCTTGAGGAAGCGGAGATACGCCGCTTCGAGCCCGCGCAGCACCAGCCCATTGCGCGCCAGCAGGCCGAGCGGGCGCAGCAGCGGGATCGCGCGCCACATCGCGGCAAAGGCCGCAGCGCCGCTCACGATCTGGCCATTTTCCTCGGCGTGGAACCGGGCGAGGAGTTCGCGCTGATCAACCGGGCAGGCGGGATCGGCCCCTCGCGCCACATCGACAAAGGTAATCGCCCCGCGGGCATCGAGCCACCGCATCAGCGCAATTTCGCGCAGGCACAGCGGGCAGGCACCATCATACCAGACCTTGAGCGGGGGGCTTGTCATCCGCCCTCATGTGAGCGCGCCCCGCCTGATTACAAGGCGTCAGATCGCGCCGCGCGCCTCTTGAGTGTCGATCGGCAGCAGCGGCGCGCCGGTATCCAGCGCCAGTTCGGCAAAGGCCTGATCCTGCGACAGGAACACCCGGCCATGCAGTTCTTCCAGCAGATGGCTGCGCTGCAAGCGATCCATCACCGGGCCTTTCACTTCGGACAAGTGCAAACCCACGCCCGCATCGCGCAAGCGGTGATTGATCGCCTCAAGGCTTTCAAGACCCGAGGCATCCACCGCATTCACCGCGCTGAACATCAGCACCACATGGCGCAATTCGGGCCGCTCGGCGACCAGTTCGAGGACATAATCCTCCAGCCAGCGGGCATTGAGATAGGTCAGGCTTTCATCAATCCGCAAGCTGAGGAGATGCGGCAAGGTGATGACCTTGTGCCGCGCGACATTGCGGAAATGTTCAGTGCCGGGCACGCGGCCAACGATGGCGGCATGGGGACGGCTGGCGCGCCACAGGTAGAGCAGCAGGCCCACCACCACGCCCGCAATCACGCCCAGTTCCACACCGGCCACCAAAGTCACGATGATGGTCGCGGCGTGCGCGGCAAAATCAGCCTTGGAATAGGCCCAGAGCTGGCGCGGGGTCTTGAGATCAACCAGGCTCAGCACCGCCACGATGATCGTGGCAGCAAGGGTCGCAATCGGCAGGTGGAACAACAGCGGTGTCAGGTAAAGCGAGGCGAGCGCGATGCCCACCGCAGTAAAGGCGCCCGCAGCCGGGGTCTGCGCGCCGGCATCGAAATTGACGACCGAGCGGGCAAAGCCGCCTGTCACCGGATAGCCGCCCGACAGCGCCGATGCGATGTTGGATGCGCCAAGCCCGATCAATTCCTGATCCGGGCTGATGCGCTGGCGGCGCTTGGCAGCCAGCGTCTGGGCCACCGACACGCTTTCGACAAAGCCGATGATCGAAATCAGCAGCGCGGGCACCCACAATTGCGCGATCAGGCCAAGGTCGGTCGATGGGATGGTGAACGGCGGCAGGCCTTGCGGCACCGCGCCGACAATCGCGACGCCGCGCTCGCCCAGATCAAGCAGGACAACCGCCAGAATGGTCAGCGCGACTGCCACCACGGGCCCTGCCTTGGCGCTCATATCGGCAGCGCGGGCAGACATTCCAAGGGCTTGCAAGGCAGGTTTAAGGCCCTTTCTCACCCAGAACAGGAACGCAAGCGCCGGAACGCCGATGGCCACCGTTGCGGGGTTGATCGCGCCAAGGCTGACAAACAGGCCATGCAACATCTCCGGCCAGGTCTCACCCTCGCCCCGGATGCCGAGGATATGTTTCAATTGGCTGGTCGCAATCAGGATGCCGCTGGCCGTGATGAACCCGCTGATCACCGGATGCGACAAAAGGTTCGCCAGAAACCCCAGCCGCAAGAGGCCCAGCGCTATCAGCATCACGCCCGACAAGGCGGCAAGCGTGACGGCTGCTTCGAGATATGCAGGCGAGCCGAGCGGCGCGATGGCGCCAGCTGCGCTTGCTGTCATCAGCGAGATCACCGCCACCGGCCCCACCGCCAGCGTGCGGCTGGTGCCGAACACCGCATAAAGCACCAGCGGCATGATCGAGGCGTACAGCCCCACCACCGGCGGCAATCCGGCGAGCATCGCATAGGCAAGGCTTTGCGGTATCAGCATGATGGTGACGATCACCGCCGCCATCAGATCGCTGGTCAGCACACCGCGATTATAGGTGCGACCCCATTCGAGGATCGGGAAGTAGCGCTGAAGCATGGTAAGGCCCTGGCAAGGTTGGGTTTAGGCTGCGATCAATCCGCCGGGCCCGGCAAGCCATTCGCGGCCCTTGAGCATCCCGTTCCAGTAGATCCACGGCAGCAGGTCAGCTTTGAGCATCCACGACAGGCGCGCAGGCTTGGTGCCATCGACCAGCCATTCCGGAAAACTCGGCATCAGCTTGCCGCCATAGCCAAACTCGGCGAGCACGATCTTGCCGCGCTCCACGGTGAGCGGGCACGAACCATAGCCGTCATAGCCCGCGCGCGGGCCCCGGCCTGCCAGCTGGCACAGCAGGTTGACGGCCACCACCGGCGCCTGTTTGCGCGCGGCCGCAGCGGTTTTGGCGTTGGGCATGGAACCGGCATCCCCCAGCCCGAAGATATTGGGATAGCGCACATGCTGGAGCGTGTGCTGATCGACCTCGGTAAAGCCGCTTGGCGCTGCGAGCGGGCTATCGGCGAGGAATTGCGGCGCGACTTGCGGGGGCACGACATGGATCATGTCGAAACTGCGGGTAACCTCGCCTTCGGCCGTGGCGAACACCGCGACCTGGGCCGGGCCATCCACCGCCACCAGATTGCTGCCGAGCGCCAGATCAATGGCGTACTTCTCGACATATTCCATCAGCGCAGGGACATAATCGGCAACGCCAAACAGCACCGCGCCTGCATTGCGGAATTCGACTGCGATACGATCCAGCACGCCTGCGCGCCGCCAGTGATCGCAGGCCAGATACATCGCCTTTTGCGGCGCGCCCGCGCATTTGATCGGCATGGGCGGCTGGGTAAAGATCGCGCGCCCGGATTGCAGATTCTGGATGAGCTGCCAGGTGTAAGGTGCGAGATCTGCGCGATAATTGGAAGTCACACCATTCCGACCGAGCGTTTCTTCCAGCCCGGCAATCTTCTCCCACGCCAGCCGAATGCCCGGCGCAACCACCAGCGCATCGTAAGTCAGCGTGCTGCCATCAGCCAGCGTCACCTGATTGTTTTCGGGCTGAAAACTGGCCGCCGCTTGGCGAACCCAGTGCGCGCCCTTGGGGATCACGGTGGACATGGCGCGCATCGTGCCGGCAAGATCGAAGATGCCGCCGCCCACCATCGTCCAGCCGGGCTGATAGGCGTGGATCTGCGCAGGCTCGACAATGGCGATATCCAGCCCCGGGTTGCGCTTGAGGAGGGAAGCAGCCGTGGCGATCCCCGCCGATCCGCCGCCGATGATGACGACTGTGTGCTTGCTGTTCATGCGTGTTCCCTCGCCGTTGTGGTCAGGCTGGCTTGTCGACCAGCCGCACCAGCACCATCCCTGCGAGCATCGCAGCGATGAAAATCGCAGCCGAAGGCGCATCAATCGCCAGAGCAGCAAATCCCGGACCGGGGCACAATCCGGCAATGCCCCAGCCCACCCCGAACAGCGCCGAACCGCCAATCAGGCGCGGTGTCAGATCGCTGCGGTTGGGCAAGGCAAAAGCTTCGGCAAACAGCGGTTGCTGCATGCGTTTCTGCACCAGCCACGCCGCAGCCATCACCACCACCGCGCCGCCCATCACAAAGGCCAGCGTCGGATCCCAATCGCCCAGCAGGTCAAGGAAACCGCGCACCCGGGCCGGATCGGTCATCCCGCCCAGCGCCAGCCCGGCACCGAAAACCGTGCCCGAGAACAGCGCAACAAGGCCAGCGCGGATCATGGCAGCACCGCAATGCCAGCGGCATTCATGGCGGCCACCGTGGCAAAGCCGGTGATCATGAAGGTGGCCGTTGCCACCAGCGAGCGCTGCGACAGGCGGCTCATCCCGCATACGCCGTGGCCGCTGGTGCAGCCACTGCCCAGCCGCGTGCCGATGCCCACAATCAGGCCCGCCGCCACCAGCAGCGCAGGCGACGCAAAGGCCGGGGCTGGAGCGCCTGTCGCCATGGTGATGATCAGCGCGCCCAGCGGCAAACCGATCAGGAACGCCCAGGCAGCGCTGCGCGCGATTGCGCCATCACCAATCGCAAAAGCGCGCGCGGCAATGCCGGAGACCCCGGCAATCCGCCCGGCCCCCAGCAGCATGATCGCAGCCGCAAGGCCGATCAGCACGCCGCCCGCAAGGCCAGCGAGCGGCGCTGCATCAGGAAAGCCGGACAAAGGGGTTGCAAGCAGGCTCATACCGCGTTGACCGGGATCTTGAGGTAGGTGACGCCATTCGCGTCGGCAGGCGGCAAGTGTCCGGCGCGCATGTTGACCTGCACCGAAGGCAGGATCAGGCGCGGCATGTCGAGCGTCGCATCGCGCGCCTCGCGCATGGCCACGAATTCATCCTCGGTCACGCCGCCATGCGCATGGACATTGCCCGCGCGTTCCGCCGCCACCGTCGTTTCCCAGACATATTCGCTGCGGCCCTTGGGCAGATAGTCATGACACATGAACAGCCGGGTTTCGTCGGGGAGCGAGAGGATGCGGCGCAGCGAGCGGAACAGGCTGCGCGCGTCCCCGCCGGGAAAATCAGCGCGCGCCGTGCCGTAATCGGGCATGAACATGGTGTCGCCCACAAACACGGCCTCACCCACGACATAGGCAATACAGGCAGGCGTGTGGCCGGGCACATGCATCACCGTCACCGGCAGGCTGCCGATGGTGAAGGTGTCGCCATCGGTGAACAGGACATCGAATTGCGAGCCGTCACGCGCAAACTCCGTGCCCGCGTTGAACAGCTTGCCGAATACTTGCTGCACCGTGGTGATCTGCTGACCGATCGCAATCTTGCCGCCGAGCTTTTCCTGCAAATAGGGCGCCGCCGAGAAGTGATCGGCGTGAGCATGAGTCTCAAGCAGCCAAGTCACTTTCAAATTGTGCGAAGTGACATAGTCGATCACTGCATCCGCCGAAGCCGTCGCAGTGCGCCCGGAATTGGGATCGAAATCGAGCACCGAATCAATAATCGCCGCTTCCCGCGTGGCCGGATCATGCGCCACGTAGGTGACAGTGAAGGTCGCGGGATCAAAGAAGGCCGCGATTTCGGGGCGCAGACCCGCATCCTCGCGGGCCTGCAGCACTTGCTGGGTGGCGGCTTGCAGTACCAAATCCTGAGTGGTCATGGAATCTCTCCAATTCAATTTCATAAATCGTGTATATGTGTTGCATTCCGAATGTCAAGTGGTATAGGTCCGCTATGAGCGAACCCCACCCTCCCCCATGCGCCGGTCTCAGGATCGGCGATCTTGCGCCCGATTTCGAAGCGCGCAGCACCATCGGCCCGGTGCGCCTCTCGGCATTTCGCGGGCGCTGGCTGGTGATGTTTTCACACCCGGCGGATTTCACGCCGGTCTGCACCACCGAATTTGTCGCTCTTGCGCGCGAGGCTGCTGCCTTTGAAGCGCGCGATTGCGCGCTGATGGCGCTGTCGGTCGACAGCCTGTTCTCGCATTTTGCCTGGCTGCGCCTGATCCGTGACCGGTTTGGCATCGAAGTGCGCTTTCCCATCGTCGAAGACCCGACGCTGGTGATCGGCCGCGCCTATGGCATGGTTTCGGCTGCCGACAGCGACAGCGCGACAGTGCGCACCACCTTCTTCATCGACCCGCAGGGCACGATCCGCGCGATGACGTGTTATCCCGCCAATCTGGGCCGTTCGGTGCCCGAAATGCTGCGGATCCTTGATGGGCTTCAGGCCATTGACACAGCGGGCGGCGTGGCGCCTGCCAACTGGCAACCGGGCGAACCGCTGATGCTGCCGGCTGCCCATTCCCTCGATGATGTGTTTGCTGCGAATGGAGCGACAGACTGGTTCCTGCGCGAAGCACAGCCCACCGGGACGGAGCAGCCATGATGCGCGATACCGCAAGCGAAAATGCCCTGGTCGAACAGTTCAAGGCGATTGCCCACCCCTTGCGCCTGCGCATCCTCGAAGCGCTCAGCCTTGCCGAGCGTAATGTCGGCGAGATCGAACAGGCAACCGGTATCGGCCAGCCAGCATTGTCCCAGCAATTGGGCGTGCTGCGCAAGGCGGGCCTCGTCGAAACCCGCAAGGACGCCAAGCTGGTGTTCTATCGCCTGGCGCACGCCGAATTGGGCGAATTGTCGGCAGTGCTTTGCGCGCTTGCGCCCGCCCCCGCCGCGCCTGTCCCGAGCGCCCTGCCCCTGACCCCTTCTCCTGCCCCCGGCGTTGCCAATTTCGCGCGCCTTTCGTGAAAGTTCCTGCCATGACCCAAGCCGACACCGCCAAGCCCGCTGAAACCTTGAAGGGTGAAGATTGGGCGGGTGAAATGGGCGCCAAATGGCTCAGCCATCTCGATTGCTTCGAAGGGATGATTGCACCGATTGGCGAGGCTTTGCTCAGCCGGGCGGCGTTCCAGCCGGGCGAGCGGGTGATTGATCTGGGCTGCGGCGGCGGGGCAACCACGCGCGCGATTGCCGCAGCGGTGGCACCGGCGGGCGAAGCTGTCGGGCTCGACATCTCGCCCGATCTGGTCCGCGAAGCCGCCGCGCGCGCCGCCGCCCATCGGCTTGGCAATGCCAGCTTTGTGTGCGGCGATGCGGCCACCACGCCGCTTGATGGCGCGCCCTATGACCGGCTGTTTTCGCGCTTTGGTTCGATGTTCTTTGCCGAGCCTCACGCGGCCTTTGCGCACCTGCATCGGCTGCTCAAACCGGGCGCGCGGATTGATCTGGCGGTCTGGGCCCATCCGCGCGACAATCTGTGGATGATGGAGATGATGGGCGTGGTGCGCAGCCATATCGAAATCCCGCCTGCCGTGCCGCGCGCGCCGGGGCCGTTTGCCTTTGAAGACCTCGATTACCTTGGCGAAGTGCTTGGCGCAGGCGGTTTTGCGGGGATGGATGTGATCGCTTACACCGGCCATCAGGCAGTCGGCGGGCCGGGGGCAACGCCCGAACAGGCCGCTGATTTCGTGCTTGGCGCGATGGCAGTGGGCCGCGCGCTCGCAGAACATGGCGAAGCGGTGCGTAGCGCGGCACGCGATGATCTGATCGCGCTGTTCACCCAGCGCCATGTTGCAGGCCAGGGCGTGATGATGGGATGCAAGGCATGGCTGGTGAGCGCCCACGCCTGACCTGCAAGCCTGCTGATCGCTTCGCCCTTCAAGGCAGCCTTGCGGTGATCGCCACGATGCACGGCAAGGAACGCGTCATCGCGCCAGTGCTGGCCGAGGGGCTGGGCCTTGTCTGCCGCGTGGCAGAGGG
Organism: Erythrobacter sp.; assembly: GCA_045377215.1. Taxonomy (GTDB): domain Bacteria; phylum Pseudomonadota; class Alphaproteobacteria; order Sphingomonadales; family Sphingomonadaceae; genus Erythrobacter. Next base: position 25,946 of record JBJIOB010000022.1, read on the forward strand.
CCTCGACACGGATCGTTTTGGCACCTTCTCACGCGAACGGGCGCGTGATGGCAGCGCGCTTGATGCCGCCCGCGCCAAGGCTTCAGCCGCGCTTGCGCTGGTGCCTGAAGCGCGCATTGCCATCGCCAGCGAAGGCAGCTTTGGCCCCCATCCGCAAATCCCCTTTGCCCCCTTGGGACGCGAGCTGGTGCTCTTGATCGACCGCGACAGCGGCCTTGAGATCGCAGGCCATGATGCCACGCTGGATGTGCGCTATGCCCATGTCATCGTGCGCTCGGCGGAAGAAGCGCAGGCCTTTGCCGATCGGATCGGCTTTCCCGGCCACGCCTTGATCGTGATGGGCTGCGCAGGCGATGCGCCAGCACCTGCCATCGCGCTCAGCAAAGGGATTACGGACAGCGCGCGTCTTGCCGACGCTGTCACCGCAGCCGTTGCCCGATGCGGGGCCGCTTTCATCGAAACCGACATGCGCGCGCATTACAATCCCACCCGCATGGCCGCGATTGCGCGCGCTGGCCAAGACCTCGTCAGCCGTTACGCAAGCCGCTGTCCGGCCTGCGCCCAGCCGGGCTTTGCCGTTACCGAACGGATCGCCGGCCTGCCCTGCGACTGGTGCGGCACGCCCACTTCCCTTGCGCTTGCCGATATTGTCGCCTGCACGGCCTGCGGCCACCGCGAGGAACGCCGCGCCAGCACGCCAGCGCGCGCCGATCCCGGCCATTGCCCGCGCTGCAATCCGTAAGCCTGTTCAGACCGGCTGCGGCGCATCCGACAGGCGCGCCTCGGCATAGGAGGCAAAAGCCTCGGTCGCGCCGGTCTTGCGCGACACGGATAGCAGGCAGATCGCGACCTGACGCAAAGCGGGCCAGCCTTCCCCCGCCCGCACGAGATCATCCGGCACCCGGCGCGACGGCAGTACAGTCCAGCCCAGCCCGGCCCGCACCGCCGCAATCTGCCCCGCTTCACTGGTCGAGGCATAGACCACATCGGCCCCATGCCCCGCCGCCGCCAGCGCTTCGAGCGCGCGGCCACGATAGACGCAGGGCGCAGGCGCGAGCACCAGCGGCGTGAGCGGCGCTGGCAAGGCCGCCGCAGCGCGCACCGCGCCGACCCAGCTGAGCGGTTCCAGCCGCAGCACTTTCGCCCCCGCCAGCACGCGCGCGGGATCCTGCTTGATCAGGATGAGATCAAACGCCCCGGCCTCGAACTGTTCGACCAGATGCAGCGTGAGATCGCAGCGCACATGCAGCCGCACGCGCGGGTGGCTGGCGGCGAAATCGGCGAGGATTGCGGGCAGATCGGCGCTGGCGACATCTTCGGGGCAGCCGATCCGCACATCGCCTTCGATATCGGCGCCGTGAAACCGCGCGGCAAGCGCATTGGCGGCTTCCACCACGGCGCGGGCATGGGGGATCAGGCTTTCGCCCGCAGGCGTCAGCGTGACAGTGCGGGTGGTGCGGGTGAACAGGCTGGCGCCGAGAATATCTTCAAGCCGCCGGACCTGTGCCGATACCGCCGATTGGGTGCGGTGAACCCGCGCCGCGGTGCGGGTGAAATTGCCGGTCTCGGCCAGATCGAGAAAAGTGTGGAGCAGCGGAATGTCAAGCGGCAGCATGCCCTGCTGACTGTGCCCCGCCGGCCTTGCACGTCAAGCTGAATAAGCAGAAATATTGTTTAATCATCGCATATTTTTGCGTTTATCATCTGAATGCCGGGTGACTTATAGGATCGCCTGTTCGGTGGTCACGCCGGATGCCCCTCTCCTGTCCCCCTGCTGCTGCGCGCCTGCGCATGGCTGCGTGCGCCCCTGCGTGCGGCCGTGTGCGCCTGCGCACCGGCCTTTTCACCAGACGGCCCTGCCCCATGCCCCTTGCCCGCAAGTTTACCCGCTGCGCTCTTGCTCCGCTGGCCGCTGGCCTTGCGCTTCTCGCCCCCGCAGCGGCGAGCGCGCAGCTGGTGCGCCCGGCACCCGGTCAGACCCCGCTTTATGCGACCGCCATTCCCGAAGGAAACCGCGTGGGCCGCGTGGGTGATGTCAGCATCAATGCCGTGGTGCGCAGCCGTGTCGATGCGATCGACGGCCAATATCGCCGCACCGGGCCGGAAGATGATGCAATGTTCACCTTGCGCACCCAGATCTTTGGCGAATGGGATACCGGGCCAGTGCGGCTGGGCTATGAACTGGTGGACGCGCGCGCCTATGCCCGCGCCCCCAATTCGACCGTGGATACCGGCGCGATCAATGCGCTTGAAATGGTGCAATTGCACCTCACGGCGGAACTGGGTGATATGCTGGGGCAAGGCAGCGACACCGAACTCACCATCGGGCGCATGAGCATGGATGTTGGCTCGCGCCGCCTGCTTGGCCGCCCGCAGTTCCGCAACACTGCCAATGGCCTCACCGGCGTGCGGCTGGATCGCCGCAACGCGGCCGGTGATCAGTTTCTGCTGCTGTGGGCGATGCCGCAAATCCGCCTGCCGCGCGAGCCTGATCGGGTGCGCCGCAACCTGGTGGAGTGGGACCGCGAGACCACCGATCAGCAGATCATGGTGGCAAGCCAATCATGGGCGCTGCCGCATAATGGCGTGGTGCAGGTTTATGCTTTCGGCTTTCTCGAAAAGGATGCCGAAGGCTTTGCCACCACGGATCGCCAATTGTTCACCCCCGGCGTGCGCTGGTTCCAGCCGCCGCGCGCAGGCCATTTCGATCACGAGGTTGAAGCCGTGTTGCAGATGGGCCGGGTTAGCACCAGCACGGCCGCCACCGCCCGGCGCACCGCGCAGCGCGGCTATTTCGTCCATGCGACGGCGGGCTACACGATCCCCGGCGCGGTCAACCTGCGGATTGCCGCCGCATTCGATGCCGCCAGCGGCGACCGCTTCGATCCTTCCGGCGCGGATACCGGCGAACGCAACACCCGGTTTGATCCGCTGATCGGCGCGCGGCGCTGGGAATGGGGCCCGTCGAGCCTTTATGGCCCGCTCAATCGCACCAACATCATCTCGCCCGCCGTGCGGATCGAGGCCAATACCGGGCGCTGGTTTGATGCCTTTGTGGCGTGGCGCAGCCTGTGGCTCAATTCCTCGCAAGATCAATTTGCCGTCACCGGCCTGCGCAGCCCCGATGGCCGCCTTGGCCGCCATGCCGGCAACCAGTTCGAAGCGCGCGTGCGCTATTGGCCGATCAAGGGGCGGGTGCGCTTTGATGCAGGCGCCGTCCTGCTCGACAAGGGACGCTTCCTGCGCGATGCGCCGGGCGTGATCGCCCAAGCCGATACCCATTACGGCTATTTCGATACCAGCGTGTTTTTCTGACGCGGGCGATCATGGCTGCACGGCAGTCTTGAACGGCGGCAGATTGTGCGGCAATTATCCCCCATGACCGAGACAACCCAATCGACCGCCCTGATCACTGGTGCCTCATCCGGCGTGGGCCTGTGGGCTGCCTGCGCGCTTGCGCAGCGCGGCTGGCATGTCATCATGGCCTGCCGCGATCTCGACAAGGCCGCTGCCGCCGCGCGCGAAGTCGGCATTGATCCGGCCCGGCGCACCTTGATGCGGCTCGATCTGGCCGATTTTGCCAGCGTGCGCGCGCTGGCCGCCGAGGCGCGCGAACACCTTGCCGCCCATGGCCGCACGCTCGATGCGCTGGTGCTGAATGCAGCAGTTTACCTGCCGCGCGCCGAACAGCCGCTGCGCAATGCGCAAGGCTATGAATTGTCGGTGGCGACCAATTATCTGGGCCACTTCTTGCTGGCGAACCTGTTGCTCGATGATCTTGCCGCAGCGCCCGCCCCGCGCCTGATTACGCTGGGCACAGTTACCGCCAATTCCGAAGAGTTCGGCGGCAAGATCCCGATCCCTGCCCCTGCCAATCTGGGCGATCTGGCGGGCTTCGAGGCGGGCTTTGTCGCGCCTGTCGCCATGATCGACGGCAAGGCATTCAAGCCGGGCAAGGCCTACAAGGATTCCAAACTCGCCCTGATGATGATGAGCCGCGAACTGCACGCGCGCTATCACGCCAGCACCGGCATTGTGTTTGCCACGCTCTATCCCGGCTGCGTGGCCGACACCCCCCTGTTCCGCCACGCGCCCCAGGCATTCCGCACGATCTTTCCGTGGTTCCAGAAGAACATCACCAAAGGCTATGTCTCCCAGCCCCTGTCGGGCGAGCGGGTGGCCGAGGTGGTGGCCGATCCGGGCTTTACCCGTTCGGGCGTGCATTGGAGCTGGGGCAACCGCCAGAAGCCCGGAGCCAAGGCCTTTGCCCAGCCCCTGTCCGCCAAGGCCGAGAACGCAAGCCGTTCGGCCCGGCTGTGGGATTTGACCTGCGGCCTTGTCGGCCTCGAAACCGCCCGCGTGCGCGAAGCGGCGTAACGCGGGATGCTGACGTTGGTGAACGTCCGCCGAGCAATCCGAGCCTTGGTCCAGGTATCCTGCGTATCGCTCGGCAAAGAGGCGCAAAAAGGCGCAAAGAGGCGTGCAGGCATCTCTTTATAAAGGCAAATTCGGCCGTTTGAGATCATGCATCAGATAGAATTATGCCGCTTTGCTTCTAAGGTACCGGATTGGCTAGTTAGAAGCGACGCACGCAGGTCAGCATGTCATACAAGCTTCTCACGAACGCGCTTTGATCCATTTGCGCTGCGAAGCTGCGCGATAATCGAGCCGCGGCCCGATCCGCCAAGCTTGAGAATGAAGCTGGCCTGCCAAAACCAAGCCACGAGCGGTTCCGAGACGCTTCGCGTCTCTGCAACCGAGGCATGGATATCCTTGCCGCCCTGCGCGATCAGGATGGGCACACTCCGGCCCGGTTTCTGGAGTGAGGGACGGCCAAAGCTGAAGCTCTGCTCGCCACCCTATCGCCCAGTAAGCCAGTGGGAGATCACGCCGCACATGCTCAGCCAGCGCTGGGCTTGAACTCGAAGAACTCGAGGACGTTGCCGTCAGGATCAGTCATGCGGAAGAACCTGAAAGGCCCCTCGCTCACGATGCCGGGCGCCGCGATGCTGGCGGACGCAACCGATGATGCATGTGCGAAGGCCTGCGCGATATCGGCGACCTTGATGTAGGGCCGCACGCTTCCGGCTCGGGGCTCATGCGCGGCATAGGCCTCGCGCGACACGATGCCGAACAGGCCGCCCGCCACATTGAAACCGATCAATGCGGGAGTTCGCACTTCGGGCGACGTCTCCAGAAGCGCCTCATAGAAGCGCGCGGAGCGTTCGACATCGTCAGCAAGGACGTAGAGGCCAAACCGCTCCACGGAAATCGACTGCGCCATTGCCGGGGTGGCTTGCGTGATCGGCGCTCCAGCAACCAGGGTCGCAATCAGGGCGTGCCGCAGTTTCATCATTTCATCCCTCCTTCTTGCAGTGTCACCCCATGTGCCACGGCGCTGCTGCCAACATGCTGTCAGCATGCTACGCCTATGCATGTCAGCCGATAAAGGAGTGCCCGGTGCGGCGTGCGGAGCGATTGTTCGAGATCCTGCAGATCCTGCGACGGGTGCGCGCGCCCGTCACGGCCGAGGCCATTGCCGTTGAACTGGAGGTGTCGAAACGATCCGTTTATCGCGACATGGCTGCCCTGCTGGCGTTGCGGGTGCCGATCAGGGGCGAGGCAGGCGTCGGATATGTCCTTGAGCGGGGGTTCGATCTTCCGCCGCTGATGCTTACCCCTGACGAGCTCGATGCAGCCATTCTCGGTGCGAACTGGGTCCTGACGCGGGGCGAACCGGAGATGGCGCTTGCTGCGCGCAACCTGATGGCGAAGCTGGAGGCCGTTGTTCCGCAGGAACTGCGCGGTCAGATCGCGGTGCCGACCACCTCGGTGGCGCCCGTCCCGCCATCTGCCGACCTGATCAGCAGTGCTGCCTTGCGGCGCGCGATCCGTGACCGGCGCAAGGTTCACATCGTCTACCGCGATTTGTCGGAGCGGAGCACCGCGCGGACCATCTGGCCTGTCATGCTGGGCTACCGCGATGCCGGGAGAATTCTGGCCGCCTGGTGCGAACTGCGCGGTGACTTCCGCTTTTTCCGAACTGACCGGATGCTGGCCATGGATGTTCTGGAGCAGGTCATTCCGGAGCGCGCTCAGGTGCTGCGCACCAGATGGCGCGAGGCCATGGACAAGGAGCGGGAAAGATATGTCCGTGCTGAAGACCCGTCATCGCACACCGCATAGCCCCACCTGACCATGCCGCCCTTCTTCCCAAAGTCTGATCGACAAACACCTTGACGCCAACTCTACATAGGTAGAGTTATTGCCACATGACTCGCACACGTTCCTTCTCGCCCGCTGCCAGGCTGGTGCTCGCCGCTCTGCTCGATAAAGCCGGATCATGGTCCTATGGCTATGATCTGGCCAAGATCACCGGGATCAAATCGGGCACGCTCTACCCCTTGCTGATCCGCCTCGAAGAAAGAGGCCTGCTCGAAACCGAATGGCAGCCGCCCGCCGAAACCGGTCGTCCGCCCCGCCACATTTACAGGCTGACGGCAGCGGGGATCGAGGTGGCGCGAGCCAACCCCGTCGTGCCGGCGGGTGCGCATCGCTCCTCGCTGCGGGAGGTGCGCACATGAGCCGCAGGGCCCTGCGCCACTTGTCCGACTGGATGCTTGGCCGACTGGTCGGGCTGGCACCCGCTCATATGCGGAACTGGGCTGAGGCGGTGCGGGCCGAAGCTGCGGCCATTGCCGACGACGGCGAGGCACTGCGCTTTGCCGCCGGGGCAGGCTCGGGTCTGGCGCTCACCTTCATCAAGACCCGGCTGAGCAATGCTCTTGGCCTTGCCAGCGACCGCCTCGGGCCGCGCCGTCTTGCAGCCCTCGCTGCCACTGCGGCGGTGATGATCGGCGTGATCCATCTCCAGGTTGCCGGCGCGTCATCATCCATGATCCTCGTGAACCTTGCCTCGCTTGGCGTCGGTCTGGCGCTGTTGGCGGGCGCGGCAGTCTGGCGAGGCGCTTCTGACCCTGGACGCGCCACCGCAGCGCTCAGCATGGCCGGATTGCTGGTGCTGACGAGCCTGTTCGGGGTTGCGTCACATGGCGTTGTGCGGTGGGTCGCGGCCGGACCGCTGCTGGTGCAATCGAGCCTGATCCTGCTGCCCGCCCTGTTGACGATGTTCGCGCGCAAGACCACGGCTGCGGGCGCGGCGGCGCTGGTGGTTGCTGCGGTGGCCATGGCCATGCAGCCCGACCGGGCAATGGCAGGCGCAATGGCCGCAGGGATCGCCATGCTCTGGCTGCTGCACCGCAACCGGCAGGTGGCCATCGCGCTCGCAGCGAGCGCGTCGGGCTGTGTGGCCACGCTGGTGCGGGCTGACAACCTTCCCCCGGTGCGTTTTACCGAGGGCGTGTTCACGCAGACCTGGCAGGTGCACCCGCTGCTCGGCTTTGCTGTTGCGAGCGCAGGGGCGCTGCTGTTGTTGCCAGCTGCAGCCTTCGGCATCCGTGACAGCGATTGCGCGCGGCAATGCGCGGTATTCGGCGCAGTCTGGCTCGCGATCATTCTGGCTGCGGTGATCGGCCATTATCCGACGCCGCTGGTGGGATATGGCGGCAGCGCGATCATCGGATACCTGCTCAGCGCCTGCATGCTGCCGCCAACGCCGCTGGCCCGCCAAGGGCTGCATTCCGCCGCCAAACAGCCCGCAGGCTCGCAGCCCGACATCTTTGCCCGCCTGTTCCCGAGGAGAACGTCATGCGCCTGACCCTGCGCCATCGCCGCCGTGCAATCGCTCTCGGGATTGTCGCCGTCCTGTTGGCTTGCGGCTATTGGGGCTGGCGCACACTCACGGCCCCGCAGGGCGCGCAGACCGTGGCCTTCACCCCCGCGTTCGAGGAATGCGCAAGCGATGGCCCCATGAGATACTGCATCTACCGGGCGCGCGGCGGGACCAATGGCGATATCGTCTATCACCTGCACGGCCGCAATCTCGACGAGCGCGTCTGGAACGATGCGACCTATTACACGGGCCTGCTTCAGGCGCAGTGGCAGGCAAAGGGCATTCGGCCGCCCATGGTTGTGACGCTGTCCTATGGCGGAAGCTGGCTGCTGTCCCCCAAGGGCGCGGCCCCCGACAGCGGCCTGCTGGAGGACTTGATGGAGCGAATTCCTGCCATCGAGCAGAAACTGGGCACGCCGCGGCGGCGTATCCTGTTGGGGGAATCGATGGGCGGACTCAATGTGCTGATCGCGGGGCTGGCCTACCCTGAGCGTTTTGCCCGCATCGCCGCGCTGTGCCCCGGCGTCTACAAGGTCTCTCCCTTTGCGCCGATCAGCGAAATCAGGGCAGGCCTCGCCCGCACTGGCGCAGATCCGAAGGTAGCATTCGGCATCTGGATGCTGGCCCGCCGTCACTACAGCAATGAACGCGAGTGGCGCGCCACCTCGCCGCTGACCTTGATCGAGCAGGCAGGGCCGCAGTCCCCGGCGCTCTATCTGTCGAACGGACTGTATGACGCCTTCGGCAATTTCGAGGGAACACAGGCACTGGCCGAGCGGGCCCGCGCCCGCGCCGTCCCGACCGAGTGGCATCCGCTTTACGGGGGGCACTGCGCATTGGACGCGCCCTCGGTTGCCGCGTTTCTGGTCGCGTGACGGCCACAAAAGGGAAACATGATGATGAGGCTGGGGAAGCCAGCATCGCAAAACATTGCTGATGAAACACAAGGGTTTGGAACGTGCTGCGACATCTCATTCTAGTGACTTGCTTACTCTTGTGTCTGGGCATTGCTGGCTCTGCCTGCGGCCATGAGAGCGGGCAGGAAACCTCGCCTGAAAGGATCGAGGTTCCCAAGGTGGAGAAGGAAGGGGTCTGGGAACCGGACGATGGGGGCACGCAGCTCCCGCTCTGGCCTGCAAACGTCCCTTTGGCGCAGCCGGACAGCGGCGCGCATCCCGAATACACCGGCAACGGATCGCCACTGGTGGCCGGACGCAAATGGCATTGGGCCACTTACGTCACCCGGCCGACCATGACGATCTATCGTCCGAAAGGTCGCAATACCGGCGCCGCCATGCTCGTGATACCCGGGGGCGGGTTCTACGCTGTGGCAACCGATCTCGAAGGCACCGAAGTGTGCGACTGGGTCACCCGGCAAGGCATGACCTGCGCCATGCTGAAATACCGCACGCCGCAAGTCTGGCCGCGTGTTGATGGAAAACAGCAGCGACCAAAGGTCTTGCTTGGCCTCGAAGACGCGCAGCGCGCCATCAGCCTGCTGCGAGAGCGCGCCGCAACCTATGGTATCGATCCGCACAGGATCGGAGCGATCGGGTTTTCGGCAGGCGCATATCTCGTCATCAACATGAGCAATAGTGTCGAGAAGACCTATCCCTTGACCGACGCGGCCGATCAGCAATCGCCGCGACCCGATTTTGCCATCGTCGCCTACAACGCCCGCGTGCTGGACAACAGCAAGGGCAGGAACAGTCTCGAATTGCAGCCTTGGGTCGCGATCAGCCCCGATGCGCCGCCCACGCTCATCATCCATGCGATGAACGATTCCGTCGACGATGTGCGCGAGCCGATGGCTTACGCCCTTGCACTTAATGATGCAGGCGTGCCGGTTGACATGCGCCTCTATGCCAAGGGAGGCCATGCCTTCGGGTTGCGGCCGACTGCGGATCCGATCACCCGCCGCTGGCCGCAGCATCTTGAAGAGTGGCTGCGCGATATGAAGGTGTTGTGAGTAATTGCAGGAGGCGTGAGGTGGGCCGTAGTCTGAGGCTTGGGTGCGCGCTTTGCAATGCGGCACCTTGCCCGAAACGGGGGTTACAACTTGCGAACGCACCTTCACGACGATCTGGTTCAGCCAAGGCAGCCATCTCCACGACAACACAGCGCGAGACGTCAGCCGCAAAACGTGCAATGTTCTGAATATGAGGGAGAAAAGCTCGCCCATTCTCGCGGCTGTCGCGTTTATCGTCTTTGTCGACATGCTGGGCATCGGGCTGATCCTGCCTGTCATGCCGCGCCTGATCGGCGAAATCGCGCAAACCGGCCTGGATCGCTCTGCCGAGATCGGCGGGTTGCTGACCTTTGCCTATGCCGGGATGCAGTTCCTGTGCGCGCCGTTCATCGGTGGCCTCAGCGACCGGTTCGGGCGGCGGCCGGTGTTGCTGGTGACGCTGTTCCTGCTCGCGCTCGATTACGCGGTGATGGCCTGGGCGCCGACGCTGGCGTGGCTGGTCGCGGGGCGGATGATGTCGGGGGTGATGGGGGCAAGCTGGGCCGCGGCCAATTCCTGCATCGCCGATTGCATCCCGGCGGAAAGGCGCGGGGCGGCTTTCGGGATGCTCGGCGGGGCTGGCGCGGCAGGCTTCGTGCTCGGCCCGGCGCTCGGCGGCATTGCGGGCGAGATCGGCACCCGCGCGCCGTTCATCATTGCAGCGGGCCTTGCAGGCATTGGCGTGATCGCGGGCCTCGTATTCCTGCGCGAAACACTGCCGCCTGATCGCCGCCGCGCCTTTGATCTCAAGCGCGCCAGTCCCTTGGGCTCGCTGATGCAGATGGCGCGCACGCCGTTCGTGCTGTCCTGCCTTGCTGTCGCCTTCTTCATGCAACTCGCCGCACAGGCGCAGATGTCGATCTGGGCCTATTGGGGCGAGCTCGAATTTGGCTGGAGCCCGACGGTGAGCGGGCTGACAGTATCGTTCTACGGGGTGCTGATGGGCGTGGCGCAGGCAGTGCTGACTGGCAAGAGCATCGACCGCTTCGGCGCGGCCAATACCGCACGTTACAGCCTGCTGCTGGGCATCCCCTCCTATCTGCTGCTGGCCTTTGCCACCGGCACGCCGATGGTGATCGCCGCAATCGTGGTCGGCGCGCTGACCGGCATGACCTTCCCCGCGATGCAAAGCCTGATGACGGTGCGCGTGGCCGAGGATGCGCAGGGCGAATTGCAGGGCGCGATTGCCAGCACCGTGAGCCTCACCTCGATCATCGGCCCGGTGATGATGACCCAGATTTTCGGCCACTTCGCCGACGACAAGGGATTGTTCTTCCCCGGTGCGCCCTATCTCGTCTCGCTGGCGCTGCTGGTGGTGGCGATCGGGCTGCTGTGGCGCACGATGCGCGGGCTCGGCCCGGCTGTGCCCCCTGCGGGAGTGCCGGAGGTGACGCAGTGACGCAATCCCCGGGCTATCGCCCTTACGAGCCGCACTTGCAGCCTGTCCCGTGGGCGGATGACATCTGGCCGGTCAACGCGGCCGGCGAAGTGCACTTTTGCTCGCTGCTATGTGCATCCCATTCGCCCGATTTTCTCCTGCCGGGAAGCACCGACAATCTTGTCGAGACGGCATGTCACAAGATGAAGGACAGCGCGTTGCCGAAATTGTGCAGCAGGACGGGAAGCAACAGGCTGCCGGTCCGCAGGCGCAGCCAGACCGCGATGAAGGAAGGAATGGCGGTCAGCGCCATGGTGACAGGATCGAACGAAAAAGGCTCCATCGGAAAAGCCGAAAGCATGCGTCAGGCCGAACAGCATGGATGACAGCACAGCCCCCCACCCCCAATCAACCCCCAGCAGCCGCTTGCGCCCCCGGAACGCCTGATCGAGCGCGAACAGCAGAACGCCGCGATAGAACAGCTCTTCCTCAAGGCCCGGCATGGTCAGTTGGAAAGCAACATCTTCCGCGCTGGCGGGTTCGGCGGGGAAGATCAGAGCGATGACGACAAAGAAAGCGCAATAGATCGCTGCCACCGGCGCGGCGGCTTTCAAGCTGCCCGTTGTGTGCGAAAGGGTCAGGCCGACCTGACGCAAGCCGAAGGCTGGCAGGGCCGCTACGGCAATGCTCGCGGCCAGCGCCATGAGCTTGCCCTGCCAGTTCCACGCCCCGCCGACCAGATCAGGGAGCCATCCGTAGCCCAGTGTCAGCAAGGCATCGTTGATCGTCACCAGCAGCGCGGCAACGCAAAGCCATGGTGCCGAGAAATTGCGTCTGTCAGCCAGGCCCAAGGCTGCGCCGAAAGTGAGCAGAATACCCAGAGTTCCAGCCAGTCCGATCAGTCCGTTCACGCGCCTGCCTTTCCATTGCGGTGGACGGGTCTGATATCGCGCGGTGGAGGTTCGCGCTCCTCAGAAGGTGGATTTTCGCTCCTCAGAACCCGGCTTTCGGCATGGTTGATCCGGTTGCAGCAGGCGCTCGCGCCGCCGCCCGATAGGCGCTGGGACTGCACCCTTCGATCGCCCGGAAGGCACGGTTGAAGCTGGCGAGCGAGGCAAAACCGCTGTCGAGGGCGATGGCGATGAGCTTGTCGTCGCAGGTCTCGTCGGCCAGCAGGCGGCGCGCTTCGGCTACCCGGTGATGGTTCAGGAAGGCGCGGAAATGATCGAAACCGAGCTGCCGGTTGATCAGCGTTCGGACCGCGCGCTCGGGAGCCGACATGCGCTCGACAAAGCGGGCGAAGGTCAGTCCGGAATCGAGATGCACCCGCTCGGTCTCGATCAGCACGTGCAGGCGGCGGAGGAGAACTTCATTGCTGGCATGGCGCGCATCGGCCGGGGGACTGTTGGGGACTGGGCCTGCACCGGCAACACCGAAAGTCAGAACATCGTCACGGACTGTCAGGATCCGGTTCGCCAGCCATATGCTGAACCCGAGGATCATGGCGTTCTGGGTCATGGAGAATGCGAGCGGCCGCCAGGAAAAGCCGAACAGCGCATCAGCCGCAAGATCGATGAAAAGCATCCCGCCCAGCAGCACCGCCACCAGAGCGCGGGCATTTTGGCGCTGCTCGACAAGGTCACCCTGCCGCTCGTCCAGCAGGCGCCAGACAAGATGGCCTACGATCCCAAAGCCCATCACGACAAGGCCTTGCGACAGCCCGGCATCGGCAAGCCTGTTACCGAACAGCCCCCGATCTGCTGCTGCAATCCCGGCCCAAACAAGCCCGGCCATCAACACGCCGCCTTGCAACCGGAAGCGGCGGTCGAAGCAGGACAGGGCAAACCACCACAGGAAAATGACTGTGAACCCGGCAGCCGCGTTCGCAAAATTTCCGATCGGACCAGCAGGCTTGAGGATGGAAAGCGGCGTATTGCCAAGCACGAAGCCAGCCAGGCAGACAGCCAGAGGCGTGAACAACACAGCCGCCAGTCCGACCCGGCCTCGGTGGGCGAGCAGCAGCCATGCGAGCAAAAACAAGATGCTCACGGTGCCGAGACGCAGGGCAAGGTCAAGCTGTCCGATGATCATGGGATAAGGGTAGTGCCAAAACCGACTGAAGCATACCTGCCCCGCTGCGACCGGCGCTGACCAGCCGTGCCCCGGCGGGGAGCTGTTCTTGCCGATTGGGGCCAAAAGCGATAGGATTGCATAGGTTCGAACACGGCGACATTTCGTTTCTTCAAGCCGGGGCTTCCCAATGAGCGAGCGCAAAAGTGCAGGCGTATGCGGGCTGAACCACATCACGCTGGCCGTGGCCGACGTAGAGCGGTCCGTCACGTTTTACCGCGACATCCTCGGTTGTTCGCTCCGGGCATTGTGGGAAGATGGCGCCTACCTGGAGGCTGGCGCATTCTGGTTATGCCTGTCGCGAGACGATCTTGTGAGAACATCGCCGCATCCAGACTACACGCACTTCGCCTTCAGCGTCCCTGAAGGCGACTTCGCCGAGATCAGTGCGAGACTGCGGGAAGCCTGCAAAGTCTGGAAAGACAATAGCAGCGAGGGCGCTTCAATCTACTTCCTCGATCCGGATGGACACAAGCTGGAGGTTCACATCGGCGATATCGCAACGAGACTGGCTCACTACCGAAGCGATCCTTCGAAGGGCGTACAGGTTTTCGGCGACTGATCGTGCAGGTGTTCCGCTTGCCGCGTTGGACGTTCGGACTTCTTTGCGCGAACGCGAATGCTTGATCACAGCACCATGAAGACGTGGTCATTCCAGCCAGGCCGCAGAAGCCGAGCCCAGTTTGCTCGCCGGACGCTCCCACCACATCGGTGTACCTTCGATCGTGACCGGCGGCACAAGGCGGTGGGCCGGGCCCCACGCCGACTCTTCGCGCCTGGCCGCATAGTCGCGCGCGCCAGCCTGATCGAATTCGCGCTCGGTAGGGCTGGTGCGATGATCCATCAGCAGTTTGGCCGTCCGCGCAAGCGAAAGCTGTGCGGTGAGGCTGCCATCTCCTGTCTCTCTGGCAATGAGCGCCCGGATTGCTGCGGCTGCGAGAAGATAACCGGTGGCATGATCGAGCGCCTGCACCGGAAGCGAGACAGGCGTTACTGACTGGCGCCAGGCCATTCCGGCTGCGGCAATCCCGGTCGAGAACTGCACCAGGCTGTCGAAACCGCGCCGCGCTTCCCACGGGCCGCTGTGCCCATAGGCGTTGAGCGAAATGTCGATCAGGCCAGGGCGGATAGCTTGCCGCGCAGCAGCATCGAAGCCGATCCTTCCCAGAGCATCCTTGCGGTAGCCATGCACCAGAATGTCGGCGCGGCTAAGCAACTGGCGAAACAATATCCGGCCTTCCCTTGTCCTGAAATCGAGACGCGCGCAGCGCTTACCAAGCGTGACTTCAGGCGCGACCGCCTCCTCCTCCCAGTCGGGCGGGTCGATCCGCAGGACTTCAGCGCCATACCCCGCCAGCAAGCGGGTTGCCACGGGCCCTGCAATGATGCGTGTCAGGTCGAGAACTTTGAGGCCGGCAAGCGGGCGTGTGGGCGACGCATTCCATGCACTACCACCGGCACTTGCGCCCGGCCCCCAGATGATGAGCGGCTCGCTTGCCACTGCACGGCCTTGCGGATGAGCGTCCCATTGCGCGGCCGATTGCAGCCGCGCGGCGCACCCGCCTGCCGAGACGATGTCGGCTTCCCAATCCTCTGCGCCCCTTTGCGCAATCGCATGGCTCACGGCTTCCCGAGTGGCATCGCAGCGCAGGACGGTCAGTGCCGCTTGTCGGTGGTGCGGCGCGTTAGTATGGATCTTTATCCAGCCATCGCGTGCCTTGTAATCGCCCGCGATCGCATCCCAGGGATCGGGCAGCTGCCAGCCGACGGGCTTTATCGACCAGCCGAACCACAGGGACGCAGACCTGTAGGACACCGAGAGGGTTGGAGAGCCCGCGCGCAAGCCCACCAGCTGCGAGACGGCGATGGCCGCCGCGGAAATCGAGGCGGCTGCAAGATCCGATACCGGCCAGCACGAAGGAAGCCGCGCTTCTTGCGTAAATGCCACCCGCCGCTGCGCCTCATGCGGGAGGTCGAGAGCGGCTGCCATGTCCGCAAGCAGAGCATAAGCGACTTTATCGGACATCGTTCACCTCCCGTCATCAGACAGGATGCTTGTTCCGATTGCTCTGCCGATCAATCTTGATAGGTTCAATCAACATGTCAGCTTGGATTGATCGTGCGGCCGCACTGTCGCAATTGCGCGTCAAGGCGCAAACACTTTATGCCTATGTGAGCCGTGGTCGCATCCGGGTGCGGCCCGATCCCGCCGACAGCCGGCGCAGCCTCTACAATGCCGCCGACATCGCCAGCATGACTTTCCGAAAGGTGCGGGGGCGGAGCCCGGGCCGCATCGCTGCCAGCTCGATGGATTGGGGCGAACCTGCGATCAAGACAGCCATTTCGAGCATAGAGAATGGCCAGCTTCGCTATCGCGGCAAGGACGCAATCGCGTTTGCTTCGGCTGCGACGCCGGAGGAAGCTGCGCAGCTTTTGTGGCAATGCGGCGACACGCCCGAATTTGCCGGGCGCGCTGCCCGCACGGAACAGAATGCATTTTCCTTGCTGGCAGACCGCGTCATCAGGAGCGAGCCGATCCTCGGCCAGGATCAGCAACATCTCGTGCGGGATGCGGCAGCGATCATTGGCGACCTTGCGCTTGTCTGCGGTGCGCAGATGGGATCGCAGCCACTGCACCAGCGGCTCGCGATAGGCTGGTGCGGAGGTGAGGCGCTGGCCGAGCGGCTGCGTCAGGCCTTGGTGCTGATGGCCGATCACGATCTGAACGCCTCGACCTTTGCGGCGCGCGTCGCCGCATCGACCGGTGCATCGCTGCCCGCTGCGGTTCTGAGCGGGCTGTGCACCCTGTCCGGGCCCCGGCATGGAGGCGCAGGAGAGGCTCTCCAGCACCTCCTTCGCGATGCGCGCCACATGGGGGCGAACGCGGCGGTGCAGCAATGGTTGTTGCGGGATCGGATGTTGCCCGGATTTGGGCACAACCTCTATCCCGAGGGAGATCCCCGCGCTGCGGCGATGCTGGCAGACCTCGAAGTCGATAATGATATGAAAGACTTGGCCAGCGCAGTCTTTGATTGCTCAGGCCTGCTGCCCAACTGCGACTATGCGCTTGCGGCGATGGCTGCCACCCACGGTCTTCCGACTGACGCACCCTTTCGGGTATTCCTGCTTGGCCGCGTCGTCGGCTGGTGTGCTCATGTGATGGAACAAAAGGACGACGGCAAACTGATTAGACCCCGCGGGCGTTACAGTGACAGCGAATAGGTGGTCACACATCCATGAACTGGACCGTTGACGGCGTCCCATCGCAATTACCGCCAAAGTTGTTGTCGATCCGATCTTTCGGTATCGCGCCCGGTCCCCGATGAACATGCGAGGTGAGCGGCGTGCGAAACGACAGTTTCGCGCCGGGCACGCGAAGGATGCGCCGATGTTCAGCCGACAGATATTGGCTCGATCCGACCATCAGAAAGTCTCCAGATAACGTCCTGAGGCACTGGCAGGCGCAATGCTTCTGGTTTGGACAGCCCGCGATATGCGCCTCTGATGATACGGCTGATAAGCCCGTGAGATACGGCAACAGTCACACCGCGTTGTTCGCGCAACCAGCATTCGGATCTCAGGAAAGCGGCGTCGTAGCTCTCCCCGTCAGGCGACCTGAAAAACCAATCGAAGGGTGTCGAGCCATCCAGCACCCCGGGCCATTGTGCGTCGATATCGCTGTGGGTCAAACCATCCCATGAACCCAAAGACACCTCGGCAAGACGATCATCGCACTGAGCGACAGGAAGATTTGCGCTGCCAGCAATGATTGCTGCTGTCTGACGCGTTCTTCCCAGCGGGCTGGAAACGAACACATCGCATGATAGGTCCAACCCGGCAAGGCGTCTGCCGATTGCCTCGGCTTGGCTAACGCCAGTGTCGGTTAGGGCTGAATTCGAGCTTTCCCTGGAAACGACCCTGAACGTTCCATTCCGTTTCACCGTGGCGGATCAGATAGATTTCATTCATTGGCGTCTCCAGTATGGCAATTGCAGGAGCATGCGCAAACGTTCCTCAATGTCATCAACGGTTTCGTCTGCCAAAGAGCAGCTTTTGACAATGATCCCACCAAAGCAGCCGGTCCGGTATCAGGTGCCTGCGGCATTACCGCGATTGACTGCTATTGGGTGGTTAGCCGCTGTCTCGCTGGCGCGTCTTGAACGGAATTGCGCGCTGGCTAGGGGGGCTTTTCGGGCAGTCTTGCAATGGGTGAATCGGGAACATGACGGTCGATCAGGTGTCCTAAGCCGGCAAAGCAATTGTGCGGCGCTTTGATTCTCTGATGGACTTCAACCACTCCGATCCTTGCCAGTCCAGCCAGCGGGTCCGCGCGCGGTTGCATGCTGCGCTGCGCGGTGCCATGTTTGCATAGTACTGGCGAGCACGGGTGCAGGTTCGCCGAGTGACGCAGTGGCGATATGGCCGAACCTCGGTTCGAGACTCTCGACCGAGGGCCATCCGGCCTGACAGCGGCCGGTGCCGCCAAAGTCGAGGCGCTACCGTTCCAGGGGCTGCCAAAATTCGGTTTTCGCCAAATTCGAACTCCCCTCTCATTCAAGAGCGCACAAGTGGCAACCAATTCCTTTTCAGTCCGGGGCAACAGGCAGCGGCAGGTTATCGCCGTGAAGGCCTCTTCCGCGATGAGTTTTGCGCGCCATTCGCATGACGAATATGGCATCGGCGTGATGCTGGCCGGCGCTCAGCGATCATGGAGCGGCAGGGGGCATGTCGAGGCCTGTGCTGGCGACCTCATCACTGTTAATCCCGGGGAAGTGCATGATGGCATGGCAATCGGCGAGAGCCGCAAGTGGGCGATGCTGTATCTCGACCCGCGCAAGGTGGACGCCATCGCCGCCGATATCCACGAAGGCAGGCGTGCCGAAACAGAGTTCATCAATCCGGTGTTCCGGAACGCGGCGGCTGCCCACAGGTTCGCCGCCGCCTATGCGGCCCATGAGAGCGGCCATGACGATGCGATGGACGAACAGCTCATTCTGCTTCTGGCAGGACTGCTGGGCGATGCAACAGCACCCAAGGCCCGCGTGCCGCAGCGCATTGGCCAGATCAAGGAGCGGATCGACGATGATCCTGCCGGCCATCATCCACTCGATGAATTGGCGCAGATATCAGGGGTCAGCAGATTTCAGACGCTGCGCAGCTTTACAGCGCTGACGGGTCTGACGCCGCATGCCTACATCATCCAGCGGCGGCTCGAATTGGCCAAATCCCTGATCCGCAGCGGCGTTGGCCTGGCTGAAGCGAGCTGCGAGGCCGGCTTTGCTGACCAGAGCCATTTCCACCGCGCATTCGTTCGGCGCTGCGGCATGACCCCCGGTGCCTATGCTGCGGCCATGCGTTGAGCAGCTGCAATTTCATTCAAGATCGTAACGTGCCGCCCGGCTAAGTCCTGCGCACCGCAGCTGTCGGGAGGACGTCGTTGGACCGGAATGGAAAAGATGCCGCACCCCATGCTATCAGGCCGTGCTGCGAGAACGAAAACTCGCAAATCAATGCCATCATCAACGATGCTGCGATCGCATACAAAGGCGTGATCCCGGCCGATCGCTGGCATGAGCCCTATATGCCGATGGATGAGCTGGACGCCGAGATCGCTGCCGGGGTGCGCTTCACGGGCTATACCATCAATGGCCGCCTGGTCGGCGTGATGGGCATACAGCATGTTCGCAACGTCCGCCTGATCAGGCATGCCTATGTGCTATCGGATCACCAGGGCCTTGGGATCGGCTCGGCCTTGATCAACCACCTGCGTGGCACCGGCGCATCTCCCATCCTGATCGGAACCTGGGCCGCGGCATCCTGGGCCATTGGTTTCTATCAGCGACATGGTTTTGCGCTCGTCCCCGAACCGGTGATAGCGCAACTTTTGAAGACATATTGGGATGTGCCGGAACGGCAGATCGCGACCTCCGTGGTGTTGGCGGCACCTGCATTGACGGTTGACAGCGCCCAGCAGCTGATCGCTGCCTCTGGCACTTGATCCGGAGCTGGCAAATGATCTGCGATGACGGAACAAAGGGATGTCACCGCTCAAGGAGACTTGCAGTCAGCATGGCCCGCGCCATCCCTTACGGATATCCTCGTCGGTCTGCGAACCCATGATGCGCCGCAGCTGAGGGGCACCCGGTTGCTTGCACGACCGCCTCACGCGCTGGAGGTGGTCCGGGGTGATGAGCGCTGATCCATCGCCCACCCGGGATCTCGCGGCGCGGCATTTTTCGCAATCGTAACAGGGCTATATCATCAATGAACCAAATTCTCGGGCGCGTTCTGGAGATCGTGCGATATCCGGTAAAGTCAATGGCGGGGGAGCGGATGCCTGTTGCCGAGATGGACTGGCAAGGGCTCGAAGGCGACCGGCAATACGGGTTCGTGCGCCTTGGCAATACAATACGTTTCCCGTGGCTGACGGCCCGCGATTTTTCGGGCCTGGTGCTTTACCGCGCTGCTTATGACGATCCTGCATGTCCCCGTCACGCGAAGGTAACGGTGGTTGCTCCTGACGGCACGCAGCTTTCGCTCAGCGATCCGGGGCTCATCGCAACACTGGAAGCAGAGGCGGGAGAACCGCTCAGTCTGATGCAGCTCGGTATTGGCGCTTATGATCTGATGCCCGTTTCGATCGTCACTACCGCGAGCTTGAAGAAACTGGACGCGGTGCATGGTGCGTCCCTTGATCGACGCCGGTTCCGAACGAACATAATCGTCGAGAGCGATTGCCTCGACGAGGCATGGCAAGGGCAGCGGATCAGTTTCGGCGAGGCTGGCGGCGCTGAACTGCTGATCGCTTATGGGGCTCCGCGCTGCGCCATGATTACGATCGACCCTGATACGGCAACGCGCGACGCAAAGGTTTTACGCACCGTTGCGCAGAGTTTCGGAAATGCCTTCACCATGTATGCCTCGGTTGCTCGGCCTGGCGTCCTGCGCGAAGGCGACGAAGTGAGGATCGTGGGGCCTTGAGACACACATCGCCGGACCCCCATCGTGCGAACGAAATCTGAATGGATCAAGGGATCGGAGAAGGCGCGCTTACGCGGTCACCTGGTTGCGGCTTTCCGCCTTGATCTGCTGCGTGCGCTCCGTCACTTCGCGAAATTTCTGGTCGTAGCGCGGATGCTCGGTCCCCATCCACTTGTCCCACCAGGTGAAATAGAGCCCGTAATTGGTGTTGAACCCGCCATTGTGGTGCAGATCATGGTGCACCGTGGTGTTGATCCAGCGGGTGAGCGGCGAAGTCAGCCACCAGCGCGGGAAGAATTCAAACCCGGCATGGCCCATGGCGTTGCGGATGATCTGGAAATTCAGCCAGGTGAACATCACCCAGCCCGGCGTCGGTACGAAAAACTGCCATAGCGGCACGAAAGCAAACGCCACCGCCGCCTCGGGGATCGCAAAGCCGTAAGCGGCCCATGGCGTCGGCGTGATCGAGCGATGATGCGCGCGGTGGAAGTGCCGGAACAGCCGCGGATGGTGCATCATCCGGTGCGTCCAGTAGAAATAGGCATCATGCGCGATGATGATCCCGGCAAGGATCACAAGGTCGATGCCCAGCCCGAAGCCCTCCCCGAACACGCTGTAGAACAGCCCGACCTCGCGGCCCCAGAGCAGCAAACAGATCCCGACCACATAGACCAGCACCGATTGCACCGACTGCGCGAACTCGCGGCGCATATCGGCTGCGGTGGCCTCGCGCGTCTGGATCTTGCGCGCCTTCAAGGCCGTGCGCCGCAGCACCCACACAATCGCGAATGTCACCGAGGCGGCGACCAGATAGCGGGTGAAATCGAAGACAAAAATATCCTGCCCTCGTGCAAGCAGGATATCGAGGGGCGGGATTCCGGTCAGCATGGTGTGGTCCTTTGGGCAGAGTATCTGGGCCGTCTGGCAGTGCCCGCCCTGCCTTGCACCCCGCTGTCCAAATCCGGCTAGCCGATTTCGGAAACGGCCAGCGCCCGGGCACGAAATTCGCTCGGGGTCATGCCCTCGGCCTCGCGGAAGGCGCGGTTGAAGGGGCCGAGCGAGCCGAAGCCTGCATCCAGTGCGATGGTGATGATCGGCACCCCCCTTTGCGTTGGATCGGCCAGCGCGGCCTTGACCTCGGCAAGGCGGTAGCCGTTGAGGAAGGCGGAGAAATTGCGATGCCCCAGCTGGCCGTTGATAGTGCGGCGCAGGCGATATTCCTGCTCACCCAGCTGGGCGGCGAGCTTTGCGATCGACAGGGTTTCGTCCCGGTGCGGCTTGTGCTCGTCCATATGATTGCGCAGCTTGTCCGCGAGCGGGCCATCAACCGCCGGCCGCGCCGAGCCCGTGCGCGCGGCCACAACGGGGCCGAACAGATCGGCCTGCCGCATCCCGAACATCGCGGCGCAGAACGCAAGTGAGATCGCAACAATGCTGGCGTTGACGATGCCGAGCAGCCCCCCGGGCGTTCCCAGATTATGCACCGCGATCTGCGCGAGCGCGATGACGACGACGTAGAATCCGACCGCTGCGACCAGCCGGGGCCGCAGGCGGCGCCTGCTCTCGATCAGGTCGCCCTCACGCCCGCGCCAGGCCTCCCACAGGGCCGCTGATGCAAACAAAAGCATGCCGCCCCGGAACAGCGTGCCCGCGATCAGATTGACGATGCCGCCATCAGGCAAGCTGACGAACATCACGAGGGTGTTGAGCGCGGCAATTCCCACCAACACCAGATCGCGGACCCGGATATGCGTTTCATCGTTGAACCAGGCTTTGGCAAACAGCCAGAAGATCCCCGCCGTGGACGCGCCGCACATTGAAAGGGCAAGTCCCCCGATCGTGCTGATCGGGACAGTCTTTCCGGTCTGAAGCAGGTAGCAGATGATCGCCAGCGCCATGGCGATCGCAAGCCTGGCGGCAAGCTGATCACGGTGATCGCGAATCAGGATCCAGCCCCACAAGGCAAGCAAGGCGATCGACCCGCCACGCGTCATCAGATCGAGTTGTTCCAAGCCTGTCATGGGCGCGTGGCTGCCAGAGCGCTGCGGGCGCGACAAGCCGATTTCGGAATCGCCCAGTCTGCCGCTATTCCATCAGCATAGCGCGATCCGAAAACGACCAGCGCAATTTCGAAACCGAGCAGCATCAGACGGGCCGCGCGGGCAGCACCGATGCATCACCGCTCAGATAGGTGGGCGGCGAGGTATCGAAGGAAGTCATCATGAAGCGTCTCCATGCCCTGCTTGCCGCCACCAGCCTCGCAGCTTCAGCCAGCGCAGCCGCTGCGCCCGTTCCGCAGAGCATCACGGTCGAGATCGGCACCCTCGATCTCGGTTCGGACAAAGGGCAACGCATTTTGGCGATGCGCATTCAGCGCGCGGCAACCGCGATGTGCCAAAGCCAAGTGGTAGCGAGCCTGCCGCACAACATCCGGCAGGAGCGCGAGTGCATCCGGCAAGCGAAAGCCAGCGCCGAAGCCGCTGTGAAAACCCTGACGGCGTCAGCCGCTTCAACGTCGGACAAGGGCGGTTGACGCTGCAGACCTTGTCGAAGTGGGCGCGAAGGTTGGCGTGAGGGTGCGATTGGGTGCAAACTGGACCCGCGACTTTCATTTCCGTGCGGCAGCAGACCCGCAAGCTCTCTCAATCAAGTGGGACAGATGAACGTCCCTTCGCGAACCGGATGCCCGCCCGAGAATAGCACCTGAGCCGCCTTCATGACTGCAAGTCGGTGGTCTCCTAAAGGCCCTGTTGCTGGGAATCTTTTGCGCTATCCGTGGCACTTTCAGGGTTGAGAACACCCTCAATGAATGCATGGATCCGCTCCTCGCGGTCGGCCAAAGGGATGTGGTGTCCAGCATCGGGGAAGATTTGCACCGTAGCGTTCCCGCCCGCAGCGTTAATCCGTTGGGCCAGGCTAACGGCCTGCGACGGGTCGGTGCGTTCGTCAAGTGCGCCGTTCAGGATGAGCGTCTTGGCCTTTATCTTGCCTGCAACATACAGGGCCGAGCGGGAGCTCAGCGCATCTGCATCACCACCTGTTTGCGCGATCGCGGCAGCTCTGATGCTGTTGGCTGCTGAAGAGTCCCTCTGTTCGAAAAAGGCCGAAAGATCGTAGAGCCCGGATATAAGCACCAACCCAGCAAGGTCATGTTTCTTCGCGCCGATAAAAGCCGCTGTCACAGCCCCCAGGCTTATCCCCTGGATGGCGATCCTGTCAGGCATGGCCTGTTTTTGGTTCTCCAGCTGCTCCAGCACCGCCAGAACGGCGTTCTGAGTGTAAGGGCCAGCCAAGTCCCTGGGACCGGCCGAGTTGCCGTATCCCGGCAAGGATATAGCGACGGCAAGATACCCTTCATCAGCAAAGCGAGACAGAACACCCCAATCGACAAAGGCCCGGCCACCTGCACTCTGCAGGTCTGGTTGATGGCCATGCAGGAAAATGACGGTTGGCCAAGGTCCGTCGCCTCCCGGCTGCTGAGCGAAATACTCGATCTTGGCCGCCGGGTCGTCGGGGTGCTGCACAAGTACTGCCTCGGGCGAGGCCAGGCGCGTTGCAACCAGCTAGAGCCAAGAAGACGGCTAGAATAAGACGTTTGATCATGCCCATCGGATAGCGTTGCCAAACTGTGACCGCCATTGGAGAGTTCTGAAGCGGTCGTTGATGACGGCCTCAGGGGCGGGGTCAGAATGGCGACTGATGGCGGAAAACCTGCCAAAGCAGCCAGACAGGTTTCGGGATGCCGCACCGCCCCGCTTATGGCCGGAAGTGCTGGCTTGCGGAATGGCCCCTAAAGAGATTTCAGCATGGCGACGGTTTGATCTTCGAGCTCGGCCCAAGCCTTCAATGCGCAGTCGGCCCATGCCTTGACCGCCGATACATGATTTGTCTCCCCCTGGGCCAGAACGTCCTCGAGCGTGACGCCGAACTGTGCGGGAGCCGGCGGTAGCGCCGGGAAGGTGCGCAAGGTTAGCTTCTGCATGACGGAAGGTATTCTCGCGCGGTCTACGTTATTGCGAAGCGACAAATAAAGGGCAGCATAGTGAACCCAGACGGATTGCCGGGCGCGTCTATCTGAAGCATCGCCGGGATGTTGCAGCGCATAAGCGTCCACGGTCAGCCGGTGGACGGCACCGAACAGCATCGGGCTTTCATACTCGCGCGCCAGAACCTCTCCATATGCGTTCCAACACCCTGGCGATGAAAGCATGTATTCGTGCGTAGGGCCGGCGACAGCCACAAAGCTGCCGCCGCAAGCAAAGCACTTATCGTTCATAAGGATACCTCATCCAACCGCGCCCCCTCGCGCAACTCCGTGGTCGTTATCAGAATGGTAGCTTGCGCTGAGAAATCCGTTGGCGCTGCATGGCGAGCATGGTCGTTGTGAACGCTGCCGCCGAGGTTGGCTCCGGGTTGTTCAACGGTATTCCCACTGCATTACTTGCATGAGTTCCCGGACAGTGCTGCTCCCAGTCCAAAGTGCAGCAGCCCAACCACACTCCTTCGCCGCTTCCACGTTTTCGATCTTGTCGTCGATAAAGAAAATCGCTGCAGGCGGGATCTGCACAGCGGCTTCAACCGCACGGTAAAAGGCATGATCGGGCTTGGAACAGCCGAGAGAGGCAGCGTAATGGATGCCATCGAAGCTGTCTCGCAGCGCCAGACGATCCCACAGGTAGGCGGCCCGTTCATGCTCCTGGACTGTCGCCAGATGGAGTGCGAAGCCTTCGTTTCGCAGATGCCGAAGCTCTGCCAGCAAACGCTCGTCGATATGCGCGTCGTTCTTGAACCAGTATTCGATCAGCGCTGCCGGAGAGACCGACGGCGCAATTTCGGCAAGGGCAAGCGCCAGGCGATCTCGCAGAGCAGCATGTCCGTGCACGACATCATCCCAATGGCGGCGAAAAAATGCATCGTGCAGCAAGGCAGACGGGATGCCGAGGTCGATCTCGAGATTGGCAGACCAGCCACCTGCATCCGCGTGCGTGACGAGCACGCCGTCCACATCCACCATGATCGCCTTGCGTCGCATATCTCCACCCTTACCTTCCTCCCCGAAAGCACGCGTTGGCGGCGCGCTGATGGCAGGCGCCGCGTGGCTAGCTGTCTTGCTGCGGATTGCCGATCACCAGTCGATATCCCGCATCATATTCCCTCTGATCGCGAAGATGTCCGTGCTTGCTGTCCCACTGTCCGGTTTCCAGATCATGCGACAATCGCGCAAGGCCTGGCTCCAGCCCCTTGATCGACCAGAACGAAGAGCTGCCCGACCTGATCCGCGCGTCCAGATAGGCCTCCGGCCTGCGCCAGTAGGCGTAGAGGAAACCGTCTGTGCAATCATGCGGGACCAAGACCGGCTCAATCGCTACTGATCCGAGCCATTCGGCATATTGCGACATGGTGGGCATTTGGCTTTCGTCCAGCGACACGAGTTCGGGCAGGTAGTCGGTCAACCATGGCCGGTGCGCCGGATCGAAGGTCAGCAGCACGATGGGGCCGCGCGTCACCCTCCTGACTTCGCGCAAGCCCGCAGCCTTGTCAGGCCAATGGTGGATGGTCAGAATTGCCATCGCGGCATCGAAGGACTCATCTTCGAAGGGCAGGTGCCCGGCGCTCGCCTGAATGACGCGAGCAGCCGACGGTCTTCGCTTGCGGATCATTTCAATCGACGGCTCGACCGCAGTGACCTGTCGGTCCGTCGGTTCATATGACCCGGTTCCGGCTCCGACGTTGAGGACGGTCGCGGCTGTTCCCAAAGCGTGGTTGATTTGCCTGGCGATCCGGGAATCCGGCAAGCGAAGCTGGTCATAATTGATCCCGATCGTGTCGTAGCGCGCAGTCATCGGGCTAGGTTACCGGCCGACCGGGCGGCTTCGGCTTCGATCATGTCAAGCTGCGCCGCGGTCATCGCAGCCAGATCATGCGGCCCGCGCCCGAGCACGCGGCCAATCGCCTCCAGCGTCAGCCCGGCGCGCTTTAGCGTCACGATCTGGTGGGTCCGTTCCAGTTCAGCCGCGCCATAAAGCCGCCGCCCCGCGCCTGCGCACAGCGGCGCAATCAGCCCGCGCGCCTCATAAAACCGCAGCGCGCGCGAAGTGAGGCCCGTGCGGCGGACCACTTCGTGGATGGGAAGCGAATCAGCCATGCCCGGTGTGTAGCAATTGACGCTGCGTAAACTTCAAGCGGAAATTCCCGCGCAGCCCCATAGCCGCCCGGCATGTTCCGGGATCGCGCATCGATCCCGCTCATGACCCGTGACGAGTATCAAGGCGAAGGTCAGCTTACTACGGATGATGCCGGGTTCGAGTGCCAGTGATGCTGGCCCAAGACTGCCTGTTTTTCTCGCATATCGAATATGCGGGATGCGGAAAATCTGCCTCATCGAAGAGACCCACAGGGACCGCGATCAGTTCTGGCCACGCATCGATCATGCAAGACACTGTCAATCCGCAGCTCGGGCAAAACCGGTAAGCGAACTCGTGGCCACTGTCAGCGGTCCTCACCCATTCGCGCCAGTCCCCCTGAACAGTGACAGCGCCGACAGGAAAGCAAACCTGTGCCGAAAAGGCGCTCCCGGCCCGTTGCTGGCAGGCCCGGCAGTGACAGACAGAAAGTCTGAGGGGCGCTACGGTGTGCGGATACCGACGAAGACGCTCGGTCGCGATTTAGGCAAGCTGTTGCCGATCATCACCAGCAGGGCGCCCGCTGCGACCTGAAGCAGGTCAGGGCCAAGCGCTCTGCCACTGCAGTGTTGCGTGTTCTGGCGCCGCCGCCCTAAATGACAGGTATCGGGTTGGAAGCCGAATGACAGAAAATTGCGTCGATCTGAAAAGTCCCGTCATTCTTGAAGCGACCATTCAGCTGCCCCTGCCCTGACCTGGGAGATTGTTTTGAAGCTTTCAGCGCCAGACTCCAGCATCGTGCGCGAGGGCTTGATCCGCTTCGCTCACGCGATCCTCGGCCCGTTTGCGCAGAACCTGACCGGGCGGAGGAGATGTCGAATCAGATCGGCTCGCAGCCTTGTTTCAAGCCTGCTGCTTATGATCGCGGGTGCCGGGATCAGCGGAGCTTGCGCCGCGCAGCCGGTCACATCAGCACAGACGGAAACCGCGCCTGCGCCAAGCGGCGGGAAGACCGTGCGCCCCGGCACCTGGACGCCGCCTGCCGGGCTGCTCCAGACCCCGCTGTGGCCGGGCGAAGCACCCGACATGGCGAAGGTGGATCTCCCGCCCGAAAGCGTGCTGGTCAACCCGACCCCGCAAGCCCTGTTCAGCACCACTTCGGAGGCGGCGCTCGACGTTTCCGTGCCGACGATGACGGTCATCCCTGCGCGCGGCAAGCCGACCGGCGCGGCCATGCTCGTCTTCCCCGGCGGGGGCTTCAAGGCGGTCGTCCTCACGCTGCAGGGGACCGAGATCTGCGACTGGGTCACCGCGCAGGGCATGGCCTGTATTCTGGTGAAGTATCGCGTGCCCCGGACCGCCCACCACTATGACGCGTCATGCGATTGCGGGGTCGAGCCCGACCGGCCCCGCGCCTTGCAGGATGCCCAGCGGGCCATCCGGCTGGTCAGATCGCGTTCGGAGGAACTGGGTATCGATCCGGGCCGGATCGGCGTCATGGGCTTTTCTGCCGGTGGCTATCTGGCGGTCCAGACGAGCAACATCTTCGCGCCGGCCTACACCCCGGTTGACGCGGTCGATACCGTGAGCAGTCGGCCCGACTTTGCGATCGCCTTCTATCCGGGGCACCTGTGTCGTCCCGGAGACAAGCTCCCCGCCAATCTCAACGTCACGTCAAACACCAGTCCCACCTTCCTCATCGCGGCATGGGACGATGATGTGAACCCGATCTGCAACAGCACGCTGTATGCTCGGGCGCTCGATGCGGCGGGCGTGCCCGCAGAGGTGCATGTCTTCGCCAAGGGCGGCCATGCCTTTGCGCGGCGGACGCCTGCGGCGCGTCATGCAATCTGGCCGGAACTGGTGAAGGGTTGGCTGACCGAGCGTGGGATCATCGGGAAGCAGCCCTGAGACCGGCATGGGTCGTCCTCACGCTCCGTCGTCAGGCAGCGATGCCGCCGAAGGGCACGATTGTGTTGTCCGCATCATGGGCAATATCGGCACGGCCGAGATAGGGGATGCCAGCGCGGGCACACCATTGTGCGGCGATCTCTTCCTCGGTCAGGGCAAATTCGGGTTCATTGGGAATGATCTGCGTGCATCGGCCGAGGCGCAGTCCCGTGATTTCCCTCGCCAAGCGGGTATCGGCCAGGTGGGCAAAGCACCGATCGATCCGGTACATCTGTTCGGCCACCTCTTCGACCAACAGCTCGGTGCCCTGCAATCGCAGGCTCCAACGAGGTGCCGATCAGATGGCACAGCACGGTCAGGTTGAACGCTGCGACCTTGCGTCCCGGGATCAGTCCCGGCTCCAGCGTTTCCGGTGACCGATCTACCAGCCAGCGCAGGGCGCGCGTTACCGCAGCGACGCCGTTGGGGCGATAGAGATCGTGAACCACCGGCCCATGCGCAAGCAGCGGCGCGCCCCGGTTGTACAGCCCCGCCATCAGCACCCCAATGTCGCTGTAGCCGAGATAGGGCTTGGCAAGCGCCTCCGGCGTCAGGGCGGCTAGGATGGCGGGGGCAACGCGCATGGTTCCGTATCCACCGCGGCCAAACCAGATCGCGTCGATGGCAGGTGAATTGGCGAATGCGATGGTCGCAGCGGCGCGCTCGGCGTCTTCCCCTGCGAAATGTCCGGCCGAAAGAAAGCAGTTGGGATGAAACCTGCACCTCCACCCGATCGCCATAGAGGTCAGCAGCAATCCGCCGGATCGGGTCCACAATCCTGGGGTCGACGGGCGCCGCTGGTGCCACGACGCCAATCACAAAAGTTGAAGCTGTCAAATCGAAACCTTCCGTTCGCCTATGCACGGCGGCACCAATCCCGGCGCGCCTA
Source organism: Erythrobacter sp. (assembly GCA_045377215.1). Taxonomy (GTDB): domain Bacteria; phylum Pseudomonadota; class Alphaproteobacteria; order Sphingomonadales; family Sphingomonadaceae; genus Erythrobacter. Next base: position 55,136 of record JBJIOB010000022.1, read on the forward strand.
AGGACAACCGCAATGCATGGAAGCACGGTGGGCGATCTGCCGAGGCTGAGAGCGCAGCGCGCTTTCTGAGGGCGATGGCGCGGATTTAGATCGCTGAACACTACTCACACGCGGCATTCTCAGCACTAGCATAGCGGGCGGCATAAGAAAGGACGCAAGGAGATTAAGGAGCAAATTAGGGTTTGATGAGGAAGCGATAGATCATCTTGGCCACTCCCAGAAATGCGATATTGCAGGCAAGGGCAGCCGCGCAGGTGCGCTTTGCGGAGTGGCAAGTCGAAAGAGAGAAGGGCCGAAAGCGGGTATTTGCAGGTTGTCGCGAGTAAAACTCAGGCGATTGCCATGCCATCCGCGTGCCATGTCGTCGGCTGAAAAAGTGCGGCCTAAATACTTCTGATAGGCATGCTCTTGGCTGCGGACAATAAAATGTTTCAACAGCATTCTTTGAGGCCAGATACATAGATCTTCACCCGCCAGAATATGACCACCTGAGTGATTGTTTGATAGGCCTGCATTCCTTTTCCAAGCTTCTCATCAGCCTTAACGGACGAGGTTCAAAAAAGTAGAATAACCTATTGTTTGTCGAAAAGTCATCAATCTCCGGGTTATCTGGCAGCATGACGAGTTCGTTGAAATTTACAACGTTGAACCCCATTGCATCAGCCTGCTCAATGTTTTCCCTCAAACCTCCCCAACCAGAAGGAGACGTGAGAAATTCATCGGCGTCTTGATGGATGACCCAGTCCGCATCACAAATACTGGAAAGTTTTTCTTTCACTTGCAATTGTTGAGATAGGTCAAAAAACCCCTTGTAGGGTAGATGCTCAACATGAACAACATTTTGGAATATCCCTGAAGCAACCGCCTCAAGCGTTCCATCTGAACTTTCGTTATCAATGAGCACGACATCAATAGCTTCACCCGCGAGATACGGCAGAAGATGTTGAAGATAGATCAACTCATTGCGTGCACAAATGGTGGCCTGGATTTTCATTGAATCTTCTCGAACATAAGATTGATGCAACGACCATACCGTTGATCAGGAAGTCAGGTATCTATAACCATGTGATCGCATTTGATGAATTGTAAGATCGATATTTGATAAAAGCACTTCAACAAATACTGTTGCATTCGATCGACGAAGCAAGTCATTCATTCCTTGAATTACTAGATTCTCCATTCCTTCAACATCGATCTTTATCAAATCGAATGTAATACTTGGAAATGCAATATCACCGCTCGTAACTTGAACATCCCCGACGGTATCAATTACAAGCTTTGCTCCACCTAAATTTGCTTCTGTAGAGACTTTGGAGACGCCAAAGCCATCGCGGTCAGAAAGACCATATCCGACCAGTGACAGGTCGTAGGAAGGGTGCCAGTTCAACCCTAGGTTTGCTCTTAAAAGTGGCAAAACACGCCTATTGGGCTCAACTGGCACAACTAAGTCTGCGTCGAAGCGGTGTGCAAAAAATATAGAGTGATTGCCGATGTTCGATCCGACGTCGAGGATTCGCTTTGGCTCACCAGCAATCTCGGCAATGAGCTCAAGCTCTTCTAACTCATAAAATTCCCCTGTTCGAAGGACAGATTGGATGTGGTCAACCTCGCTATCGAGCACAAAGTGGAAGTTGCGGCCAAGTCCTTGAATCGTCTTAACTTCTAAGTGCATGTCTAAGGCCCGTCGTGAAGCTGTCGGATTTTTTAGGATGGATCGTTGAACCAGTACCCGGCTAGCAAGCTGTCTACTGCAAAAGACAGAGAATTAGCTATCTGCAAAAAGAGCCAAGACCGAGCGCACCTCGCACTCCAAGCGAGCCTCGCTTCGTAGCGCAATTCTGATGGTAATCGCGTCTGCCCCCTCAAATACCTGTCACCGCTAACTGAGCGGCAAGCGACAAGCAACAGTCTCGGCCACCAACCGCCTGCTAATTGGGGAGCGTTGATGGGAACGAGCTAAAAGAGAAATGGATTTGTGAATAAAAGCAGAGGTCATTGGCGGAGAGGGTGGGATTCGAACCCACGTTACCGTTGCCGGTAAACCGCATTTCGAGTGCGGCGCATTCGACCACTCTGCCACCTCTCCGCGTTCATTCCGGCGTCGTGTCAGCCCGGTCGATCTGGCTGGTCGCACAAAATGAGCGCGCCCGTTAGCGCAGGGCTGCAGGCTTGCCAAGACCAATCCTTGCACAAAATGCGGGCATATCGGCCAAGCTTGCACACAAGGCGCTTGTTTTGCATCTGCGAAGGCCCATAATATGCGGCATGGATCGCGCAGAGTTCTTCTCGCCGCAGGCTGGCCGCACCATCATTGCGCCGCGCCAGACGCGTGCCCGCTTCGGTATTGGCGACGTTGTCCGCCACCGTCTGTTCGCCTTTCGCGGCGTGGTGTTCGATATCGACCCGGTGTTTGCCAATTCCGAGGAATGGTACCAGTCGATCCCCGAAGAGATCCGCCCGAACCGTGATCAGCCGTTTTACCACCTGCTGGCGGAAAACGACGATTCGAGTTACGTCGCCTATGTCAGCCAGGGCAATCTGCTCGCCGATGCCGATGGCGGGCCGGTGGATCATCCCAATGTGGCCGAGCTGTTCGAAAGCTTCAAGGATGGCCGCTACCGCATGCGGCGCTCGCTGACGCACTGAACCTCAATTCTTCAGCTTCCAGCCCGAGCGCAGCAGGCCATAGACCGACACGCCCAGCACCAGGTTGAACAAGCCGATACCCGCCGCCGCCCACACCACACTGGCGCTCGTGCCGATATCGCTTGACCCCAGAAACCCAAACCGGAAGCCCGAAATCACGTAGAAGAACGGGTTGGCGCGGCTGATCATCTGGAACGCTGGCGCAAGATTATCAATGGCATAGAAGGTGCCCGACAGCAGCGACAACGGAGCGATCACGAAATTGGTGATGGCCGCGTTGTGATCGAACTTTTCCGCCCACACGGATGTGGCCAGTCCGATCACTGCCAGCATGATCGAACCCATCAGGCCAAACCACAGCACGGCCCAGGGTTCCGCAATCCTCAGCGATACCCCCGGCCACAGCATCATCGCCAGCGCCACGGCAAAGCCCACAGCGATCGCGCGCGTCACCGCCGCCATGATGATCCCGGCCATCAATTCGCCCGATGACAACGGCGGCATCAGCAAGTCGATGATGGTGCCCTGCATCTTGCCCGACAGCAGCGAGAAGGACGAATTGGCAAAGGCGTTCTGCATCATCCCCATCATGATCAGCCCCGGCGCGACAAAGCTGGCAAACGGCACGCCCAGCACCATCCGCCCTTCCCGCCCCAGTGCCACGGTGAAAATCACCAGAAACAGCAGGGTGGTCACCGCTGGTGCCCAGATCGTCTGGGTCTGCACCTTGAGAAACCGCCGCACCTCCTTCATATAGAGCGCCATCAGGCCAACGCGGTTGATACCCGTGATGACGGGCACACCGCGCGGGCTGAACCCCGGCGGGCTTGCGGGCTTGTCATCCCCGCGCTTTTGCGCCACGGGCTGGGACAATAAATTTTCGGGCGAGGAAGCTTGCTTGGCCATCAGGCGCTCGCCTAGGGCTTTGCCGGCTTTCCTGACAAGACAGGTGGCCGCCGCAGGCCGCAAGGATAGTCGGCTCGCCGACGAGACAGGTAGACAATATGAGCTGGACAGACGAGCGTATCGCAACGCTCAAGAAAATGTGGGAAGGCGGCGCGACCGCCAGCCAGATCGCCGAAGAACTCGGCGGGGTCAGCCGCAATGCGGTGATCGGCAAGGCGCATCGCCTCGGCCTCAAATCGCGCCCGTCGCCGGTGAAAGCGAACGAGAAAAAGGCTGCGGCGCCTGCCGCCGCATCTGCGGCCAAAAAACCCGCCACCGTGCGCCCCCCTGCCGAGGCCAAGCCTGCGCCTGCGCCCAAGCCTGCAGCCGAAGAAACCCTGCGCCCGGCGGCCTCGCCTGCGCCCGCCCCTGCCCCGGCTGAGCGCGATGCTGCCAGCACCGAAATCCCCTCGCAGCCGATCCCCGGCCCGGCGGCAGACATGCCGAAGATCGTCTCGGTCGGCCCCGGCGGCTTCCTGCGGCAAGGCCCCGGTGATCAGCAAGCCCCGATCCCGCCGGCTCCGCCGCGCCGTCTGGTGCCCGCCAAGCCCAGCCCCGAGATTGCGGGCAAGACCAGCCTGCTCGATCTGTCGGACAAGGTGTGCCGCTGGCCGATGGGCCATCCGGGTGAGCCCGATTTCCATTTCTGCGGCCAGCCGGTAAACCCCGGCTTCCCCTATTGCGTGGAACATTGCGGGCGCGCCTATCAGGCGCAATTGCCGCGCGGCGTGCGCCGTCCGCCGCCCCCGCTGCCCTTTGGCGGGCCGCGGGTGCGCTGAGCAAGGGTCGCGCGCCGTCAGTCAGGACTTCTGCGCAAACCAGATCACGTGATGCGCGCCCTTGTTGTTTGGGCGCGAGCGGGTTTTCCACTCGGTCACCGCAAGGCCGGTATCATGCAAGCGCTTGCGAAAGGCCGGATCAGGCGCGGCTGACCACACGGCCAGAATCCCGCCGGGTTTCAGCGCATCGCGCGCCTTGGCAAGGCCGGTGCGCGAATAGAGCCGGTTGTTTTCCCAGCGCATCAGCCCATCCGGGCCATTATCGACATCGAGCAGGATCGCGTCATATTTGGCGCAGGTGCCATCATTGGCATCATCGATCAGGGCTGCGACATCGCAGATTTTGAGATCAAGGCGCGGATCATCAAGGCCATCGCCGGTCAGTTCCGCCATGGGCCCTTCAGCCCATGCGATGATCTTGTCGGCAATTTCCGCCACCACAATCTGCGCGCGCGCGCCCACCTTGGCCCGGGCGGCGCGATAGGTGAAGCCCATGCCATAACCGCCGATCAGGATGCGCGGGTGCTCCTTGCCCAGCCGTGCGAGCGTGAGTTCGGCCAGTTGCTCCTCGGAAAACCGCATCCGGGTGCTCATCAACTCGTTGCGCCCCAGCACGATCATGAAATCGCGACCATGGCTGTAGAGTTCGAGCGTTTCGCCATCGGCGATTTCGGCGGTGTCGATGAGTTCACGTTTGAGCATGGCGCTTGCCTTTAATCGAAAGGCCGCCCGGAATGAACCGGGCGGCCTTTGCTATTCCACTTCGTCACCCCGGCGCAGGCCGGGGCCCAGTGAAGGCGGAACCGGAGCTTGCCGCTCTGGGTCCCGGCCTTCGCCGGGATGACGGGCTGGCTTAGTCCTTCAGGAAGTCCGGCAGGCCAGCGGGCGCGCTGTCGCGCTCGCGGCCACCACGATCACCGCCGCGACCGCCGCGATCACCGCCGCGCCCGCCGCGATCATTGCGCGGGCCCCGACGATCACCACGATCACCACGATCGCCCCGATCGCCGCGCGGTTCACGCGGTTCGCGCGGCGGGCGGGTGTCCTCCAGCTCTTCGCCGGTTTCCTGATCGACAACGCGCATCGACAGGCGAACCTTGCCGCGCTGGTCGATCTCGAGCACCTTGACCTTCACTTCCATGCCTTCAGAGACGACATCGGTGGGCTTTTCGACCCGCTCATTGCGCATTTCCGAAACGTGGACGAGGCCGTCCTTGCCGCCCATGAAGTTCACGAACGCGCCGAAATCGACGATGTTCACGACCTTGCCGTTGTAGATCTTGCCGACTTCGGCTTCCTCGACGATGCCGAGGATCCACTTCTTCGCCGCTTCGATTTCATCGACGTTGCTGGACGAGATCTTGATCACGCCTTCATCGTCGATATCGACCTTCGCGCCGGTTTCAGCGACGATCTCGCGGATCACCTTGCCGCCGGTGCCGATGACTTCGCGGATCTTCGACTTGTCGATCTGGATCGTCTCGATACGCGGAGCATGCTTGCTGACTTCGGTGCGGGCACCGGTCAGCGCCTTGGCCATTTCGCCCAGGATGTGCATGCGGCCAGCCTTGGCCTGTTCCAGCGCCTTGGCCATGATTTCCTGCGTGATGCCGGCAATCTTGATGTCCATCTGCATCGTGGTGATGCCGTTTTCGGTGCCAGCAACCTTGAAGTCCATGTCGCCCAAGTGATCTTCATCACCCAGAATATCGGACAGCACGGCGAATTCATCGCCTTCAAGGATCAGGCCCATCGCGATGCCCGAAACAGGCGCCTTCACCGGCACGCCAGCGTCCATCATCGACAGACAGCCGCCGCACACCGTCGCCATCGAGGACGAGCCGTTGGACTCGGTGATGTCGCTAAGAACGCGGATGGTGTAGGGGAAGTCTTCCTTGCTCGGCAGCACGGGGTTGAGCGCCCGCCAGGCGAGCTTGCCGTGGCCGACTTCGCGGCGACCCGGCGCGCCGAAGCGGCCCACTTCACCGACCGAATAGGGCGGGAAGTTGTAGTGCAGCATGAAGCTGGAATAGCTGAGGCCTTCCAGCCCATCGATCATCTGCTCGGAATCCTTGGTGCCGAGCGTGGTGGTGCAGATCGCCTGAGTTTCGCCGCGGGTGAACAGCGACGAACCATGGGTGCGCGGCAGGAAGCCGACGATGGCTTGGATCGGGCGGACCTGATCGAGCTTGCGGCCATCGATGCGCTGACCATCCTTGAGGATCGCCCCGCGCACGATTTCGGCTTCGAGCTTCTTCATCAGCTTGCCAGCGACCATCTGGGTCTGGCCGCCTTCGTCAGCAAACGCCGCCTTGGCCTTGGCCCGGGCTTCGTTGAGCAGGTTCGAACGTGCCGACTTGTCGGTGACCTTGTAAGCAGCCGCAATATCGCCGCCGATCAGATCCTTGAGCTTCGCCTTCATGTCAGCGGTGTTGTCGCTGAGGTCGACGGTCCACGGATCCTTGGCAGCCTGTTCAGCCAGATCGATGATCGCGCCGATGACGTTGCGGATTTCGTTGTGCGCGAACATCACTGCGCCGAGCATTTCGTCCTCGGTCAGTTCCTTGGCTTCGGATTCGACCATCATCACCGCGTCTTGCGTGGCGGCGACAACCAGATCGAGGCGGCCTTCGGCGAGCGCCTTGTCCTGCTTCGGGTTGAGCGTGTATTCGCCATCGACAAAGCCGACGCGAGCAGCGCCGATCGGGCCCATGAAGGGAACGCCCGAGATGGTCAGCGCAGCCGAGGCTGCGATCATCGCAACGATATCGGCTTCGGTTTCGCCGTCGAACGACAGAACCTGACAGATCACGTTGATTTCGTTGTAGAAGCCTTCAGGGAACAGCGGACGGATCGGACGGTCGATCAGGCGGCTGGTCAGCGTTTCCTTTTCGGTCGCGCCGCGTTCACGCTTGAAGAAGCCGCCCGGGATACGCCCTGCGGCCGAGAACTTTTCCTGATAGTGGACGGTGAGCGGGAAGAAGTCCTGCCCTTCCTTCACCGACTTGGCGGCGGTCACGGCGCACAGCACCACGGTTTCGCCATAGGTGGCCAGCACAGCGCCATCGGCCTGACGGGCAATACGCCCGGTTTCCAGAGTGAGGGTCTTGCCGCCCCACTCCAGCGATACGGTTTTCGTGTCGAACATTGATTTTCCTTCTGACCCGCGCGGCCACATTGCCGGGCGGGGCCTCATGTGCCGGGGAAACGACCGTCCCGGTCCGGTGCGGGGCACTGGTTTGGCCCCAAGGCTTGGCAGACCGGATGTCTGCGAGCCCCAAATGCAAGAAAGGCGGCCCTTGAGCCGCCTTCCCGCAAAACTCTTACTTACGCAGGCCCAGCTTCTGGATCAGCGCGTTGTAGCGCTCGACATCCTTTTTCTTGAGGTATGCGAGCAGCGTGCGGCGCTTGTTGACCATCATCAACAGGCCGCGACGCGAATGGTTGTCCTTGTGGTGATCCTTGAAGTGTTCGGTCAGGTTGCGGATGCGCTGCGTGAGGATCGCAACCTGCACTTCGGGGCTGCCGGTGTCCTTGGGATCACGGGCATTGTCAGCAATGATTGTCTGCTTAACTTCGGCGGTCACCGACATAGTACGTCTCTTTCTTACTCAGCGACATCGGGAAGGTTGAACCCCCGGACGACCGTGGCCGTCCCATCCGTGATCTGCATCAGCGCGACCGGGACATTTCCCAGTTTCGCCAGATAAAGCCCGGATGATTGGGGCATGTCAGACAGCACCCGGCCCTGTCGGACCGCCTGCGCGCTTGTCTGATCGAGGTTGAGGGCCGGGATGTCGTCCAGCCCTGCCTCTAGCGGCAGGAGGAGGCGTTCAAGGCCTCGTCCCATAGCGATTTCCTCAAGACTGTCCAGCGAAATCGCTTGGCCCTGGGTGAAGGGGCCAGCCTTGGTGCGGCGCAGATAGGTGACATGGCCGCAGGTGCCCAGCGCCTGCGCAATATCGCGGGCGAGAGAGCGGATATAGGTGCCTTTGGAGACGTGGGCCTCCAATGTGATCTCATCCAGCTCTCGGTCACCCCGGCGCAGGCCGGGGCCCAGTGCTTCGAAGGGCGGCGCGTGCGGCTCTGGGTCCCGGCCTTCGCCGGGATGACGAATGGTGAGCGCGTAAATGTTCACGCTGCGCGCCTTGAGCTCCACCACCTCGCCCGCTCGCGCCAGATCATAGGCGCGCTGGCCATCGACTTTGAGCGCCGAATAGGCGGGCGGCACCTGTTCGATCGGCCCGGTAAAGCGCGGCAACACCGCCTCGACCTGCGCCAGTGAAGGGCGCACATCGCTGGTCGCAATCACTTCGCCTTCGGTGTCGAGCGTGCTCGTCTGCGCGCCGAACTGCACGGTAAACGCGTAGATCTTGCTCGCATCGAGCATCCGCCCCGCAAGCTTGGTCGCCTCGCCCAGCGCAATCGGCAGCACGCCTTCGGCCAGCGGATCAAGCGTGCCGCCATGCCCGACCTTGGTTTTCGCATAGCCGTGTGCGCGCAGCACGCGCTTCACCGCGCCTACCCCTTGGGTCGAGCCAAGCCCGCGCGGCTTATCAAGGATCAGCCAGCCCGAAAGCGGCGCGGCTTTGCCCGTCTTGCTCACAGGATGGCTCAGGCAATCAGCCGCGCGACGCTATCGGCAATGCCGAGAAAGAACTGCATGGCCGCTTCGAGCGGCGGGCCGAGCAGCGTGCCCAGCCAACTGGTGCCGAATATCCAGCTTGACGCAATCAGCACCAGCAGCAGCGCCATGCCGACGCCCTGCAAGCGCTCCCACCCGGCCCGCAGGCGATCAGGCAGCAATCCGCCGACAATATGCGAGCCATCAAACGGCGGGATCGGCAAGAGGTTGAACAGACCGAGGAAGATATTGACGAGCAGGAAATAGAACAGCCCTGTCGCCAGCCAGGACACCTCGCCCGTGCCATCCACCAGAAACGAAGCGCCCGCGCCCATGCCATCGCCAAAGGCAAGGCCCGGCGGCATGATGAGCCCCAGCACCACCGCGCCCATGATTGCCAGCACGAAATTGCTGCCCGGCCCGGCCGCCGCCACGGCCATCATGCCGAAACGCGGGTTATCCAGCCGCCATTTGTTCACCGGCACGGGCTTGGCCCAGCCGAACACCGGCGCGCCCAGCAAGGCGAGCGCGCCCGGCACCACCAGGGTTCCCACCGGATCGACATGCGCCAGCGGATTGAGCGTCAGCCGCCCACGCTCGCTCGCGGTGGGATCGCCCAGCAGCTTGGCGGCATATCCATGCGCGACTTCGTGGAACACAATGGCAAATACCAGCGCAGGGATCAGCACCAGGGCAAGGGTCAGGGTTTCGGACATGGACGACAGATAGGCATTCAGCAGGGCAAGCGCCAGTTACGGGCGGAAAGCTTCGGAGAAATGTTTGCGGCACAGCGCGACATAGCGATCATTGCCGCCGATTTCGGTCTGCTGGCCCTGTTTGACCGCGTTGCCCGCGGCATCGACGCGCAGGTTCATGGTCGCCTTGCGCCCGCAATGGCACACCGCTTTCAGTTCCACCAGCGCATCGGCAATGCCCAGCAGCACCGCCGATCCGGGGAACAGCTCCCCCTGAAAATCGGTGCGCAAGCCATAGCACAGCACCGGAATACCGCCTTCATCGGCCAGCCGTGCCAATTGCCACACCTGATCGGCGGTGAGAAACTGGGCCTCGTCCACCAGCACGCAGTTGAACTGCCTGTCTGCGGGTGCAGCACGGTGCGTGGCCATCACTTCGGCCCACAGATCGGTGCTGGCCGTGAACAGGTGCGCATCCGCCTCAAGCCCGATGCGGCTTTGCACCATGCCAGCCGAGCGCGTGTCGAGCGCCGCTGTCCACACCATCGTGCGCATGCCGCGTTCGCGGTAATTGAAATCGGCCTGCAGCAGGCTCGACGATTTGCCCGCGTTCATGCTGGCATAGTAGAAATAGAGCTTGGCCATCAGGCGCTGCCTAACGCTTCTGCAAGGATTGAGCGAGGCCATGCGTGAACCTTTTGCGCAGGTCATGCGTAGTAGAGGCGTGATGCTGGCCCGTTTTCGTTCTCTCCGGTGGTTTCTCCTGCCGCTGCTCGGCATGCTGGCGCTCGGCAATACGGCAGCCGCGCCGATGCGCTACACGCTCGATGCGCGCAGCAGCGAGGTTGCCGCCAAGGTGCCCTTTTTCGGGCTGGCCAGCAAAACCGCGCGCTTTCCCAAGATGCAGGGGATGGTCAATATCGTGCCGGGCGCGCCCGAGCGCGCGGTAATTGATGTGACTTTCGATACCACCGCGATCGAAGCGCCCGACCGCGTGACGCTCGAACGGCTGCGCGGCGAAAAATTCTTCTGGGTCGAAAAATATCCCGATGTGCGCTTTGTCGGGCGCTCGTTGAAACTCACCAGCCCGACCCGCGGCACGGTGGCAGGCGAGCTCACAGCGCGTGGCATCACCCGCCCGCAAGTGCTTGATGTCACATTCAATGAAGACCCGATTGCCAGCCCGGGAAAGGCCATCAGTTTCACCGGCACCACCACGATTGATCGGCGCGCCTACGGGATGAAAGCCTATCCGCTGATCGTGGGCAGCAAGGTGGATATTACGCTGAAAGCGCGGATGGTGCCAAGGTAGCGAGCGCTATTCGCCCTCGTCGTCGCCCAGATCGCGCACCACCTTGGGATCGCGCAGCAGCGCTTCGATGCGGTCAGCCTCGGCAAAGCTTTCATCCTTGCGGAATTTGAGCTTGGGCGCGAATTTGAGGCCCAATCGCTTGGCCACTTCGCGTTGCAGAAAGGCGGTGTTCTGGCGCAGCGCGTGCACCACCTCATCCTCGCCCGCACCCAGCAGCGGTTTGATATAGGCGGTGGCATGGCGCAGATCGGGCGTCATGCGCACTTCGGTGACGGAGATGTTCGCTGCGCTCACCACATCATCATGCACCTCGCCGCGCGCCAGCAATTCCGACAGGATATGCCGCACCCGCTCGCCCACTTTGAGCACGCGCACCGATTGCTGTTCGGCAGTAAAGGGAGCCTTGGCCATCACGCCATCCCTGTGGTGGTGGGCGTGGGGCGCGGGGTCGGGATCGCGGTGGAGGTTGAACGGGCATAGAGCGTGCCATCTTCGGCGAGCAATTCGCCTTCGAGGAAAATCACGCGCCGCCCCGCCTTCACCACCCGGCCCTTGCCGATGATCACCGCGCCTGCGGGGATCAGGCGAATAAGGCTCATCGACAGATCGAGATTGAGCGGCGCAGCCTCCCCGCCGGTGGCCGCGACATAGGCATAGCCCATCACATCATCGAGATAGCCTGCCACCAGCCCCCCCTGCACGCCGCCGCGCCAGGTGGTCATTTCGCGCTTGACGGTAAAGCGCATGGTCGCAGTCTGGGAGGCCTCATCCCAGCCGACAAACTCCGAGCCGAGCAGCGCCGTGTGCGGCGACTGCCCGGCATCGTCGGGGTAGTGGGGATCGGAGAGGCTCACAGCGTCCGCTCACGCTCCTCGACCGAGAAGACTTCGAGGTTGTCGCCCGGCTTGATGTCGTTGGTATCTTCGAGCACCACGCCGCATTCAAGCCCGGCGCGCACTTCATCGACATCGTCCTTGAACCGCCGCAGCGAGGCGATCCTGGTGGCCGACACGATAACATCGGCGCGGGTGAGACGGGCAAACAGACCCTTGCGGATCGCGCCTTCGAGCACCAGCAGACCTGCCGCCTTGTCGCGCTTGCCCGCAGGGAACACCTGCTTGACTTCCGCCCGGCCGACCACGGTTTCGATCCGTTCCGGCCCCAGCTCGCCCGCCATTTCCTTGGCGATGGCATCGGTGAGGTGGTAGATGACATCGTAATACATCATCCGCACCCCATCACGCTTGACGAGATCGCGCGCCTTGGCATTGGGACGCACGTTGAAGCCGATGATCGGCGCCTTCGATCCCGCTGCCAGCATCACATCGCTTTCGGTGATCGCGCCGACGCCTGCGTTAAGCACGCGCACCTTGATCTCGTCATTCGAGAGGTTGTGGAGCGCATTGACGATGGCCTCGACGCTGCCCTGAACATCCGCCTTCACCACCACCGGATATTCGATGACGTTCGAGGCAAGATTGTTGAACATCGTGTCGAAATTGGTGGGGGCAAGCGTGGTGCGCTTTTCATTGGCCTGTTCCTGACGATACTTGGCCACTTCGCGCGCGCGCTGTTCGTTTTCGACCACGGTGAGCGTGTCGCCCGCCGACGGCACGCCGCCAAGGCCCAGCACTTCGACCGGCATGGAAGGCCCGGCCTCTTTCAGCTGCTGGCCCTTGTCATCGACAATCGCGCGCACCTTGCCGCTTTGCGTGCCGACCACAAAGGTATCGCCGCGCTTCAATGTGCCGCGCGTCACCAGCACGGTGGCCACAGGGCCGCGGCCCTTGTCGAGCTGCGCTTCGATCACGGTTGCCTCGGCATCGCGATCAGGGCGTGCTTTCAGTTCGAGCAATTCGGCCTGCAAGGCAATCGCTTCGAGCAGCTTGTCGAGCCCTGCGCCGGTCTTGGCCGAAAGCTCCACATCCTGCACATCGCCCGACATCGCCTCGACAATGACTTCGTGTTCGAGCAGACGTTCGCGCACCTTGAGCGGATTGGCTTCGGGCTTGTCGCACTTGTTGATCGCCACGATCATCGGCACGCCTGCGGCCTTGGTGTGTCTGATCGCCTCGATGGTCTGCGGCATGATGCCATCATCGGCGGCAACCACCAGAATGACGATATCGGTGACATTGGCCCCGCGCATCCGCATTTCGGTGAAAGCGGCGTGGCCGGGCGTATCGAGGAAGGTGATCTTCTGCTTGTCTTTGGTGGTGATCTGATAAGCGCCGATGTGCTGGGTGATGCCGCCGGCCTCGCCCTTCACCACATCGGTGCCGCGCAGGGCATCCAAAAGGCTGGTCTTGCCGTGATCGACGTGGCCCATGATGGTGACCACCGGCGGACGCGGTGCTTGCGTCTCGATGGGGTCTTCATCCGTGCTCGTGTCGATATCGACATCGCTGGCAGACACGCGCGTGATGTTGTGGCCAAATTCCTCGACCAGCAATTCAGCGGTATCCTGATCAATCGTCTGGTTGACGGTGACCATCATGCCCATGTTGAACAGGGCTTTGACCAGATCGGCGCCCTTTTCAGCCATGCGGTTGGCCAGTTCGCTGACCGTGATGGCTTCGGGCACGACAACATCGCGCACCTGCTTTTCGCGCGGCTTCGACGGGCCGCCCTGCCCGCGGCGTTCCTTTTCGCGGGCACGCTTCAGTGCGGCAAGACTGCGCGCACGGCGGCCTTCATCCTCGTTCAATGCGCGGGTGACAGTCAGCTTGCCCGAACGGCGGTTATCCTTGCCTTCATCGCCGGGGGCTGCGCGCTTGTCGTCTTTCTTTTTCTTGACCTCGGGCTTCTTGGGCTCGGGCCGTTCGACCGGCGTGAAGCGGCGCGGTGAAGGTGCGGTATCGCTGGCGGGTGCCGGAGCGGATGCAGGCGCAGCGGCCTCGGCCGGGGTTTCGGTAGCAGCAGCGGCGACAGGATCAGCAGCCTCGGCAGCAGCGGGTGCAGCAGCTTCCTGCAGCTTGGCGGCTTCTTCCTCGGCGCGCTTTTCCTCGGCGCGGCGGCGTTCTTCTTCCTCGCGGGCGCGTGCTTCGGCTTCCTCGCGCTTGCGCGCTTCTTCGGCGCGCTGCAGGCGCTCTTCCTCAGCCTCAAGCTGGAGCCGCTTGACGCGTTCCTGCGGGGTTTCGCCGGCAGGTGCAGGACGCGGCGCGGGCGCAGCCGGGCGCGCAGGCGCAGGCGGCGGCGGTGCCGGCGGCGGCGGCGGAGGCGGCGGCGGTGCAGCCGTTTCGCTACCGGGTTTGCCGAGCACGCGGCGGCGCTTCACCTCGACCACGACCTTGTTGGTGCGGCCATGGCTGAAGGTCTGCTTGACCTCGCCCGCATCGACCGACCGCTTGAGGCCCAAAGGCTTGCGGGTGCGCTGGTTTTCGTCGTCGCTCATTACTGCAATTACGTCCTTCAATCCAAATTCACATCATCTCGGGCGCGCTCATCAGGCGCTCCCACTGCGCCGGGCGTATCCCGGCCATCATCTTGCGCAAACGCCATCAGCCGCCCGAGCGCATCACGCACCCGGCCTGCGGCCCGCTGGTCGCCCGCATGTCCGGCAACCCCGATATGGACGACATTGTCGCGGCCCAATGCCACAGACAGCGCCGCCCGGTCCAGAGGCAAGAGCACGCCGGTCAGCCCCGAACCTTCGGCATCAGTGCCAACGCGCCATGCCTGATCAAGCTTGCGCCGCCCATCTTCGCTGCTGTCGCTGGCGTGAAGCAGCAGGGCAATCCGCCCCGAACGCGCCTGTTCGGCAATCCGCGCGGAACCCAGCACAATCTGGCCCGAACGCAGTTCCAGCCCCAGCCGGTCGGTAAAACTGCGGGTGAGCGAGGCCCCTGCACGGGCGGCCAGATCATCGGGGATCGTCAGGGCCGCGCCCTTGAAAGCGCGCAGCAGGGCACGCTTCAAGGTGCCATCGCTGACCGCCGCTTCGAGCGCGCGGCGACTGACGCCAATCCACGCGCCGCGGCCCGGCGCCTTGGCACCCGGATCGGGCAGCACCAGACCATCAGGCGAAATCGCCAGCCGCAAAAGCCGCGCGCGCTCACCAGTGTCGCCGGTGAGCACGCAGCGCCGCTCGCTCCCGCTGGGGCGGGAGCCTGCTGCTTCAGAGATGTCGGGCGTCAGGCGCTCATTGGGTGGAGTCCGCATGGGCGGCCTCCTCGGTCGGCGCCGGAGCGGCCTCGTCTTCGAACCAGTGCGCGCGGGCGGCCATGATGATTTCGTTGCCCTGTTCTTCCGACAGGCCATATTCGCCCAGCACACCGCCCTTGTCGGTTTCGCGCTGCGGACGGCGCTGCGGCGGGCCATCCGCATTGTTGCGGCGGCGCGGTGCTTCGCGCTTCTTGGCGATGAGTTCATCGGTGGCCAAGTCCGCCAGATCATCCAGCGTCTTGATCCCCGCCTTGCCCAGCGTCACCAGCATGGCTTCGGTAAGGTGCGGGATTTCAGCGAGCGCATCTTCGACGCCGAGTTCGCGGCGCACCTGACGATGGCCTTCTTCCTGACGCTCCAATGCTTCCAGGGCGCGGCTTTGCAGTTCTTCGGCGAGTTCTTCGTCAAAGCCTTCGATGCTGGCGAGTTCGGCGAGATCGACATAGGCAACTTCTTCAAGCTCGGCGAAGCCTTCGGCCACCAAGAGCTGCGAGAGGGTTTCATCGACGTCGAGCTCTTCCTCGAACATCTTGGACCGCTCGGCAAATTCCTTCGAACGCTTTTCCGAGGCTTCTTCCTCGGTCATGATGTCGATCTGGTGACCGGTGAGCTGGCTGGCGAGCCGCACGTTCTGGCCGCGCCGCCCGATGGCCAGCGAAAGCTGATCATCCGGCACCACCACTTCGATGCGGCCATCTTCTTCATCCAGCACCACGCGGGCGACCGTCGCGGGCTGGAGCGCGTTGACGACGAAAGTCGCGGTGTCTTCGCTCCAGGGGATGATGTCGATCTTTTCGCCCTGCAATTCCTGCACCACCGCCTGCACGCGGCTGCCCTTCATGCCGACGCAGGCGCCGACCGGGTCGATGCTGGAATCGCGGCTGATCACGCCGATCTTGGCACGGCTGCCGGGATCGCGGGCTGCGGCCTTGATCTCGATGATGCCATCGTAGATTTCGGGCACTTCCTGCGCGAACAGCTTCTTCATGAATTCAGGATGCGCGCGGCTGAGGAAAATCTGCGGGCCGCGGTTGTTGCGTTCCACCTTGGTGATGAGCGCACGCACACGCTCGCCGGTGCGGGCCGCTTCGCGCGGGATCTGCTGATCACGGCGGATCACGCCTTCGGCGCGGCCGAGGTTCACGATCACATGGCCGAATTCGACCGATTTGATCACCCCGGTGATGACTTCGCCCTGACGATCCTTGAATTCTTCGAACTGCCGCTCACGCTCGGCATCGCGGACCTTCTGGAAGATCACCTGCTTGGCGCTCTGTGCATCAATGCGCCCGAGATCGACCGGGGGCAGCGGATCGACAATGAAATCGCCCACCTTGGCACCGGGCTGAAGCTTTTCAGCCTGCTTCAGATCGACCTGCTTGAAGTAATCTTCAACCACATCGACCACCTCGACCACGCGCCACAGCGTGAGATTGCCGGTCAGCGGATCGAGCTTGGCACGGATGTCGTTTTCCGCCCCGTAACGGTTACGTGCGGATTTCTGGATCGCTTCTTCCATCGCCTCGATCACGATGGCCTTGTCGATCATCTTTTCCGAGGCAACCGCGTTGGCGATTGCGAGAAGTTCAGCCTTGTTGGCGGAAATGGCACTGGCCATCAGTCGTCTGCCTTTTCTTCTTCGTCGTGAGTGGTGGTATCTTCGATCAATTCTTCCGCGCCGCTGGTATCAAGCGGACGGGTGGCCGCGATCAGCGCATCAGTGAGCACCAGCCGGGCGGAGTGGATTTCGGCGAGCGGCAGCTTGACCGCGCCAGCCTTGACTTCGGTCAGCAGCGCGGCATCGCCATCAAGCCCGCCGAGCACACCCTTGTTGACGCGCTGGCCGGTATAGCCTTTTTCCATGACGATGCGCGCTTCATGCCCTGCCCAATTGGCAAAATCTTTCGGCCTTGTCAGCGGGCGATCAATTCCGGGCGAGGAGACTTCGAGATGATAAGCCTCGGCAATCAGCACTTCGCCCGCTTCTTCGGCGGCATCAATCGCATCCGAAACCCGGCGCGATAGCGCGGCGCATTGATCCAGCAGCAATTGCCCCGTCGCCGGGTCTTCCGCCATGATCTGCAAGGATTGCGCCCCGTCACCAGCCTCCGACGGCATCATCGCCACGCGCACCAGTTCAAACCCCAAAGCCTGCGCTTCGGGTTCGATCAACTGGGTAAGGCGGGCGATATCGGCCAAAGCTGTTCCTGCGCGAATAAAAATGTGGCCGCCATTGCATCGGGAATGGGTGTTGGGGCCGGCCCCCGCAGGCGCCAGCATCCAAACCTTGTCTCAACAATGTCGGGATGGAAAAGCCCCTAGTCCACGCGCCGCGATTTGGCAAGGGCAAACTCCCCGGCGGCCTATCGCCCGCCTGTGATCCAGCCTCGTGCCTGCGCGCGAAAGGCCCGCCGCTCAGCCAGTTCGTAATTTTCGGCATAGGCGCGCAGCGCCAGCACCTCGGCCTTGGTCAGACGGATGTCGAATTCCATGCCATTAAGCCCGCCGCCCTCAGCCGTCAGATTCTGGCGCAGCGCCGTGGCAAAGACTTCGATCGGGCCAACCCGCAGATAACCGCTGGCGCCTGCCGCCAAGGGCCGCGCCACCCGGATGCGCGCGCCGGTTTGCGAAACATCCACCAGAACGCAATTCTGCGTCTCGCAAACACTCACCAGTTTGGCGGGCACAGTCAGGTGCAAGCGCGGCGAATCGCGCCGCCCGATTGCGCCTGCAAAGGTGAGTTCGGAAGGTTGGAAAGCTGCTGGCATGATCGCATCCCGTGCCACGCGCGAAACAAGAAACCGCCCTACCCAGCATAGGTGTTTTTACGTGCCGGGGCCGGTTGCGCCTGCGGGCGCGATGCCTTGCGGCAAGCGAGAGCAAGCGCTACCGCCCGTCGTCAGTCTCGCCGTTCACCCACCTGCGCGCAGTTTCGATCAGGTTACGCCGCTCGCGCTCCTCGAAATTCTCGTGGTAGTGACGGATTTCAAGGACTTGCGCATGGCTGAGCGGTTCATCGAATTGGAGCGCGTTGAGCCCGAACTGGCTGCGTGTCACCACGGCGAACTGATCAATCACCCCGCAGCGCAGGATCGCACCCTCGCCTTCGCGCAGCGCATCCAGAATGGCCACCTGCGCCCCGCTGCGCGACAGGTTGAGCAGGATGCAGCGGTGCACCCGTTCAACCGCAACCAGTTGCCCGGGCAAGCTGAGCCGCAGCCGCGGCGCCGAACGCCGCCCCACCTTGGCATGATCAGGCTTGGGGACTTCCGGATCGGTCAAACGCCAGCCTTTTTCGGAGCGGGGAATTTCAGGGCAATTGTGACTGACGATCCCCGATGCTTCGCCCGGTGCGACGTTGCGACCCGTTGAAATTCTATCGTTAAACACAGGGATGTGCAAAGGGGACGCGCTGCCAACGCCGGTTGCCTGATGATTTGACCCGTTGTGCCGCATGATCTTCTGGTTCGCTCGCCAGTGGGAAGCCGCCTGTGCCACCAACAGACGCCTGGTTTGCCTTATGCATCAATGGTTAGGATCGGGTTACGCGCACCCTGCGTACTCTACAGGAAACCGCGCAGGCTAGGCGCTGTCCTGTTCTTCCAGAATGGCATGTTTGCGGATGGCGTGGCGCAGTTGATCATAAGTCAGGCCGAGCGCGCGCGCGGTCTGACGCTGGTTCCAGCGGTGCTTGCCCAGCGCATGGACAAGGATCGCGCGTTCATGGGCATCCACCGCCGCGCGCAGATCGGTGATGCTATCCAGATCATCGCTAGCCGGACGCGCCGCTGGTGCATCGGGCGCGGCGGCCGCCGGGGATGCCGCTGCGGCCGCCCGGCGATGATCGGGCTGGCGCGGCCGCCACGGGCTGTCAAACGGATCAAACTGGACATGCGCAATGGCCTGCCCGGCATTGTCCCAGCGATAAACCGCCCGCTCGATCACATTGCGCAATTCGCGCACATTGCCCGGCCAGGCATAATCTTCAAGGCTTGCCATCACATGGGGGGCAAAGCCCGGCCAGCCTTCCCAGCCCAATTCCGCCGCCATGCGCCGCCCGAAATGTTCGGCCAGCACGCCGATATCCCCCTCGCGCACCCGCAGGGGCGGCAGGGTGATCACTTCAAAGCTGAGGCGATCCAGCAGATCGGCGCGAAATTCGCCCGAGCTTGCCAGCTTGGGCAGATCATCATTGGTCGCAGCCACAATCCGCACATCGACGCGGATGGGCCGCGAGGCGCCGATGCGGGTGACCTCGCCATATTCGACCGCGCGCAGCAGCCGTTCCTGCGCGCCCATGCTGAGCGTGCCGAGTTCATCAAGGAACAGCGTGCCCTTGTCCGCTTCCTCAAAGCGCCCGGTGCGCGCCTTGGTCGCCCCGGTAAAGGCGCCTGCTTCGTGGCCGAACAATTCAGCCTCGATCAGGGTTTCGGGCAAGGCTGCGCAATTCATCGTGACCAGCGGTTCGTCCCAGCGGCTGGAGAGGCGGTGCAGACGCTCGGCAATCAGTTCCTTGCCGGTGCCGCGTTCGCCGATCACCAGCACCGGGCGGTTCATCACGGCAGCGCGGCTGGCGCGCTCGACCGCGTCGAGAAAGGCGCCGGATTGGCCAATGAAATGACTCTCGCGCTTCATGCACCAAGCTATAGTGAATTTCGCCAAGCATTGGCAATAGTCACCATGTGGCGGCTTGCGAAATCACCCCCAAATGGCGGATTTCCGCCATTTTCTGAGTTTGGCACGCGGATTGCACAATAGCCCATGTAACCCAATTTCAACCGGGGAGACCCACCATGCTGAACCGCAACAATACTGCTCAAAGCTTCTGGCAATCCAAGCTTGGCCATGCCGCGCTTGCCAGCATCGCTGCCATGGTGCTGATGATCGCGCTGACTTCGCAGATCATGCCCGGCGCGGCCAGCGCTGCTGGCCCGGTCAGCACGATGATCCCGACCAGCGAAGCTATGGAAATCGCATGAGCAATCACGATCCCCTCGGGCCGGAGCGCAAAGTCCCCGCAACCGACGCTCCGGCCCACCCCGAACACCCCGCTCAGGGCCGCCTCTCGCGGCTCGACGAGGAAATTGAGGCCTTGCGCCGCAGCCCCACTCCGACGCAAACTCGGGGGCAGACCACTGCTGCCGAACGCGCCGCATCCTTTCTTGACGGAGTAGCCTTCATGGGCATTTTCAGCCGCACCCGCGACATTATCGCTGCCAATTTCAACGACATGCTCGACAAGGCCGATGATCCGGCCGAAGATGATCCGCATGATCATCCTCGAAATGGAGGAAACCCTCGTCGAAGTCCGCGCGAGCGCGGCGCGCACGATTGCCGATCAGAAGGAAATGCATCGCCACTGCGTCAAGCTGGATCGCTTGCAGGCCGACTGGGCGGAAAAGGCACAGCTTGCGCTGTCGAAGGATCGCGAAGATCTCGCCCGCGCCGCGCTGGTCGAAAAGAAGAAGGCCGCCGACATGGCCGATCAGCTGAAAACCGAAATCGCGGTGCTTGATGATGCCTTGCGCGCTTATGAGGATGACATCCAGAAGCTGCAGCACCGCCTGCGCGAAGCCCGCAGCCGCCAGACCGCGATTGCCGCCCGCCTCGAAAGCGCGGAAAACCGCGTCAAGCTGCGCACGCTGCTTTCGACCGAACGCACCGACGAAGCGCTCGCCCGCTTTGATCAGCTCGAACGCCGGGTCGATTACGCCGAAGGCCGCGCCGATGCGCTGCGCATTGCCGAAAGCAGCACGCCGAGCCTCGCCGATGAAATCGCCGCGCTCGAAGGCGCCGATGCCATCGACGATGAGCTTGAGGCGATGAAAAAAGCGCTCGGCAAGAGCGAAGACAACAAGGGGGAATGAGCCATGGATTGGGAACCAGTTGTGGTGGTGGCAACGCTGTTCATCGGCCTGCCCTGGGTAATCCTGCACTACGTTACGAAATGGAAGACCGCCGCCACCATCACCAGCGACGATGAAGTGCTGCTGGAGGAGCTCTACAATCTCGCCAAGCGGCTTGATCAGCGCATGGAAACGGTCGAGCGGCTGGTGGCGAGCGATGACCCCGGATTTACCCCGGCGCGCCGCCTGATGGCCGATCACGCCGAAGACAATGACGCCTTGCGCGAACTGGAACAATTGATCGCCGAGAAGAAGGGAACCAAGGCATGAACAGCCCGCGCACCACGCTGTACCGCGACAAGCACAATGGCAAGATCATGGGCGTGTGCGCCGGGATTGCCGACTATACCGGGATCAATGTGTTCTGGGTGCGGATGGCGGCGTTCCTGTCCATCTTCATGCTGAGCGGCATGACGATCCTAGCCTACTTCGCCGCCGGGCTCTTGCTCAACAAGAAGCCGCCCTATCTCTACCGCGATGCCAGCGAGCAGAAATACTGGCAGGGCGTGCGGCAGAGCCCCAAGCGTACCGCCCGCGAAATCCGCGCCAATTTCCGCGACATTGATCGGCGGCTGGCCGCAGTGGAAACGCATTATGTCTCAAGCAATCCGCGCCTGACCGCCGAGATCGAGCGGCTGCGCTAAGCGCCCAACAACGGGGGAATTTGCAATGGAAGGTTATATGGCGCTGATGATCCCGATTTTGGGCATCATGCTGGGATTTTTCGGGGTGTGGACCAACCACAAGGAAAAGGTCGCCAAGTTACAGACCACGGCCGTTGCCACCGAAACGGCTGAAAAGGCGGCGCAATATGCATCGCACATCCAGCGGCTGGAAGACCGGGTGCAGGTGCTCGAACGCATCGTCACCGATCGCGGTTATGACATCGCAACCCAGATCGAAGCCTTGCGCGATCAGCGCCGGGTCGATGAACAGGGCGCAGGCGTTCCGCTGGGCCTGCAGAACAAGGAGCGTGTGTGATGCAGGCGAGTGATTTTCTCCCCTATCTCGGCTGGATCATTCTTGCCTGCACGGTGCTGGGCGCAATGGGCATCCTTGCCTCGTTCCAGACCACCCGCATGAAGATCAAGAACGGCTATCCGCTCGAAGGCATGTGGGGCCAGTCCCTCAAGCCCGGCAGCGACGCCCAGAACGCCCAGCGCGTGACCCTGCTGACCCAGGAAAACGCCGAACTGCGCGCCGAACTTGGCAGCCTCAAGGACCGTATGGCCAATGTCGAACGGATCGTCACCGATGGCGGCTATCACCTTGGCGCGGAAATCGACGCACTGCGGGATCGGGCGCTCTCGAACCTCAAGGACAAGGGCGCGGCGTGATGAGCAGCTGGGCGATTGTGGCACTGGTCGGGATTGTGATCTGGGGGATCGTCGAGATCGCGCGTGCCCGCGCCGGGATCATCACCGACGAGGACGGCAACCAGAAGCTGGCGATGCGCGAAGAAGCGCGCAGCACCGCCGAACTGGAAGCGGCACGGCGCGAGCTTGAGGATCTGCGTGAGCGCATCAAGGTGCTCGAACGCATCGCCACTGATGGCAACACCGGCGAGGCGCGCGAACGGGCGCGGATCGCCGCCGAAATCGAAGCGCTGCGGGGCCTTCCCGCCGCAAAGGAGGAACAGAGCGAATGATCACGCCCCTTCTTGACCCCACCCTCGTGACGGCTGGCACCTGCCTTGTCGGCCTCGTCGTGGTCGCCTCGGCCTTGCTCAAGGCGTGGCAGGGCTGGCTTGACCTGAAACAGCAGGAGATTGGCCAGACACGGCGCACCATGCCCGATGAAAACCCCGGCATGGGCACGGCCCGGATCGAACTGGCTGACCTGAAAGAGCGCATCCGCAAGCTTGAAGCCATCGCCAGCGGGGTGGAATTGTGAGCGGCGCGCGCGATACCGCAACCCAGGCGGGTATCGGGCTGGGCAGCGCGATTGCGGTCGCGATCTCGTGGAGCATCAACAAGTCGATCCTGTGGGCAATCCTGCACGGCTTTTTCGGCTGGTTCTATGTGATCTGGCACGCCTTCACCCGGCCCGGCGGATTGATGGGGTAAGCGGGCAATTAGCCCCTTCCCTCGCGCGCTGCGGCTTTCTAAGTGGACGTGATGCGCACACTTTCCGACATTCTCGAAGAATATCAATTTCTCGACGGCGATGACCGCTACGGCCTGCTGATCGAGCTTGGCCGCAGCCTTGAACCCATGCCCGACGCGCTGAAAACCGATGCCACGCTGGTGCGCGGCTGTTCGGCAGCGGTGTGGGTTTACCCCGCCTCGCAGCAAAGCGAAACGCTGCATTTCCTTGCTGACAGCAATGCCGCGATCACCAAAGGCATCGTCGCGCTGGTGATTGCCGCGGTGCAAGACAAGAGCGCGGCCGAAGTGGCGCAGATGGATGTGCTGGGCGCGCTTGCGCCGTTTGATCTGAAAAACCAGCTTTCGAGCAATCGCACCCAAGGCGTGCCCAACATGATCGCGCTGGTGAAGGAACACGCCGGGCGGATCGCGGCATCGGCCTGAAGCGCTGGCGCAGCGCATCGTGAGGGTGTAAGCTTGGCAACAGGGACGCGCCTATCGGGGGAGGGCCTGCCGCCATGCTGACGACTGCACCACCTGTCTGCTTCATCCTTACGGCCGATATGGAACGTGCGCGCGGGTTCTATACAGGCACGCTTGGCCTTACTGAAACGGGCGAGGATCCCTTTGCGATCACCTATGATCTGGCCGGCACGATGCTGCGCCTCACGCAGGTCGAAGGACACCAGCCCAGCCCTCATACCGTGCTCGGCTGGATCGTCCCCGATATCGCAGCAGCGGTCGATGCGCTTGCTGCCAAAGGCGTGACTTTCGCGATCTATGAAGGCTTCGGGCAGGATGCGCGCGGCATCTGGAGCGATCCTGCCTCAGGCACGCAGATTGCGTGGTTTCACGATCCCGAAGGCAACAATCTCAGCATCACGCAATTCGGCGGATGACATTCACAGATTGCGCCCGGTGACCTCGAAGGCATCGCTGCTGCCTGCGCCCACACTGTCGCGCACCACGGCGAGCCCGGCTTCCTTCTGCGCCTTCAATTCTGCCTTCAATTTCGCCGGATCGCGGGCAAAGACAAAGCCGAAGCTTACCCCGCCTTCCTTGCCGATGGTGGCGTGGTGCAGCTTGTGCGCTTGAACCAGCCGCTTGGCATAGCCTTTGCGCGGCACCCACTTCCAGTAACGCTGATGCACCAGCCCGTCGTGGATCAGCGTGTAGATCACCCCGTACAGCGTGATCCCGACCGCAAACCACCACAGCCAATCCCAGTAAAGCGCGCCGTAGATATACATCGCAGCGTTGATCGTGCCGAAGACGACCGCAAACAGATCATTCTTTTCCAGCACATTATCATGCGGCTCGTGATGATCGCGGTGCCATGCCCAGCCCCAGCCATGCATGATATATTTGTGCGCGACCCACGCGAACAGCTCCATGCCGATGAGCGAGGACATCACGGTGAGGAAGACTTCAAACCAGGTCATGCGGCCACCTCCACGGCCCTATGGCTGCTCTCGCCCACACCGGCGCGGCGCGCGCCGGGCAGCGCCCACCACGGGACATCCGGGCGGCGGTGATGTTCGAGATGATAGCCGAAATGGAAACAGGTTGCGAGGCTGGCAAGCGGCCCGAACGCCTCGCTGCGGGTATTATGCCGGTCGGCAAAGCTCTGCGCGTCTTCACCACGCAGGTGGCGGTGCGGGCGAAAAGTGCCGAAATAGAACAGCTGGAGCGATGAACCGAGCGCGGGCAGGCCGTAAAGCAGCACGATCTGCGCCATCGGCACATCCAGCACCAGCCAGTAAATGCCCACCACCGTGTGCACGAACAGCAGCGAGCGCCAGCCGAAATAGCGCCGGAAAAAGGTGCCGTACCAGCGCCGGAAATCATCGGGGTGATCTTCATCAAAATCGGGATCGCCCGGACGGCCTGCCAGCTTGTGATGGGCGAAATGCGCGTCTCTCAACTGCTTCCAGGCAAAGCCCGCATAGAGCGCCAGCAGCACCGCGCCGATCGCGCCGTTCAGCCGCGGTTTGCCCGGGATCAGGCTGCCGTGCATCGCATCATGGCACACGATGAACACGCCGACCGACAGCCAGCACTGCACCGCCGCCACGGCCAGCGCGATGGGCCAGTTGGTCCAGCTCAGTTCGAAGATGAACATGCCCCAGAAATGGATCGACAGCCAGCTGCCCGCGATCAGGGCCGCAAGCGCACCGCCAATCACGCCCTGAAGCGGTCGCGCCGGAAGGGTAAAGGGCTGTTCCATGTCAGGGATATACGCAAGAAGCCGTCACAAGGTTGCCTATACGCCTTTGGACAGGAGCCGCAATTGCGTTTGCGCAAAACCCGACCTTGCGCGAGCGGCGCGATTAATCGTTTTCGGGGAAGAAGAATTCGCGCAAATGCTCACCGATGCGCGCCGGGCGCAGGGTTTCGGCGTCGATACAGCACCAGCTTGATTTGACTTCAGCCAGCACATCCTCGCCGCGCTTGATCACGGTGTGATAAAATGCGCGCGCGCCATTGAAGCTTTCCAGCATGGTCTGCGCAATCACGTCATCCTCAAGGAAAGCGGGCTTGCGATAGGTAATCTCGTGCTTGAGGGCGACCCATGCCTTGCTGGCCACATCCTCGGCCGGCGCGAGCTTGTTCCAGTGGGCCAGCACGGCATCCTGCACCCAGTTCAGATAGCGCGCATTGTTCACATGGCCCATGAAATCAATATCGGCCGCTTCCACCGTGATGCGGTGATCAAAGCTGGCGGGTGTGCATGCGGGCTGAGTGGCTGACATATTTGTAAGTTAGCGCACAATTTGTGCATTTTCCATGACCTTTAGCCCCGCATGGCCGATATTCTTGCATGGCGGCCTTTTTCCTCGCTAAGGCGGTGGGCTGAAAGGAAGCGAACTGCCATGGCCTCTCGTCCGCGTACTCTTTACGAAAAGATCTGGGATGCCCACGTGGTGGAAACCCGCGCGGATGGCACGGCGCTTGTCTATATTGATCGCCATCTGGTGCACGAAGTCACCAGCCCGCAAGCCTTTGAAGCCTTGCGGATTTCGGGCCGCACCGTGCGCCGTCCGGAATTGACGCTGGCCGTGCCCGACCACAACCTGCCGACCACACCGCGCGTGGGTGCAGATGGCAGGCGCCTGCCGATAGCCGACGCTGAAAGCGCCAGCCAGCTCGCCGCGCTCGAACAGAACGCGCCCGAATTCGGCATCCGCTACATCGAAGCAACCGCGCCCGAACAGGGCATTGTCCATGTGGTTGGCCCCGAACAGGGCTTCTCGCTGCCGGGCACCACGATTGTCTGCGGCGATTCGCATACGGCCTGCCACGGCGGGCTTGGCGCGCTGGCTTTCGGGATCGGCACGAGCGAGGTCGAACATGTGCTGGCAACGCAAACCCTGCTGCTCCAGCAATCCAAATCCATGGAAGTGCGCGTGAGCGGCAGCCTTGGCCCCGGCGTGACGGCGAAAGATCTGATCCTCCACATCATCGGCCAGATCGGCGCCGCGGGCGGATCGGGCTATGTCATCGAATATCGCGGGCATGCCTTCGAAGCGATGAGCATCGAGGAGCGCCTCACGGTCTGCAATATGAGCATCGAGGCAGGCGCGCGCGCCGGCCTGTATCGCCCCCGACGAGACCACCTTTGCCTATCTGAAAGGCCGCCCGCTTGCCCCGCAAGGTGCAGACTGGGATGCAGCCCTTGCCTATTGGCGCACGCTGCACAGCGATGATGGCGCGGTGTTCCACAAGAGCGTGACGATTGATGCCAGCACCGTCGAGCCGAGCGTGACCTGGGGCACCAGCCCGGAAGATGTGGTGCCGATCGGCGGGCGCGTGCCTCATCCCGATGACTTCGCTGACGAGGCCAAGCGCGTCGCTGCACAAAAAAGCCTCGATTACATGGGCCTTGCCCCCGGCACCCCGATCAGCGAGGTTGCCATTGAAAACGTCTTCATCGGCAGTTGCACCAACAGCCGCATCGAAGACCTGCGCGCGGCGGCTGCCGTGCTTAAAGGCCGCCAAAAGGCTGATAATGTGCGCTGGGCCATCGTTGTGCCGGGTTCGGGCCTCGTGAAACGGCAGGCCGAGGCCGAAGGGCTCGACAGGATCTTCGTCGAGGCTGGCTTTGAATGGCGCGAGCCGGGGTGTTCCGCCTGCCTTGGCATGAACCCCGACAAAGTGCCTGCGGGCGAACGCTGCGCCTCCACCTCGAACCGCAATTTCGTTGGCCGCCAGGGCCCCGGCGCGCGCACGCATCTGGTCTCGCCCGCCATGGCGGCGGCTGCCGCTGTCACCGGGCGACTCACCGATGTGCGCACCCTTGGCTGAGCGCCCCCCTTGCAACCCCGCGCCGCGAGGCGCATGAAAGAAGCCATGAGCGAGAAGACCCCCAAGAAGTCCTCCGGGAAATCATCCGGCAACAGGGCCGCAGCCACCGCGGCTGCCATCGGTTCGGCAGCGGTCGCTGCTGCGCTGCTTTATGCCGGCAAGCGTTTCCTCAAGAAATCGGACGACAGCAAAAAACCACCCGCAATCCCGTCGGGCGAGCCGCCCGAAACCGACTGAGGAGAGCGCACCTGTGGAGCCGCTGAAACACGTCGCCGGGCGCGCCATTCCGCTTGGCCTCAAGAATATCGACACCGACATCATCATCCCTGCCCGCTGGCTCAAGACGATTACCCGCGATGGTCTTGGTACAGGCGCGTTCGAGACGATCCGCGCCGAGCCGGGCAATGTGTTCGATGATCCCGGCTATGCAGGCGCACCGATCCTGATCGCGGGCGACAATTTCGGCTGCGGTTCCAGCCGCGAACACGCCGCCTGGGCGATGCTTGATCTCGGCATCCGGGTGGTGATCGCGCCGTCCTATTCCGACATTTTTTCCGGCAATGCGGTGAAGAACGGCATCCTGCCCGTCGTCCTGCCGCAAGCCGCCATCGACCGCTTGCTCGAAGTCGCGCGCGCGGGCGAGCAGATCGATATCGACCTTGAAACCATGACAGTGACCACGCCGTTTCAGGATCGTTTCACCTTCGAACTCGACGCCTTTCGCCGCCATTGCCTGCTGAACGGGCTTGATGAAGTCGCGCTCACGCTCGAACGGGATGCGGCGATTGGCGGCTTTGAAGCCCGCCGCGCCGAGCAGCAAGGCTGGCTGATGCGCAGCACCGCCGCCTGACACATTACCACATCGGGAGAGGACTACCCATGAAAGCCATTCGCACGCACGCAGTCGGCGGGCCGGAAACCCTGACGCTTGACGAAATCGACGCGCCCACTCCGGCCAAGGGCGAAGTGCTGGTTGCGGTCAAAGCCTGCGCGATCAATTACCCGGACGGGCTGATCATCCGCGACATGTACCAGTTCAAACCGCAGCGCCCCTTCTCGCCCGGCGGCGAGATTGCGGGCGTGATCGAAGCGGTCGGCGAAGGGGTCGAAGGCTTTGCCGTCGGTGACCGGGTGATGGCCGGGATCGGCAATGGGGGATTGGCCGAAAAGGTCGTCGTGCCTGCGGGCCGGATGTTTGCCGTGCCGGACGGCGTGCCGTTCGAAAAGGCGGCAAGCCTGCTGATGACCTATGGCACCACCATCCACGGGCTGAAGGATCGCGGCCATATCAAGGCGGGTGACACGGTGCTGGTGCTGGGCGCGGCAGGCGGCGTCGGACTTTCCGCCGTCGAGCTCGCCAAGGCGTTCGGCGCGCGCGTGGTGGCGGCGGTTTCTTCCGAGGCCAAGGGCGAAGTCGCGCGGGCAGCCGGAGCGGACGAAGTCGTGATCTATCCGCGCGAAGCGATGGACAAGGATGCCTCCAAAGCGCTCGCCAATGCCTTCAAGGCTGCTTGCGGGCCTGAGGGCGCGAATATCGTCTATGACATCGTCGGCGGGCAATATTCCGAACCTGCCCTGCGTGCCATCGCGTGGGAGGGGCGGTTTCTGGTGGTCGGCTTTCCGGCCGGGATCGCCAAGATGCCGCTCAATCTCACCCTGCTCAAAAGCTGCGACATCTGCGGCGTGTTCTGGGGCGCCTTCACCGCGCGCGAGCCCGCAGCGTTCCATGCGCAGGTGAACGCGCTGTTCGACCTGATGAAAGCGGGCAAGATTGATCCGCTGGTCTCCGAAACCTTCCCGCTCGCCCGCGCCGGCGAGGCCATCGCCAAGCTCGAAGCGCGCGAGGCAGTGGGCAAGCTGGTGGTGACCATGGACTGACTGACAATCGGGTGACGGGCGCGCAGCGGCGCTTGCCGCGCGCGCGATCCGTGCCTATTTTGCAACTTCACACACCAAAGGGATACCCCATGACCGATTTCAAGGATCGCGAACGCGCCGAAGAAGCCAAATTCGCGATGGATCAGGACACTGCGTTCCGCATCGCCGCGCGGCGCAATCGCCTGCTGGGCGAATGGGCGGCAGCCGCGATGAACCTCACCGCAGAAGAAACCGACGCCTATAAAAAGGCCGTGGTGCAGGCCGATTTCGAGGAAGCGGGCGATGAAGATGTGATCCGCAAGCTGCTGGGCGATCTCACCGCGGCAGGCACCGACATCACCGAAGCCGATATTCGCGCCAAACTGGAAGACATGGCGATCGAAGCCCGCCGCCAGCTGATGGGCGAAGGGTAAGACCATGCCGATGAGCGCTGAGGCCATCGAAGCGGCGATCCTCGCTGCTCTTCCGGGGGCGACGGTGGAACTGACCGATCTTGCCGGTGACAATGATCACTGGGCCGCGCTTGTCACCGCGCCGCAATTTGTCGGCAAGAGCCGGGTCGCGCAGCACAAGCTGGTCTATGCCGCTTTCGGCGGGCGCATGGGCGGCGAACTGCACGCCTTGCAAGTCACCACCCGCACTCCCACCTAATCCGCAACCACCCCATAGATGAAGGCCGCTGTCACCATGGCTGATACCAATTCGCGCATTTCCGATCTCGTCACCACCAACGATGTGGTGCTGTTCATGAAGGGCACGCCGCTATTCCCGCAATGCGGCTTTTCCAGCCGCGCCATCGCGATCCTTGATCATTGCGGGGTGGCCTATGAAAGCGTGGATGTGCTCCAAGACATGGAAATCCGCCAGGGCATCAAGGCTTTCTCCGACTGGCCGACCATCCCGCAGCTTTACGTCAAGGGCGAATTCGTCGGCGGCAGCGATATCATGATGGAAATGTTCGAAGCGGGCGAATTGCAGGCGCTGCTTGATGAACAGGGCGTCGCCAAGGTTACCTCGTAACCGCCCGGCCCTGCCGCTGAATCAAAAACCGCTCCGCGAGACCAATCGCGGAGCGGTTTTTTGTGGGGAGGCGCGATCCAAGGACCAGGAAGATCGCGCCTCGCGTCAAAGACCATTGAGACAGATGTTCCTATGCACAGCCCGTGCCAAACTTGAAAAATGGCGGTTTTCCTGGCTTTTCTGGCTGACGGCAGCCCTCGCCGCCCGGCGACCTGTCAAGAAATCCGACATTGCCCGTGGCACAATTTGGCAGGCCCGGCTGCCGGACAAGCCAATGCCTCTTGGCAAGCCGATGCCCGCCCGCCATCATCGCGGCCGATGAACACATCCAGCCCCCTTCCTGCCACCCCTCTCCCCGACCGTCAGGGCATTCCTGCCGCCACCATCATCATCTATCGCAACGGCCCGGACGGCGGCCTGCCGCAAGTGCTGATGACGGTACGCTCGCAGGGGATGGCCTTTGCCGGCGGCATGGCGGTATTTCCGGGCGGACGGGTTGATCCGGCGGACTTCGCGCTCGCGGACGAAGTGATCGCGCGCGGCGAAACTGCCCTCGCCCCTGATGAGGCCGCCCACCAGATCGCTGCCGTGCGCGAAACGCTGGAGGAAACCGGCCTCGCGCTCGGCCTTGCGGGCGATATCACTGCGACAAGCGCGATGGCAGCGCGCGCGATGCTGGCCGAGGTCGGCGCGCTGGCCCCGGTGCTCGAAACCTTCGGCTGGCGGCTCGATCTGGCGCAGATCACGCCGTTTGCGCGCTGGTTTCCCAAGAACGAGAATATCCCGCGCGTTTACGACACGCGCTTCTATCTTGCCGATCTCGGCACCGGCGCGGTCGATGTCTCGATTGACCAGTCGGAAAACACCCACCTGTTCTGGACCAGCGCACAAGGCGCGCTCGATGCAGCGGACCGGGGCGAGATCAAGCTGATTTTCCCGACCCGCCGCAATCTCGAACGCCTTGCCCTGTTTGCCTCTTTTGCCGAGGCCAAGGCGCAGGCCGAGGCTATCCCCGTGCGCATCATCATGCCGCAAGTTGACACCAGCGGGCCTTCGCCCATGCTGCGGATCATGGAGGATGCAGGCTATCCCATTACCGCCGAATTGCTGGACAATGTGGCGCGCGGGTAGCGCCGGGGTGCGCGGGTGACCGGCCAAGCTTTGGGATGGACACAGCGGTGCTTCCCCACTAACCGCAGGGCGCGAAAACATGCATAAAGACGCATCCACCCCATGTCCCTCAAGAATGTTCTGACACGAATTCTGCTGGCACCCCTATGGGCGATCCAGTTGCTGACGGGTGCCAAGAGCTTTCTGGATAATCCGCTGATCGGCTCGCAGGCGCTCAACCAGCGCGGGCTGCATGCCGCGCGGGTGCGGCTGGCCGATCAATTGTGCCGCTGGCGGCGGCGGCGCCTTGCCAAGGCGGTGCGCCCGGATTGGCGCGAGGCGTTTGATCGCGATGGCTTTGTGGTGATCCCGCAGATTGTCCCGCCCGAGCAATTCCCTGCCTTGCGCGAGGCTATTCTGAGCTACGAAGGCCCGGCGCGCGAAATGCAGCAGGGCGATGCGATTACGCGGCGCCTCGCGATTGATCCCGATATGCTGGGGGCAATCCCCGGTTTGCGCACCTTGCTTGCGCGCAAGGATATTGTCGCGCTGCTGCACTATGTCGCCAGCTATCGCACCACCCCGCTCCACTATGTGCAGACGATTGTCAGCAAGATTGAATGTCCCGATCAGGATCCGCAGGAAGCGCTGCATGCCGACAGCTTTCATTCCTCGCTCAAATCGTGGCTGTTTCTCAACAAGGTGAGCCTTGAACAGGGGCCGTTTGTCTATGTGCCGGGATCACACCGCTTCGATGCGCGGCGGCTGGCATGGGAACATCAGCGCAGTCTGGCCGATCCCACCGCGATTGATCGCCTGTCGGCACGCGGTTCGCCGCGCGTCGGGCAAGCCGATCTGGAGGCGATGGGCCTGCCCCCTGCCCGCCCGGTGACGGTGGAGGCCAACACGTTGGTGGTGGCCGATACGGTCGGCTTTCACGCGCGCGGGCCTTCGGTGGAAGGCGGCGAGCGGGTGGAAATCTGGAGCTATTCGCGGCGCAATCCGTTCTACCCATGGCTGGGCGGCGACATGCTGAGCCTGCCGGGCATTGCCGAGCGGCGCGTGGGCGCGGTGTGGGGTTTTCGTGACCGGATGGAGCGCTGGATCGGCCAGCCGTGGAAGCCGGTAGGCAGGCGCAAGCCGGCGGGCTGACGGGCCAGCGGCACACGGGTGCTGTCATGAATTCAGGATGTGGTCAGGCATGCCCATACCGCTTTTGCCTCCCGATCGGCGAACACACGTGGATAGCTTGTACTGAATATCGAGGTTGACGCGCACGACGGTGGACTGTCAGGATTTTCGTCTGTGGGCGGGCATCATGGCTAAGAAGGAGGCCCACTATGTCGCGACGCAAAGAACCTGTAATCCCGTTTGATTTGCTGGATCATCTTTTGGCTGGCGGCGATGCGGCTGCCGCCTTGCAGCAAGGCAGCTTGCTGAATTCCTGAAGAAGGCCTTGGCCGAACGTGCGCTCGATGCCGAGATGGATCATCATGTCAGTCATGAGGAGCAGGTCGGCAACAGCTGCAATGGCTACCCGATCGCGCTCGAAGCCGTGCAGCGTCTCGACGCCCTATTCGACATCAAGCGCGGCATCAACGGCAAGATCCCGAGCGAGCGCCTCGCGGCCCACCAGGAACTCAGCGCGCCGCTGATCGCCGATCTACACACCTGGCTCAACGAGCAGGTTGCCAAGCTGTCGCCCGGCCATGATCTCACCAAAGCCTGCTTCTTCAAACTGAAGCGCTGGGATGCGATTACCCGCCTCCTAGGCGATGGCAGTATCTGCCGGACCAACAACGCCGCCGACTGCGCCCTTCGCTGCATCCCGCTCGGCCGCAAGGCATGACCTGCAAACTTCGGCCAAAGTACTGCTAGTCTCGCCAGCGCCTGCCCTCTTCCATACCATGCAAAATATAGTGGGTAAGTGCATCCATACCCGATTGCGCCACATCGGAGTTCAGGGCCAAGTATCGTTGCGGATCGAACAGATCATGTCTCACATAGCGCTTATATTCCTGCTTGCGCCGCCAGCCAGCGGGCATAAGTGCCCACCATTTGGGGAAGCCGTTCGACACGCGAGCAATATTGTGGAGCCAGTTTTTGCTGGCTTCAACTCCTTGCGATCGGGTCAACTCCTCCGACAGGATCGAGGTAAGGCGGACGACCTCTGCAAAACGGTTCGCTAGCTTGCGCTCGGTTTCAAGCTGCGCGGCTTCTGCTGAGGTTGCCCGCAGTTTGACCTGGCGTGCTTTATCTGCAAGCGCTGCCTCGTGCTTCATGCGAGATGCAAGCTCACTCTCGGCCGCCCGGGCCCGATCTTCTGCTTCATTGAGGCGAGCTTCAAGATCATTCTCCGCCGCGCGCGCCTGCATTTCTGCTTCATGCACCCGCTGCCTTTCGGACGCGAGCATACTTGTCAGCCGCTCAATTTCCTCAAATTGGTTAGTAAGCTTTGTTTCAGAAGCAAATCGCGCGCCCTCGGCAAGCCTCGCTGCAAGTTCGACCTCCTGCAATCGTGCAGTCAGCCCGGCGATTTCCTGGTGGCGCATGCCAAGTTCATGCGTCGCTGAGTTCAATGCGCTCTGCGCAGCCGAAGCGGCTTTGCTCTCGTCAAGCAGCAGCCGCGCCATCCGGGAAACTTCGGCAGCAAGTTTCTGCGATGCCGCGGCGTGTTCAGCATGTTGCCGCTCCATTTGCGACTGAAGGCTAGCCACCTGCTTTTCAGTTGCGATCAGCCGTGCGTCGGCAGTTTCGTACCGCTCGCGTTCGAATGCCGCAACGGTCTCGGCAGTATCGATCGATGCGTTGGCCTTGAGCAGGTCAGACGACATCTGGGAGATTTCTTCGGCGCGCTGTGCCAGAGTGCTTTGCGCAATGGGCAGCTGCCGAACGTAATCGGCAATTTGTTCGGCAGCCTCAACGAGTGCTGCTTCTTTCGCGGCCAGTGCCTTTCCGGTCTCGCGGTGCTTTTCACGCTCTTCTTCGATGTCGTTTTGCGTCCGGCTCAGCGAACCGACCAGTTCAGCTATCGTTACCGCTGACTGACGATCACTTGCCCGTAGCGTTTCGAGCTCGGCTTCGAGTTCCGCAGCTTTTTGATTTACAGCCGTAAGCTGTGCCTGAAGCGCTACTTCGCTGTCCGCACGGGTTTCGGCCTCTCTCATCGCGGCCGCAGCCGAAGCGGCGGCTTCTTCGGCTTCGGAAAGCGTAGCGGCCAACTGCGCCCGGAGTTGACTGGCGGAAGCAAATTCTCCGTTTAGGCCATTGTGCATCAACAGCCGGGCAAAGGTGCCATAGGATCGATCGAATTCGAGGCGAATGGCAGACAGCGCTTCGTGATCTGCCGTGTCCTCGCCATGCTCGCTCCAGCGAAGGAAGATGGCCCAAGTGCGGCGCAGCCAATCCGAACTCGCATAAGTCTTGTTGACCGCCTCGGCAGGCTGTTCATGATGGCGATCGTTGCGAGTCAGGAACCTATCGATCTCGTCGTGGACTGCCGGGGAGTTGCGCGGAAACGACACGCCAAATCCGGTCTTGATCCGGTCGATCATCTCAGGCCAGTTGTCGAGAAGCTGATCATAAGTGCAAAAGAGCCGCCGCCTGCCGCGCGACAATTGTTCCGCGTCTAGCACATGGCGCAGCCACAGCAGACCGCCGTAACCTTGCGACATCAGATCGCGGTTTTCCAAAGACCCTGCCACTTCCACGGGATTACGCAGCATGGTGAGCACGAGCGGCTCGACCCCTGCTTCGTCCATCGCATCAAGCCATACATCGGCAAGCCGACAAAGCCGCGGGTCCTTGAGCGCGAACAGCGGGCCAAGCTTGGCATGGTCACGGATCACTTCGGATGCACGCTCGGTCATCTCCACACGCGTGCTGGATTCGCGCCAGTCAGCGTTGATCGGGCCCCAGTCGTCCCAACGCGAACCCGCTGAGTGAAGAATTCTCGTCGTTCAGGGTAACCGCAGCAATCGATTCCCAATGGCCATTTTCATTGCCGGGCCCCTTGCCGTAGGTCTCAGGTGGGAGCGAGCAGCCCAGCAGGTTCAAAACTCTTGTGCAAGCGCTAGTGCCGCTTCGGTGCATTCCGAGGATCAGAATTCCCTGCGTTTTCATGGCCTTCTTCGCCTGCGCAGTCGACGGTGCTTTCTTCAAACTATCCATGATGAAGGCGATAGATGAAGCGAACTCTCTTTGTCCACTTTGTTTTTGTCCCGCTCACACAAGTGGAGCGCATACTTTGCGAAGACTGATATTGCCGCCATGCTCGATCTCTCGCGGTCACCCACAAGCACTGATCGCGCATCCGGCAAAGCACGGCGAGCCGGGTCAAATGCAATCTTGCGGGAAATGCACTGCTACCCAACCTTGGAGCAAGCGGGTCTAGAGTTTTCCGCCTTTTTCAGGGTCGGTGGGCTGGTTTCACCGACTGAGTTTGCCAGCATAATCGGGGGGATATCACGGATCGCGCTGTGAAGTCGCGCTTTGTTTTAGTTTCTACGCCACGCCTCCAGCTTGTCGCAAACATCTTCCAGCGAAATGAACCGGTGCGCCTTCACCCGCCCGCGCTCAGCGCTGCATGGTGGTCTGAAAGATCAAAGAGACCCGACTGGACCACCATCTTCGCCTCCGCTCATCGCAGGGACATTGAATCAGGCCGCAGCCACAAAGGCGAGAGGTTTTTCGAGGCGTCCAGTTTAAAATTTTTATAGCCAGGCAATCATGTTATGATCGCATAGGCGCAAAGTCCACTTGCAGCCGGAAGGATTCATAAGATGTCAATGAAAGACGAAAATCGAAATAAAACCAGAAGCTTTTGGGCTGAGAACCTCATTATTACTGAAAACGGTAACAACAGACGTCTCAATTTTTGGGACTTACCGACATCGCTTTACGAGCAGATGCGAATCGCATTTCCAGCTTTACACGACCCTCCTGCGAATGCTGCATTAGAATTATTAAAATATCACATGGAACCGGGAATCCTAAAAAGTGCGCTATCAATTGGGTGCGGAACTGCCCACAAAGAACTGAAATTTGTTGAAAATGGCATTGTTGAACATTTTACCCTTGTTGAACTAGTACCTGAATTATTGAATTCTGCAAAAACCTCCTTCTCTAAAGCTGGACTCAATAATAATGTTTATTTTATTGAGGGAGATTATAAAGACCATTTACAAAATAAAACCTTCGACCTTGTTTACTTTGACAATTCTTTACATCACTTGGATCATATTGACTCTACCATCGCAGACATGGTGGGGATGTTGAATCCAAATGGATTTTTCTTGATGGACGATTTTGTAGGTCCAACATACAACCAATTTTCAGATGAAGTGCACGACTACGCTCAGCATGTGCGTCGACTTCTGCCAGCTTCATTTTTTGAAGACCCCGAGGACCGTAGAATTCTCTTCGATTTACCAAAGATCCCCGTGCAAGCATATCTCGACACAGATCCAAGCGAAGCCATTGACAGCGCTTCGATCCTGCCTTCAATCGCCAAACACATGCCAGAGGTCGAAATCATTCCGACTGGCGGTTTAATCTATTACCTCGCTGCACGTGAGATATTTGATAAACTTGCTCAGTATCCGGATAGGGACGATGCGATCATTCGTCTACTATTTGAGCTGGATCGGGTTCTAGTAAAGTCCAATCCTGAACTCACGTGCTATGCACTGGCAATTTGGCAGAAACCCACGGATTATTTAGGACCTGCTGAGAAATCAAATTGGAAAAACAACCTTCGATGGCCAGAATGGCATATACCAATTTGATTTTTTAAGTCTCTGCTTCTTCAAAATGGAATATGTTTCTGATCAGCTCCAGATGCTGTTGCAGTTGGAGCCCTCAAAAAGCCCTCGCCTTTGCTGCGCTGATCTGATCCACTCACTCTTGCAGTGATTGGAGGCGATGATGGTGGACCAGCCGGGATTCTTTGATTTGTAGGACTGGTATGCGGCGCTGAGCGTGGCGGACGATCCGCTTGAGCGGTTGGCGTCGGTGGTGGATTTTGAAGTGTTCTGCGGGTAGCCGATTACAGCACTCCGGCGGTGCGGCCGG
The DNA here is from genome assembly GCA_045377215.1 of Erythrobacter sp. GTDB lineage: Bacteria > Pseudomonadota > Alphaproteobacteria > Sphingomonadales > Sphingomonadaceae > Erythrobacter. Next base: position 92,679 of record JBJIOB010000022.1, read on the forward strand.
GACAAAGCAGGCCGATCACCGTTCGATCCGGTCATAATGTTCAAGATCCTGACGCTGCAGGCGCTCTACTCGTGATTCGACGAAGCCACAGAGTTCCAGATCAAGGACAGACTGTCGTCCCAGCGGTTCCTGGGGCTCGGGCTCGATGGCAGGGTGCCCGATGCGACCACGGTATGGCTGTTCCGTGAGAGGCTGGTGCAGACCAGGGTAATCGACAAAGCCTTTGTCCGCTTCGATGCGGCACTGAGCGATCGCGGCTTCCTCGCGATGGGCGGACAAATCATCGACGCGACCGTCGTGCCGGCACCCAAGCAGCGCAATACCGAGGAGGAAAAGGCGACGATCAAGCAGGACAAGCTCCCAGCGCGCTGGAATGAGAGGCCTGCCAATATCCGCCAAAAGGATCGCGATGCCCGCGACCTGCTTGCCATCACCGGAGCGCCGCGCGGCCTCCTCGCCCACAAAGCCTATGGCGCCCAGTCCTTGCGCGATTGGCTCGCAGAACACGGCTTTGAGTCCGTGATCCCGCCAAATCCGACGCGCAAGCACCCACACCCGCTAAGACAAGCGAGCAGACATCTTCCTCTCAGCAGTCTTGATTGTCGCCACCATCATCTGGTGGGCCAATTGAGTCCCGGCCCTAATCCGAGATCGGGAAAAGCTGGAGGTCATGGGTGGACGCTCCCTACGGCGTAAGAGTTTTTTGGCTAGCGATCAGCATCGGTCGGGTGCATCCACGTGTTCGGCGTGTTCGCGCGCCACCGCATTGCTGCTGGCCCTGATGAAGTCCACAGGCTGGCTCCCTAATCACGTCATCGCGCTCTAAGCGCTGTGACCCCTTGGGTTTTGCCGCGCCCGATCTGACCGGTTCGTCATCACTACTCAGATACTCTTACGCCATCCTGCCGCCGGGCATGATCCAGCGCTGCGGACGACGATCACACGGCTGGCGCCGGGTAGACTTCTTTGCGCGGCATCACCGCCCAAGCAATGCGCGCTGTTTTGTTAGCGAGCGAAACTTTCGCGATCTTCGCAGGCCTGCGTTCGAGGAGTTGCGCCATCCACGGCTGCCGTTCAGCGTTTTTACGCGTCATCCGCATCACTGGCGTCGCGCCGACCACGAGCAGTCGTCGTAAGCAGCCATCGCCCTGCTTGGTGATCCTGCCAAGCCGTTCTTTGCCGCCGGAGCTGTTCGCTCGGGGCGAGAGCCCACGCCATCACGTCAGAAACCCGCACTTGCCGACCGCAAGAGAGCGGGCGGTCTCCCTCATCTGCTGGCCGGTCAGGTTGCTGTCGCTCTTCCAAGCACCGCCCCAACCCACCTACGCCGTGAAGCGGAAACGCGTCTAGGAAGCGGAATAGACCGCGATGGCTTCGGACACTGTCGGGTATTCGTGGGCAATCCCGTCCCTGATGATCACCCCGCGATCACACACCGCATCGATGATGTGGGTATCATGGCTCACGATGATCATCGCGCGGTCGGCCCGTTTGTGGAACAATTCGTCGAGGCATTTTTGCTGGAAGTTCTGGTCGCCGACGAGAATGACCTCGTCGATCAGGTAGCAATCGAATTCGATAACCAGCGAAAGCCCGAAGGCCAGCCTTGCCCGCATCCCCGAAGAATAGGTGTGAACCGGGCGCTTCAAGGCCGAACCCAGTTCGGTGAAGTCTTCGACGAAATCGCGGATGTTGCTGAATTCGGTACCGTAGATCCGGGCGATGAACCGTGCGTTGTCGTAGCCTGTCAGGCTGCCCTGAAATCCGCCATTAAAACCGATCGGCCAGCTGGTGGTCATTTCACGAATGATCTTGCCGCTGTCAGGCATTTCGACCCCGCCGATCTGTTTGATCAGGGTGGACTTGCCAGCGCCGTTACGCCCGATGATGGCGACTTTCTCGCCCTTGCGGACGGTCATGTTGACGCCCTTGAGCACTTCATGCCGGCTATGTCCGACCTTGTAGCTTTTGCGCAGGTTTTGACACGCAATCATTCGATCACCAGATTCTTGCGGATCAGACGGCACAAAACCAGGCCAACCGCGATACAAGGCAGACAGAAGGCAATCGGATAACCGTATTCAAAATACGGGTCGACGGTGGGGCCAAAAACGCCGTAGCGCATCATCTCCATGCCGTGCACCGGGGGCGAATAGAGCAGCACATTGCGCGCTTCGGGGGAAAGCGTACTCATAAGATAAAACGCGCCTGAAAACGGGATCATCAGATAGGTCGTAACCGGAATGATCTTTTCGATGACTTCGCTAACTTCGCTGAGCGGGGCGACGATCAGCATGATCGAGAAGGTGAAGAGCGCGTAATAGAACCCGCCCAGCAGTAAAAACCCCAAGTCATAAGGTTGCGGAAAGAATCCGAACACGCCGAGCAGAAGGGCAATGAACACATAGGCCATGGCATGGCCGATGACTTCAATAATGAAGCGCACCAGCAGCAGGTCAAGGATCTTGACCTGGCGGTGATACATCAGAGAGCCATTGACCGTAAACGTCTTCACCCCACGATTGACTGCGGATCGGAACATCACCAGCGGGAGATAGCCAGTCACCACGAAGGCGACGATATCGAGGCCGAATTCAAATGGTCCCTTGAGCCCACGCCAAAGCACACCGACCAATACAGCGAACAACAGCGGCTCGCCCATGACCCACAGGAAGCCGATGTTTTCGCGGCCGAAACGCGTCGTCAATTCGCGCAGCATCAGGGCGCCGATCACGCGCACCTGAATGTTCCAACCCTGACGCAGCGATGCCATCAATCAATCTTCCGGGGCATGTTCGAGGATACCTACGACGAACATCCAGACGATGAAGTAGAGCACCAGCGCAAACCCGAGGATCGTCAACACCAGCTTGAACGGCTTAGGATATTCGGGGAGGTCGGGCACGTTGGGTTCAACCACGCGCTCAAGATAGAATTGCTGCTTCAACGCTTCGGTGCGCGCCTGTTCAAGCGTGGTCTGCGAAAGCACCAGCAATTGCTGGGCCAGTTCCTGTTCCAGCACCAGCGCTTCGTAATCGGGCAGCTTGCCGCTGATATTGTTGCCGCCGTCGCCCACCAACCGCGCGCTCTGACGATTGATTTCACGCGTCAGCGAAGCAATCTGTTCGCGCAGCACCGGAATGGAAGGGTGATCGGGCGTGACCTGCCGAACAGTCGAAAGCTGCGCCTCCAACGAAGCGCGCTCCGTGATCAGCCGGTTGGTGATTTCCACCACGCCGGTTGCTTCCTTGAGCGGTTCGACCAGCCTCGATTTGTTGCGATAGACCGAAACCGCCTTCAACGCATCGCGAACCCGGCTCTCAGCCTCGACAACGCGGGTTTCAGCCTCCGAAATGGCCTTCTTGCGGGAGTTTTCGTTGAGCTGGTTCACCAGCATTTCGCTTTGATCGAGCAACAGCTTGTTGATCGCAGCGGCATCCTGCGGCGCAAAGGCGATCGTGCGCAAGACCACCAGCCCGGTGTCATTATCGCGGCTGATCTCGATCTTAGTTTTGTAATATTTGAACAGATCCTCGAAGGCATTTTCCTGCCACGGGCGCGGGAAGCGCGACAGATAGTCCACCTCCTCCCCGCCGAAGGCGTTGCGAACCTTCAATTGCTTGTCGAGAACCCCAAGCGCAGAACGCGAGCGAACGAAATCAATCACTTGGTTGGATTGTTCCTGGCCGCTCGACAGGCCTGTGGACTGGATCAGGTTTGCAAACGACGTGGTTTGCGCGCCGCGCTGGTTAGGGGCCTTGATAACAAAGCGCGATTCGGAGACGTACTGGGGCGAGGCGATCCCGAAATAATAGATTGTGCTGAGCAGGACCGGCAGCACGACAGCAGCCAGAAACCACGGGTTGCGGGCCGCTTTCTGGCCCAGGTTACGTACGAGATTCATGCGCGCTCTATGGCGATTTGCTTTCTCGAACGCTAGCCTAAAAACTTTGCCGACATTGCCTGTCACCCGGCAGTCGGTTTACAGGGGGTTGGGGGAGGGTTCACCGCTTTCGCGCCTCGATGATCAACGCAATCGCCACAGTCACGATAACCGGGCCGAGCCAGTCGGCAATCTGATCGGGCCGCTCCCAGACGCGCGGATCGGCTGCCCCCCACCACGGCAGATTGGCGCGCAGCCCCTCGCCGAAATTCTCGATCCAGCGATATTCCGCCTGCGCAATCTCGCGGCCGATAAAATAGCCCGAAGCCAGCGCTGCCCCCGTCCACCATTTGCGTGTCGGCAATCCCGACGATGGCCTGGATCGCAACGGCAACAAGGGTGTGTTCGAGAAGTTCCAAGGGTGCAGGCCTGCCTTCTTGTTGGCTTGTCGGGGCGTTGCGGGCTGGGGCGGCCAGCCATGCCGAAAGCTTCATCCAGCGGCGTTCCGGCGCACCCGAAAGAGCCTTTGCAGCGGGTATGACCCAAGAGAAATTGGGGTTCCCACAACCACGCGGCATCACGTTTACCAGCGTCCAAGTAGACGGTGCAGGAATGGTTTGCAATCTGCGTCGCCTTAACTAAGGCACCGCTCATGACAAAGAATCGTAAGGGCATTATCCTCGCCGGAGGGTCGGGCACGCGTCTTTATCCGTTGACCCGGGGTGTATCGAAACAGTTGATGCCGGTTTTCGACAAACCGATGATCTATTACCCGCTGAGCACTTTGATGCTTGCGGGTATTCGCGACATTCTGATTATTACCACGCCCGAAGATGCTGCCCAGTTCAGGCGGGTCTTGGGTGATGGTTCGGATTTTGGTGTCTCGCTCAGCTACGAAGTGCAGCCCAAGCCCGAAGGTCTCGCGCAGGCCTTTCACATTGGCGCAGATTTCGTGCGCGGCGGGCCGAGCGCGCTTATTCTGGGCGACAATATCTTTTACGGCCACGGCTTGTCCGAACTGCTGGTAAGCGCGGATGCGCGCACCACGGGCGCGAGCGTATTTGCCTACCGCGTCAATGATCCGCACGCCTTCGGGGTTGTCGAATTCGACGCTGCCGGCAAGGCCATCTCGATCGAGGAAAAGCAGGCTGAGCCCAAGTCCAATTACGCGGTGACGGGGCTGTATTTCTACGACGAGACAGTGGTGGACCGGGCACGCGATCTGGCCCCTTCGCCGCGCGGCGAACTGGAAATTACCGATCTCAATCGCCTCTATCTTGATGAAGGGACGATGTCGGTGGAAATCATGGGCCGCGGCTTTGCCTGGCTTGATACCGGCACGCATGCCTCGCTGCTTGATGCGGCCACTTATGTGCGCATCACCGAAGAACGGCAGGGGCTGAAGATCGCCTGTCCGGAAGAAATTGCCTGGCGGCAGGGCTTTATCGACGAAGCGCGGCTGCGCGAGATTGCCCAGCCTTTGCGCAAGTCAGGCTATGGCGAATATCTGCTGGGATTGCTTGAAAGACCGGTGCTGTCATGAATGTGATTGAAACGGCCATCCCCGGGCCAGTGATTATCGAGCCGCGTGTGTTTGGTGACGCGCGCGGGTTCTTCATGGAAACGTGGAATGCCGCCGGGTTTGCGGCAGCCGGGCTCGATCTGACCTTTGTGCAGGACAATCATTCGCGCTCGCAAAAAGGCGTGCTGCGCGGCCTGCATTTCCAGAATCCGGGCCCGCAGGGCAAGCTGGTGCGGGTGGTGAGCGGCGCGGTGTTTGATGTCGCGGTCGATCTGCGCCGCTCCTCGCCGCATTTCGGCAAGTGGGTGGGCGTGGAACTGAGCGCAGCCAACCAGCGCATGTTCTGGGTGCCCGAAGGCTTTGCGCATGGCTTTGTCACGCTCGAAGACAATACCGATTTCCTCTACAAGTGCACCGCGCCCTATGCGCCGCAATCGGAATTCACGCTGGCGTGGGATGATCCGGCGGTCGGCATCGAATGGCCGGTGGCGGATCTCGCGCCGTTGATCTCCGAAAAGGACGCGCGCGGGCTTGCGCTCGCCGATGTGCCAGCCTTTGCGTAGGGGGATGTTCGCATGAAGGTGCTGATCACAGGGGCCAAGGGCCAGCTTGGCGGGGCCTTGCAGGGCTGCGCTCCGGCAGGGGCGGTGATAACGGCGATTGATGTTGCCGAATGCGATCTCACCAACGCAGGCATGCTGCGCGATCTGTTGCAGCGCGAGAGCCCCGATCTGATCCTCAATGCCGCCGCCTACACCGCGGTGGACAAGGCCGAGAGTGATGAAGCAACGGCGCAGGCGATCAATGCCGATGCGGTGGCGATCATGGCCGAAGCGATGGAACAGACTGGCGGCAAGCTGGTGCATGTCTCCACCGATTTCGTCTTTGATGGCACCTCGCCGCGTGCCTATGTGCCCGATGATGCCCGCGCGCCGATCTCGGCCTATGGCCGCACCAAGGCAGCGGGCGAGGATCATGTCCGGCCTTCCGATATTCTCGTACGCACGGCATGGGTGTACGAAGCGGGCGGGGCGAATTTTGTGCGTACCATGATCCGCCTGATGAAAGAGCGCGAGGAACTGGGCGTGGTGTCCGATCAGATCGGCTCGCCCACCTGGGCAACCGGCCTTGCGCAGACGCTGTGGGGTCTGGTGGCCAAGGGTGCATCCGGCACCTTCCACCACAGCGATGCCGGCGTTGCCAGCTGGTATGATTTTGCCGTCGCCATTGCCGAGGAAGCCCACGCCGCCGGGCTGCTGGCGCGCATTCCGACCATTCGCCCGATCACCGCGGCGGATTATCCCACTCCGGCGCGGCGTCCGGCGTTCTCGCTGCTCGATTGCCGCGCCACCCGCGCAGTGCTGGATGATGAACCGGTTCACTGGCGCACCAATCTGCGCCTGATGCTCAAAGAGGAAGCAAAGCTTGGCTAATCTACTTGTCACCGGCGGCGCCGGATTTATCGGCGGCAATTTCGTCCATTACTGGAACGCGAAGCACCCCGAAGATCACGTCATCGTGCTCGATTGCCTGACCTATGCCGGCAACCGCTCCACCCTCGAAGGTGCGCCCCATGCCGAACTGGTAGTGGGCGATATCCGCGACACCGATCTCGTCGAACAATTGCTGCGCGACCGCGATATCACCACGCTGGTGCACTTTGCCGCGGAAAGCCACGTCGATCGTTCGATCAGCGGGCCCGATGCCTTTATCGACACCAATATCCTTGGCACCAACAGCCTTTTGAAGGCCGCGCGCGCCGTGTGGCTGGCAGGCGACGGGACGCCGCACCGCTTTCACCACATCTCGACAGATGAGGTCTTCGGCTCGCTCGGCCCCAATGATCCGGCCTTCAGCGAGATCACGCCCTACGCGCCCAATTCGCCCTATTCGGCATCCAAGGCGGCGTCCGATCACCTCGTACGCGCCTATCACCACACTTATGGGCTGGAAGTGACGACCAGCAATTGTTCGAACAATTACGGCCCCTACCAGTACCCCGAAAAGCTGATCCCGCTGTTCCTCCTGAACGCGCTCTATGGCCGCAATCTGCCGATCTATGGCGACGGGATGAATGTGCGCGACTGGCTGCATGTGGAAGATCACTGCCGCGGGATCGAGGCGTGCCTTGTGAATGGCAAGCCGGGTGAAACCTATAATATCGGCGGCGGGGCTGAACTGCCCAACATGACTGTGATCGATACGATCTGCGCCGAGGTTGACCGCGCCTTTGCCGAGATCGAAGGGCTGGCCGCGCGTTACCCCGATGCACCTGCCGCGAAGGGCGAGCCGACCAACAGCCTCAAGACTTTCGTCACCGACCGGGCTGGCCATGATCGCCGCTACGCGATTGACGAGACCAAGGCCCGCGCCGAGCTTGATTATGCGCCGGCCCATTCGTTCGAAGATGGTCTGCGCCAGACGCTGCGCTGGTATCTCGATCGCGAAGCCTGGTGGATGCCGCTGATCAAGGCGTAATCATCTTGACATAATTTTGAATTGTGAGCTCATTCTTAAATCGACCTAGAAAGCTCAGTGGTAGTTTAAAACCCTCTCTTAGACAAATAGGTTGTACAAAAAACTTTAATAACGTTCACATATGCAACAAATTCATGTTTTGAATTTGCAAATTATTTTTTATACTTGTGATCACGTTGTCAAACTTATTATTTTTCGACCTTTTTGTAAATAATCCCATCTTGCCAAGGCTTCTCCTGAATGTCACCCAAGCCGATCAAAAAAGCGGTGTTTCCGGTTGCCGGTCTTGGCACGCGCTTTCTGCCTGCGACCAAGGCGATCCCCAAGGAATTGCTCCCCATCGTGGACCGTCCGCTGATCCAGTATGCGGTGGACGAAGCGCGCGAGGCGGGGATCGAACAGATGATTTTCGTCACCGGCCGCGGCAAAAGCGCGATCATCGAACATTTCGACATGGCCTATGAGCTGGAAATGACGATGCAGGAGCGCGGCAAGAGCCTTGCCGTGCTGGAACCCACCCGCGCCACGCCGGGCGATGTGATTGCGGTGCGCCAGCAGGTGCCCATGGGCCTTGGCCACGCGATCTGGTGCGCGCGCGCGATTGTGGGGGATGAACCTTTCGCGATTTTCCTGCCCGATGAACTGATGATCGCGCGCGAAGGCGGCACCGGCTGCATGAAACAGATGGTCGAGGCTTATGACGCGCTGGGCGGCAATGTGATTTCGGTACTCGAAGTCCCGCGCGAAGACGTGTCGAGCTATGGCGTGATCGACCCCGGCAGCGTGCAGGGCGCGATCACCGAAGTGCGCGGGCTGGTGGAAAAGCCCCCGGTTGATCAGGCCCCTTCGAACAAGATCGTGTCGGGCCGCTACATCCTCCAGCCCGAAGTGATGCGGGTACTCGAGACCCAGGGCAAAGGCGCAGGCGGCGAAATCCAGCTGACCGATGCGATGGCGCAAATGATCGGCACGCAGCCGTTCCACGCGGTGACCTTCGATGGTTCGCGCTATGACTGCGGCAGCAAGCTGGGCTTTGTCGAAGCGACACTGGCGCTGGCGCTGGCCCGGCCCGATATGGGCGCGGATGTGCGCAAGATGGCGCAAAAGATGATTAATCGCAAAGATATTAGCGTTGCAACATGACGCGGGCATAATGCGATGCCTCGCCGTCCGACCGCTTCGATAATGTTCAATTTGAGGGTGTCCACCGTCAGCACCATTGGCAGAGATTTGATGTTGTGATTTAAGGAGGTTTGGAACCTCGTCGTAGTGAGGAATTAGCCAAAATAAAGACCCAACCCTTCTTGAAAAAGCCAGCTCCCAAGAAGGCACCTGCTAACAAGGTTGTGACATTGGTATTCGTGAGGGATGATATGATAGAGTTTATGGCGGTTCCACATCAGAAGGTATGGAAGATTAATGATAATTCGATCCTCCCGCCCAGTTCTGCGGTTTTCACCTGTGATGGGATGCATGAGATTCGACGGAAACTTGTCTCCGGTAGCGCTGAATATATTGTTTGCTCGGTAAGGAATGGGATTGTTTGGGATCTGCCGCTGATAAATCGTGTCGAACACGAGATTTCAGCAATAGAGAGGGCAGGAATTAATTGGCTTTGCCTTACGGCGGACGGCGTCACGTTGGGCGGACAACACCTTGCAGCTGCATTTTTCGATCGTGAGCCGACATTAGTTCCTGATCGTGGCCGTCGTTGCGTTGTGCAGAGTGCGGGTACTATATATGTAATCAACGTCAAAAATTTCCGTAAGCTTGGCCTTAAATCCCTCGCAAATGACGACTTTGTCAAATTCATGAATCATTTGATAATTCTAGGCTATTCCGAACGAATGTGCACGATTTACACTGATCAACTCTATCCTTGCTTCGCAGAGCACCGCGATTTGTGTTATCAGGATCTTGATGTTACGTTGGCTAGCGTAAACGAAACAGTCTTTCACCCACGGCCTCAGATAGATTTTCACACGGAGCATTCGGCTGATCGCACTAGCTTGTTGCGAAGCTGGGTCGAAGAAGCGGAGCGTGCGCTAGTAACACCGCATATCATCAGCTTCGTCGTGCGTAGCATCTTCAAGCGCCCGTTCATGCTACGGCGTTGCCTCATTTCCATTGATTATCTGCGCCGATCGATTGAGTGTCCAGTGGAGGTGGTCATTGCTACGGACGTGAGTGAGACTGTTTACAAATCGGAAATCGCTAAGCTGTCTTCTGAGTTTCCAGGGCTTCTCTTCGTTGTTGCAGACGGCAATAGTGAACCCGGGTACAGCCGCGTGCGCAACCTGATAGCGGGAATCAAGGCAACGTCGGGCTCGCGGGTGTGCATCATCGACGACGACGACTTCTACACCACAGATGCTATCGCAGCCTTTACTGTCGCTTGCAAATCGCCATGCGAACAACTTGTTCTGTTCGACACACAGATCGTTGTTGAGAAATGGACGCTGAACGGAGGGAAAACCGAGCGCGAGCTGCTATCCTACGGAGGGCGGTACCCGGCCAAAGATTGGATGTACACCCTCCGTGGAAGCAACTCCATTCCCCTCTGCGGGGTGATCCATCCCGGCAAATTCGCTCGACAGGTGGCAGCCGAGTACGATTTCAAATATGATTTTTCAGAGGATTTCATTTTTCATCTTATGGCGTTCGCGCATCACAAGCGTCCACCAGTCGTGCTCGTCGAAACTCTGGGAGCTTTTCAGTCACACCGGGTTGGCGACGACAACGTTTCCACTGTGGAGGATCGTACGCCTTGGGTGGCCGATGTAGGCAATGGTATTCACCAGTTGCTTATCGAGAGAGGTTACAATTTCGACGCCATCTGCGGAAACGAGGCCTTCAACGGTGCGATCGGCGAACGTGAGAGCATAGAGCTACTTTCTTCCGAACTTGAGCGAACTCGGGAGGCGCTGGTGCAATCGACAAGAATGCTGGCGCAGGCTACGGTCCAGCTACGTCGAGCGGGGCGTGCTGCACTATCGACTGCTGCCCCGGTCCTTTAACAGCCAACCAATGCCCCAACAAAGATGATTTCCGACCCATAGGGTTCTATCGTCTTCTGTTACAAAGAGGCCGAAATATTTTTAGGCCACCTAATCGTTTCTCCGTATGGTGCCCGTTGCTAATGATCAAATTCATCTGAGGCCGAAATGAAGATTGCAATATTTACCTATTTTGCCGTCAACTATCTCGCGAAGGCGCGGGTTATGGCGGCTACCGTCAAAAAGCAGAACCCCAACATTGATGTCGTGGCTCTCGTTGCGGATCGATTCCCAAGCTTCATACAACCGGAAAACGAGCCTTTTGCTCACATTTGGATGGTGGAAGATTATCCTCAGAAGAACATCAAATCTTGGATCTTCCGCCATAACATCATGGAACTGGCAACAGCGATCAAGGGATGGGGGCTACAGAGATTGCTCAGGATGGGATACGATTACGTCATCTATCTTGATCCCGACTGCTGGGTCCTTGAAGACCCAGCTCTGATCTTAAACATATTGCCCGCGGACAAATCGGTGTCCGTAGTGCCGCACACTACAAGCCCAGCTTGTACAGACGAAGAAATCCGTGTCATTGAGACATCTTCGCTAAGGCACGGCATTTACAATCTCGGCTTCCTTCTTGTCAAGAATGATGAGAATGGTAATAAACTCGCCGACTGGTGGGCTGCTAGGCTGGAACGTTACTGTATCGACGACTTCGAAAAGGGACTATTTACGGATCAACGCTGGTTTGATCTTGCTGTTGGTTATTTCGATTTCATTCACATCAGTCGCCATGCTGGTATTGACGTGGCGAGTTGGAACGTGGGTCAGCGCCACTTGGTTCGCAGCGCAACCGGTTACAAGATCGACGGCGATCCACTTATTTTCTATCATTTTTCCGGTGTTGGTCCTGCAGGGGTACATCGCTGGGTGAGAGAGAAATTTGCGCCGTCTGACCCTTTAGTGGCGGAACTCGAATTCGAGTATGAAAAGTTGATCGAGGAGCAGGGTCAGTCGGAGTTAGTGCAAATCAAGCCGTTTTTTGAAAGCTATAGCGATGGAACCCCAGTCGCGAAGGCAGATCGTGCTCTTTATCGCGACCGTGCTGACCTAAGCTCACGGTTCCCCGATCCTTATGAGGTCGGCGCCGCATACAATTTCAAGAAGGTGGCCGAGAAAGCAAGACCAATCGAAGAGTTAAGCACCGCGCCTACACATGAAGAACCACCATCGCCGCTGCAATCAAGCAATGGGGATGCCAGGCAGCTGTTTGACCCTACCGTATATCAGCTGAGCGCCGGACTGGAAGGTCAGCCGCTTAAGGATATGTGGTTTCACTATCTAGCCCAGGGCTGGTCATGTCCGTTTAGACCTAATCGGTTTTTCGATCCGTTTTACTATATAAATCAGGTCGATAGTCTTGATCGGTCCGCTTATCCCACCCCGCTTCATCACTATCTCGACAAAGGACTCGCTACGGGCCTATCGCCTAACTGGGTGTATGACGATGGATTCTATCTATCGCACAATAAAGAGATAGCAGATGTAATCCGATCAGGCAGTTTGACCTGCGGGTTTGAGCACTTTTCGTTTTGGGGTTGGAAGGAAGGCCGAGCGGGCTGCGCTTTCTTCAATGAGAGTACCTATCTTGCCCGACATCCTGATGTCGCAGCAGCCATTGAAGCAGGTACCCTCCTATCTGGCGAACAGCACTATTCGGAATATGGTGTAGCAGAGGGGCGATTATTGTATACTCATGAGGGATAACTTGGACACCCTTGTCGTTGCCGGTCGTGGTTTATGAGGATTTCGTCTTTCCGAGCGTGTGATCAAGAACGCGCTTCTGTAAGAGTTTGATTCAAAACTATCGCAACAGATTCTATACTCTTGCGATGCGGCATGCGAAGCGCTGGATTGAGGCGACGGACTGCTCGAAATCCTTGGCGAAGCGGCGGTTGCGACCGAGCCATGCAAAGGTCAGCTCAACGACCCAGCGTCTGGGCAAGACCTCGAAGCCCTTGGCGTGGTCGGACCGCTTGATGATCTCGACCGTCCATTTCCCGATCTTGCGCAGCGCCTCGCGCAGCTTGTCGCCGGCATAGCCACCATCGGCGAAGATGTGCCTGAGCCAAGGATGGCGGCGGATGATCTCGGCGAGGACGAGAGGTATGCCATCGCGATCCTGCACGCCAGCGGTGTGGATCACGGCACGAACCAGATTGCCATCGGTATCGGTCACGATGTGACGCTTGACCCCCCTATTTTTCCTCCACGAGTGATTAGAGTCTGGCCTGACGGAAGGACAGACGATGACGCGCGCAAGGTTTTCGGAGGAGCAGATTATCGGGGTGCTGAAGGAAGCAGAGACAGGTGCGAAGACTGCTGATCTGGCTCGGCGGCACGGGGTGGGAGGCAGCTCAGGGGGCAGGTCAGCGTCAACCGCAAAACGGCCCGCAGAGACGCTCCTTGCGGGGTTGAGGTGCCGACAAGGAAGTGGCAGGACTGCCGACTGATTTGAAGCGTGATACGTACACTTTCGTGGGGCGACTTGTGGCCGCGATGGAACAAATGTTTGACGACTAGGCCCGACCACACACCGCCGCCATAGCCAACGAATTGGGCAAGACCTACGATATGGATAAGCTTGTTCAAACCTATGGCGATCTCTATCAGAGCATCCTGTCCGAAGCCCCTGCAAGATTGACGGTAAATCGCTAAAATTGCATGGAAAAAATGCAAATCGATAAAATCACAAACACTAGTGAAGATCACGCAACATGATTTCAGAACAAGAATTGCATGAATTCCGTGCGAGCGGTGCGTTTGATGAACAATGGTATCTGCGCGAATATCCTGATGTCGCGATGAGCGGGCTTGACCCGGCGCTGCATTATCTGTGGCTCGGCAAACGGCTGGGGCGGCAACCCTCGGCCAATATCTCGCATTACACCCCGCAGGCGTCGGGGGCAGCGGCGGTGGCCACGTCTGCACCAGCGGCGCATCCGGGTGAGCCATCGCTATATCAGGAAGCGTGGCATGATCGCTTTGCGGTTGCTTGCGGCGAACGCTCGCCCAGCTACGCGCCTGTTGCGGCGACCCCGGTGGAGCCCGCTGCGGATTTTCCGACCTTGATCGCGTTTTACCTGCCGCAGTTCCACCCCTTCAAGGAAAATGATGAATGGTGGGGCAAGGGCTTTACCGAGTGGAGCAATGTCACCAAGGCTGTGCCCCAGTTCCGCGGTCATTATCAGCCCCGGCTGCCGCTTGATCTGGGGTTCTATGATCTGCGCAATATCGAGGTGATGCAATCGCAGGTCGAGCTGGCGCAGAAATACGGCGTCGGGGCCTTCTGTTTCCATTATTACTGGTTCGATGGCCACCGGCTGCTTGAACGGCCGATCGAAAACTATCTGGCCGATGGCGGCAAGACTTTGACTTTGCCGTTCTGCCTGTGCTGGGCCAATGAAAACTGGACACGGCGCTGGGACGGGGCGGAAGACGACGTCCTGATGAAGCAAAGCCATTCGCTGGAAGATCATTCGCGGGTCTTCGATGATCTGTGCCGCTATTTCCGCGATGGCCGCTATCTCAAGGTCGATGGCAAGCCGCTGATCGTGGTCTATCGCCCGGCTATCATCAATGATCTCGACAAGATGGTCGAAATCTGGCGGCGCGCCGCCAAGGCATCCGGGTTCCCGGACATCCATCTGGTTGCCACCAATTCATTCGGGTTTGCCGATCACCAGTCGATCGGGTTCGATGCCCTGTGCGAATTTCCGCCGCACAATGTGAGTGTGATCAACAAGCATGACTCGCGCGAATGGTACAATCCCGGCCACGAAGGGTATGTTTACATGTACCCCGAAGTTGTCGATTTTTGCGTGGACCGGATGCACAGTCTGGATTCAACCGACCGGGCGAGGACGTATTATCCCACCATCATGGCGGGCTGGGACAATGAAGCCCGCAAGCCCGGGCGCGGCCATGTGTTTCACGATTGCACCCCGGCCCTGTTCCATCACTGGCTGAGCGAATCCGTCAAATTTGCCGAGCGCAATCATCCGTCAGGCAATGGCCTTGTGTTTATCAATGCCTGGAATGAATGGGCCGAAGGCACCTATCTTGAGCCCGACCGGAAATTTGGCCATGCCTATCTTTGGGCAGTGCGCGCCGTGCTTGAAGAAAGCCGGCCAACCGATCCCCAGATCGAAGCGCTTGTCCGCAATGCCAATGCCACTGCGGGCGCTCGCCGGTCGGACGGTGCGATCTGCATTCACCTGTACTACCCCGATCTGATCGACGAACTTGCACAAGTCGTGCGGGCCAATGCGCAAGGGGGCGCCCCGCTTGACGTTCTGCTGTCGTTGCCGCGGACGTGGAATGCCCATGATGTGGCAAAGGCAATCCGCGAACTGGCACCGCGCCGCACCTTGCTGGTTCAGAACCGCGGGCGCGACGTGCTGCCCTTCTTCGAAGTCGCGCGCGAAGCCGTTGCGATGGGCTATACCTACGGGTGCAAGGTCCATTCCAAGAAATCGCTGCACATCGCCAATGGCGACAAGTGGCGCTCCAGCATCTACAGCGCCTTGTTATCGGCTGAACGGGTAGCAGCAGCACGCACCGTTTTCACGCAGCAACCGCGCTGCGGCATCTATGCGCCGGACGCGATGCTGAAGCCGTGCCATGATCCCAATGCGATGCGGGACAATCTCGATAATCTCACACGGCTGATGGCCGAAACTGGCGGCTCTGTGGCCAGGATGGATCGGTTTGTGGCGGGCACCATGTTCTGGTTCCGGTTCGATGCGCTCAAGGCAGCATTTGATCCCAAATTCGATGCAGACTGGTTTGGGCCCGAACTCGGCGCGATTGACGGCACCATGGCCCACGCCTTCGAACGCTCGTTCGTGCACCTTGCCAGTATCAGTGGGTTTGACCTCGTGACCTATCCCGATCACATCCACGATCCGTACAAATAGGGACGGCTCACCCGTGATGTCATTGATGGTGGCTCAAGATCGTTGCACACAGGCGCAGCAGACACAGGGCTCCGCTGCCGTAAGATCGCGCCCCATCATCAACAACGCAACAGATTGCATGAACACTTTGGAGGAATTTTATGGCTATTGATCAGATGATGGCGTCGCTGAACGACTGGCACGCACGGCTTTTGAGCCATGCCGATAATGGTCTTGATCAAAGCCTGCCGCCGCTGCCCTCAACCGCCATTCAGGCACAATTTGTCGGCAGTGCCCTGCGCCCGGCGTTCGAGGAAGCCTACCAGTTTTACGTCACGTTCCTGAATTATGCGGACGCGCTGGCGATGCCTTTTGATGGCGTGGATGCCAAGTTTCTCGACTTCGGCTGCGGCTGGGGACGGTTTTTGCGCTATGCCATGTGCCACTTCCCGCAGGAGCGCCTGTTCGCGACCGATATCGACCCGGCGATCCTGGCCGCCTGCATCGAAGCGAGGATCCCTGCACAATATGCGCTGGTCGAGCCCACTGGCCGACTGCCCTACCCCGACAATTTCTTCAGCCATGCCATGGCCTACAGCGTGTTCACGCACTTGCCCGAACATGTGCACCTTAACTGGAGCGCCGAAATCACGCGTGTCCTGAAGCCGGGCGGCGTGTTCTGCGGCACCATTGAAACCCGCAAGTTTCTCGAATTCATCGCGACCATGCCGGATCCGGATGCGTGCGACAATGATTGGTACCGCTCGCTGGCCTATTACAAGCCGCAGGTTCCGACTTTGCTGCAAAGCTATGATGCAGAACAGTTCGTCTATCTGCCAACCGGTGGCGGCGGTATCAGGACGGCAGATGTGTACGGCGAAGCCGTGATCCCGCCCCGGTATATTGAACGCCATTGGCACGGTGTTTCCCTGCGCGCTGTTCTGGATGAAAGCTTCTGGCAAACAGTCTTTATCGTGCAAAAGCATTGATCGGATAGAACCGCACCAGCCTCGCACCCGGCATGCGCTAGTGGCGAGGGTGGCACGCGCAACGACAACTTCGGACGACAGGTGCGCACAGGAGTTGCCGAAAGGCAATTTGCAGGCCAGTGGTTTACGCCGCCATCTGGTGGTTCAACCCGGATAAAGATGAGGCATCCCCTCAAACGCCATGCAACGATTTCTGGATAGTGCCCTGATTGCCTGGTTGACCCTATGGGTTCATCTGGACGCTTTCCTGATGCAGCCCGGTGCCTATCTCACGGCGGCGAAATGGTGGCTGCTGCGCAAGCGGGTGCGTGCGCGCGGGCAGTTTGCCCCTTTGTTGAGCCGGTCGCCAAGGGCCTACAGGCTTTGGGCGCTGCGCCTGGAGCAGCTTGCGCAGCCTGGCGGAAATGCGCTTGGCAAGCCGATCATCGCTCTGGTTTCGCCGGGCAGCGATGCCGCAGCCTTGCGCGCCAGCCTTGATAGCCTCGATGCAGCCGGTGTTGATGCATTTGTCATCACCGAGCCTACCGATCAGGCGCTGCGCCAGCTGCTTGGCGAGGGCGATTTCAGCTCTACCCGGTGGGTGATGCCGATCCGCGCAGGCGACCGGGTGGCGAAAGATGCAGCAACGGCCTATGGCGACATGATCGCCCGCTGCGATCCGGCATGCCGCGTGATCTATGCCGATGATGACCTGCTGGATCGCAAGGGTGATCGCATCGCGCCCTATTTCAAGCCCGACTGGAACAGCGAATTGCAGCGGCATCACGACTTTCTGACGGGTGCCTGCATTGTGCGCGCCGATGCTGCGAACCTTGAAGACGTGGCAGGGCAGGCAGACTGGCCATCGGCTCTCGTCGCAGCCGCGGTGCAGTGCGGCCCGATCGCCCATGTTCACGCCGTGCTGCATCACCGGGCAGCGCGCATCGCTCCGCCCGCCTCGCTCGCGCCGGTGAACATCGCCTCCGCCCTGCCCCCGGTCAGCGTGATCATCCCCACCCGCAACCGCGCTGATCTGCTGCGCACCTGCATCGCCGGTCTGCGCGCCACCGAATACCCGTCAATCGAGATCATTATCGCCGATAATGACAGCGACGAGCCTGCCACGCGCAATTATCTCGCCCAGCTTGCGCGCGAAGGCGTGACGGTGTTGCCGCAGCCGGGGCCATTCAACTATGCGACAATCAACAACAATGCTGTGGCCGTGGCCAAGGGCGAACTGATTTGCCTGATGAACAATGATGTCGAGATCCTTGCGCCCGATTGGCTGGCGATCATGGCGACGCAGGCGATGCGCCCCGAAGTCGGCGCGGTGGGCGCGCAGCTCATCTACCCCGATGGCCGCATCCAGCACGCTGGCGTGGTGATCGGCGTGGGCAATGCCGCCGGGCACGCCCATCGCTTTATCGAGCCAGCAGCCGAAGGCTATTTCCGGCGCCATGCCCTGCCCCAATATGTCTCGGCTGTGACGGCTGCCTGTCTGGTCGTGCAGAAGGAACGGTTTCTGGCTGTCGGCGGGCTGGATGCCGCAAACTTTGCCGTCGCGTTCAATGATGTCGATCTGTGCCTCAGGCTCAACCAGCGCGGCTGGCAATCCTTTTACGAGCCGCGTAGCGTGCTGGTGCATCACGAATCGATTTCGCGCGGGTTTGATACCGATCCCGTAGGCGCGGCCCGGTTTGCCGGAGAATTGGCGGCGCTCCAGCGGATCTGGCGCACGAACGCGGTCGTCGATCCGTTCCATCACCCCAATCTCAGCCGCGCTTCCGAACAATTTGCGCTAAGCCTGCTGGCATGACAGGCAGCGCTCCCACCAGCCGGCTTGGCCTTGACGAGGTAACGCTGATCGCCGTGACCTCGATCAATATGGAAGCCACGATCAAGGCGATCGAGGCCTGCCAAAACGGCGTGCGCTTTGCCGCTTGCAAGCTGTTGACGCATGAACAGCCGCCGCGCCAGTTGCCGGGCCTCGATGTTGTCATCATTCCCGAACTGGCGACATCGCGCGAATATTCGCAGTTCATGCTCAGACATCTCGCCGATCATGTTGCGACCTCGCATTGTCTTGTGGTGCAATGGGATGGCTATGTCGTTCACCCTGAACGGTGGGATCCGGCATTTCTCGAATTTGACTATCTCGGCGCGAGTTGGCCACAATTCAGCGATGGCTATGATGTCGGCAATGGCGGCTTTTCGCTGCGCAGCCGCAGATTGCTGAAAGCCTGTCAGGCCGAACAATTCGTGCCCAGCCACCCCGAGGATGTCGCCATCGGGCGGATCAATCGCCCCTGGCTCGAACAACAAGGGATGCGCTTTGCAACCCGCCAATTGGCCGACACTTTTTCGGCAGAGCGCGCCAGCACTCCAGATAAGGCCTTTGGATTTCATGGTGTCTGGCATATGCCCGCGCTGCTTGGTGCGCAGCGATTCTGGAGCCTTTATCAGGAGCTGGAAGACCGCAAGTCAGTGTATCACGATGTGCGCACGATCATGGCACAGCTGGCAGGACATCCCGAAGGCTGGCGACGCTGCTGCCAGCTGGGTCTGGACAAGCTGCGCGACACGGTAACCGGAAGAAAGAAGTTGGTGTGATCAATCCGTTGCCCGGCCTTCCCCTGATTAAATCGCCGCTGTTTCCGGCGCTCGCCGCCGAGGCGGGGTTGACCGAGGAGGAAACGCGCATCGGCCGCGATCTGTTCGAACAGGGCTATGCCGTGTTCGATTTTCCCGATGACGCGCTTGATCAGCGGATCGCGCGTATCAAGCATGATCTCGCCCCGCATTACGGCGTCGATTTTGCCGACCCGGAAAGCGACAAGACCGCGGGCGAGCGGCGCGTTCAGGATGCATGGAAGATCCATGCCGATGTGCTTGCGATTGCTGCCAACGCGGCTGTGATCGCCTTGCTCAGCAAGCTGTACGGGCGGCAGGCCTTCCCGTTTCAGACGCTCAACTTTCCGGTCGGAACGCAGCAGGATGCGCATACCGATATCGTGCATTTCTCCTCGCTGCCGGAAAAATTCATGTGCGGTGTGTGGCTGGCGATGGAAGATGTGCACGCGGATGCAGGCCCGTTGTTCTACTATCCCGGCACGCACCGCTGGCCGGTGATGAACAATGCGATCATCGGGCGCAGTGGTTATCGGACCCGGCCGAATTCAGCCCAGCTGCCCTTCACCGAGGCGTGGAATGCGCTGTGCGCCGCGCACAATGCCCAGCCTGCCACCTTTCTGGCGCGCAAGGGTCAGGCGCTGATCTGGCTGGCCAATCTGCTGCACGGCGGCAGCCCGCAGCACGATCCGCGCCGCACGCGCTGGTCGCAGGTCACGCATTACTATTTCGACGACTGCATCTATTACACCCCGGCTTATTCGGATGAGACGCTGGGAAAGCTGACCATGCGCAAGATCCGCAGCATCACTGACGGCACCTTGCGCCCGAACCTGTATCACGGCCGCAAGGTAAAAGGCGGTGCCAGACTGCGGTTGTCCGGTGCCGCCGCTGGCACTGGTAATTCGCATGGTTTTGGCGCAAAGGCGCAGGAGATGTTGCAGCGCGCCTTGCGGCGGGACAGTTAGCATGGCCAAGCGGGTGTGTGTTGATGTACTGGCAAGTCGCAGTGGCACCTTGCTGCTGCCATGCAAAGGTTCGGGAAGTAATTTGATGAGATTGAGTATTGCTGGACGCCTTGGCAGCTTGTTGGGCAAGTCGGTTCCCATGCTGGGGGCGCTTGCCCTGCTGGGAGGCTGCGCAGCCTTGCCCACCAGTGGGCCGACGGGTTCTTCGATCCGCTCGCAGATTGCCGCGGATACTGGTGAACTCGGGATTCAGCTGGTTCCGGTGCAGACTGTCAACGATCTGCCGCGGCCTGCCGCACCGCCTCCGATTTTCCGTCCAGACTACACCCCCGGCCCTTCGACCGAATTGATCGGCCCCGGCGATGTGCTCAATGTCGCAATCTTCGAGACGGGTGTTGCGCTGTTCGGCAGATCGGCGAGCACGGGGGGCGAAGGGGGCAGCGGCTTTGATCCTGCGGCCCGTTCGGAACGCTTCCCGCCGATGCGGGTGAGCGACCAGGGCACCATCTCGATCCCCTATGTCGGGCAGCTCAATGTCGCCGGGCGCACCACCCGCGAGATTGAAGGCCAGCTGCGTCAGGCCTTGCGCGGCAAGTCGCAAAATCCGCAAGTGCTGGTGTCGATTGCCGAAGGGCTCACCAATTCGGTGATCATCGGCGGCGACATTGCGCGCCCCGGCAGGCTGGTATTGCCCACCAATCGGGAGCGTTTGTCCGAAGTGATCGCCCTTGCCGGCGGGAACAAGGGAGAGATCAAGGATCTGCTGGTGCGGGTTTCGCGCAATGACGCGGTGCAGGAATGGCGGTTCAGCGATGTGCTCGACAATCCGGCCTATGATGTCCGCATCTTCCCGTCAGACCGCATCACGCTGATCCGCGCACCGCGCAGCTTCAGCGTGCTGGGCGCACCGGGCCAATCGAGCCAGTTCCCCTTCCCCAGTGCCAAGACATCGCTGATCGAAGCTGTCGCGATGGCTGGCGGCGCCAATCCGATGGCAGGCAATGCCCGGGCGATCTTCGTTTTCCGCATCGAGCGTGACGAGGCCGGCAAGGACGTGCCGATTGTCTATCATTTCAACATGATGGAGGCGAGCAGCTATATCCTTGCGCAACGTTTCGACATGCAGGACAAAGACGTGGTTTACGTGGGCAATGCGCTCGCCAACCAGCCGTCCAAGATGATCCAGCTTGTCAGCCAGTTGTTCCTGCCGTTCCTGGTGTTGCAACAGGCTGGCGCGTTCTGACGCTTTTGCCGGATCATGGCCGAGACGGATAACAGCGCGCCGCTGCTGCTGGATGTCACGCGCCTGATCTGGCGGCGCTGGGAAGGTGTGCGGGCCACCGGGATTGACCGGATCTGCGATGCCTGGCTCGAACATTTCGCGCCCCGCTCGCAGGCGGTGATCATCATGAAGCAGCGGCAGGTCATCCTGCCGATGCGCGCTTCACAGGCGCTGTTCGCTGCCCTGCTGGCACCGGTTCAGCCGGGCGGCGATGGGGGCCGATCCTTCCGCCAGAATCTGGTGAAACTGGCGTTGCGCTGGGGCTGGCACCTGCTGCGCAATTATGACGGCAAGCAGCGGTTCTGGCTCAACCCCGGCCACACCGGCCTGCATATCCTTGCGCTGGCTGACTGGTGTGTGAAAGCCCGCGTGCGTCCGATCTATCTGGTGCATGATCTGATCCCGATTACGCATCCCGAATTCTGCCGCGCCGGGGAAGATGCCAAGCATCGCGCCCGCATGACCATGGTGCTGCAATCGGGCGCAGGCGTGGTCGGCAACAGCCAGCACACGCTGGATACGCTTGCGCAATTTGCTGCCAGCACCGGGCACAGGATGCCGCCTGCCACGGTCGCATGGCCGGGCTGCGCCAGCCTGCAGGCTGATGCAAGCGCACCGCCAGACGATGACGTGCCGAGTTTCGTCATCCTTGGAACCATCGAAGGGCGCAAAAATCACGCGCTGCTGCTGTCGGTGTGGCAACGGATGCTGGCGCAGCTGGGCGATGCGTGCCCTCGGCTCATCATCATCGGCAGGCGCGGCTGGGAGGCGGACAATGTCTTTGCCACGCTCGACCATACCGACTTTGGCGGCAAGGTGATCGAAGCAGGCGCCGTGGACGATGCACAACTGGCGCAGCTCCTCGGCCAGGCGCGCGCTCTGCTGTTTCCCAGCTTTGCCGAAGGTTTCGGCATCCCGCTGGTCGAAGCGCTGACCGCAGGCATTCCGGTGATCGCCAGCGATCTGGATGTCTTTCGCGAAATCGCGGGCGATATTCCCGAATTGCTGGCGCCGGACGATGAGGACGCATGGATCGCGATGCTGGCCGATTATGCCAGCCCCCATGGCACACTGAGGCAGGCACAGCTCGCCCGGCTGCAAAGTTTCGAACCGCCAGACTGGGCGGGTCATTTTGCCCGGATCGAGGCGTTTCTCGATCATCTGGCAACGCAGCCTTAGGCCCCTGTCGCAAGCGGGCCGGAAAGCCGATGCTCCGGCCCGCTGCCACCGCCCGGTAATCCCTGCCCCACTAAACCGCCTTGAATGCGATGTATCGTTGCAGCGGATCATTGATCGACCGATCAAAGCCGCAGAACTCCCAGCCATCCACCTTGCTCAGCAGCCAGTCCAAAGTCAGCGAGGTGTCGCCATAATGAAGTTCGCTGTCAGGCTCATGTTCGTTGACGTAAGGGTAATAGGCAAAGCCGGATGTTGTGTGAGCCTCGACAAGGCCTTGAACCTCCTGTTCCGTCAGCAGCACATGCGAACGGCCTTCGGCACAAAGCTGCCAGAACTCGACCGGCCTGATCGTGATAATCAGAACCGCACCCGGACGCGCTGCCTTGCGCAGCGCCTTGAGCGCAGCGACTGTCGAAGCTTCGCTAAGGTGGGTGAAGATTGAAAATGCGAACAAGAAATCAAACTTGAAATCAAAGGGTATGGTTTCTGCAACTGCATCAACCTGCCTGATCACATCGCCAAATCCAGCCTCGGCGCTATGCACAAGCGAATTCTGCCAGGCATCAACACCATACACACTGTCTGTGTCATAGCTGAACAACCGCAAATATCGGCCATAACCACACCCGAAATCGAGAATTCGCTTGTCGATTAAAGACTCGCCGGTGATCTCGGCATATTGGGCCGAGCAGGCTCTGACAAAACTCAAAGCTTGATCAAGCAGCGTATCACCTGTTGCCCCGGTCCACATTTGCGTAATTTCGGCCGAAGTCATCGGCGGCAATAGCGATGAGAGCTTCGGGAAGTCGGCATCCGGCATATTCCAGAGCACGGTTCCGAAATCCCCGATCCCCAAATTGCGCAATTCCCGAATGCAATTTTCCTTGCTGTTGACCAGGCTGGAATTCTCCATTTTCTGGAGATGATCAAAAACGTGGGATTGAAATATGCTCGTCTTGACGGGAGCAGGCGGTGTTGTTTCCAACTCCGTTACGGTTTCCATGGTTGCGACCTCCTGAACTATCTGCGCAAGCAACCTTGGTTTGAGCACATAATGCTCACACGACAGCGGCGGGTTGGCGCAATGCCTCCCGGTCTCCACGCCGCGCAGGTTGCTGCTACACGCCTTCGGACATTGTCCGTATTGGGGATTACCCCTATGCGCACAAATCATTGACTTGGCCAGCCAATTTGGAAAGAAATACGGGCGGTAAAACTACTGGGAGGCGATGCCGCCCTGCCCCGGTCGCTTGCCAAACATGACCGCGGATACCCGAGGATGCAGGCAGATAAAGGCCGCGGCATGCGCTATCGTGGATCAGCCAGCGGCAGGCGGTTGTATCTACCCGCGGAACATGCTTCGCATGCAGCGCTGTGTGCAATTCGCAGCGTGACAGCATGTCGCGCAGTCAGGCGCCCGACCCGGAGACAAACACATGAACGGCGAACCGGAAAATCTGGACGAGCAAGCATCAGCGCCCGGCGACAGCATGCCCGTTCCCTATCCGCCGCGCCCAAGCAGGCGGTTGGTGCGCCCTGCCAGACGGCGGATCGCGACAAAGGCGCGGGCATTGGGAGCCAGCCTGACTTGCTGCCCGGTAAGCCGTTCCACCAGCACTTCGGCGGGGCATGGCAGGCCTGTTTCGGGATCAAGATAGCGCGGATAAAGCAGCAGCGCGGCCGCCACCAATTCATCAATGCTGCGCCGTGCAGTGCGCCGCGCGGGCACTTCGCCGAGATCAGTGGTCAGCCCCCAGCCCGCATAGAACGGCACGCCGTGGACGGTGACCTGCTTGCCCCGCAGCAAGGCTTCGAACCCGGCGAGCGAGCTGTTGACGTGGAGTTCATCGACCATCTCGATGAGACCAGCCATGGAGGCTTCGGTCTCGATGGCATCGGCCCATTTCTGCGCCTCGCCAGCCGCAATCGCCCCGCGCCGGTGGCCGGCGAGCACATCGGGATGGGGTTTGTAGATCACAAAGGCATCAGGCCCAGCCGATGCCCGCGCGCGGCGCAGCAGTTCAAGGTTGGAAGACAAGGCGCCCCCGCTGGTAACAGCGCGATCATCTTCGACCTGCCCCGGCACCAGCACATGGCGGCGCGCGCCGCCCGGACGCGGCAGCACCTCGGCTGTGCCCTGTTCATATTTCGAAATCCCTGCCGCCACAATCGCAGCGCGCAGCGCGGCAGCGCGTTCAAGCAAGGCAGGCGCGAAGGTGCCGTGTTCGAGCAAATCTTCCAGATCGCTTGGCCGGGTGGGATCGAAATGCACGCCGCGCTGATCGACAATGACCGACAGCGGCGGCACGCAATCCGCGCCCAATCCTGCTGAACGGATGAAGCCATCTTCGACTTCGAGCACCGGCTGGCCCGCCAGCTTGGCATTATCAGCCGGTGCGACGCGCGAACGCCACAGGGCCACGACATCCTGCGGTGCAAGCTGCGGCAGGCTGCGGCGAAACGGGGTCTCGCGCCCATTCCACAATAGCGGCGCCACGGTAGGCTTTTTCCAATGCGCAAAGCCGAGCGCTGCCACCAGCGGCCGGTTGCTGTCGATCAGGCGGCGCCAGAAGCCGCACAGTTCGATCGCCTCAAGTGCTGAAATCACTGCGCCGTTGAACGGATCGCGCCATTGCCAGCGCGTCAGATGGGCCTGCACCAGAGCTGACGCATCGCAGGCCTGCCCAGCGCTCGCGCCCACCAAGGTCAGCGGCTTGTTCGCAGCCAGCGCCAGCACGCAGCGGCCATCATCCGCAGGCAGCGCGACGGCCTCGGCGGCATCGAGCAGGCACCAGGGATCAGCATCGAGCGGCCAGTTTGTGGCATCAAGCTGCGCAGGCCCGGCCACCTGCCGCCCCCAGTAACACCCGCCGACCCGGTGCTCTGCCAGCGCTGCCAGCAGGCGGGACGCATCATCGCTACCCGCTTCGGCCCGCGCGTCGGCCCCCGCTTCGCCCGGCACGGCAAAAGCGGGCAGGCGCGCTCCCGGAAAGGGGGGAATGGCAAGCAGCGCAGGCATCAGCCCAGCGCGGCGATAGCGGTCAACTGACGCAGCAGGCCCGGCAAGGCATCCAGCGGCACCATGTTGGGGCCATCGGACAGGGCGCTGTCGGGATCGGGATGGGTTTCGATGAACAGCCCGTCCACCCCGATGGCCACAGCGGCGCGCGCGAGCGGCTCGACAAACTGGCGCTGGCCAAGCGAGCGATCCCCGCCGCCGCGGGGCAATTGCACGCTGTGGGTGGCATCAAACACCACCGGGCAGCCCATGTCGCGCATGATCACCAGACCGCGCATATCAACGACGAGATTGTTGTAGCCAAAGCTCGATCCGCGCTCGCACAGCATGATCTGCGGATCGTTGACGCCTGCATCATTCGCAGCGGCCTGCGCCTTGCCCAGCACCGCATTCATATCCTGCGGCGCCATGAACTGGGCCTTCTTGATATTCACCGGCTTGCCGCTGGAAGCCGCCGCCATGATGAGATCGGTCTGCCGTGCCAGAAATGCCGGGGTTTGCAGCATATCGACCACTTCGGCCACGGCCGGCACCTGATCGGGCAGGTGCACATCGGTGAGCACTGGCAATCCCGTTTGCGCGCGCACTTTTTCCAGCACGCGCAGGCCTTCGTCGAGCCCATGGCCGCGAAAACCGTTCACCGAGGTGCGATTGGCCTTGTCGAAGCTGGCCTTGAAGATGACGGGCATGCCGAGTTCTGCCCCGATTGCAGCCAGACGATCAGCAATCGCAAGGCACAGCGCCTCGCTTTCGATCACGCAAGGCCCTGCGATCAGGAAGGGCGCGGCACCAGAAGCACGTTTGAAAGCGGGCAGCATCACATGGTTTCCCCTTGCGCACGGCGCGCAAGTTCTGCCTCGATCAATACGACATCGGTGGGATTGTTCAACTCGATCACGTTCCAGCCCGGCGCGTCGCACAGCACGGTGCCAACCGGCAGGCCCGCATCGAGAAAGCGCAACTGTTCGAGCCCTTCCTGCAATTCGAGCGGGGCAGCAGGGCGCGCGGCATAGGCTTCAAGCGCGTCGGGGCGATAGGCATAGACGCCGATATGCAGCAAAACCGGCTGAAGCGGTGTTGTGCCGGGCGCGGCATGCGGGATGATCGACTTGGAAAAATACAGCACCCGGCCATCGCTGGCACAGGCAGCCGTCGTGCCGCCCACCCGCCCTGCCGCAGCATCGGCTTGCAGGTGCGCAAGAACCGCCGGGCTGGCCGCAACCACCGGGGTCGCCATGGCCAGATCAGGACTGGCGCAGAGCCGTTCCACGACGCGCTGCACCATATCAGGCGGGGTCAACAGCGCATCGCCCTGCACATTCACCACCACATCAGGCCGCACCGCCAAGGCGCCCAGCGCCGCAGCGCAGCGTTCGGTGCCGTTGAGGCAGTGGGTCGGTGTCATCACGGCAGCAATGCCTTGCGCCGCGCAGGCATCGGCGATCGAATTGTCATCGGTGGCGACCACCACCTCAACCTCGCCGCCAAGCAGCCGCGCCGCGGCTTGCGCAGCCTCCCAGGTGTAACTGATAGCCATGCGCGCCGTGCCGTCAGCCCCGGTGATCGGCGCAAGCGGCTTGGCCGGGAACCGGCTTGAAGCAAGCCGGGCCGGAATAATGATCGCAATCCGGGGCATCACGCGGCTGGCAGATGCACCGGCGGCGCGGTGGCGATATCGTAAATCTGGACCGCACCAATCGGCACGTTGGGCCGGCTGTCATCAACCACGAACAACACAGTGATGCGGTGCGTGTTCATTTCTTCGAGCGCCTGCTGCACCAAGGCGGTGCGGCTGATCGTGCGCGGCGACGGGGTCATCAGTTCGCGCGCGGTGGCCTGCATCAGATCAGCGCCGTGCCGCCGCAAATCGCCATCGGTGATTACCCCGACCAGCGCACCATTATCATCCACGATACCTGCCGTGCCAAGCCGCTTTTCCGTCATGGTGAGCAGCACTTCGGGCATCGGCGTGTTGAGCCGGACGAGCGGCAGGCGATTGGCGCCATGCATAACATCTTCGACGCAGCGCAGGTTCTGCCCGATTTCGCCGCCGGGATGCAGCGCCCGGATATCACGCCCCGAAAGCCCGCGCGCGCGCATCGTTGTCACCGCCAATGCATCGCCAAGAGCAATCATCATCGTGGTGGAAGTGGTGGGCGCAAGGCTTGAACTGCATGCCTCGTCCACCTTGGGCAGCAGCAGCGTGATATCGGCCGTGCGCGCCAGCAAGGATCGCTGGCTGCGCGAAATCCCGATCAGCGCACAGCCAATGCTCTTGGCATAGATGCACAAGGGCTGGATCTCGACCGTCGAACCGCTGTTGGAAAACACGATCAGCACATCGCCGGGGATCACCATGCCGACATCGCCATGCGCAGCTTCGGCGGCGTGCACAAACAGTGCAGGCGTTCCGGTAGCCGCAAAGGCCGCTGCCACCTTGCGCGCGATATGCCCGGACTTGCCAATGCCCGACACGATCACGCGCTGGCCGCAACTGAGGATCAGATCGACAGCCTGGGCAAAGCTTTCATCGATGCTGTCGCGCAGCATGTGGAGCGCTTCGGCCTCAAGCGCGATAACGTCGCGCCCGCTGGCAATGTGATCTGACGTTTCCCGCACCGATGCCTGCGCATCCACCGTGGTCCCCGTCGCTGCTGAAAAATCCATCATGACAAATTCCTAGCTTGCAGCATGTCCGGCGGATAGTAACCCATGGCCATCTGCAAAGAGACCCTAATGAAATTCCGCCATATCATTTTCGATCTCGACGGCACGCTGGTCGATAGTGCGCGCCTGACCGGTCAGATAATCGACAGCATGCTGGCCGACCGCGGCGTGACCACCACGGCAGACCGCGATCTGATCCGCGCCATGGATGCTGTGGGCGGCGAACCGATGATTGCCGCCGTGATGGGCGCACATACCAGCGATCCCGCCGCAGACCTTGGCGAATTCCGCGAGCGGCACAAGATCGCCGCAACGCCCGCCGATCTCGCCTTTCCCGAAGTTGCCGACGGGCTCGAACAGCTCGGCCGCGCCGGCATCGGCATGGCGATCTGTTCGAACAAGCCGCAATATCTGTGCGAAAAAATCCTCGCCGATCTTGGCCTCGCGCGGCATTTTGCCGCCATTGTCGGCAGCACCCCGACCCGCCCGCGCAAGCCGGCGGCTGACGCTGCCTTGCTCTGCATGAGGCAATTGGCGGCAGCGCCGGACAATACCCTTTACTGCGGCGATTCGCTTGTCGATCTGGCCACGGCCCAAGCTGCCAATCTGCCGATGATTCTGGTGGAATGGGGCTATGGCGCGCGCGAAGTCGCCGCCAGCGCACCGCGCACGCCCCGCATCGGGAGCTTTGCGCAGCTGCTGCCGCTCATCCAGGCGGAGCATGATTAGCTGCGCTCGCGCTTGCTGGGAAGTTTGGTTGAAAACAGCCGATCCCACAGCATGCCGGTGATGGCGTAATTGCCGCCCTCCCGCTCGAAATGGTGGCGCATGTGATGCACCTTGAGAAACCGTGCGAGGGTGCCCGTCATGCCGAACTGGTGGCACGCATAGTGCACCAGATCATAAACCACATAGCCCAGCACGAACCCGAGGAATAACCAGCTTCCTGGCGCGCCCATCAAGGCCACGCAGCCCAGCCAGATCAATGATCCCAGCGATACGCTGACGATCGGGGGCATCAGATTGCGCAGCGGATCATTGGGATCGGCATGGTGATTGCCGTGAATGATGAAGATCACCTGCTGCAGCCTTGGCGATTTCGGCTCAAGGTGAAAGACAAAGCGGTGCAGGCCGTATTCGACGATCGTCCACACGCCCCAGCCGGCAAGCACAAGCAGGAGCGCCCAGCGCGTCGGCGCCTGGGACACTGCGATTGCGGCAATGCCGACCAGCAGCACCGACCAGAGAACCACAAAAGCCTTCAAGGTGAAAAACGTGAAAAACTCGAAGAACGAGTTTTCAAAAAGCCTTGGTCTGGCTCGAGTTGACGTGACATTTCGGCGCACCGCAGCCTCCAACCACAGGATGATTTGCCTGTCAAGGCTTTTGCGACGATGATACCGGACGTTGCGATGATGCATGCCGTGACCTTGTGCTCGCCCAGACAATAGGCCATTGCTGCACTGCGGCAAAATGATTTTTTGCGTTCACTCTCAAGCGCAGAGGCAAACAAAATTTTGGCTTACGCCTTGTCACGAAAACCAACCGCTGAGCTGCCGCAAATTGACTGATCCGGCGATCAGATGCGACTCAGCATCAGTACCTATGCTGGTGACGGGGGCCTCGGGCAACCTCGGGGGCGAACTGGCGCGGCAACTGGCGCGCTCAGGGGTTCACCTCAGCCTGTGGGGCCGCGACCGGGAGCGGCTGGAGGCGACCGCCGGGGCATGCCGGGCGCGCGGCGCGCAGGTATCGCTGCGGCTGATTGATCTGGCCGATGTGGCGGCAGCAGGCGCAGCCTTCGATGCCGAAGATACAGCGACACCTTTTGCAGTGGTGCTGCTGGTGGCAGGTCAGGGCGCAACCCTTGGCCCCGGCGATGTGATCGAAGACCCGGCGCAGGTCGCGCGCCAATGCCATCTCAATTTCACCGCAACCGCTGCGCTCGCAGCGCAGGCCGCCGCCCGCATGTGCGCGCGCACTGGCGGAAAGATCGGCATAATCGGTTCGGCAGCAGCGGCGCACGCCCTGCCCTTTGCGCCGTCTTATGCGGCCAGCAAGGCTGGTCTTGCCCGCTTTGCCGATGCCCTGCGGCTTGCTGCAAGGCCGCACAAGGTTACGGTCACGCTGGCGACGCCGGGGTTTATCGCAGCCGATCCGGCGCTTGGCCCCCGCCCTGCCCGCCCGCTCGAAATATCGGCTGACCGGGCGGCGCGGGCGATCATCACGGCAGTGCTGGCAGGCGAGGCCGAACGGATCGTGCCGCGCTGGTTCGGCTTGCTCAAATGGCTGGACCGGGCGCTGCCACGGCGGCTGCGCGATGGCCTGCTGTCACGCTTGCCGAGGCCCTGAGGCATAGCGCCTGATCGTATCGAGGATCAGATGGTGAAGCTGCGCCGGGGTCAGATCGGCAGCGGCAGGCTCGCCCGCCAGCGCCGCCCCGTCAGCATCGAAACTGACCACCACATAGGGCGTATGCCGTGCATCACCCGGCTCGCTCACTCCCGGAATGCTGGGCCGGTGATCGCCGAAAAAGCACAGCGTGACCGGGCGGCCACACTTGCGGGCAAAAGCGACAAGGCGCGCCAGCATCGCATCCGTATTGCGCACAAGCTGCCAATAGGGCGCATTGCCCGGCCCGGCGGCATCGCCCTTGGGCACCGGCCAGGGTCCGTGATTCTCGATTGTCACGGCATAGATGAACGTCGCCGAAGCCGCCTTGGTGGCCAGCGCAATGATCGCATCGGCAACGGCTGCATCGCTGACATAGCGGCCCGCACCGGGTTCAGGCGGGCTGAAGGCATCTTCTCCCACCAAGGCGCCAAAGCCGGCTGCAGCCATCAGGCGATCACGCCCGTAAAAACGCAGGTCATGCGGATGAACGAACAGCGATTGCCAGGTCTGATCGCACAGGCGATTGGGCAGGCAGAAACTGGCCTCGCGGTGAGCGGTCAGGAAGGGATCGAACTTGCGAAGGCCAAGCGCGTCTTCGCTGCGACCGAACAGCACGCCATATTCGGTCCGCATGGTATAGGCCCCAAACCCCGGCACCAGCAGCCGCCCGCGGTGCTGCGCGAGCGAGCGTGCCGCCGCAAGCCCCGGCATGGGGCACGCATTTTCCCCCAGCAGATCAGCCGGATCGGTGAAGGATTCGCACTGCACCACGATCACGAGCGGGTTTGCCGCCGCAGCGATTCGCGGTGCCGCGCAAGGTTCCGGATCAGGCTGGCGGCGCCATCCCGTCCAATGTACCAGCAGCGTGGCAAGCAATCCGTGCGCGCCCACATCGCGGTGCACGTCAGGCTGCGCTCTGACCGGGTGCCACATGGGCGAACGCAGCAACAGGATCAGCGCAGCGGCTGCCACCATCGCAAGCACCAGCCCGCCCCAACGCGGCGGCAGTGCCAGGGTCGAAAACCCGGCCAGAATTGCCAGCACCCCCGCCGTCCCGCCGATCATCAGCGCAATCTGCCAACCGCGCAGCGCCGAGACATAGAAGTGCGGGTGCTGAAACACCGCGCCGATCAGCGCAAAATCGCTGAACACCAGTGGTTCGCCCAGCACCTTGTTCTTGATGTTGGAAACCAGCGCCAGCAGCGCTGCCACGGCCGCCACCAGCGCCGCCGAAGTCACCATCGCGCCGGTCAGCACCAGCGCCAGCCCCAAAGCAAGGCCCGCCGCTGCGATCAGCACGGCTGTGCCCGCAGCGCTGCGCAAACCGAAACGCTGTCCGGCGCGCGGCTGGGACAGCGCATCGGCGAGTATCACGATACCCGCCAGCCCTGCGCCGGATGCCAGTTCAAACATGGAGAAAAACGGGGCGCTCACAAAATCCTGACCATTGCATCAAGGCCGCTGCAACCACCGGCATGGTCAGGCACAATCCGCTCGTCATAAGCGAAAAAATGCCCGGCCCCGGTCGCATGCAAGCGCCCTATGGTGGAAATACATGACAAAGCCAAAAAAAGATTGTGGGTCGCGGACATCGACAAAACAGCCGATTACAGGGTATGCGGGGCAGGTGGAGACAGGGTGTTGCGATCCGATACCAAAAACATAAGCTTGAAGGCCTTGTGAGAGCCCCTATGACTGCCGAAAATACCGGCCCGGCTGCCTTTGCCAAGGCCAGCACCAGCCTCCAGAATCCGCGCCGCGTGATGATGCTGCAAGGCATCATGGGCCCGTTCTTCCGCAAACTTGCGATGGCGCTGCGCGATGCGGGCCACACTGTCTTCAAGGTGAATTTCAACGGCGGCGACCGGGCGTACTGGCGCTTGTCCCACGGGATTGATTATCGCGGCGGGCTGGATGAATGGCCCGGTGTCTTTGCGCAATTGCTGAAAGATCACGCGATCACCGATATCATGCTGTTCGGCGACTGCCGGGATCATCATATTGTCGCGCTCGAAGTGTGCCGCGAACTGGGCGTTACCGCCTATGTCTTCGAAGAAGGCTATATCCGGCCCGACTGGGTCACCATGGAAATCGGCGGGGTGAACGGTTACAGCACCTTGTCGCGCGATCCGGCGTGGTACCGCGCGCTGGCGGCACAATTGCCGCCCATCCCCGAACATCGCAAGGTTTCCTCATCCTTTCGCAAACGCGCGACCGAAGGCTTCATATACAACGCTGCCGATGTGCTGACCCGCTGGCGTTATCCCGGCTGGCAGAATCACCGCCCGTGGCACCCGGTCGTCGAAGGCATGGGCTGGGCCCGCAAGCTCAACCGCCGCAAACAGCGCCGCGCCGAGGCCGTGGCGCTGATTGACCGGCTGATCGACAACAAGCAGCGGTATTTCCTGTTTCCCCTGCAACTCGATTCCGACGCGCAGATCCGGCTGCATTCGCCCTTTGTCGGCATCGCCGATGCGCTTCGCATGGTGCTGGAATCCTTTGCGCAGCACGCGCCCGGCGATGTGCGGCTGGTGATCAAGGAACATCCGCTCGATAATGGCGTGCGCGACTGGCAGCTGGATGCGCAGAACATTGCGCAGCAGTTCGGTGTGGCCGACCGGGTGGATTACCTGCCCTGGGGCGATATCGAGGCGATCAGCCAGCATTCGCTGGGCATGGTGACAATCAACAGCACCAGCGGCACTCTGGCACTCGATCAAACAGTTCCGGTGGTGGTGCTGGGCACGGCCATCTACGATATGCCTGACCTTACCAATCAGGCAGGGCTCGACACGTTCTGGGCTCACCCCGCAGCGCCTGATGCCGACACCTTCAGGGCATTTCGCCGGGTGTTGATTGACCGCTGCCTGATACCGGGCGGGTTCTTTTCCGACGAAGCTCTGGACAAGGTGGTCAGGCACGCGGTGGCGCGGTTCGAAGGCCGCTTCCTGATGCCGGACTGACCGGTCAGCCCCGTCTGCGTGCAAACGCAGCCGTCATCCCGCCTGCACCTGCGCAGATGCGCCGCAGCCAAGCCAATCATTATGTAAGGAAAATTGGCGCACCCGGAACGATTCGAACGTCCGACCCCCAGATTCGTAGTCTGGTGCTCTATCCAGCTGAGCTACGGGTGCGCTCTGGAAGGGCGCGTTTAGGAGCGGCGATCCAGCTTGGCAATCCCCTTTTTGACCCCGCCTGTCGCTATTTGCGATCCGCGCTGCCAGACGCCCGCCGCAGCCCCTCCCCTCCTCCCCGCCCAAGGCACCCGCCAGCAGGGAATCAGCGCCACAGCCGCTCGGCAAGATCGCGGTCCATCGGCGGCATGGGCAGTGCAAGCGCCTCAGCCGGCGTCAGCCAGGCGACATCGCCGCCTTCGAGCGCGCGCGGCGTGCCGTCCCACTGGCTGACAATGTAAAGCATCAGGACAATATCGCCCGCACCCCTATGAGCAGCTTGCTGCGCGAACAGGGCAGGCTGGCAAGAACCGGCGTTAACGGTGATCCCCAGTTCTTCCGCCAGTTCGCGCACCAGCGAAAGCGCAGGCCTTTCAGAAGGTTCAACCTTGCCCCCCGGAAATTCCCAGAGGCCGGCATACATCTTTCCGGCAGGTCGCTGGTGCATCAGCCACAGGCCGTCCGCTGTCATCAGCGCCGCCGCCACCACCGGCAGCCACGCCTGCGGACCGTCGGAATTTTTTTCACCTGCACGCAGCACATCAACCATTTCTTAATCCTCGCAACCGATTTTGGGCAGGTCAGGACTGTATAGACATGGGGGCGTTATGAGCTGGAAGGAAAAGATCGCTACGATCTGGTACGACCAGACTGGCGCCACTGCTGTCGAATACGGGCTGATTCTAGCTGTCATTTTCCTTGCCATGGTGGGTGCTGCCGAAGCCTTCGGACAGACCTTTATCAACCTGTGGGATACGACTTCGGCAACGCTTGTAACCTCGATCGGAGCCTGATCGGATAACATGTTAGCCGTTAGCGATTTCGCAAGGAATAACCACTAGACCAAGTAATGCTTGACCTCGACATGGGCGGGCAAGGGTACCAAAGACCGAAACCAGGAGACTACATATGACCTTCATCAACAAGCTGTTTCGCGACGAATCGGGCGCGACCGCCATCGAATACGGCCTGATCGCCGCTCTCATCGCTGTTGCCGCCATCGCCGGCATGACCTCGCTGGGCACCACCCTGGGCGGCACGTTCAACAACGTGAACTCGAACATGACCGCAGGTACCGGCGCGTAATCGCACGGTTCATCGGAACAAAGAGAGCGGCGGGGAGCGATCCCCGCCGCTTTTCTTTTGTGGCCCGCCAATCAAGGCCCGATCAGCGCCCGCGCACCACCAGTTTCACGCGCTGGCCCGGCACCACTTCTTCGGTTCCGCCAAGGGCATTGAGCACGCGAAACCGTTCTATTTGCGCAGTGGGATAATCCATCCGCCGCGCCAGACTTGCCACGGTATCGCCGCGCGCCACTGTCACCACCTGAATGCGGCGTGGCACCACCGCTCCAGCTTCGGCCTGAGTGATCCGCCGCATCGACGAAAACATCGGATTGAACACCGCCGCGCGGCCGACCGGCGTGATCGCGGCAAAGTGATAGGCCCGGTCGCGCGCGAATTCATAGGCGACAACCGTCACATCGACTTGCCCGTTATTGTTGTTGACCCGCGCGGTGCCGATGGCGGCAGGCAGGCCGTTGATCGTGGTGCGTTGCACGTTTTGCGGCGCCAGCAGGCTGTTCTGCCCGCCAAGGGCAGCAAAGGCGGATTGGACATAGCTATCCAGATTGCCATTATAGGCCGCCATCGAAAGCTGCGCCTGACCGCCCTGCCCGTTGATGCTGACAGCGCGCGGGCTGTTGATCATGGTGAAGCCCTGCGGCGCGGTGAAGGACAGCATCATGTCGGGATGGGTAAAGCGGCTGCCTTCGATCACGCCTTGTTTCGGATCATCCCCGTACAGCAGCCCGTCGATGCGGGTCAGGAAAGTGTCGCGGTTGAGCGCGCTGCCGTTGAAACGCTGCGCCTTGGTCGCAGCGGTGCGCACCCGGCTTGCCGGATCAGGGTGGGTTGAAGCCCATTCGGGCACCGTCGCATTGCGCCCCGCAATCCGCGCATCGAGCGCATTTTGCGCAGCAAGGCTCGCCAGCACCGTGCTCATCGCGCGCGGATCATAGCCTGCGCGGCTCAGGTAAGCGATGCCGAGATCATCCGCCTCAAGCTCCTGCTTGCGCGAAAAGCCGAGAGTAAGCATTTGCGAGCCTTGCAGAAAGCCCTGCGTCAGCAATTCGCCCGCTGCCGAATTGCCAAGGAAGATCGACGATCCGATCGCCCCCAGCAGGCCAAAGATCGAATTGCGCGTCGCGCGTTCCTGGCGGCGCTGCGAATGGCGCGCGGCGACATGGCCGACTTCGTGGCCCATCACGCCTGCCAGCTCCGCCTCGTTGTTCATCAGCGTCACCAGCTGGCGCGTGGAATAGACATAGCCCCCCGGCACCGCAAAGGCATTGTGAACGGGCGAATTGAGCAGCGTGACGGTAAAGGCGCTTTCCGCATTGGCGAGGCCCGATTGCAGCGCGATCTTCTTGCCGACCTGTTCGACATACTGGGCGTGCGGCCCAGTCATCGCGCCGCCAAATTCGGCAACGAATTGCGGATGATACTGCGCGCCCATCTGGGCTTCCTGCCGCGAGATCGGGGCCACTTGCTGGCTCCCGACGCTGGCCGATTGCAGCAGCGCAAGCGGCGCTGCCGCCCATGCCAGCATGATTCGTTTTCTGACAGCCATCTGCCCTTCTCCTGCCCCGAATGCGTGAGGATGACACCATGGCGTCACCCGCCTTTATCGCACCTGACTAGAGCCAAACCCCGGAAAAGGGCAAGTTATCGCGCCTTAAAGTCGCCAAAAGGTGGCTTGTCAGCCGCCAATCGCCAGAAAGCGCGCCTCGCGGGCGGCGATCAGAGCCTCGGCCGATTGGCCTGCCAGCGCGTCGAGTTCCTCGCCGATGGCATCGCGCAGCATCCGCGCGGTGGCCGCCGGATTGCGATGCGCGCCGCCGACCGGTTCCTTGATGATCCGGTCAATCACGCCAAGGCGCTTCAGATCCTGCGCTGTCACCTTCATCGCCTGCGCGGCATCGGCGGCTTTTTCCGAGGTGCGCCACAGGATCGAGGCGCAGCCTTCGGGCGAGATCACCGAATAGACCGCATGTTCGAGCATCAGCACCCGGCTGGCCGAAGCCAGCGCCACCGCGCCGCCCGAACCGCCTTCGCCCACAATCACCGCCACCATCGGCACCGGCAGATCAAGGCAGGCCTCGGTCGAACGCGCGATGGCTTCGGCCTGGCCGCGTTCTTCGGCTTCGATCCCCGGAAACGCTCCCGAGGTATCCACCAGCGTCACCACCGGCAAGCCAAAGCGCCCGGCCAGTTCCATCAGGCGGATCGCCTTGCGATAGCCTTCGGGCTTGCCCATGCCGAAATTGTGGCGAATCCGGCTTTGCGTGTCGTTGCCCTTTTCATGCCCGATCAGCATGACGCGGCGCCCATTAAGCTTGGCAAAGCCGCCCATGATCGCTTCGTCATCACCGAACAGGCGATCCCCGCCCAGCGGCACGAATTCTTCGAAGGCATGAGCGACATAGTCGCGGAAATGCGGGCGCAGCGGATGGCGCGCCACCTGCGTCTTCTGCCACGGCGTCAGCGAGGCATAGGTGCTGGCCAGCAGATCATTGCTTTTCGCTTCGAGCCGGGCAATTTCGTTGGCGACATCAACATCATGCAGCGCGTTGACACCGCGCAGCTGGGTGATGCGCTCTTCAAGCTGCGCGACCGGCTTCTCGAATTCGAGATAGGAAATCATCATCCACCGCTAGTCCGATGTTGCGCGGCTGGCAAGCGGGTGGCGCTGATTGACGAGCGCGACCAGCCGCGCGGCATCGACATGGGTGTAGATCTGCGTGGTCGAAATGTCGGCATGGCCAAGCAGGGTTTGCAGCACGCGCAGGTCTGCCCCGCCTTCGAGCAGATGGGTGGCAAAGGCGTGGCGCAGCACGTGCGGGCTGATGCGCGCCGGATCAAGGCCCGCACGGATGCTGAGCGCTTTCAACTGCTGAAACAGGCTGATCCGGGTAAGGTGCCCGGCCTTGCCCTTCGACGGAAACAGATAGCGCGAGGGCGGATCAGCCGGGCGCAGCGCCAGCCACGCCTGCACCGCCGCGCGCGCGCGTTCACCCACCGGCACCATGCGCGCCTGCCCGCCCTTGCCCGTCACTGTCAGGAACGGCGCATCGCGCGGCACTGCGCTTGCCGGCAGGCTGACAAGTTCGCTGGCGCGCAGGCCCGAACCATACAGCAATTCGACAAGCGCCAGCAGCCGCACGGCTTCCGCCTTGCCGCCTGATGCTTCCAGTTCCGCGCGATCAAACAGCGCGGCAATATCGCCGTGGCTCATCACCTTGGGCAGCGGGCGGCGGGTGCGCGGGGCGGGCAGCGCGCCCGACGGATCATCGCTGCGCCAGCCTTCATCCAGCGCAAAGCCAAAGAATTGGCGCAGCGCCGAGGTTTTGCGCGCCACGCTGGCCGGCGCAAGGCTTGCCCATTCCCCCGCCAGCCGGGCAACATCGCTGCGCGTGGCAGCGGCCAGATCGCCGATGGCCGCTTCGGCCCCGGCCAGATCGCGCGCATAGGCCGCCAGCGTGTTGGCCGCAGCGCCGCGTTCAGCGGCCAGCATATCGAGAAATGCCTGCGTCGCCGCGCTCATGCGCTGCGCGCGACCGCCTCTGCCGCGATCATCCGCGCTTCTGCCTCCAGCCCCACCCGGCGCAGCGCCGCGGTGATGTGATAGAGATGCAGCGGCGTCATCTGCTGCCAGCTGTCACCCTGCATGCCAAGGCCTGCCAGCAGCACCACCAGCGCCTGATTTTCAACCTCGGCAGCGCGGGTAATCATCCGGCTCCACCGGGTCTGCCGGGTGAGCGCGGCATCCGGCTGGCCGCCCAAGCGATCAAGCCCCGCCAGCCCCGCCGCCAGCAAGGCCGCGCGGCGATCGGAGGTGGCGCTGGCGAATTCATCCACCGCGCCCTGACTGGCGGTAATCCGCTGCGGTTGGGACAGCACCACCAGGGCCCAGCCGAGGCTGCCTTCCTGCACCACCGAGGCCCAGGCAGCCGCATCGCGGTCCAGCCCGGCGGTGAGCATCGCCGCAATCAATTCGCCCGCGTCACCGGCATGATCGGCAGACGGCGGAATGCGCGCTGCCGCAAAAGCTGTCAGCACCCGCGCCCCATATCCATCCGCGCTGGAGGCGGCCCCCGCCTCTTCCCACAGCCGTTTCATCGCGGCAATGCGCGCGGCAGGATTGCTGGCGGTGTAGGCTTCGCGCAATTGGCCAGCTTGCGCTGCCGCCGGGCCTTCGGCCGCCGGATCGGCATAAAGCTGGCTGTAAAGATCGACGAGCGCTGCCGCCGAAAGGATCCCCTCGCTCGCCGCGCGCGCTGCAAACCGCAAGCGATCAGCCGGCGCCAGCATCGGCAGAACCGCCCCTGAACGGGCATAATAGGCCCCGCCCTCAGCGCCCAGGGCCGTGTCCATCAGCGATGCCGGGACCGGTTCGCCCAGCGCATGGGCAAGGCCGAAACGCCAGGGGTTGAGATCATCCACCCCCTGCCATTCGATCTCGACCGCACGCTGGCCGCGCCCTGCCGCACCGGCAAACCGCCGCGCCAGCAGCACATCAATGCGCGGTGCAATCCCCTGCCGCAGCGCGCGATCAAGCTGCGTTGCCGCCAGCGCGCTTTCCCCGGCATAGGCGTTGCAGATTGCCTGCAGCATTTTCCACTCGGCATCCTCGCGCGCGGAACCTTGCAGGCGCACTGCCGGGCAGGCCCCGGTGATGTCGCCGGTGGCCACATAGGCGTTAAGCGCCTCGCCCGTCAGCGCCGGGTTCCAGTCATTGGTATCGACATCCTGCACCAGCGCGCGGGTGATGGTGTATTCGCCGATCCCGTTGAGCGCGGCGGCGCGCAGGGCGGCAAATTCGGCGGGGTCCATCCCGAGCGGCGCTGCCAGCCGGCTCGCCAGCGCGCGGCGTAGCAGAATATGGCCCCAGCGCGACACCAGTGGCCCCTTGGTGCCGGAAAGCGCCGCACGAACAAGGCTGACGGGCTGGTTGGCGAGCGAGACCGGCGGCAATCCGCCTTCCTCCACCGACAGCAAGCCCACCCGCGTCAGCGCCCGGCGCGCACCCGGCGGAATATCGAACTTGGGCTTCAATCCAAGCAATTCGTCGATCTCGTCGGTCGAGAGGTTTTCCAGTTCCTCAAGACTGGGCAGCCGCGCCAGTTCCTCGCGCCCCAGCGTGGGCAGCGGCGGCGCATCGGCCGGCAGCGGCGCGGGCAGCGGCTGGACGAGCCCGCCGGTCTGGGGCACGCCCGGCGCGCCGGTCTGGCCGGGGCGCGGGCTGGCGGCGGGCTGCGGCGCGGGCGTCGGCGTCGGCGAGGCTACCGGATCATCGAAACCGGGCGGCAGGATGGATTGCGGTGCGCTTTGTGCGGCAGCGAGGCTTGCCACCAGCGCTGCTGTGGCCGCGCCGCCCAGCGCGGCAAGCACAATCGGCCCGAGCCGCCGCCCGCTCATCGCGCGCCGTTCCCGCTGGCGGCGGGCAGTTCAACCGCCTCGCTGATCGGGCGCAGCGCCCGCTCCCCCCGTCGATCCACGCGATGATCAGGGCCGCCAGCAACAGCCCCGCCAGCAGCGGCCAGAGCCGCCAGACAAGCGCGGTGCGCTGGTGGGGAGGGGACGAGGAAACGCGCAAATCAGACATGTTGCGCGAGCCCTAGCCCATCTATAGGCCTTGCGGCAATGACTGCGACACGACCTTTGAACGATCACGAACTGGCCGCCATCATCCCCCGCATCACGCGGCCGGTGGTGCTGGTGGGGCTGATGGGTGTCGGCAAGTCCACCGTCGGACGCAGGCTCGCCGCGCTGCTCCACCGCGATTTCGTCGATGCCGACGAAGCGATTGCCGCTGCCGCGCAGCGTTCGATCCCCGAAATCTTCGAACAATTCGGCGAGGCCTATTTCCGCGATGGCGAACGCCGGGTGATCGCCCGCCTGATCGAGGAAGGCCACGGCGTGATCGCCACCGGCGGCGGGGCATTTGTTGATGATACCACGCGCCGCCTGATCCTTGAACGCACCATTGCGGTGTGGATTGATTGCGACGTGGCAACGCTGGTGCAGCGCACCGCGCGGCGCGATACGCGCCCCTTGCTGAAAAATGGCAATCCGCATGACATTCTGACCCGGCTGGCAGAGGCCCGCGCGCCCTTCTATGCGCAAGCCCCGATCCGGGTGATAAGCGAAAACGGCCCGCACGATCTGACCGCGCGCCGCATCATCGAGGCGATTGATCAATGGCTGTAAATTGCGTGTCTCCCATCCGCGTGGAACTGGGCGGGCGCTCCTATGATGTGCAGGTCGGCGCGGGGCTGCTGGATGACGCTATCGTGCAGGCGCGCGCTTTCATCGAGACTTACGCCCTGCGCGGCGGGGGAAGCCGCCCGATCCCGGTCGTTGCCGATACCAACGCGCGCAAGCATCACGGCGCACGGCTGGCCGCATCGCTCGCCTCTGACGGCTACGAGATCGCGTGGTTCGATGTCGAACCCGGCGAAGGATCGAAAAGCTGGGCCACACTCGAACGCCTGACTGACTGGCTGCTGGCGCTCGGCGTTACCCGCAAGGATCATGTCTTTGCCCTGGGCGGCGGCGTGGTGGGCGATCTGGTTGGCTTTGCCTGCGCAATCCTGAAACGCGGCGTCGGCTTTGTGCAATTGCCCACCACCTTGCTGGCGCAGGTCGATAGCTCGGTCGGCGGCAAGACCGCGATCAACACCGCAGCCGGCAAGAACTTGATCGGCGCCTTTCATCAGCCCGCGCGCGTGCTGATCGACACCAACACGCTGGCCACCCTGCCTGATCGCGAAATGCGCGCAGGCTATGCCGAAGTGCTCAAATACGGCCTGCTGGGCGATGCGGCGTTCTTCGGCTGGCTGGAAGCCCACGGCGCCGCAGTGCTGGCGCGCGAACCTGCCGCGCTCGCACAGGCCATCGCCACCAGCGTGGCGATGAAGGCGCGGATTGTCGCTGCTGACGAGCGCGAGACGCAAGACCTGCGCGCGCTGCTCAATCTCGGGCACACGTTCGGCCATGCGCTGGAGGCGGAAACCGGCTTTTCCGACCGCCTGCTGCATGGCGAGGCGGTGGCGCTGGGCATGGTGCTGGCGGCGCGTTATTCGGCGCGGCGGGGGGAATTGTCAGCGTCCGATGCGGCGCGCGCGGGCGCTGCGATTGCTGCGGCGGGCCTGCCCGCGCAGCTGAGCGCGCTCGGCCTCTCCTGCAATGGTGCACGCCTTGTGGATCACATGCGCCACGACAAGAAAGCCGAAGGCACCACCCTGCCCTTCCTGCTGCTGCGCGCTATCGGGGAAGCCTATGTGGCGCGCGATGTGGCGTTAAGCGATGTCGCGGCGTTTCTTGATGAGGAACTGGCTGCCTGATCGCAGGGCGCGCCGTGCCAAGCAGGATTACCCCGCCGGGCGGCTTGGCAGCTTGGCCACATTGTCGCCCGCACCATCGGCACGCGCCGCCTTCATCGCGGCTTCTTCTTCGAGCATCTTGTCGTGATCGGCGAACAATCGCTCAATCTCGGCACGGCGTTCCAGCAGCATGTAAGCGATCCCCGGCGCAAGGCTTTCGCCTTCACCAATCTGGCCAAGCAAGCCCGCCAGATCGCTGACCGTGGCATCGCGGGCATTCTTGAAGAAATTGCCCTTGCGATCAAAAAAACCCGTTCCGGTATGTGCCATGATCAAATCCTCCCACTCAGATTCAATCCGCGCGCGCGAGGAATATCGCGACTCGGCACTGGAAATGTCACTCAGGATGGGGGTTTTCGCCAAATGCTTGCGGCGTTCTGACGCGTTTTATCAACGGTTTGGCGCGTTTTTACAACACTTTGGAAAGATTGTTTCACCTTGCCGAAGCAAGATTTCGCGTCGGCGCATTGTCGCTGCGCCCGTCAGAACAGCCGCGATCCGTCAGGCACTTTTGCGTCAGGGGCAAACAGCACCACCGCGCCCGCGCTATCGGCAAAGCCGAGCGTGAGCACTTCGGACATGGCAGGGCCAATCTGGCGCGGCGAAAAATTGACAACGGCGGCGACCTGCCGCCCGATCAGTTCATCGCAATGGTAATTGGCGGCGATCTGCGCGCAGCTTTTTTTCTCGCCAATCACCGGGCCAAAGTCGATCCGCAGCCGGTAGCTCGGCTGGCGTGCCTCGGGAAATTCCTCGGCCGCAACGATAGTTC
This sequence comes from Erythrobacter sp., assembly GCA_045377215.1. Classification (GTDB taxonomy): domain Bacteria; phylum Pseudomonadota; class Alphaproteobacteria; order Sphingomonadales; family Sphingomonadaceae; genus Erythrobacter. Next base: position 136,019 of record JBJIOB010000022.1, read on the forward strand.
CGATGCGGATATCGACCTTGAGGAAATCCTCGAAGGTGATCTGCGCCGCCGCTGGCGCATCGGGATCATGGCGGACATGCATTACGGCACCGCTGCGAGGCGCAAACTGGCCAATTGCCGCACCGCGCGCGCGCCGCGCTGATCGCCGGCCACCGCGATCCGGAATGGGCCGTCTTCCTCAGCCAGCGCAGCGCCATTGCAGGCGGTCGCCACAATGATCGGTGCCTTGCCCAGCAGCGGATCAAGCTCGCCCAGGCTGAACACCACGCGGTAGCCATCGCGCGCCTCAGCCACCACCACCATGCTCAGCGCTGCCCCGCGCATATCGCCGCGCGACGGCGCGCCCATGCGGGCGGCAACATCGGCAAGCAGTGGCCCGGTGCAGACCTGATCCTGCCCATGAAAGGCCATCGTGACCTCGCCGTTCGGCAAGCCTTCCAGCAGCGCAGGCTCCACCGCCACGGCTACCCCCAGAGCGAGCACCGACAGCATGGAGCTATTCGAGCTCCAGGATCACCGCATCCACCGCAAGGCTTTCGCCCTCGGCGGCGTTGATCTTGGCAATGACGCCTTCCTTTTCGGCGCGCAGGATGTTTTCCATCTTCATCGCCTCGACCGTGGCGAGCGGCTGGCCGGGCTGCACCGTATCGCCTGCCGCGACGTGCAGTTTCACCAGCATGCCGGGCATCGGGCAGATCAGCATCCGCGAAAGATCGGGCGGGACTTTCTCCAGCATCAGCGATTCGTGGCGGGCCAGACGCAGCGGCAGCACCAACGCAGAATGGCCTGCGCCGCGCGTGGTCACACGCCAGTGGTTGCCCGACCGCTCGACAATCAGGCCGAATTTCACTTCCGGCCCATCGCCCACCGCGCCGCTGGCCTCGGCCTGCACCATGCCCGGCAGCCAGTTGCAGGTGCCCGCCACGCGCACCCCGTCAACCATCGCATGGCCATCGCCCAGCACGACCTCGTGGCGGGTATCGCCCAGCTTGACCAGCCATTCAGCCGTCACGGGCAAGGCCTCATCGGCCATCTGCCCGGAAATCCCCCGCGCACGCGCCTGATGGGAAAACTCCAGCCCCGCGCACACGGCAGCCAGCAGCTTGGCGAAATCATCGCTGACAGCCGCCCCGGTGAAGCCATCGGGATATTCCTCGGCGATGAAGCCGGTTGTCAGCTCGCCCGAACGGAACCGCGGGTGCTGCATGATTGCCGAGAGGAAATCGACATTGTGCCCGAGGCCCTTGAGGCGGAAGTGATCGAGCGCTTCGATCTGCAGATCCGCCGCCTCGTTGCGGGTCGGCGCCCAGGTGATCAGCTTGGCGATCATCGGATCGTAGAACATCGAGACCTCGCCGCCCTCATAGACGCCGTCATCCACCCGCACGCTGCCGTTGCCACGCGCCACCCCGCGCCGCGACTTGCCAGCCACCGTTTCATCCTCCTGCCAACCCGGCACCGGCGGCGCGTAATGCACCAGTCGGCCTGTGCTGGGCAGGAACCCGCGATAGGGATCTTCGGCATAGACGCGGTTTTCGATCGACCAGCCGTGGATGCCGATATCATCCTGCGTCATCGCGAGGCGCTCGCCGTAAGCCACCCGGATCATCTGTTCCACCAGATCAATGCCGGTGATCGCCTCGGTCACAGGGTGTTCGACCTGAAGCCGCGTGTTCATTTCGAGGAAATAGAAGCTCTCGCCCGTCGGATCAGCGCCGCTGACGATCAGTTCCACCGTGCCCGCCGAATGGTATCCTACCGCGCGTGCCAAAGCGACGCATTGCTCGCCCATCGCTTTGCGCATTTTCGGCGTCACGAAAGGCGACGGCGCTTCCTCGACCACCTTCTGGTGGCGGCGCTGGATCGAACATTCGCGTTCGTTGAGGTAGAGAATATTGCCGTGCTTATCGCCAAGGATCTGGATTTCGATGTGGCGCGGGTTGAGGATGAATTTCTCGATGAAAACGCGGTCATCGCCAAAGCTGTTCAGCCCCTCGCGCTTCACGCTTTCAAAGCCTTCGCGCACGTCGGCTTCGCTGTAGGCAAGGCGCATCCCCTTGCCCCCGCCGCCAGCGCTGGCTTTCATCATCACCGGATAGCCGATTTCGTTCGCAATCCGCACCGCATGTTCGGTATCGTCAATCTCGCCGACATAGCCCGGCACCACATTGACGCCCGCCTGCTTGGCCAGTTTCTTCGATTCAATCTTGTCGCCCATCGCGGCAATCGCGCCCATCGGCGGGCCGATAAAGGGGATGCCTTCGGCCTCCAGCGCTTCGACAAAGCTCGCACGTTCCGACAGAAAACCATAGCCCGGATGCACCGCTTCGGCTCCAGTCGCCTTGCAGGCGGCGATGATCTTTTCGGGGATCAGATAGCTCTCCGCCGCTGGCGATGGCCCGATATGCACTGCCTCATCCGCCATCTTCACAAAGGGCGCGCGGGCATCGGCATCGGAATAGACCGCGACTGTCGCAATCCCCATTTTCCGCGCCGTGGTGATCACCCGGCACGCAATTTCCCCGCGATTGGCAATGAGGATTTTCGAGAACAAGCGCAGTCTCCCCGGCAGGCTTTGAATATCGTGGCACTGCCTATGGCGCGGCGCGTTGCGATGCGCAACCTAGCTGATTTGGGTCAGCCCTCGGGCCGCTCGACCAGGTCTTTGAGTTCCTGCGTGCGCGCCCGTGTGGCCCGCGTCTGGCAGGTCAGCACCAGCAGCGGTTCAAGACTGCCGCCGCGCGCTTCGTAGCCTTCGAGCGCACAATGCGCATCGCGATACCGCAGCCAGCCGCGCTGCGCTTCGAGCAGGTTCTTGAAATAGCCTGCGCGCTTATCGGCCGAGCCGAGTGCGGCCCATTCGGCATCGCGCTGCTTCATCGCCTGCGAGGTGACTTTCCACTGGGCATTCAGCGCCGCATCAGCGGCTTCGTATTCCTGGCCTGCGCACCAGTTCATCTCCATCTGCACCTGCGGGTCGTTGCAGTTCCAATCGGGGTTCGGCGGGCTCGCCTGAAGGGCAAGTGCAACGAGCGAGATCATCATCGGCGGTTCCTTTCGGCAAAGGCAATGAGGCTGGCACTATAGGCGGGCGCGCCGCGCCGATCCAGTTCGCTGATCACCCCGCCCCCGCCTTGCCCGAGGCTTTGCACCGCCCGGGCGAGCATCGCGATATTGGCAGGCGCAAGGCTGGCGAGCGGCGCAACATAGATGCCGATGGTGAACAGGATCGCGCCCGTCTGGGGGAGCCGCCGCAGCGTCTGGCGTTCGGAGCGCACGAACAGTGTCTCGCCCACGTTGTCGGGGGTGACATGGGCGAAGGCTTCTTGCGGCGGCTGATCGGGCAGCCAGCGGCGGTTCCCCGTCGCCGCGATGAACCAGTTGGCACGCGCGTAGATTTGCCCTGCGCGCAGGGTTGTCATGAAACGGTCAACGCCGCTGGCGAGCTGTTCCTCGTACCCCGCAATGGGCGCATGGAGGGCGCGCAGGGGCAGGCCGATTTTGTCAGCCGGGTGCCAGTCCGATGGCCATGCGACCGCTGCGCCGATCAGGCGGTACACGTCCTCGCCTTCGCGCCGGGTGAGCAGGCAAAGGTCTTCGTGGCAAGCCAACGCGACATGGGGCAGCGCACCATCCACGCCCAGCATCGCGGCAAGCTCACGCCCCGGAGCTTCGGCCTCAGGCGTCAGCTGCACGCCTTGCGGCTAGTCGGCAAACCCCGCCGCGCGCGCCGCCAGATC
>JBJIOB010000023.1:0-15903 GCA_045377215.1 Erythrobacter sp.
GTAGATCGCCACGCGCGGGTGGCTGCCATAGGGCGGGCGCACCGCGATTTCGTCCATCGCATCGCGCAGCACCCCTGCCACATCGCGCGGATCAAGCCGCGTGTCGCAGGCGCGCGCATCCATGCGCAATGTTTCGATCATGGAGGCCAGCGCGCGGCCATCCTCGCGCGCCCACACGCCTTCGCCGCCCAGACTTTCCGCGACGGCGGCAAGGCCATCGAGCGCATCGGCGAGCGCGATCTCTTCCTGCCCTGCAATCAGGGGCGCAATCAGCGGTGCGATCAGGCTTTCGGCCTCGGCCCACCACGGTGCAACCTGTGCCTTGGCCGCAATTTTGCGCAGCGGGGCAAAGCCCGCAGGCGGTGCTGGCCCGCGCAAGGCACGATCAAACGCGCGCAAGGCGCCAAGCCACACCCGCCGCGCCTCGGTATCATCGGCGCGCACCAGCGGATGGGCGAGCGCGCCGATCAGCACTTGCGGGGTAAGCCCGCCCGCCATCAATTCGGCCAGCAATCCGAAAAACCGCCCCGCCGCTGTCAGGGCGAGCGGCTGGCCTGCGGTATCATCTGCCGCGATATGCCAGCGCGCCAGATGCTGCACCACGCGGCGCGCCAGACCGCGATCGGCGGTGACAACCGCGATCCGCTTGTTCGCCGCCTGCAGCCCTTCGCGCACCAGCAGCGCAATCGCCTGCGCTTCTTCTTCGATGCTGGCGCTCGTCATCATCCGCACGCCTTTGAGCCGGCGCTGATCGGCGGGCAGGCTGACCCACGAACGGCTGGCCTGCGGCGGCAGGAACAGCGCGGAAATCGCCCGCGCGCGCGCCGGTTCCGCAGCCCCTATGCCGCGCCGGTGCCAGGGCCGCACTTCGCCGCGCGCCACTCCCATGCGTGCCAGCAGCAGCTTGAGGTGATATTGCGGATGGGTCAGCGCGTCGCGGCCCGAGAAGATATCTCCGCCCGGTTCCGCAGCAGCGCCCGCGCGGCCCAGTTCATCCCACGTCGCTTCGTCCATCGCCAGATCAAGATCGGGCAGGATCACCGCCCCGTTTGGCAGGCCCGCGATCACTTTCAGCAGGCGTGCCAGCGCGGGCGCGGCGCTGGTGACACCGGCGGCGACAATCGGCAGCGCCGGAGGCTCGGCCCGCCAGCGCCGTGCGGCATGATCAAACAGCAGATTGCGGCGGGTTGCGGCGTCCACGCTGCCGGTTTCGGCAAGCCGCGCCTGCCAGCGCGCTTGCACCCGCGCAAACAGCCGGATCGAACGCTGCCAATGCCCTGACAGATTGCCGAGCCGGTCAAGCACGGCATCGCCCAGCAAATCTTCGGGCCGTTTCTGTTCGACCAGCAGCCGGTCCATGGTGCGCGCCATCTCGCGCGCAAGATGCAGCCGCGCGCGGCCCGGCAGGGGTTCCTCACCCGCCTCGGCCAGTTCCTGTGCGATCAGTGCCGCCAGTTCCAGCCAGCGCCGCCCCGGATCGACCGCCGCCGGAATATCGGATGCGCCAAGCGGATCGAGCAGGCTGCCAAGCGCTTCATCAAGATCAAGATCGCCCACTGTCACCATGCGCGGCATCAGCAGGCCCTGCACGCCGGTTTCGCCCGCATGACGGATAAAAGCCTCCGACAAGGTACGCGCCGCGCGGGCGGATGGCACCAGCAAGGTCAGCCGCGCCAGGCCAAGATCATCCTCGCGGTAACGCGGCACCAGCCCTGCCACCAGCGCATCGGCAAAGCCGCGATGCGCGGCGATCGTGTAGATATTGGGCCCGGGTGCGCGTTCAGCCACGCCGCAGCGCCTCCTCGGTAGGCGGGATGGCAGCGGGCGTTCCCACTTCGAACCATTGCCCTCTGAAGGAAAGCCCGTAAAGCCGCCCTTCTGCAATCGCGCGGTTCCACAGGATATTGGTGGAGAACGCCCCTTGCGGAGCCTCGCGCAGCAGGCGGTGCGAGGCCAGCTGGATGCCCGAATAGATGAACGGCGCAATCCGCCCCGCCTTGCGCCGCGTCAGCCGCCCCAGCGCATCCATGTGAAAATCGCCCGGCCCATCGAAATTGGCTGCCCGCGCATGGGGCACCAGCAGCAACAGCGCGTCCATCCGGTCCGGATCCCAGGCCGCCGACAGATCGGCAAAGGCATTTTTCGGCCCGTCGAGCCAGATATTGTCGGAATTCAATGAGAAAAACGGATCAGGCAGCAGCGGCAGCGCCTTGGCCATGCCGCCGCCGGTTTCGAGCAATTGGGCGCGCTCGTCCGAAATCGTCACCTTGGGTGCCGCACGGGAGGTGACATGCGCTTCGAGCGCATCGGCCAGATAATGCACATTCACGATAGCCTGCGCGATCCCTGCATCCTTCAGGCGATCAAGCGCATGATCAATCAACGCGCGCCCGGCGACCCGCACCAGCGGCTTGGGCTGGCTGGCGGTGAGCGGGCGCATCCGCTTGCCCAGCCCGGCGGCCAGCACCATCGCGGTATCGCTGGCGAGCGGGGGCGTGCTCATTGTGGCAGCGCGCCCTTGGCTGCGCGGATGGGCGCAGGGATATTGGCATCGAACCAGCGCGCCACGGGGGCCAGCGCCGGGTGCGCCAGATCGCGCTCCAAGGCGGCCCAGACGCGCGGGATCAGCGCCAGATATTTCGGCTTGCCATCACGCGCGTTCAGCCGGGTAAAAATGCCCACGATCTTGGCGTTGCGCTGCGCGCCAAGCAGGGCGTAATCGGCGGCGAAATCGGCAGAAATAATGTCCATCGCGGCGCAATAACGCGCCAGCATGGCAGTTTCGAGATCGCCCGGCACATCGCGCCGCGCATCCTGCAGCAGCGACACCAGATCATAGGCAGGATGGCCCACCAGCGCATCCTGAAAATCGATCAAGCCCTGCGGCGCACCCGCCCGCCCGCCCAGCAGCATGATGTTTTCCGCATGATAATCGCGCAGCACTGTCACGCCTGCGCCCTGCCGCGCCAGCAGGGACGCAAGCGCCTCGGCCCAGGCCGCATCATAGCTTGGCGCATCGACATCAAGGCCCATGGCAGGGCAATACCATTCGGTAAACAGCGCTGCCTCGCGCGCGTAAACCGCCATATCATAGGGCGCGAACGGCCCTGCCGGCACGCGGTGGAGCGCAACCAGCGCATCAATCGCGGCCTCATAGGCGGGCACCTCGTCCTCGGGGCGCATGTCCAGCCAGTCGCGCATCCGGTCATCACCGAAATCCTCGGTCAGCACCCAGCCCTGCGGCGCATCCTCGGCAAGGATCGCAGGGGCGCGCAGGCCATTGGCGGTCAGCCAATGGGCGACATGCAGGAACGGCGCGGGGTCTTCGTGCGGCGGCGGCGCGTGCATCAGCATCGCGGTATTGCCCGATCCCTGCCGCAGCCGGAAATAGCGCCGGAACGAGGCATCGCCCGGAAGCGGTTCGACCGCCGCGCCGCTCCAGCCAGCAGCGGCAACAAATTCGGCAAGGCCATCAGGCAAGACGTTCATGGCATTCGCCCTAGCCAATCCGTCCCGCCGCGCGCAATCGCGATCCGCCCGGTTTCGCCCGGATTTTGCGGCGTTTCGAGGTGGAGCGCCAGACACCCCGGCTCATGGTCAAAACCGCCCGCATGGTCGGGCCATTCGGCCAGCAGCACCGCGCCCTCGCGGTAATCATCAAGGCCCAGTTCGCGCACTTCGGCAGGGCTTGCCAAGCGATAGAAATCGGCATGCACCACCGCGATGCGCAGCGGCGGGGCATCGTAGCTTTCGATGATGGTGAAGGTTGGCGAAGGCACTTCGCCTTCATGCCCGAGCGCGGCCAGGATCGCGCGCGCCAAGGTGGTCTTGCCCGCGCCGAGCCCGCCTGACAGCGCCACCACATCGCCCGGCCGCAGCCGCGCCGCAATGCGCGCACCATAGGCGGCAACCGCTGCCAGATCGGGCAAATCCGTGCGCGTTTCCATCATCGCAACGCTCATGGGAGGCGGATCACCGCAGTGGTGCCCGAACCCTTGCGGCTGGTGATTTCAAGCTCGCCATCATGGGCTTCGATCAGCTGGCGGGCGAGCGGGATGCCGAGCCCGTTCCTGCGCTGCGGCTTGCCATCCTTGCCCGTCACCACGCCGCCGCCTGCAGCCTGCCTCAGTTCCTCAGGCGCCATGCCCCGGCCATTATCGGCAATCCCGATTTCAACCTTCCAGCGCGCCTGATCAGCCGGGCGGCGCAGCTCGATCACGATCTTGCCGCCTTCGGGCGTGCCGCCGATTGCATTGTCGAGCAGATTGCCAAGCGCACGGCCAAACTGGCGCGGATCGACCTCGACCACGCGCCCGCGCCGCCCTTTCAGATCAAGGCTGAGCCCGCCCGCAATAATCGCCGCCTCGCGCTCACGCACCAGCGCGGTAAGGAAATCAAGCAGATCAATGCGTTCCTTGGCAATCGGCAGCAACCCGGCCTCGCGTTGCGACAGGTCGAGCACGTTTTCGACCTGTTCGGTCAGCCGTTCGACCGCTGCCAGAATGGCATCGACATATTCGCCCGCCGCTGGGCTGGTCTCGCCCGCTGCGCCGCTTTTGAGCAATTCGGCATAGCCGCCGATGGTGGTGAGCGGGGTGCGGAATTCATAGGACATGTTGGCAAGGAAACGCGCCTTGACCGCGTCAGCCTCTTCGAGCGCGAGCGCGCGTTCGCGCAGGGCCTTTTCGGCCTTTTGCGAATCCGTGATGTCGAGCACCGTCAAAAGCCCGTTGCCATCGGGCAGCGGCACCCCGGCAAAGCGCAAGGTGCGCCCGTCCGCCAGTTCCACCAGCCCGCCCTTTTCGCTGCGGTCGAGCGTGGCGGCACGCACCACCGCACCGATCTGCGCGGCTTCATCAGGGCGTACCAGATTGCGGCCAATCGCGGTGAGCAACGCATCGGCACTGGGATGGGTATCGAGAAATTCAGGTGTCAGGCCCCAGGTGCCCGCAAAGCTGCGGTTCCACAATTGCACCGAGCCATCAGGCGCAAATATCGCCAGCGCTTCGAACAGGCTGTCGAGCGTGGCCGTGCGGGTGCGCAGCAGCGTATCGCGCACCGCCGACAGCGCGAGGCTTTCGGTGCGGTCTTCGGCCAGCATCACCAGCCCGCCATCAGGCAGCGGCTGGACGACGATGCGCAAGTGCGTGCCGCCGGGCAGCGGCCAGGCTTCTTCCTGCAGATCGCTCAAGGCGAACCACTGCACCCGCTCGCGCCGCCATTCGGGGAAATCGCGCACTTCGGGCGTGCGCCCGCGTTCGCGCGCTTCGGCGAGGAAGCGTTCAAAGCTGGTGCGCGCTTCGAGCGCTTCGTTGCCGAGCGCGAACAGGCGGCGGAACGGGCGATTGGCAAAGGCCAGTTGCTCGCCTGCGTCAAACTGCGCGACGCCGACCGACAATTCATCGAGGATCGCGCGCTGGGCATCGCGAAAGGCGCGGAAATCGCGGGCGACCTGCTGCTGTTCCTCGATGTCGATGGCATAGCCCGCCACGCCTTCGGTGCCGATCGGCAGATCGCTGACGCGCAAGGCACGGCGCGCGCCGTGGATGGTGGCGGCGACGATGCGTTCATGCTTGCCTTGCCGTTCCGCTGCGCGGCGGGCGATATCGGCGGGCGAGCGGCCATCCTCGAATTCGAGCAATTCGATCTGGCCCGCCACGGCTTCGGCTGCGCTGGCGGCGCCGACCGCATCGACATAGGCCTGATTGACCAGTTGCAAGCGCATATCAGGCCCGCGAAACCACATCGGCACCGGCGCAGCTTCGATCAGGCCGACCAGCGCGGCAAAATCGCCCTCTGCACGGCGGGTCGCAGCGCGCAGCCGGGCCATTTCCTCGTGGTTCTGGGTGAAATCGAACACCCAAACCAGCGCTGCCCCCGAAGGCGAAACCTGCGGATCAGCCAGCGTGCCATGCAGCGCCAGCGAGCGTCGGGACCGCGGCGGGGTCAACGTGATGCGAAAGGGCGCGGCGCTTTTCTGGGTGGCCTGGATCTTGGCCGAAAGCAGCGCGACCTGTTCGGCAGACAAGGCACCAGCAGCAGGCCCGCCCTCGCCCCCATTGGCACCCAGCGCCAGTTCGGAAAGGTATTTGGGCACACGTTCAAGGCCCAGCATCCGGGCAAGGCGATCGGGCGCTTCGATCCGGCCATCCACGCGCACCAGCATCGGCACGGCAGGCGCGACATCCAGCAAGTGCTGCAGCCGTGCCTGCGTGCTCTTGAGCGTGCGGGTGCGCCGCACCGCCGCCTGCGCGCGCAGCATCACCACTGCCGCAGCCAGCGTCCAGCCAGCCAGCAGCAGCGCAACCCCAACCAGCGCTAAGGCAGAAATTTCCATATCATCCAGCTATGCGGGGCATCGCCCGGATGCAAGCGGGGCTTGCCAACCCACCCAATAAGGTAAGCCGGCAAGCCCCGAATTTGCGCCAATCAGCAATGGCGATCAGTAGCGGTAATGATCCGGCTTGAACGGGCCAGCCTGCGGCACGCCGATGTAATCGGCCTGCTTGTTCGAAAGCTGGGTCAGTTGCACGCCAAGCTTGGCAAGGTGCAGGGCTGCAACCTTTTCATCGAGATGCTTGGGCAGCACGTACACGTCGTTGTCGTATTCGTTCGCCTTGGTGAACAATTCGATCTGGGCAAGCGTCTGGTTGGTGAAGCTTGCGCTCATCACGAAGCTGGGGTGGCCGGTGGCACAGCCCAGGTTCACCAGACGGCCCTTGGCGAGGATGATGATCGACTTGCCATCGGGGAAGGTGACAAGATCGGTGCCCGCCTTGATTTCCTTCCACTGATAGTTCGAAAGCGCCGCAATCTGGATTTCGCTGTCGAAGTGGCCAATGTTGCACACGATCGACATCGGCTTCATGTTCATCATATGCTCGGCCGTGATGACATCTTCATTGCCGGTCGCCGTGACGAAGATATCGGCCCGCTTCACCGCTTCTTCCATGGTGACGACTTCAAAGCCGTCCATCGCGGCCTGCAGCGCGCAGATCGGATCGATTTCGGTGACCATCACGCGCGCCCCGCCATCGCGCAAGGACGCAGCCGAGCCTTTGCCGACATCGCCATAACCGGCAACGCAGGCGACCTTGCCGGCGAGCATCACGTCAGTCGCGCGGCGGATCGCGTCAACCAGCGATTCCTTGCAGCCATAAAGGTTGTCAAACTTCGATTTGGTGACCGAATCGTTCACATTGATCGCCGGGAACGGCAGCTTGCCCTGCTTGGCGATCTGGTAAAGGCGCATCACGCCGGTGGTGGTTTCTTCCGAAACGCCCTTGATCGCCTTCACCGTCTTGGTGAGGTAGCCCGGACGCGCCGCGACAAAAGCCTTCAGCGCGCGCTGGAATTCGACTTCCTCGTCATTGGTCGGCTTGCCCATTTCCTCGCCCGCTTCAAGGCGCGCGCCCCACAGGGCGAACATGGTGGCATCGCCGCCATCATCGAGGATCATGTTGCAGGTGAGATCAGGATCGGCCTCCGAGGCCCAATCGAAAATGCGGCCCACATAATCCCAATACTCGGCCAGCGTTTCGCCCTTCACCGCAAACACCGGGATACCGGCAGCAGCGATAGCGGCGGCGGCGTGATCCTGCGTCGAGAAGATATTGCAGGTCGCCCAGCGCACTTCGGCGCCCAATGCCACCAGCGTTTCGATCAGCACGGCAGTCTGGATCGTCATGTGGAGCGAGCCGGTGATGCGCGCGCCCTTCAGCGGCTGGGCCGGGCCATATTCCTCGCGCAGCGCCATCAGGCCGGGCATTTCGGTTTCGGCGATCATGATTTCATCGCGGCCGAATTCAGCCAGAGCAATGTCCTTGATGATGTATTCGTGGGTCGGGACGGCAGCAAGGGTGGCCATGATCTTGTCTCCTGCGCAACGGCGCTTGTGTGCAAAAACGGGGGTGATCTGATAAACGAGGCCCCTAGCGGCACATCCGCCAAAGGGCAAATATAAACTTATCTTTATATGTCTATTTGTTGCCTGCGCGCGGTGAGCCGCTATAGAGAGCGGCGCATAGCCACCCTTCACAAAGGACACATCCCCCATGACCATTTCCGTTGGCGACAAGCTGCCTGATGTCACGCTGATCAAGGCTGGTGCCGAAGGGCCGAGCCAGGTTTCCGCCGCCGAATTCTTTGCCGGCCGCCGCGTTGCGCTGTTTTCGGTGCCGGGCGCTTTCACGCCCACCTGTTCGGCCAAGCACCTGCCCGGTTTCGTGGAAAAGGCCGCTGATCTGAAAGCCAAGGGCGTCGATGAAATCGTCGGCACGGCTGTCAATGATGCCTTCGTGATGAGCGCCTGGAACAAGGCTGCGGGCAGCGACGACATCACCATGCTGGCCGACGGCAATGGCGATTTCGTCGAAGCTTTGGGCCTCACCATGGATGCCAGCGGTTTCGGCATGGGCAAGCGCGGCCAGCGTTTCTCGATGATCGTCAATGATGGCGTGGTCGAGCAATTGAATGTCGAAGCGCCCGGCGATTTCAAGGTGTCGAGCGCGGAGCACATGCTCGGCCAGCTTTGAGCCACACAGTCCCTCCCCGTCCCACCGGGATGGGGAGGCATTTCCTAGGTCAGCGGCGGCGCGCCTGCGGCGATCCATCCGGCAAAGCCCGCGGCTGCCGCCACCGCGATCAGCGCCCTGCCCCACGGCATCGGCCCGATCCCGGCGACGCCTTGCATGGGCGGCCGATTGCCGCTCAGCATCGGGCTCAAAAGATCATCGCCGCGCGCGCCGTAAAACGCGATGGCCGAAAGGTGCAGGCCGACAAAGCCCACCACCACCCAGAAGAAGGTTTCGTGCAGTTCGGTGATGGTATCGGCCAGCATCACGCCCACCAGCGGATTGAGCGGCCCTGTCATCCCGTCATAGGGATCGCCGGCAAACAGCCCCATGGTGACCTGCGCCAGCATCACCCCAATCAGCGCCAGCGTGCTCCATCCGCCCAGCGGCGAATGGCCGATATGGGTGGCCGCCTGCGCCCACTGGCCTTTGAGGTAAGCGACCACCGTGCGAGGACCGTTGACGAATTGGGCAAAGCGGGCGGTGTGAGGCCCGAGAAAACCCCACAGCACCCGGAACACCAACAGCCCTAGCAGCACCAGCCCCAACCGCCGGTGCAACGCCCATTTGGAATTTTCCGCCGTCCACCACATCGCCGGGATCAGCAGCGCAAAGCTCCAGTGGGTGAGCCGCAGCAGCGGATCCCACACTGTCACATCGCGCAGCCCCACCGGCGCGATGCCGGGCGTGCCGGGCGCAGCGCTCATCCGCGCTTACTTCTTGTCGTCAAGCCGGAAGGTATCGTGGCAGTTCTTGCAGGCACCGCCCATTGCCATCGCCTGAGCGCCCACGGCAGCCTTGTCGCCATCGGCAGCGATGGTCACCAGCTTGGCGCTTTCATCGACGAGCTTTTGTGCAGCGGCCTTGAACTCCGCGGGCTTTTCCCAGATCGTGGGCAACGCTTCGGTCTTGAGGCCATCAGCGGTGCTGGTGCCGGCCGGGAAATGGCCTTCGATCTTCATCGCGCGGGTGTTGATATCAGTGGCCTTGGCGGCGATCAGCGTGAAATCGGGCGTATCCTTTTCCAGCTCGCCGCGCACCGCCTTGAAGGCATCGCCGATGCCCTCGAAATTCTCCTCGCGCTCCTTGAGCACGGCAGGCACCGCGCCCGCGGCCTCGCCAGCGGTTGTCGCGGCATCGCCAGCGGGAGCTTCGCCCGAACACGCTGCCAGCAGTCCGGCGGCAGCTGCGGTGACAACAAGGCGCGAGGCAATGGTGCGGATCATCGAAGGTTCTCCTGGTGACAAAGCGGTGTGTGCTCCCCGGCACAGGCCTATCCTATGCCGGATTGCCCGCCGCCGCAAACCCTCGATGATCCCCCTACGTTCAATAGCCCATCAGGCTGAGCACTTCCTTGCGGCTGCGATCATCATCCATGAAGCAGCCGAGCATCCGGCTCGTCACCATCTCGACGCCGTGGGTCTTGACCCCGCGCCCGGTCATGCAGCCGTGCTGCGCCTCGATCACCACTGCAACGCCGTGGGGTTCGAGATTGTCCCAGATGCACTGCGCCACCTCGGCGGTGAGACGTTCCTGGATCTGCAAGCGGTGGGCAAAACCGTGCAGCACGCGGGCCAGCTTGGAAATGCCGACCACCTTGTTGCGCGGCAGATAGGCAATCGCCGCCTTGCCGGTGATCGGCGCCATGTGGTGTTCGCAATGCGACTGGAACGGGATGTCCTTCAGCAGCACGATCTCGTCATAGCCGCCCACTTCCTCGAACTGGCGCGAGAGATGGATTGCGGGGTCTTCCTTGTAACCCTCGCAATATTCGAGCCATGCGCGGCCCACCCGCTTGGGCGTGTCGAGCAAGCCTTCGCGCGTGGGATCATCGCCCGCCCATTTCAGCAGCGTGCGGATCGCATCCTGCACATCCTCGGGCACGTCCGGCTTGCCCAAAGGGTTGTCGGGATCGAAGTCATCATGATCATGCGTGCAGATGTAATTCATTCTGATTGGTCTTTCTCAGCATCCAACAGGCAAGCCTTGCCCTGTTTTCGTCAGCGCCTGCCCGTGGGTGTTCAAACCCGCAGAGCTTGGCGGCGTTCCCGGCAATCACAATCAGATCAAGTTTACCGGCGTTTTTGCAGATAATGCCGAAACGCACAAATCCACCCCTTGTGCGCGAAGAAATTCGCCCTCGCGCTGCAAAAACCTGAATAAGTATGCGCCCCCCTTGGGGTTTGCCGCTGCCTGCTGCTAGGGTAGGCTGACAGCGGGAAACGGGAACTGGGGCAGCGCCATGGCAGACTTGGTCACGGTCGATATCGGCGGCACGCATGCCCGCTTTGCGCTGGCCTCGCTGGGCGCAGGCGGCGCGATCAGCCTTGCTGATCCGGTGACGCTGCGCACCGCTGATCACGCCAGTTTCCAGACCGCGTGGGAGGCGTTTCGCGAGATGTCGGGCGGCCACCTGCCGCGCGCGGTCAGCATGGCGATTGCCGGGCCGGTTGCGGGCGAAGTGATCCGTTTTACCAACAATCCCTGGATCATCCGGCCTGCGCTGATCACGGCCAAGCTGGATGTGGATCGCTTTACGCTGGTCAATGATTTTGCCGCTGTTGCCCATGCGGTGGCGCGCGCTGATGACAGCCAGTTCCTGCATCTCGCCGGCCCTGACGCGCCCTTGGGCACCAGCGGCACGATCAGCGTGATCGGGCCGGGCACCGGCCTTGGCGTGGCGCATGTCTGGCGCGGCGGCGGCGGCGACTACCGGGTCCAGGCAACCGAGGGCGGGCATATTGATTTTGCGCCCCTCGACAGCATCGAGGATGCGATCCTTGCCCGCCTCAGAAAACGCCACAACCGCGTATCGGTGGAACGCGTGGTGGCAGGCCCCGGCATTGTCGATATCTACCAGACGCTGGCCGCCATCGAAGGCCGCGCCCTGCCCGAACGCGATGCCATCGACATCTGGACCGCAGGGCAAGACGGCAGCGACAGTCTTGCCGCTGCCGCAGTGGATCGGTTCTGCCTGTCGCTGGGCTCGGTCGCGGGCGATATCACGCTGGCGCAGGGCGGGTTTGCAGGCGTAGTGATCGCCGGCGGGCTGGGCTATCGCATCCGCGATACCTTGCGCACCTCGGGCTTTGCCCAGCGGTTCCGCGCCAAGGGGCGGTTTGAAAGCCTGATGGCAGGCATTCCCGTCAAGCTGATCGTTCACCCCCAACCCGGCCTGTTCGGCGCCGCCGCAGCCTTTGCCGGAGAGCACGAGGCCATGGCATGAAAACGCCCGGTGATCTGGCCGCCCGGCTGGGCGAATTGCACCGCCGCACCGCGGAAACCCCGCTGTTCAATCCGGTGTTCCAATTGTCGCTCGATGTGTCGCGCGAACTCGAAGGTGGGGCGCTGGATCTGGCGGGCATCGATGGGCTGGTGAGCGCGCTCGAATGCGACGGGCTCAAGGCGCGCGCTGAACATCTGCGGCGGCTTGTCGGCCCGCTGGACGGGGCAACCGGTGCGCTGCTGCGTGACGAGGAGAGCGATTTCAGCGCCTTTTGCGCCCGCTGGGAACGCCCGCAGATCCATGCCGTGTTCACCGCACACCCGACATTTCTCCTCACCGAGGAACAAGGCACAGCAGTGGCGGCAGCGGCTTCAGCCAGCGGGCCGATTGACGAGACTGTCTGCGCTGTGCCGGGCACGCGGGCCTCGGTCAGTCTTGAGGATGAACACCGCGCTGCCATGGCCGCGATTGCCCGCGCAGGCGCGGCCCGCGATGTGATTGTCGCCCGCCTGCTTGGCGAAGCACGCCGCCGCTGGCCGGGCGCGTGGCGCGCCTTTCAGCCGATGCCGTTCCGGTTCGCAAGCTGGGTCGGTTATGACATGGACGGGCGCACCGATATCGGCTGGTACACCTCGATTGCCTTTCGCCTGTCGGAAAAGGCTGAGCGGCTGGCTGGCTATGCCGCCAGCCTTGCCGCGATTGATGCCGCCCACCCGCTGCTGGCCGCTTTGCAAGCCGCCAGCGCTTTTGCCGCCGCGCGGGCCGATGATTTCGCGCGCGATCTTGGCGATGGTGCAGCGCTCGCCGCGGCTGCCAATGCGCTGACCGCCGGAGCGCCCGAGAACCTCCTCAGCCTTACCCCGCTCATCGCGCAGCTCGAAAGCGAGGCGCAAACCGCCGATGATGCGCGCGCCATGGCGCTGCTGACGCTGGCTGCGGCCATGCGCGCCGATGGGCTGGGCATGGGCTGGATCCATTTCCGCGTGAATGCCAAGCAGCTGCACAACGCGATCCGCCGCCGCCTGCCGCCGGGCGAAGCGGGCGTCGATCTCGCCAGCAAAAGCGCGCTGACAGTGCTGCGCCAGATGGTGGAAGAAGCGGCACCCTTGCGCACCAATTTCGCCGCCCTTGCCACCGAAAGCTCCACCGCGATCCGCCAGTTCATCGCGATGGCGCAGATCCTGCGGCATATTGATGCAGATAGCCCGATCCGGATGCTGGTGGCCGAATGCGAACAGCCCTCCACCATGCTGGCTGCGCTCTATTTCGCACGATTATTCGGGGTGGCGGGCAAGGTTGATATCTCGCCCCTGTTCGAGACCGAGACCGCATTGGAACATGGCGGGCGGTTTCTCGATGCGCTGCTGGCAGAGCCTGCCTACCGCGATTATGCACGCATCCGCGGGCGGATCGCGATCCAGACCGGGTTTTCCGATGCCGGGCGGTTTGTCGGGCAAATCCCCGCGAGCCTCGCGATTGAACGCCTGCAAGGCCGCCTCGCCGAAGCGATGGCTGCCAATGGCTTGTGCGATGTCGCTGCGCTGATTTTCAACACCCACGGCGAAAGCATGGGGCGCGGCGCGCATCCGGCGAGCTTCACTGACCGGCTCGAATGGCCGCTCTCGCCCTGGGCGCGGCGGCGCTTTGCCCGTGCGGGCATCCGGCTGGAGCCCGAGGCCAGTTTTCAGGGCGGCGATGGCTATCTGTTCTTTGCGACGCCTGAGCTGGCGCTTGCCACGCTAACGAGGCTCGCCGAATCGCGCCCGGCCGAAACCGACACGGCCGCCCCGCCCGATCCGTTCTACCAACGCACGGATATCAGCCTCGATTTCTACCGCGCGATCAAGGATCACCAGCGCGATCACCTCGAAAGCCGCACCTATTCGCGTGCCATCACCGCGTTTGGCCTTGGCCTGCTCAATCCCACCGGCAGCCGCGTGTCGCGCCGCCAGTCGGATATCAATGCCGATCGCGAGATGAGCCTGCGCCAGATCCGCGCCATCCCGCACAATGCCATCCTCCAGCAATTGGGCTATCCGGTTAATGTGCTTGCCGGGGTTGGCAGCGCTGCGGACAGTGCCCGCGAGGATGTCGCCGCGCTGCTGGCGGAAAGCCCGCGCGGGCGGCAGCTTGTGCGGCTGGTGCGCGCCGCCAACGCGCTTGCCAGTATCAAGACTGTCGCGGCCTTCGGAGAATTGTTCAATTCGGCCTATTGGGCCAGCCGCACCTATCGCGGGACCGAGCCGCATCTCGCCCAGCCATGCGCAGCGCTGGCGGAATATCTTGTCGGCGATGATCGCACCGGCGTGTTCCGGCGGCTGGCTTCGCGTCTTCGGATTGATGCGATCAAGCTGCACCGCCTGCTGGATCTGCTGCCCGAAGATCGCCTTGATGAAGGCCGCGAGGCGGTGCGCCGCCGCATCGGGGTTTTGCAGGCGCTCAGGCTGGCGCTGCTGCAACACATGTTTTTGAAAGCGGTCGCCATCCCCGCCTTCAGCCGCGCCAATGATATCAGCCGCCGCGATGTGATAGAGATGGTGATGACCTTGCGAGTGGACGAAGCGCTGGCCCAGCTACGCCGCGCCTTCCCGGTAAGGGTGCCCGGCCCGCGCGATTTCACGCTTGCCGAGCCATCCGATTATCCCGATGGCGGCGAGGAAGGCTATGGCGCGATCGAGCGCGATTACATCGCCCCGATCGAGGCCGCGCACCGATTGTGCCTGAGGATTTCAACCGCCATCGCCAATGAATTTGGCGCGCATGGGTGATTTTCAGGTTCGCTTTCGCGAACCGCAGACCGCCCACCCCGCCTCCCCACCCGGCCACCAACAATACCATTACGCTATGGTGGCCGGGTGGGGAGGCGGGGTGGGCGGTCTGCGTCGCGCGCTAGCGCGACCACACTCACATACGCGCCGTGCTGGCCCGCGCCACCAGCGACACCGGCACGCGGCGGCGCTTTTCGGCGTCTGCGCCCAGCACTGCTTCGACCAGCGCCGCGCCCGCTTCTGCCGGATCAGGGCCGATTGACGTGAGTGGCGGGCGGCTGAAACGGCCCGCCAGCAGATCATCGAACCCCATCACGCCGATATCGCGCGGCACCATCAGATCGGACGCCGCAAAGGCATCGAGCGCGCCCAGCGCCATCGCGTCGCAGGCGGCAAACACCGCGTCGATCCCGTCAGGCCGGGCCACCAGATTGCGCGCGGCCCGCGGCCTTCTTCCTCGCGCGTCGGCGATTTGGGCGGCACAATCAGGATCGGCTCACGCCCCGCCTCGCGCATGGCTGCAGCATAGCCTTCATAACGTTCGGCGAATTGCTTCTGCATACCATCCAACGCCCCCATGAAACAGGGCCGCTGATAGCCCGCATTCAACAGATGTTGCGCCGCCAGCCGCCCGGCTGCGTGATTATCCGAACGGATCCATTCCAGCTCCTCGAACGGCGAGCCCAATAGACCACCCGGCGCCCTTCGGCTTCGAGCGAGCGGAAATAATCCCACGCCTGACGATTGGTGGTGGTGCCGATCACCACCAGCCCATCAGCGCGGCCATGTTCCTGATAATGGCCAAACAGGCTGTTATGCTGCGCCTGAAACGATACCAGCGTTTCGAAACCCCGTTCGGACGCGGCAAGGCACACGCTGCCGAGCAATGCGTAGGCAAAGGGATTGATCTCGCCCGCCGTATCGCCAGGGCGGCAGATCACCACCACGGCCAGCGCTCCGGTGGAACCGCGCCTGAGCCGCGCGGCGCGTTCATCGACGAAATAGCCCAGTTCTTCGGCGGCCTTCATCACCCGGCTGCGGGTCGGCTCGGCAATCACCGGCGAGCCCGACAATGCGCGGCTGACCGTGGACTGGCTCACGCCTGCCCGCTCGGCCACGTCGAAGGATGTCGGTCGCCTGTTTTTCTCTAAGGTCATCAAATCCCGCCAATCGGCGCAGAATTAGAACGCGTGCAGGCAGGCTGGCAAGCCCCGCGCGCGCCGGGCCGCCTTGGCACGGCAAGGGCTGGCGCGCGATCAAGCTGCCGCTGGCCAGCCCCGGTGTGCCGGAAATCGCCGGGATCACGCGCAAGAGCAGCGCTGCATTCGAATTCGAA
>JBJIOB010000024.1:0-25334 GCA_045377215.1 Erythrobacter sp.
TCACCATTGCGCCTTCCACCAGCTGCCGTGCGCCGAGCCGGAAAGACGCAACGCTGCTGGCAACAAGGATCAAGCACCCGATCAGCGCGACCAGCGAAATCAGCTGACCTTGCGACCACTCGCTCATGCTGTCAGCTCCAGCCCATCATAGCCGACGGTGACAAATTCCGGCACCTCTGCGCAGAGCGACTGGTAATCCATGCTCTTGTCGAGATGGCTCAGGACAACGCGGCCCGCCTTGCAGCGCTCGCCAAGTTCGATCGCCATGCCAAGATGCGCATGCGTGGGATGCGGTTCGCGGCGCAGGCAATCGCTCACGAGAATGTCCACATGATAGAACAGATCAATCATCTCATCAGAAATGGCACTGAAATCCGTAGCATAGCCAATGGACTTCCCATCGGCTTCAAAGCGATAGGCGGTCGTCTCGCCGGGTCCGTGCGCCATCTGGCACCATTCGACCCCGAAGCCGGCAATCATCCGCAGCCGGTCCAGACTATCAATCGTGCAGATCGTGGGATAGCCATCCTGCCCGGCAAAGACGTAGCCAAAGCGCTGGCGCAACCGCCGGACTGTCTCGGCCGAAGCAAAGCCCGGGATCGGCCCCGCACGGCCATAGCGCATCACGCGCAGATCATCGATACCGTGGCAGTGATCGGCGTGGTCATGCGTCCAGAATACGGCGTCGATCGAGGGGATGCGATTGGCCAGCAACTGCGCCCGGCAATCGCTTGACGTATCAACCAAAAGCCGCGCGCCGGCTGCGCTTTCGACGAGGATCGACACACGCGTGCGGCGGTTCCTTGGTTCATCGGGATCGCAATCGCCCCAATCGCCCGCACCATCCGGCCCGCCGACCCGCGGCACCCCCGTCAAGGTGCCAGAGCCCAGCATGATCAGCTTCACAGCTGCGCCTTTGTGAACAGGCGCCGGAAATTCGCGGTGGTCTGCTCGGCCAATGTCTCGGGCGAAACTCCGCGAAGCTCCGCCACGAACCGCGCGGTGTCAGCAACAAACGCCGGTTCGCACACTTTGCCCCGATTGGGCACCGGGGCAAGGAACGGACTGTCAGTCTCGACCAGCAGCCGATCTTCCGGAATGATCCGCGCAACATCCTGCAAGTCTTTGGCATTCTTGAAGGTTACGATGCCGGATAGCGATATTGTCAGCCCCAGCGCCAGCACCTTCTCGGCAAAGTCGCCCGAGGCGGTAAAGCAATGGATCAACGCCGGAAATGCCCCCTTCCCCGTCTCCTCGGCGAGGATCGCATGGGTATCCTCTTCGGCATCGCGGGTGTGGATGATGAGCGGCAGCCCGGTTTCGCGCGCCACATCAATATGTATGCGAAACAGAGCTTTCTGCGTCTCTCTGTCCGACTTGTCGTAATAGTAGTCGAGCCCGGTCTCGCCAATCGCGATCACCTTGGGATGGCGCGTCGCCTCAAGCAAGGTAGGGCGGCCCAAATCGGCGTGGGCATTGGCTTCATGCGGGTGAATGCCGACGCTGGCGAAGATGTCAGGTTCGCGCGCGGCAGTCGCAACCACCTGATCCCATTCGCTTTTCCGGGTCGAAATATTGAGAAACGCCCCTACCCCTGCGGCGCGCGCCCGCGCGATCACGGCGGCCTGATCTTCGACCAGCCCTTTGTATTCGAGGTGGCAGTGGCTATCGACCAGCATCAGGCAGTCTCGGCCTCGGCGGGCAGTTCGAGGCGGGGAAAAGCGGCGTGGGCGGTGCGACGGTGAAGCCGCTCGCCACGAGGCGGGCGAACCAGTCGGTATCAGCAAGCGCAGCATAGGAGCGCGCGTCCGCCGGAATGCCGAGCTGATCGAGCAGCGCGGCGGCTTTTTCCGGCACCACGGGCTGGATCGCGATGGCCAGATCGCGCAGCGCCATGAACAGCGTTTGCAGCACGGCCTTCATCCGCTCTGGATCGGTCTTCTTGAGCGTCCACGGCGCCTGTTCATCGACATATTGGTTGCAGGCATAGACGGCGCGCAGCCACGCTTCGATGCCGGTGGAGAACGACAGGCGCGCAAATTCGCCCGGCAATTCGTCGGCGCAAGCTGTCCGAACCAATGTCAGCAGCGCCGCATCCGCCTCGGCCTGCTCAAACGCCTCAAGCCGCCCGTCCATATTCTTGGCGATCATCGACAGCGTGCGCTGTGCCAGATTGCCAAAACTGTTTGCAAGTTCAGCATTGGCTCGCAAAACAATCGCTTCGGGCGAATAGTTGCCATCCTGTCCGAAGGCGACTTCGCGCAGCAGGAAATAGCGTAGCGCGTCCACGCCGAACTGCTCGGCCAGTCCCAAGGGATCGGTGACATTGCCGAGCGACTTCGATTCCTTCTGCCCGCGATTGAGCAGAAAGCCGTGGCCGAACACTTTTTGCGGCAGCGGCAGATCAGCGCTCATCAGGAAGGCAGGCCAGTAGATCGTGTGGAAGCGCACGATGTCCTTGCCGATCAGATGCAGGCTCGCCGGCCAGAATTCGCGCATCATCGCGGTATCATCAGGATAGCCCAGACCAGTCAGGTAATTGGTCAGCGCATCAACCCACACATACATGACGTGGTTCTCGCTGCCCGGCACTTTCACCCCCCATTCGAAACTGGTGCGGCTGACCGAGAGATCGCGCAGGCCCTGTTCGACAAAGGCGATCATTTCGTTGCGGCGGCTGACAGGTTCGAGAAAACCGTCGCTTTTCAATAGCTCTAGCAGCGGTTCCTGATACTTGCTGAGACGAAAGAACCAGCTTTCCTCAATCGTCCATTCCACCGGCGTGCCTTGCGGCGAAAGCTTTTCTGCGCCTTCGCCTGCAACCAGTTCGCTTTCGTCATAGAAAGCCTCGTCGCGCACCGAATACCAGCCTTCGTAGCGATCAAGATAGAGATCGCCCTTGGCTGCCATGCGTTCCCAGATGGCCTGGCTGGCGCGGTGATGGTCGGCATCAGAGGTGCGGATGAAGCGATCATAGGAAATGTTCAAAGCATCGCACATCTGCCGGAAATAGCCCGACATTTCATCCGCCAGATCGCGCGGGGTGCGGCCCTGCTCCTGCGCCTTGCGCGCCATCTTCAACCCGTGTTCGTCAGTCCCGGTCTGAAACCGCACCGGCCGTCCCATCTGGCGCTGAAAGCGCGCGATCACATCGGCGGCAATCGCCTCATAGGCGTGGCCGATATGCGGCTTGCCATTGGGGTAGCTGATGGCGGTGGTGATGTAGAAAGGGGTGGTGTCTTGGTCAGCCATGGGCCGCTTCGCTAGCGGGGGCAGCCGCGACAAGCAAGGTGCCGATCTCGAACGGCAGCATGGCGGGATCGAAATTGTAAGTCGGAGCCTGCGCTGCCAGCTGGACAAGGGCCCCATAGGCCTCGATCAGGCGCAGCCGCGTATCGGGATCAGCAGTGTCGCGCGCGCGCCTTGCGGTGAGCGACTGGGCCAGTTCGAACACCGCTTGCAAGCGTTCCCGATCAGCCCGCGGCCCGATCAGCGCGGCAAGCCGCCCGCGCATCGCAAAGCCGGGATCGCCGCGCACCAGCAAGGTCGCGATAACTTCGGCAAGCGGGGCAAGATCCTGCCCGGCATAGGCCAGCGCCGCGCCGAACGAACCTTCGGCAGCGGCCAGCATCGCCGGATCAGCCGCCAGGCCTTGCTCTGCAAGCATGGCGGCCAGTTCATCATCGGACAGCACCGGAAAGCGCAGCATCCGGCAGCGCGAGCGGATCGTCGGCAGCAAGCGCGCCGGGCGGTTTACCACGAGCAGGAAAAATGTGCCTTGCGGCGGTTCTTCAAGGCTTTTGAGCAGCGCGTTGGCGGCGGAAACCTCAAGATCATCGGCGGGGTGGATGATGATCGCACGGCGCGCGCCCAGGGTAGGCCGGGTGGTAAGCCGTTTCTGCATCGCGCGGATCTGCTTGATCCGGATGCTGCGCGCGAGTTCGAAGGGCTTGCCATCGGCGGCGGCTTTTTCGGCCTTGTCGTCTTTGGGCCCGTAGGCGAGGATAAGGATGTCAGGGTGTTCGCCCGCAGCTTGCGCCACGCCCGGTTCGGCCACCAATTCGCGCGCGGCGGCAAGGGCAAAATCCATCTTGCCGAGGCCCGCCTTGCCGGCGAGCAGCCAGCCATGGTGCATCCGTTCACCCGCCATCGCATCGCGCCACGCGGCCCAGGCGGCGGCATGATTGGGCCAGCGGATCATGACGCGGCGCCTGCGAGCAACGGGGCCAGCGCTGCCATCACCCGGGCGTGGACGTCTTGCGGTGTGCCGCCCGCGTCGATGATGGCAAAGCCTTGCGGGTCAGCCTCGGCCAGCGCGCGAAAGCTTGCGGCGACGGCGCGGTGATAGGCCAGCCCGCGCCCGCCAATCGCATCGCTGACATCGCCATCGCGCGCGTGCAAGCGGGCGGCCAGCAGCGCCTCGTCCGCTTCGAGCAGCACCACCAGATCAGGGCGCAGGCCCCCGCTGCCGAACTGGTGCAGAGCCACCACCGCCGCATCGCCCAGCCCCCCGGCCCCGCCCTGATAGGCACGGCTGGAATCGACGAAGCGATCGCACACCACCCATTCCCCGCGTGCCAGCGCCGGGCGGATCAGGTGAGCGACGTGATCGGATCGCGCCGCGGCAAACAGCAGCGCTTCGGCCTCTGCCCCCCAGCCTTCTCCCGGTGGTGCCAGCAGCAGCGATCGGATCACTTCTGCGCCAGCAGTACCGCCCGGTTCTCGCGTTACCACCACACCAAGCCCGCGCCCGCGCAACGCCTCAGCCAGCAGGCGTGCCTGGGTTGACTTGCCCGTGCCCTCCCCGCCTTCGAAAGTGATGAACCTGCCGCGGGCTACCATGGCAACCATCCTGCAAGCCCGTTGACCATCCGGTCAATCGGCGTGGCCACCGCCACATCCTCGCGCGCCAGCAGCGGAATGCGCGCAGGGGCCATGCCGGGCGAGGTAATCGTCAGCACCGCCACCTCCTGCCCCGCCAGCAGCGGTGCCTTCAACGGCCCTTCATAGTCGATGCTGGCAGCAAGCGGCGCGCCATGGCCTTGCGGCAGATTGATCGCCACCGGCCCTGCCGCCACCAGCGCCACCCGGCGCGCGCTGCCGTTCTGCACCCGGGCCTCACCGATAATGGCACCGCGCGCGAACAGCGCCCGCCGTTCAAAGGCGGTAAAGCCCCACTCCATGTAATCGAGCGCCAATTGCGCACGTATCCGCCCGGTCGGCACGCCTGCCAGCACCATCATCAGCCGCTGATCGCCGCGCTGCGCGGTGCCAAGATAGTTGAAGCCCGCTTCGTTGGTAAAGCCTGTCTTGATGCCGTCCGCGCCGGGATAACGCCCGGTCAGGGGATCGTGATTGATCTGGGCAATCCCGTTATAGATGAACCCCGGATGCCCGACATATTGCCGGAACAGGCGCGGGTGGCGCGCCATCATCGCCTGGCCCAGCACCACCAGATCGCGCGCGGTGGTGAAGGTGCGGCCTTCATCGGGCCAGCCATTGGGGCTCGAAAAATAGCTTCCCGTCATGCCGAGTTCGCTGGCCTTGGCGTTCATGGCAGCCGTCCACGCGGCCAGCGATCCGGCATGGCCTTCGGCCAGCACGGCCGAGCCATCATTGGCCGAGACATTGGCGATGCCCATCAGCAAATCATGCACCCGCACCTGATCGCCAAGGTTCAGATACATGTTCGAGCCCTTGCGCCGCCAGTCGCGCGCGATGGCGGGGCTCATCACCATTACCTGTCCGGGATCAAGGCTGCCCTGTGCAATCAGATCGAAAGCAAGGTAGAGCGTCATCACCTTGGTGACCGAGGCCGGCACAAAGCGCCGCTCGGGATTGCGGGCGTGGAGGACTTGTCCGCTGGTCGCATCGACCAGCATGGCCACCGGCGCGCTTTCGGCCGGGGGAACAGCGGGCACCGGCAGCGGCAGCGCCGCAGGCTGGGCCAAGGCAGGCCATGCCAGACCTGCGGCAAGCACAACGCCAAGCGCCGCGCGCACCAAACTGGGAAAAACGGCTGTCATCACGCCCGCATCCATAGGCCCGCCCGCGCCCGATGGCGAGGCGCGCGCAGCCACTAGTTCACGATTTCGTCGGCCAGCAGCCCCACGCTCATCGCGTAATAATTGGAGCAGTTATATTCGAGGATCACGCGGTAATTGCCGGTAAGCAGCCACGCGGGCGTGCCGGGGCCATCGGGCTGGAAGATGGTGGCCAGCATATCATCGGGCAGCATCCGGAATGGCTCGACCCCAAGGCTGCGCCATTCGCGCACGGTTTTCCACTGGCTGTGGCGTTCATGCACGCGCGGGCAGACGGGCGCTGCCATGCGGTGGCGGTAGAGATCGGGGTTAAAGCCGCCCGGCAAGGCGACCCGCACACCCCAAGGCTCACCCGCACGCCATCCCGCATCGCGGAAATAATTGGCGATCGAGGCAAAGGTATCCGCGCGGTTGGTGAAGATATCGGCCCGCCCATCCCCATCGCCATCGCTGGCAAGGCGCAGATAGACGCTGGGGAGAAACTGCGGATTGCCAAAGGCCCCGGCATAGCTGCCGATCAATTGCGAACGCGCAAAGCCCTTGTCAGCTATCTTGAGCAGCGCAATGAATTCATTGGCGAAAAGATCGCGCCGCCGCCCCTCCCAGGCGAGCGTTGCCAGGCTGCGCGCCAGATCAAAATCACCCTTCACCCGGCCATAGCTGGTTTCATGGCCAAAAATCGCGATGATGACCGAGCCCGGCACGCCATATTGCTGTTCGATCCGGGCAAGTTCGCCGCGATGATCGGCGTAAACCCGGCGGCCCGAGTTGATCCGCTCGGCATTGACATGGGTTGCGATATACGGCGCCAGCCGGGGATAGCCGCTGCTGGTCGCGCTGCCCGGCTGGTTGCGATCAAGCTGGATGACCCGTTCATTGGGGGTGAGGCCGTCCGTCATGCGGGCGATGGTGCCTTCACTCACGCCTTCTGCCCGCGCGCGCGATTTGAGGGTGTCGAGATAGGCATCGAACGGCATGGCAGCCGACATCTGCGCCGCAGCCGGAGCAGGCCCTGCCAGCGGGGAAGCAACGGGCCCAAAGGTCAGGGCGGCAAAAACCGGAAAAACAACACGCCAGATCATGCCAGCAACTGTGTCACAGATTACGCCAGGCGCCAATGCGCGAAGTGTGGTGACAGGCACAACAACACGGGCTAGAGCGCGTTCCGCCCAAGCGGACAGGTGGCCGAGTGGTTTAAGGCAGCGGTCTTGAAAACCGCCGTAGGTGCAAGCCTACCGTGGGTTCGAGTCCCACCCTGTCCGCCACAAAACCTCACGAAACAATCCCATTGGCCCGGATGCGGGGCCTGCCGTTGGCGTGCAGCATGAAAATGGCAGCGCGCTGCAAGCCTGTATGGTGCAACAGCCCCCGATTTTTGCGACGCAGCCCATGATTATGCCATGGGTCAAAAGCCCCTTTTTGTGCGATGCCTCGCTTGGCCTATTGCAACGCGATTGATGAAACATGCTGATTCGCATCAGGTGACTGAGGTGACTGTTAAACGACCCATGCCGCGCACAAGAATCAGTGCCCATGATGATTGATTGCCTGCATCAGAAATCTTGCCGATTACCGTGCACCCCATTCTCGCGAGCTTGCCATTTCCTCTCCTGATCGACACAAACAACAAGGATTTGCGGGTTTTACCCTTGCCGGGCTAGCGCTGCTTGCGCTTGCGGGGTGTTCGCGCGGGGGCGCAGATCAGCAGCAGCCACGGCCCGCGCCGGAGGTTGGCTTTGTGGTCGCCAAGGCGAGCGACGTGCCGGTGGCGGTCGAGCTTGCCGGGCGCATCGCGGCCTACGAAATGTCCGAGGTCCGCCCGCAGGTCACCGGATTGATCCAGCGGCGGTTCTTCACCGAGGGGGCCATCGTCACCGCCGGGCAGACCCTTTACGAAATCGACCCGCGTCTGTTTCGTGCAACCACAGCGCAAGCGCGCGCCAACCTCAACGGCGCGCTCGCCACTGCCGAGGCCACGCGCATTCGGGCCGAGCGGCTGAAACCGCTGGCCGAAGCGCAAGCGGTGGCCTTGCAGGAATATACCGATGCGCTCGCCGCTTCCCGGCAGGCGGCCGCAGCGGTCGAGCAGGCGCGCGCGCAGCTGCAGACAGCCAATGTCAACCTCCAGTTCACCCGCGTGCCCGCGCCGATTACCGGGCGCATCGGGCGCTCGCTGTTCACCGTCGGCGCGCTTGTGACCGGCAATCAGGCCGAGCCGCTGGCCGTTATCCAGGGCGTGGATCCCGTCTTTGTCGATATTCAGCAATCCAGCGCCGATCTGCTCGCGCTGCGGCGCTCGCTGGCGCAGGGCGGCGCGGTGCCGGGCAGCACCTCGGTCAGCCTCGTGCTGGAAGATGGCAGCGAATATGGCCCGCGCGGCGTGGTGCAGTTTTCCGAAGTGATGGTGAACGCGGCGACCGGCACCGTGACCTTGCGCGCACGCTTTGCAAACCCGCAAGGCCTGTTGCTGCCCGGCATGTTCGTGCGCGCGCGGTTTGATCAGGCGATCAACACCAAAGCCATTCTCGTGCCCCAGGCCGCCGTAACCCGCAATGCGCGCGGCGAGGCCAGCGTGTTCGTGGTGGATACCGGCAACAAGGCCACCGAACGCAAGGTCACCGCCGAGCTTGCGGTGGGCACGGACTGGGTGGTGACAGACGGGCTGAAGCCGGGCGACAAGGTGATTGTCGAAGGCCTCGGCAAGATCCGGCCCGGCGCCGATATCAGACCCGTTCCGGTAGCCACGCCCCAGATCATCACCGCGCCCAAGCCCGACAAGACCGGCTGAGGCGCGGCGATGTCACGCATATTCATCGAACGGCCGATTTTTGCATGGGTGCTGGCGATCATCACGATGCTGGCCGGCATCGGCGCGATCTATCTGCTGCCGGTTGAACAATATCCCGATGTCGCCCCGCCCCAGGTCAATATCCGCGCGACTTTTCCCGGTGCATCGGCAGACACGCTGGAAAACAGCGTCACCCAGATCATCGAACAGCAACTGACCGGCATTGACGGGCTGTTATATTTCAATTCCAGCTCCAGTTCGCGCGGGCAGGTGACGATCAGCGCCACTTTCGAGAAAGGCACCGATCCCGATATTGCGCAGGTGCAGGTGCAAAATCAGGTGCAGCAGGCGCTGGTCCGCTTGCCCCAGCAGGTGCAGCAGCAGGGCCTGCGCGTCACCAAATCCAACCCCGATTTCCTGATGATCGTCGGGGTCTATGACGAAACCGACCGCAGCACGAACATCGACGTTTCCGATTTTCTGGTATCGAACCTGCAGGATACGCTGGCGCGGATCGAAGGCGTGGGCGAAACCAATGTGTTCGGATCGCAATATGCGATGCGCATCTGGCTTGATCCGGACCGGCTGGCCTCGGTCGGGCTGATGCCCGGCGATGTGATCGCAGCCATCCGCAACCAGAATACCGAAGTGGCAGCGGGCGAGATTGGCGGTGTGCCGCAGCCCGAAACCAACCGGCTGAACGCCACGGTCACCTCGCAGTCGCGGCTGCGCACGGTGGACGAATTCGAGGCGATCATCCTCAAGGCTGAACAAAGCGGCGCGGTGGTGCGGCTGGCCGATGTGGCCCGGGTTGAGCTTGGCGCGGAGAACTATCTCGCATCGAGCCGCATCAATGGCCATCCCGGCGCGGGTCTGGGAATTTCGCTTGCCCCCGGAGCCGACGCGCTGGCCACTGCCGATCTCGTCAAACAGGCCGTCGCCGATGCCAAGGCAAGCTTTCCGCCGGGCTACGAAGTCGCCTACGCCAATGACACCACGGCATTCATCCGCCTGTCGATCGAGGAGGTGGTGCAGACCCTGATCGAAGCGATCATCCTCGTTGTGATCGTGATGTTCGTGTTCCTGCAAAGCTGGCGGGCGACCTTGATCCCGACCATCGCTGTGCCGGTGGTGCTGCTGGGCACCTTTGCCATCTTCTACATCGCGGATTTCTCGATCAACACGCTGACCTTGTTCGGGCTGGTGCTGGCGATTGGTCTGCTGGTGGATGATGCGATTGTGGTGGTCGAGAATGTCGAGCGGCTGCTGGAGGAAAACCCGGATCTCACGCCCAAGGAGGCAACGATCCAGTCGATGGGCGAAATCCAGGTTGCGCTGGTGGCGATTGCCGTTGTGCTGTCGGCAGTATTTTTGCCGATGGCGTTTTTCGGCGGGTCAACCGGCGTTATCTATCGCCAGTTCTCGATCACGATCGTGTCGGCGATGGTGCTTTCCGCGCTGGTCGCGCTGATCCTCAGCCCGGCGCTGACGGCCACACTGCTCAAGCAGAAACACCGCGACGGCGCCCTGCCCGAAGACCGCCTTCACCGCCTGTGGCCGCGCGGCGCTGCATGGCTGGACACGGCGAAGGACAGGTTCAATCAGAGCTTTGCACGCGGCACGGAAAGCTATGTTTCGGCCGTCGCGCGGGTGGTTGACCGCAAGTGGTTGTTCCTTGCCATTTACGGCATTGTCGTGGTGCTGCTGATCGCTCTGTTCGCGCGCCTGCCCACCGGTTTTCTGCCGACCGAGGATCAGGGCGCAGCGCGCCTCCAATTCCGCCTGCCTGCCGGTGCCACGCAGGGGCGCACGCGTGCGGTGCAACTGGCGATCGAGAAATACATGCTCGAAGAAGAACGCCGGAACATCGCGGTCATGTTCAGCGTCGCCGGCGGCGGGCAAGGCGCGGCGGGCCAGAACACCGGGCAGGGGTTCGTCAATTTCGTTGACTGGTCGCAGCGCAAGGGCCCGGAAAACTCTGCCGATGCCATCAGCGAGCGCGCGGTCAAGGCCTTGTCGGGCTTGCGCGATGCGCGGGTCAATGTGTTGGTTCCGGCGGCCATTCGCGGGCTTGGCCAAACCAATGGTTTCAGCCTCCAGCTGCAGAACACCAGCGGCATGAGCCGCGAGGAATTCCTCGAAGCGCGCAACACCTTGCTCGAACTGGCAGAACGCGATCCGGTGCTGGCAGGCGTGAGAGTGGACGAATTGCCCGATGTACAGACGCTGCAGGTCGATATCGACCAGCCCAAGCTGGCGGCGCTCGGCCTTAACCAGGCGGATGTAAACACGACGCTGTCAGCCGCGTGGGGCGGGCAATATGTCAATGATTTCATTGATCGCGGGCGGGTAAAGCGGGTGTTTGTGCAGGCCGATGCCCCCTACCGCGCCACGCCGGATGATATCGGGCGATGGTTTGTCAGAGGCAATGCGGGTCAGATGGCGCCGTTTTCGGCCTTTGCCCGCACCCGCTGGTCAACCACCCCCACCACGCTTTCACGGTTTCAGGGCTATCCCAGTTTCCAGTTCGACGGTCAGGCCGCGCCCGGTGAAAGCTCGGGCGCGGCGATGGACCGGATCGAGGCGCTGGCAAAGGAAATTCCCGGTGTCAGCGTGGCATGGTCGGGCCTGTCGTTTCAGGAACGCTTGTCATCAGGCCAGGCACCGCTGCTTTACGCGCTGTCGCTGCTGGTGGTGTTCCTGTGCCTTGCAGCGCTTTATGAAAGCTGGACGATCCCGGTGGCGGTGATGCTGGTGATCCCGCTTGGCCTGGTGGGTGCAGTCTTTGCCGTGACGCTGCGCGGGCTCGAAAATGATGTCTATCTCCAGATCGGTCTGCTCACGACGATGGGGCTGGCAGCCAAGAACGCCATTCTGGTGATCGAATTTGCCGAGCAGGCTGAAAAGCGCGGCGCGCGGGTGATTGATGCAGCGCTTGAAGCGGCACGCCTGCGGCTGCGCCCGATCCTGATGACGAGCCTTGCGTTCATCTTCGGCGTGCTGCCGCTGGCGCTCTCGACCGGGGCAGGCGCAAACAGCCGCATCGCCATCGGCACGTCGGTGATCGGCGGGATGCTGACTGCAACCGTGCTGGCGATCTTCTTCATCCCGCTGTTCTTCGTGCTGGTGCGCCGCACCACGCGCGATGCCTTGAAGAAGCTGCATGTCGGCGAAAGCGGGGCCAGCGGAGCGGCCGGGGAAGGCGCATGAAGCGCGCTGCCCCCCTCGTAATGCTGGCGCTGCTGGCGGGCTGTTCGATGGCGCCCAAATATGTGCAGCCCGAACTGCCCGTCCCGCCTTCCTGGCCCGCAGGCGATGCCTATCTTGCCCAAAGCGAGGCTGCATTGCCGGTGATGACCTACCGCGAGGTCTTCGCCGATCCGCGGCTGGTTGCAGTGATCGAACAGGCGCTTGCCAACAATCGCAACCTGCGGGTGGCCGCCGCAAACATAGATGCCGCGCGCGCCCAGTTCCGCATCCAGCGCGCCGGCCAGTTCCCGCTGATCGGCGCAGGCGCAGGCCGCACGCAATTCGACAACGGCACCGCCAACCAGAACCGCGATCAGAATATCGACATCGGCAATAATCCATCCGCCAGCCCTTCGGCAGCGGGCAGACGCTATACCGCCGATGTCAGCACGGCGACTTTCGAGATCGACCTGTTCGGCCGCCTCAGATCGCTGTCCGATGCGGCACTGAACCGCTATTTCGGCACCGAGGCAGCAGCCCGCGCGACGCGGCTGACGCTGATCGGCGATGTGGCCGATGCCTGGCTGACCTACGCCGCAGACCGATCGCTGCTGACCCTCGCTGAGCAGACCGCCACCAATGCGCAGGAGCTTGTCAGGCTCACCCGTCTTCGGCTCGACAATGGCATCGCTGCGCGCACCGATGTGCGGCAGGCCGAACAGATCCTCGCCGCGGCGCAGGCCGATATCGCGCTGCAAACCGCAGCCCTCGCCCAGGATCGCAACGCGCTGCAACTGCTGGTCGGCGCGCCAGTGGATGAAGCGCTGCTGCCGCAATCGCTCGATAATGCAGCCGGAGCCGTGCGCGCGCTGCCCGCCGGGGTGGACTCAGCGATCCTGCTGCGGCGGCCCGATGTGATGCAAGCCGAATACCAATTGCGCGCCGCCAATGCCGAGATAGGCGCGGCCCGCGCAGCCTTGTTCCCGCGCATCGCGCTGACGGGGCTTACGGGCCTTTCGAGCAACTCGCTTTCGACCTTGTTCAGCGGCGCAGCATTCAACTACTCGGCTGCCGCCAATGTGCGCTACTCGCTGTTCGCAGGCGGCGCGGCGCGGGCCGGGGTCGCGCAGAGCGAGGCGCAGCGCGATGCGGCGGTGGCAGCTTACGAGGCCGCCATTCAGGCTGCGTTTCGCGACGTTGCCGATGCGCTTGCCCGGCGCGGCACCATCACTGCCCAATTGCAGGCCAACCGCGATTTCGTCGCGGCTGCAGAAGACAGCTTTCGCCTTGCCGATCTGCGTTATCGCGGCGGTGTGGAGCCGTTCCTTGCCAGCCTTGATGCGCAGCGCGCCGCCTACCAGGCGCAGCGCACCCTGCTGACCAGCCAGCTCATCGAAGCGAGCAACCGCGTGACACTGTACCGCGCGCTGGGCGGTGAGACTGTCACCGAAAGTCCCGATGGCGCATCACAGGAAGCTGCCCGTCCCACCGGATAGGCGCCCGCGCCCGTTCAGAAATGCAGCGCCCGCCCGTAAGCGTCGAGCACGCTTTCATGCATCATCTCGCTCAAGGTCGGGTGCGGGAACACGGTTTGCATCAGCTCCGCCTCGGTGGTTTCGAGGGTTTTGCCAACGGTGTAGCCCTGGATAAGCTCGGTCACTTCTGCGCCCACCATGTGCGCGCCGAGCAATTCGCCGGTGTTCGCATCGAACACCGTCTTGATGAAGCCTTCCGCCTCGCCGAGCGCAATCGCCTTGCCATTGCCGATGAAGGGGAAGCTGCCGACGCGCACTTCGTGACCCGCTTCCTTCGCCCTGGCCTCGGTATAGCCGACGGATGCGATCTGCGGGTGGCAATAGGTGCAGCCGGGAATATTGTTGCGGTTCAAGGGGTGCGGGTGAACGTCCGTGTTGCCGAGTTCCGCCGCGATGGCCTCGGCGCAGGTCACGCCCTCGTGGCTCGCCTTGTGCGCCAGCCACGGGCCGGGCGTGCAATCGCCGATGGCCCACAGGCCGGGGGTCTTGGTGCGCCCATAAGGATCAATCTGGATAAAGCCGCGCTCCATCTCGGCCAGCGCGTCGATCCCGATGTTTTCGGTATTGGGCACGATCCCGATGGCGACGATGACGTGGGTGAAATCGCTGGTGGCGCTTTTGCCCGCCTTGTCCTTGATCGTGGCGGAGATACCTTTGTCGGAGACCTTGATGTCCTCGACGCCTGCGCCGGTCAGAATCGCTATACCCTGCTTTTTCAGTGACTTTTCAAGGAAGCTTGAGACATCGGCGTCTTCCACCGGCACGATCCGGTCAAGCATTTCCACCACGGTCACTTCGCTTCCGAGATCATTGTAGAAGCTGGCAAATTCGATCCCGATGGCGCCGGAGCCGATCACCAGCAGCTTTTCCGGCAATTCGGCAGGCGTCATCGCGTGGCGATAGGTCCACACGCGCTTGCCATCGGCTGGCGCAAAGGGAAGGTCGCGGGCGCGCGCGCCGGTGGCGATGATGATGTGTTTGGCGGTGAGCGCTTCCTTGACTTTCTCGCCCTTTACGGTGAGGCTGCCCGCGCCCGTCACCCGGCCCTCGCCCATGTGGACGGTGATTTTGTTCTTCTTCATCAGGTGGCCGATGCCCTGATTGAGCTGCCTCGCCACCCCGCGGCTGCGCTTGACGATGGCGGCCAAGTCCGCCTCGATCCCCTGCGCGACCAGCCCGTAATCGCTGGCGTTCTGCATGTAGTGATAGATTTCGGCCGAGCGCAGCATCGCCTTGGTCGGGATGCAGCCCCAGTTCAAACAGATGCCGCCGAGGTTCTCACGTTCCACGATGGCGGTCTTGAGGCCCAGCTGCGAGGCTCGGATCGCCGCGACATAGCCGCCGGGGCCTGAGCCAAGCACGATCACGTCATAGTCATTGGCCATTGTCATTATCCTTGGGAAGCAGAAGCGTTGCATTCGCCGCGATGGCGCGGGGGCGGTCGTCCTCGCCGATCAGCACGAACTTGAAGGTGCCCTCGGCGACCTTGGTGGTGGCCTCGCCATTGCGCTCACGCGCGATGGCCTCGGCGGCGATGGTGAGCGAGGTGGTGCCGGTAGCGATGATGTCGCAGTAGACGGAGAGCTCGTCCCCCACGGCCATCGCGCCGGGGAAAGCGAAATCGGTCGCGGAGACGACCACCGCCTTGCCTTGCCCCACCCGGCTCGCGAGGGAACCAGCGCCGAGCGCCATCTGTGCCATCAGCCACCCGCCGAACACCCCGCCATAGGGGTTGGTGTCGGCCGGCATCGCGGTGACGCGGATCTGGGGGGAGCGGTCAGTCATGGGGGATTGGTTCCTCGCGGTGGCGCTCGACAAGGTGCCACCAGAGGGCACCACACATCATTCCCATCAAGGCCAAGCCGAATACGTCCCTTCGATGAAAGGTCTTGGCGCCGCCCAGCACCAGAGCCAAACCCACTCCTACAAAAAAGCCGATCAGGCCAAGCCAAAGCCAACGCGGACTAGGCAACCGCTTACCGAACAGGACGGCGGGCATCGCAAGAGCAAGTCCAGTTGGTAGTGCAAGCATAAACGTATAGGCAAACACGAGGTTAAAGGCATCCCAGCCTTTGATTATCGCGTTCCGCGGGTGAGTAGCGACTTCGAATAGCGCTAAGAAACCCGCCGCCGTTAGCGCAATCAGTGGCACTGAAAGCGCCGCTCTCCCACCCAGGTTCATTGTTACACCACCAGCCCCATCGGGTTCTCCACGAGCTGCTTGATCGCCTCCATCAGCTGCGCGCCGTCGGCGCCATCAATCGCGCGGTGATCGAAGCTGCCGCTCGCGTGGATGACTGTGGCAACCGCCAACTCGCCGTCCACCACATAGGGCTGCTGCTGGCCTGCCCCCACCGCCAGAATCATGCCCTGCGGCGGGTTGATCACCGCATCGAACTGCTTGATCCCGAACATGCCGAGGTTCGAAAGGCTCGCCGTGCCGCCCTGATATTCGTGCGGCATCAGCTTGCCTTCGCGCGCCTTGCCCGCAAGCGCTTTCATCTCGGTGGAGATCACGCTCAGGCTCTTGGTATCGGCATGGGTGATGACAGGGGTGATGAGGCCCGCAGGCGCGGCCACGGCCACGGAAACATCGGCGCGCGCGTAACGCCTCAGCGTGTCGCCGTGGAAGCTCACATTGCATTGCGGCACGCGGATCAGCGCGCGGGCGAGCGCCTTGATCAGGAAATCATTGACGGAAAGCTTCACGCCGTCAGGCTCCAGCGCCGCATTCAATTGGGCGCGCAGCTTGAGCAGCGGGTCGAGCCGGATATCGACCGTGAGATAGAAATGCGGCACCGTCTGCTTGCTCTCGGTAAGCCGGCGGGCGATCACCTTGCGGACATTGGAAAGCTTGTCTTCGGTGAAGGGCGCACCGCCCTCGATGTCCGGTGCCGGAGCGGGCGCGGGCGCGGGCGCGGGCGCTGAAGCCGGAGCCGCAACAGGCGCAGGCGCACTGGCGGGATCGAAGCTTTCGACATCGGCGCGCACGATCCGGCCATTGGGGCCGCTGCCTGCGATCTGGCCAAGGTCGATGCCCTTGTCCGCCGCGATCCGCTTGGCCAGCGGCGAGGCGATGATGCGCGCGCCATCGGACCGGGCCGAGGCGGGTTTGGCCGCAGGCGCTGGTGCAGGAGCCGGTGCTGGTGCTGGTGCTGGTGTTGGCGAGGGAGTGGCCGAACCGCCGCCTGCCGCGATGGCCGCCTCGACATCTTCCTTGGTGATCTTGCCCTTGGGGCCCGTGCCGGTGATGCTGGCCAGATCAAGGTCGTTTTGCTCGGCAAGCCGCCGCGCGGTCGGGGTCGCGGCCGGGCCTTCTGCCGCAGGTGCGGGCGCTGGCTCGGATGCGGGCGCAGGCGCAGGCGCAGGCGCAGGCCCAGGCGCAACCTCCTCGCCCTCCACCGCGAGGCGGGCAATCACCGTGCCCACCTTCACATTATCCGTGCCGGCTGCGATCAGGATTTCGGCGATCACGCCTTCATCGACCGCCTCGAACTCCATCGTTGCCTTGTCGGTTTCGATCTCGGCCATGATGTCGCCCGACTGGATGGTGTCACCCACCTGCACCAGCCAACGGGCCAGCGTGCCTTCCTCCATCGTGGGCGACAAGGCCGGCATCCTGATTTCCAAGGCCATGATGAATTTCCACTCCCGAACAAACGATCACCTTGCGCTGTTCTCTGGCCAATTTGATCCGCTGCCGCAAGGCTTGGCGCGCGTGGTCTTGCCAAACCATACGAATGCAGGGATAGGTCGGGCAAACGGGGCGAGCAATGCGCACTTTTCTGGTGATCATCGACGAAAGCGAGGAAGCCTCGGCAGCCCTGCGCTTTGCCGCGGGCCAGGCGGCGGGCTGCGGCGGGGCGGTGCACCTGCTGGCGCTGGTCGCGCAGCAAAGCTTCAGCGCATTCGGCGGGGTGCAGGCCACGATCGAGGCCGAAGCGCGCGACCGGGCCGAAATGCTCGCGCACGCGGTGGCAGGCAATCTGCTCGCGGAAAGCGGAATCATGCCGACGATTTCGGTGATGGTCGGCAGCAGCCAGAAAATCGTGAGCGATTACCTTGCCAAGCATCCCGAAATCGCCGCGCTGGTGCTGGGTGCGGCCAAGGGCAGCACTCCGGGCCCGCTGGTGACGTATTTTTCGGGCGCGGCGGGCAGCCTGCCCTGCCCGCTGTTCATCATCCCTGCTGATTACACCGCCACCAGTTAAGCCGCGCTATTTGCGCCGCCCCTGATGGCGGATATTGCCCGGCCGTCCGCGCTTGCCCGCAATATAACCGCCGACTTTCCTCGGCCCTTTGGAGCGGTCTTCGGGGCGCACCCCGCGCGGCTCGATGGCCTGCCCGTTGCTATCGACCGGCACGAATTTGAGCGCTCCGGTAAGCGGGTTGGCCTCGGCCAGTTTCAGCTTGAGCCGGTCGCCCGCCGCATAGGTCGTGCCGCTGTCGGTGCCCACCAGTGCTTGCGCGGCTTCGTCGTGGCGGAAATACTCGCCCCCCAGCGTAGAGATCGGCACCAGCCCATCCCCGCCAAGCCCCACAATGGTGGCGAAAAAGCCGAAGGCCTGCACGCCGGTGATGCGGGTATCGAACACCTCGCCCACCCGCGATGAAAGCCAGGCCGCGACATAGCGATCAATCGTATCGCGCTCGGCCTCCATGGCGCGGCGCTCGGTCTGGCTGATGGCGTCGGAGACCTGCTGCAAGCTGGCCCGGTCCCGATCCGAAAGCCCGCTGTGCGGAGGCACATCGCCGGGCGGCGCGGGCTGTTCCAGCTTGTAGGCATCCACCAGCGCGCGGTGCACCAGCAAGTCGGCATAGCGGCGGATCGGCGAGGTGAAATGCGCATAAGAGCCCAGCGCCAGCCCGAAATGCCCGGCATTGCCCGGCCCGTAATAGGCCTGCATCTGGCTGCGCAGCACCGCTTCCATCACCTGCGCCTTTTCCGCCTCGTCGGTGATGTCCTTCAGCATGCGGTTGAACAGGCCCGGCGTGATCACCTGCCCCAGGCTGAGTTTCTTGCCCATGGTCGCCAGATAATCGCGCAAGGCAATCAGCTTCTCGCGCTGCGGCGCTTCGTGGACGCGGTACACGACCGGCGCGGTTCTGGCCTCCAGCGCCTTGGCCGCAGCGACATTGGCTGCGATCATGAAATCTTCCACCACCCGGTGCGCGTCGAGCCGTTCGCGAATGGCGATTTCGGCGATCCGGCCCTGTTCATCCAGCACCACCCGGCGTTCGGGGATTTCCAGATCCAGCGGATCGCGCGCATGGCGCGCCGCGGCAAGCGCCTTCCATGCGTCCCACAGGTTGGCAAGGATGGCGCTTACCTCGGCGCCGCCCCCAACCCCCTCCTCTGAAGAGGAAGGGGCTTTGCCCCTTTTCTCCCCCTCCTCTTCAGAGGAAGGTGTCGGGGGGTGGTGGCGTGTGCCGTCAATGATCGCCTGCGCGTCCTCATAGGCGATGTTGTGCGCGATCCGCACCAGCGCGCGGGTAAAGCGGAACCTGGTGACGTTCCCCTCGGCATTGATGCGCAGGTGGCAGGCCATCGCGGCGCGGTCCTCGCCCTCTTTCAGCGAACACACATCGGCTGAAAGCACTTCGGGCAGCATCGGCACCACGCGGTCGGGGAAATAGACCGAATTGCCACGGTTCCTCGCCTCGCGGTCAAGCGCCGATCCGGGGCGCACGTAGAAACTTACATCCGCAATCGCCACCACCGCGCGAAAGCCGCCCTTGCCGTCGGGTTCGGCCCAGATCGCATCATCGTGATCGCGGGCGTCCGCCGGGTCGATGGCGACGATGGGCAGGTGGCGCAGGTCTTCGCGGGTGTCAGCCGAAAGCGGAAGCTTTGCCGCCACCTTGGCCTCGCTGATCGCAGCATCGGGGAAGACATGCGGGATGCCGTGCTTGGCAATCGCGATCAGGCTGAACGAGCGCGGCGCGAGCGGATCGCCGATCACCTCGATCACTTTTACCCCGGCGCGTTCGGAGCGCCCCAATCGCTCGGCTATCACCAGCTGGCCTGCCTCGGCCTCGCCCACATCGGCGATGCGGGCGGACTGGCGCACGCGCTTGTCGATGGGCGCAAGCCAGGCCTTGCCCGCGCCATCGAGCTCGACAATGCCCATCAAGCCTTCGGTGCGGGCAGGCAGTTTTTTCATCGGGAAGGCGCGCCAGCCTTCGGGCGTCTCCTCGGTGCGCGCCAGCACCCGGTCACCCCGGCGCAAGGCAGGCCCGCTCGGCTTGGGCCCCTTGCTGCGGGATTCGCGGATGGTAAGGCGCGGCGGCTCGCCCGGCGCATCCTCGGCCCAGTTATCAGGGATGGCGATCAGATCGCCCTCATCCACCGCGATGATCCGCAGCACTGTCACCTTGGGCACGCCGCCCATGCGGTGATAGGCGGTTTTCCTGCCGTCGATCAGGCCTTCTTCGGCCATGTCCTTGAGCAGCGCCTTCAATTTGATCTTCTCTTGCCCTTTCAGCCCGAAGGCCTTGGCAATCTCGCGCTTGCCAGCAGGGGTATCGGAGGACTGGATGAAGGCGAGCACTTCGGCGGAGGTTGGCATGCCGGGGGCGCGCTTGGGAGGTTTGGGCATTTCAATCTTTCTGGTTCGCGCCAAGTCGCCAAGACGCCAAGGACGCGGAGTTGTTGATCAGACGCTTGATCCCGTCCTTGAACAACGGTGTGCCGAAATTGATCACAAAACCGAGCGGAAAACCGCCGAGCTTAATATAGGTAAGAACTTGTTTCGCGTGGACCGGCGATGCGCGCTTGACCGATTTATTCTCGATGACGATGCTGCGCTCGATCAACAAACCAATTTTGTATGCGGCAGGCAAAACTATCCCATCAAAACATGCATCGACTGGCACTTGCCGGTCAACCACCAACCCATCCCGCTCAAGGCGCGCTGCAAGCAAAGCTTCATAAGCACTTTCAAGCAAGCCAGGACCAAGATCGCGGTGCAGCCGAAATGCCGTATCAACAATTGCACGAGCCAGAGTGTCAAGGTCGGCCTGCGGCTCGGTCATCTTGGCGTCTTGGCGACTTGGCGCGAACCCAAATCACTTCCCCACCGGCGCGAACGCCCCGCCGGGGACCGCGCTGGAGACCGGAGAGCAATATTCGCCCGCGCAGGCAGCGACGCCCAGCAGCCAATCATCGCCGCGCAGTTTCTTGATGTGCTTGAACTCGCGCGCTTGCGTCGCGGCGGCATCGCTGCTTGCCTGCGGGCCATCCACATAGACAAGCGCTGTGTCCTTGCCCCATTCGGGCGCATCAGTCGCGCGCGTCGCCACCGCATAAAGCGTTGCGCCCGGAACCGCCTGCCACTTGACCTCGGTATCCACCCGCACGGCGGCATCCACGCTGACGCGTGGCGGCATCGGCGCGCGGGCGAGCGCATCGAGCGCGCGCACATTCAACTTCGTCACGCCTGCCAGATAGGCAAAGTCCATCTCCTCGATGGTATCGCCGTAGAACACGCCGTTTTCGGTGCGGATGTCCTGATGCTGGTGATCGTAATCCTCGACACCGACGGAAAAACGGATCGCGGGATAGCCTTTTTGCAGGAACGGTACCTGATCCCCGCCGCGCCCCATACGATCAGTGCGCCAGATCTGGCGGACTTGCAGGCCATCGGGGTGCTTTGCCGCCAACCCCGCCACCCAGCGCGACAGGTTGCGCGAGGGCGTGTCGTTCTCGCCGCCAAAGCGCGTGGCGGCAGCGCGTAGCCGTTCGGTCAGATCAGCGCGCGGGCCTTCGGAAAAGACACGGACCACTCTGGGCTCGCAATAGCCGTCCGAACCGCAGGAATTGCCGATGATATCATTGTTGAGCACCGCCTTGACGGTAAAGCCCTGGGTCTCGGCCCAGTTCGCCAGGATCTGCCCGCCATGCAGCCCCTGTTCCTCACCCGAAAGCAGCGCGTAGATGATGGTGGTGGGGTATCTTGTGCCGCTGAGCACCCGCGCCGCTTCGATCACCAGTGCGGTGCCGCTGCCATCATCATTCGCGCCCGGCGCATCGGAAGTTGCATCCATCACGTCGGAAACCCGGCTGTCGATATGGCCTTGCACGATCACGACTTCATTGGGACGCTCAGAGCCGCGCTGGATCGCGACCGCGTTGCGCACCAGCGTGGGGGTGGGAATGCGTGGGCCGGTGACAGTCTCACCCACGGGCAGCACCTCAAGGCAGCCGCCGCATTTCGCACCGATCCGCTTGAATTCGGCCAGCCCCCAATCCACCGCCGCGCCGATCCCGCGCTTGGGATCGGTTTGCGACGAGAGCGTATGGCGCGTGCCGAAGCTGACGAGCTTTTCGACATCGCGCTTGAGCCGCTCTTCGGAGACCCGATCGGCAGGATGGTTCTGAGCGGCGAGCGGGGCGGCCATGAGGGCGGCGAGCAGGATGAAGGTGCGCATGGCCTGTCTTGTTGCGTTCCATCTCTCCAAACGCAACCCCTGTCATCCCCGCGAAGGCGGGGATCCAGCTTGTTTCGAAAGATCGTTGCCCCCCGCCTGCGCAGGGGTGACACGCTTAATAGGCGCGCGCTACGAGAATGCGCTCGGCTGCGGGCGCGCCCGTGAAGATGCAGACGCCATCAGCAGGCGCCGCCCCGCTTGGCACGTTGCGGATGGTGAGCTTCACCGCCTTTAGCTGCTCGACCACGGCGTCGAGCGCCGCGCCGGTCGGCTTCGACCACTCGACCTCGACCCAGCCCGGATATTTCCCGCCCTTCTCGAAATGATCGACCACAGCCTGCCATTCCGTGACGCCGCGGGTGATATTGGCATCGCGCCGTTCGCGGGCTTCTTGATACAGCGCCGACTGGATGTATTCGATATTGCTCCGAGCCTGCGATACAAAATCTTCGCGCTTCAGATATTGGAACGCTGGCTTACCATTCTCTGTGTTCCACAAGGCGTTCCGCAGCAGCATGGCTACCTTGCCTTCGGACATATCACGTGGGCCAACTTCAATGATGATCGGAGCCCCCTTCCGCACCCAATCCCAACGCTTGGCCGCCGCCTTGCCAGGAGTGCGATCAAGCAAAACGCGCACTTTTTCACCAAGCGCAGTTTCGCGAAGCAACATCTGCTTCAACTCGTCGCTATAGGTTAGCAAAGCACCATCCTCCGGCGCCTCGCGCAGCATCGGGATGATCACGATCTGATAGGGTGCAATCGCGGGCGGCACGCGCAACCCGTCATCATCGCCGTGGGTCATGATCACCCCGC
This sequence comes from Erythrobacter sp., assembly GCA_045377215.1. Taxonomy (GTDB): domain Bacteria; phylum Pseudomonadota; class Alphaproteobacteria; order Sphingomonadales; family Sphingomonadaceae; genus Erythrobacter. The sequence continues at coordinate 22,803 of JBJIOB010000024.1, forward strand.
CAATGAGGCGCGTCGAGGTGCCCCAGCTGGTGGTGTGGCAATATTGCTGGCGCGCCTTCGCGATCCTGATACTGGATGCCCGATGCATGGGCGAAATTGGTACCGAGATAGTGGCTGGTGCCCGCCTGCAGCGCCTTGCCATCCTGCATCATCGCTTCGATCGACCAGGTTTCGACCGCGCCGGGGAAGCGTTCATTCTCCGGCTTTTCGCCGCAATCACCGGCAGCGCGAGGTCATCCTCGGCGCAGGCGCGATACATTTCGAGCGCGCGGTGCGTTTCGGCGAGCGCATCCTCGCGCGTTTCATGCGCGGTGTGGCCTTCTTGCCAGAGAAACTCGCTGGTGCGCAGGAACATCCGCGTGCGCATTTCCCAGCGCACCACATTGGCCCATTGGTTGGTGAGCAGCGGCAGATCGCGCCAGCTTTGCACCCAGCGCGCCATCGCATCGCCGATGATCGTCTCCGAAGTCGGGCGCACCACCAGCGGCTCTTCGAGCCGGGCTTCGGGATCGGGGATCAGCCCGCCCTTCCCGTCCGCGATCAGGCGGTGATGGGTGACAACCGCCATTTCCTTGGCAAAGCCTTCGACGTGTTCAGCCTCGCGGGTGAAATTCGCCAGCGGGATGAACAGCGGGAAATAGCAGTTCTGCACGCCTGCCGCCTTGATCCGGTCATCCATCAACCGCTGGATGCGCTCCCAGATGCCGTATCCCCAGGGCTTGATCACCATGCAGCCGCGCACGCCCGATTCCTCGGCGAGATCGGCGGCGGCGATGACTTCCTGATACCACTTGGCAAAATCGTCTTCGCGCTTGACGGTGAGCGCGTGGCGGATCTGGGACACGAATTGGGCTTTCTGGTTCGGGTTAGGCGGGATAGCGGGCCGCGCCCTTCGGGCTATTTGCCGAGTTCGTTCAGCTTCTTTTGCATGGCGGCCATCTGTTCGCGCAAAGCGGCGATTTCGTCAGAGGAGGCAGGCGCGCTGGCGGCAGGCTTTTTCTCGGGCATCTTGCCGACAACCGTGCCGGGCCGAAACGCCTCGGCCGCCGCGCGCATCATCGCCATGTTGGTTTCATGGATCGCGGCGAGCGGATTGGCCGACATGCCTTTTTCAAAAGCCTCACGGATCTTGGTCTGATTGGTGCCGGAAATTGGCCATGCTGGCTTCGAGATCAGGATCGGCATCAGCGCCTGCATCGAATTGCCATACATCCCGATCAATTGCCGCAGGAAGCTGACGGGGAGCATCTGCTGCGCGCCATTGGCTTCTTCGTCCATGATGATCTGGGTGAGGATCGAATGGGCGACGTCATCGCCGGTCTTGGCGTCGAGCACCTGAAATTCCACATTCTCGCGCACCATGCCCGCCAGATCTTCCAGCGTGATATAGCTGGATGACGCCGTGTTATAGAGCCTGCGGTTGGCGTATTTCTTGATGATGACCGAGCCGCCCTCCTGCTGGGCGGCCTCGCGTGCTTTGCGTGACATGGCGTTATCCCTGACCCGTTATGTGCTGTCAGCTTAGCACCTGCAATATATGCAGCGCAATATGGGCCTGCCCCAATATCACGAAGCGCGCAGGCGCGCGCCGATGGTGGTGAGCAATTCGTACTGCGAAAGAACGTTTTGCTGCGCAGCATAAGGCAGATCGAATGGCACTTCGAGCCAATCTCCGGGCGCTACATCAGGCGCTGCGGTGCAATCGACCACCACCATGTCCATCGATACCTTGCCAAGGATCGGGAACCGCGCCGCGCCCCGCGTCAGGGCATTGCCCGGGCCGCGGCAGCGCAGAAAGCCATCAGCATAGCCCAATGAAACGGCGGCGATATCCATCGTTTGAGAGGCGGTGAAGACTGCGTTGTAGCCTACGCTTTGGCCGCTCGCGATCCGCCGCCGCTGGATCACCGCCGCCTCGATGCGGGCAACCGGGCGTATCGCGTCCGCCAACTCGCCGCGCGGCACGCCGCCATAAAGCGCAAGACCGGGCCGGGTCACATCGCAGGCATAATCCGCCCCCAGCGCAATCCCGGCGCTGTTGGCAAGGCTCATCCGCCGGTGCGGGATTTGCGATGCTGCTGCACGAAAGTCGGCAAGCTGGCGCGCGTTCATGGCGCTGTCCTCGTCCGCGCTGGCAAGATGGCTCATCAGCAAGTCGATGGTGAGCGCCGCAATCGCCGGATCGCTGGCCTCGTGCGCAGCAATACCGATGCGGTTGATGCCGGTGTCGATCATCAGGTGGCAGACCCCGCCACCGGCTTGCGCCCACACCTGCGCCTGATGGAGCGAATTGATCACCGGCACCACCCCGGTGGCACGGGCAAAGGCCGCGTCGGCGCCATTCATCGGCCCGTGCAGCACCGCAATCTGCTGCGGTGGGACATGAGCCAGCGCGGCTGGCACCTCGCTCCAGTGGGCGACAAAGAACTGCGCGCAGCCTGCATCGCGCAAGGCAGGCAGGCAGTTGGCCACGCCCAGACCATAACAATCCGCCTTGATCGCCGCGCCCGCGCGCGCCGCGCCCGAAAGCGC
>JBJIOB010000025.1:0-41580 GCA_045377215.1 Erythrobacter sp.
ATGTAGCCTTCAACCTTCGAGTAACACCGCTGATCTTTGCCAGCACGCCATCATCGACCGCTTCGAATTCCATCGTCGCCTTGTCGGTTTCGATCTCGGCAAGGATATCGCCCGCGCTGATTGTATCGCCTTCCGCCTTGAGCCAGCGGGCGAGATTGCCCTGTTCCATAGTGGGCGAAAGGGCCGGCATCTTGAGTTCAATCGCCATGGCTCAATACTCCTCCACCAGCACATCGGTGTAGAGTTCGCCAGCCTCGGGTTCAGGCGAATTTTCCGCAAAATCAGCGGATTCAGCGACGGTTGCGCGGATCGCCTTGTCGATGGCCTTCAATTCATCTTCGGTTCTGCCGGCCTCGATCAGGGTCTTTTTCAGCCCTTCGATGGGATCGTGGTGATCGCGCTGTTCCTGCACTTCCTCGCGGGTGCGATACTTGGCGGGATCAGACATCGAATGGCCGCGATAGCGGTAGGTGTTGCATTCCATCAGCACCGGGCCATTACCGCTACGCACATGGGCAAAGGCCACCTCGGCCGCCGCGCGCACTTCGAGCACGTCCATCCCGTTCACTTCCATGCCGGGAATGCGAAACGCCGTGCCGCGCCGGTAAAACCGGGTTTCGGCGGATGAACGCCTGGTCGCGGTGCCCATCGCGTATTGGTTATCCTCCACCACGAAAACGATGGGCAGCTTCCACAAGGCGGCCATGTTGAAAGTTTCGTAAACCTGCCCCTGATTGGCCGCGCCGTCGCCGAAATAGGCCAGGCACAGCCCGCCATCGCCGTTGTACTGGTGCGCCAGCGCAAGCCCTCCGCCCAGCGCCACCTGCGCGCCGACAATGCCGTGGCCGCCGTAGAATTTATGGGTCGTCGAGAACATGTGCATCGATCCGCCCTTGCCGCGCGAAATGCCCGAAGCGCGCCCCGTCAGTTCGGCCATGATCACCTTGGGGTCAATGCCATAGGCCAGCATGTGGCCGTGATCGCGGTAGCCGGTGATCACACTGTCGCGCGCCGGATCAAGCGCGGATTGCAGCCCGATGGCAACCGCTTCCTGCCCGATATAAAGATGGCAGAACCCGCCGATCAGGCCGAGGCCGTAAAGCTGGCCGGCCTTTTCCTCAAACCGCCGGATCAGCAGCATCTGGCGATAGAATTCGAGCATTTCCGCCTCGTTCGCCGCGTAACGCTTGTTCGCTTCGAAGGCGTCCTGCAGCGAATGCAGCAGGAAGTCAGTGTCGTCGGACGCAGGTGTGGCGGCAGCGCGGGTGCGCGGCTTGGAAGGCTGTTTGGCCAAGATCGATGTCCCTCTCTCTGGCGCACTCATGGGGAGGAGTTTGCGCGTGTCCGCTATAGGCGCTTGCCCAAGCAAAACGCAACGTCAAGAGGGGCATGCAAAGCTATGCGCAGGCCAGAAATTTTGCGGCACCGGCGCGCGAAATTACTCGCTTTCGAGCGTAACGACGATTTCGTCCTCGTGCATTACGCCGAGGTTCTCGCGCACCAGCTCGCTCGCCAGATCAGGGTCGGCCGCTTGCGGATCGAGCAGCCGCACGCGGTTGCGCAGCGCATCGCGCTGTTCGGTAAGTGCGGCAATCTCGGCCTTGCGCAGTTCCAGCGCCGAGACATTTTCGCTCCACGCCAGCAGCCCCGTCGGCCCGGCAATGCCAAAGCCGGTGATGGCCAGCAGCACGGCCAAAGCGCCAAATTGCCTCAATTGTTCGCGTTGCGGCTTGCGCATCTGCGTGATGTCCCCCGCTCGCCCGTGCGAGCATTACCACAGAATCACACTTGGCCGCTGGCCGCAAGAGGATTGCGACCAGATCCGCGATTTTTGCGGAGGTTTTGTCTCAATAAGAGCGCGGCAGGCCGAGCACGTGTTCAGCCAGATAGGACAGGATCAGGTTGGTGGAGATTGGCGCGACCGTGTAAAGCCGCGCTTCGCGGAATTTGCGCTCGACATCATATTCCTCGGCAAAGCCAAACCCGCCGAAGGTCTGCACGCACATGTCGGCTGCGGCCCAGCTGGCTTCGGAGGCAAGCAGCTTGGCCATGTTGGCTTCCTCGCCCGGATTGCCGCCCTCATCGTAAACCTGCGCTGCGTGATGCACCATCAATTCGGCGGCGCGCATCTGGGCATAGGCGCGCGCGATCGGGAATTGCACGCCCTGATTCTGCCCGATGGGCCGCGCAAACACGCTGCGATCCTTGGCATAGGCCGTGGCTTTTTCGATGAACCACTTGGCATCACCAATGCATTCCGCCGCGATCAGGATGCGTTCGGCATTCATGCCCGACAGGATGTAACGGAACCCCTTGCCTTCCTCGCCCACCAGTGCGGATGCGGGGATGCGCAGGTCATCGAAGAACACCTCGCAACTGGAATGGTTCATCATCGTGCGGATCGGCTTTATCGTCATGCCATTCCCCAGCGCGGCCTGCATGTCGACAAGGAAGATCGAAAGCCCTTCGGTCTTGCTCGCCGCCTGTTCGCGCGGGGTGGTGCGGGCGAGCAGCAGCATGAGATCGGAATGTTCCGCCCGGCTCGTCCAGATTTTCTGGCCCGAGATGACATAGTCATCCCCGTCCCGCACCGCGCAGGTTTTCAGGGAGAGCGTATCGGTGCCGCTGGTCGGCTCGGACACGCCGAAAGCCTGCAAGCGCAATGCGCCGCTGGCGATGCGCGGAAGATATTCCGCCTTCTGCGCAGGCGATCCATAACGCAGCAGCGTGTTCATGATATACATCTGCGCATGGGCGGATGAACCGTTGCAGCCGCTTGCCTGGATCTCCTCCATGATCACGCAGGCCGCATCAAGGCTGAGACCGCTGCCGCCATATTCTGCCGGGATCAGCGCGGCGAGAAAGCCCGCCTGCGTGAGCGCATCGACAAATTCTGCCGGATATTCGCGCAACCCATCCTTGGCGCGCCAGTATTCGCCGGGAAAGCCTTCGCACAGGCTGCGCACCGCGCGGCGGATTGCGGCGATCTCTTCGCTGTCGTGATTATGCATGGGAGAGGCGTTTGCAGATGCGCAGCGTGCTTGTCCACCTCGCAATTTGGGCGGCGGCATGACCAAAACAGTGCGCTGACAGGCGCCCTGCAATCGGCTAGCGCGCATCGCATGGCCGCGCCCTCCCCGTCCCCTGCCATACTCACCCGCACGCAGGAATGGGCGCTGGCGCTGTGCGTGGCGGTGGTGACGGCCAATGCCTATTACATCCACCCGATCATCGGCGAGGTGGCGCGCGATTTTCAGATCAGCGAGGCGCGCATCGGGATCGTGCCTGCCTTGAACCAGCTGGCACTGGCGCTGGGCATTCTGCTGCTGCTGCCGCTGGGGGATCGTTATTCCAACCGGCGGCTGTGCCTGATCTTTGTGGGGGCGCAGACCCTGTGTATGCTCGGCATGGCGCTGGCTGAGGGGCTGGCGCTGTTCACGCTGGCCTCAACGCTGCTCGGCTTTGTGACGATTGCGCCCTATCTGATCCCGGCCTTTGCTTCCAAACGGGTTGCGCCCGAACGCTTGGGGCAAGTTACAGCGCTGCTGACTGCGGGCGTCTTGTTCGGCATTCTGGTGGCGCGGGTGGGGGCCGGGGTGCTGGCGGAACATGCCGATTGGCGGCTGATCTACTGGGCGGCGTTTGCCCTGATGGCGCTGGTGACAGTGCTGTTGCCGCGCGCCATGGCCAGCGAGGTGGCGAGCATCAAGCAGCCGCATGGCAGCTACCCAAGCCTGATCGCCTCGGTCTTCCGCCTTGCGCGCGAACACCGCGACATGCGGATGTCGGCGCTGATGCAGGGCCTCAATTTTGCGAGCTTCACCGCAACCTGGCTGGCGCTGGCGTTGCATCTCACCAGCGATGCGATGGGTTATGGCACGGATGTGGTCGGCTATCTGGCGGGGATTGCCGCGATCAGCATTTTCTCCACGCCGCGCCTTGGCCGCTGGGCCGACAAGGTTGGCGCGCGGCGCGCAAGGCTGATTGTGGCAGTGGTGCAGGTGGCGGGCGTAAGCCTGCTTTATCCGCTCGGGTTCAATGTGTTCACGCTGCTGGTGCCCTTGCTGGTGATCAACATGGTGGGGCCAAGCATTGATGTGACAGGGCGCATGACGTTTCTTGCGCTTGCCCCTGACATTCGCACCCGGCTGACGACCTATTATATTGTCGCGATGTTCCTGGGCGGGGCCTTGGGAAGCGTTGCGGGGACTGCCGTTTATGATGCGGGCGGATGGGCCGGTACGTGCCTGCTGCTGTTGGCCAACGCGCTCGCGATTCTGGCATTGGCCTATGCTGCCGAGCGACGATTTCGCGCGCAGCAAAAGTGGTGACCCCGGCGCAATTCGAACGCGCGGCCCCCAGATTAGGAATCTGATGCTCTATCCGGCTGAGCTACGGGGTCCCGGTGCAAGCAATAGCAGGGTGAGCGTGTGGCGCAATATCGGCCCGCAGGGCCGCAAGGCCAAGCGCGCCTCACATAGCGAAGCGGTAGGCAAACAGGAGACCCCTGCCCGCAGCGGGGGCAGCTTTGCTGCGCGTCTAGCGAGGACCGCATCGCGGAGGCGATGCGGACAACAACCATCAATCAATTGAGTTTGTCGGGCGGCGCAACGGGAAACAGGATCGGGGCGACCGGCACGCCTTCTTCGGCCAGCGCCTTGGCTTCGGCAAGGCTTGCCTGCCCGTGGATCGGTGCGGGGGTTTCCTCGCCATAATGCATCGCGCGCGATTTTTCGGCAAAGCTTTCCCCCACCCAGGTGCTTTGCTTGAGCGCTTCGGCCTGCGCCTGCGCCATGGCTTGCAGCGCGCGCGCCATTTCGGGCGGGATCGGGAGATTGGCAGCGTGCTGCGGCGCGGCGTCGCTGGCTGCGGGCACAGCTTGGCTGCGCTGGTTGCCCTTGGCCGGCACGGCAGGCGCCATCGGTGCCTTGGTAATGCTGGGCGATCCGCAATGCGGGCATTCCATCAGCCCGCGCGCGCGCTGATCCTCGTAATCGGCGGAACTGCCGAACCAGCCTTCAAAGCGGTGGCCGCTCTCGCAGCAAAGGTCGTAAACGATCATTATGCGTCAGGATTTGGGGATTGGGCGGCGATTGGCAAGAGCGGGCACCTGCGCGCGCACTTCGGCAATGCGGGCCAAGTCGATCTCGCAGAAGCCAAGGCCGGGTTCATCACCGCCCATATCGAGCAGCACTTCGCCCCACGGATCGACGACAAGGCTGTGGCCATAGGTCTGGCGTCCGTCGGCGTGATGGCCGACTTGCGCGGCGGCCACGACAAAGGCCTGCGCCTCGATTGCGCGGGCGCGCAGCATGACGTGCCAATGCGCCGCGCCGGTTGGCTTGGTGAAAGCGGCGGGCACCGCGATGCAATCGCAGCGGCGATTGCCGAGTTCCTCGTAAAGCGCAGGAAAGCGCAGGTCATAGCAGATGGTAAGACCGAGATGCCCCACCGGCGTATCCGCGATGCTCACCACCTCGCGCCCCGGCTGATAGGCGCTGCTCTCGCGCCATGTCTCGCCGGTCGCCAGTTCGACATCGAACATATGGATCTTGTCGTAGGTGACGGGGCTTTCGCCGCTCGATGGAAAAAGCATCGAGCGGTTGGCATTTTTGCCGCCCGGCACCGCCACCGCCATCGAACCGAGCGCGATGTGAAGATCGGTTTCTTCGGCAATATTGGCGAGCATCGCGATGTAAGGCGATTGCTCCTGCGGCACTATATGCCCTGCCGCCCGCGCGCGGTCGCGATCAAGCAGAAGCGACATTTCGGGGGTGAACAGCATCTCCGCCCCGCCCTTGCTCGCCGTATAGGCAGCGTCGCGGATCGTATCGAAGTTGCGCCCCGGGTCGATCCCCGAAGTCATCTGGAGCACTGCGATCTTCGGCATCAGCCCGCCCGGCCCTTACCCGGCAAGCAGCGCGTCAAGCTTGCCCGCCGCCTCAAGCGCAGCCAGATCATCCGAACCGCCGACATGATAATCGCCGATGAAGATCTGCGGCACTGTCATCGCGTGGGGCGCGCGTTCGCGCATTTCGAGCTGTTTGGGCCCGCCCATGGTGATGTCATATTCGGTGAATTCGGCGCCCTTTTCGCTCAGCAAGCGCTTGGCCCGCACGCAGAACGGGCAGGCAAACTTGGTGTAGATATCAATCTGGGGGCGGGCCATCATCACCTCTTGAAACACAATCCAAGTTTACCAGATAGTGCCTGTTGCCGGGTTTCGCCAGTGTCGGGAAATCGCGGGCAACATCCCAGGCAGGCGCTGCATCAGGCAGGTCTGCGACGCAACCAAATTGCTCATTATGGAGGATTTGCACCATGTCACGTTTTGATCTGACCCCCTATCGCCGCAGCACTGTGGGCTTTGATCGCCTGTTCGATCTGCTCGAAAATCAGGCGCGCCTCAACGCCGGCGACAATTACCCCCCTTTCAACATTTCGCGCAGCGGCGAGGATAATTACCGCATCACGCTGGCCGTGGCGGGTTTCCGGCCGCAGGATATCGACATCACTGCCCAGCACAATCTGCTGGTGGTGCAAGGCAAGAAGCGCGAGGATGTGGATGACGGCGCACAGCTGATCCATGTCGGCATCGCCAATCGCGGCTTTGAACGCCGCTTTGAACTGGCTGATTTCGTGCGCGTGGAGCGCGCCGATCTTGCCGATGGCCTGCTGGTGATCGATCTGGTGCGCGAAGTGCCCGAAGCGATGAAGCCCAAGAAAATCCCTGTCGGCGGCGCGCAGCCCTTGCAGGTGGTGCCGAGCGAGCCAGAGGATCGCTCGTCCAACGCGGCGTAATCACCCCTACCGCTATGTCCAAACTAAAGGGGGCGGATCTTGCGATCCGCCCCCTCGCGGCTTTCACCGCCCTGTTCGGCCACGTCCGTCCGGGTCGCAGAAGACGGACAAGACCGAAACAAGCTCGCATCATGGCATGGATTGGTTGAATCACCCAATACCCCGCCAGAGTTCAAAAAAATCGTAACATCGCTTTCGGTGGCATCCCGAAACCTACACTCAGGCTTTAAGGCTGCTTGATTATGTCGTGCAAGAGCAAACTTACAAACTTGTAAGGAAGCGACAGCAAGTCCGCAGGATTCCGTGGAAAATGCCCTTCTTCGCCAATGCTGTATGCGGGTGTTGACTGCCGCAAGCCACAAATTCATGCATCTGCGAGGATTTGCAGGCGCTCAACGCAGGAGACTGATCTCACACGAGTCGTGATTGTTCCACCGCCGCGGCGATAAACCCGGCGAACAGCGGATGCGGATCGAAGGGGCGCGATTTCAGTTCGGGGTGGAACTGCACGCCCACAAACCACGGATGATCGGGCCGCTCGACAATCTCGGGCAGCAGGCCATCAGGCGACATGCCGGCAAATATCAGACCCTGCTGTTCCAGCGGCTCGATGAAGGCGCTGTTCACTTCGTAGCGGTGACGGTGGCGTTCGGAAATCAGCTCGGCCCCGCCATAGATGCGCAAGGTATGGCTGTTGGCGCTCAATTTCGCAGGATAGGCACCCAGCCGCATCGTACCGCCCAGATCACCGCCGGATTCGCGGCTCTGGAGGCCTTCCTTGCTCATCCATTCGGTGATGATGCCGACCACCGGCGTATCGGTCTCGCCGAATTCGCTGGATGAGGCCCGGGCAAAACCTGCTGCGCGCGCGCCTTCGATGCAGGCCATCTGCATGCCGAGGCAAATGCCGAAAAACGGCACGCCGCGTTCGCGGGCAAAGCGCACGCTGGCAATCTTGCCTTCGCTGCCGCGCTCGCCAAATCCGCCCGGCACCAGAATGCCATGCATCGGTTCGAGCGCGGCGATGATCTGGGATTCGTCGTCGCCTTCGAAGATTTCGGCGTCGATCCACTTGATATTGACCTTGACCCGGTTGGCGAGCCCGCCGTGGATCAGCGCTTCGTTGAGGCTTTTATAAGCATCCTGCAGGCCGACATATTTGCCCACCACCGCGATGGTAACCTCGCCTTCGGGGTTGAACTGGCGGTCGGTTACGTCTTCCCATGCCGACAGATCCGGCGCAGGCGCATCGGTGATCCCGAAAGCGCGCAGCACTTCGGCATCCAGCCCTTCGGCATGATATTGCTGCGGCACGGCATAGATCGACGGCGCATCCAGCGCCTGGATCACGGCCTGCGGGCGCACGTTGCAGAATTGCGCGATCTTGCGCCGGTCGCTTTCTGGGATCGGGTGTTCGGCGCGGCACAGCAGAATATCAGGCTTGATGCCAAGGCTCGCCAGCTCGCGCACCGAATGCTGCGTCGGCTTGGTTTTCAGCTCGCCCGCGGCCTTGATATAGGGCACCAGCGTGACGTGGACCGACAGCGTCTGGAGCGGTTCGAGCTCGTTCCGCAATTGGCGGATTGCTTCCATGAAGGGCAGCGATTCGATGTCGTCCACCGTCCCGCCGATCTCGCACAGGATGAAATCATGATCGCCCTGGTCAGCGAGCGCGAATTCCTTGATCGCATCGGTCACATGCGGGATCACCTGCACGGTTGCGCCCAGATAATCGCCGCGCCGTTCCTTGGCGATGATATCGCGGTACACCCGCCCTGACGTGATATTGTCGCTCTGCCGGGCGGAAACGCCGGTGAAGCGTTCGTAGTGCCCCAGATCAAGATCGGTCTCGGCCCCGTCGTCGGTGACGTAAACCTCGCCGTGCTGGTAAGGGCTCATCGTGCCCGGATCGACATTGAGATAGGGGTCGAACTTGCGGATGCGCACCTTGTAGCCGCGCGCCTGAAGGAGCGCTGCCAGCGATGCTGCCATGAGACCTTTGCCGAGCGAGGAGACCACGCCGCCGGTGATGAAAATGAACCGCGCCATGGGAGTTGGGCCTTAAGCTGCGAGTTGGATTCGGGCAAGCAAATTGCGCTGGCTTGCAGCCAGCCATCCACAGCCCGGTTGAGATGAGCGGGAAAGTTGCATCGCCCGCGGCAGGCTTCACGCCGGCGGCGAGGCGATGGGTGCGCCCGATCAAGACCAGACGCCCTCTCCCCAAAATCAGCGGCGGATTATTCGGCGAGCGGATCGGCGGTGGGGGCCGCTGCGGGCGGAGCCGCAGGGGCAGGTACAGGTGCCGCCACAGGAGCGCCTGCCGGATCGGCCAGCAGATCATTGCTGCCCGCAGGCGCTGCCACATTGCGATCAAGCGTGCTGCTGACCGTGGACACGCCGCTTTCGCGCACGGCAAGCGCCGCCAGCACGATCGACAGCGCGACAAAGGCCACCGCCAGCCACTTGGTCGCCCGGGTCATGAAATCGGCCGCCCCGCGCGCGCCCAAAGCGCCCGACGGGCTGCCGCCAATGCCAAGGCCGCCGCCTTCGGAACGCTGCATCAGCACCACGCCAACCAGCGCGGCGGCAATCAGCGCCTGAACCACAGTAAGAAAAAGAAACAGCGACATGACCAAAAGCTCTTATCTGAAAATCTGCGCGGCATCTAGGCGCACCTGACGCCTGCGGCAAGGGCACGGGCGCAAAATCGCCCCGCCCCTCAGCTGTCGGCAGGCTCGCCCACGGCTAGCGCAATACCCATGAAGCTATCCGCCGTCAGACTGGCCCCGCCCACCAGCGCGCCGCCCACATCAGCCACCCGCAGGATTTCGCCTGCATTTTCAGGCTTCACCGAGCCGCCATAAAGAATGCGCACCTCTGCGCCCTGTTCGGCGCCGAACTCTTCGATCAGCAGCGCGCGGATCGCTGCGTGCATTTCGGCGATATCGGCAGGGGTTGCGGTATTGCCGGTGCCGATCGCCCAGATCGGTTCGTAAGCAATCGTGACACGATCGGCGATATCGGCAAAGCTTTCGGGCAATTGCGGCAACGAGGCCTTAAGCTGGCCGCGCACGAAGTCGAGAGCCTTGCCCGCATCGCGGGTTGCGGCGTTTTCACCGCAGCACAAAATGATCTTGAGCCCGGCGGCCAGCGCGCTTTCCGCCTTGGCGCGCACGTGAGCGCTCGTTTCGCCGTGGCCTTCGCGCCGTTCCGAATGGCCAACGATCACGAATTGCGCGCCCGCATCGGCCAGCATCGCTGCCGAAATGTCGCCGGTGAAGGCGCCGCCTTCGGCCTCGTGACAATCCTGCGCGCCGACCGCGATCAATTCAGCCTCGCGGTGGATCGGGTGGATCAGGGTGTAAGGCGGCGCAATCGCGACCTCGACCTTGAGCAAGCGCTGTGCCGCACGGTCAATCGCGCGCGCTTCCGACAGCATGGCGCGGGTGCCGTGCATCTTCCAGTTTCCGACGATATATGGCCGACGCGCCATGGCAGTGTCCTGTTATAAAACGAAAGAGAGGGTGTGATGTGATGATTCCCTTGGCCCTTGGGGGCTGGCAGGGCCGCTTGCGCTAGAGCAGGACGCAGCGCCAGTCAAAGCGCCTTGATGTATTTTGGTTCCTGCAGTGTTGCAAAAGCGCCAAGAGGCAGGTTGCCGCGCGGCCCGCACGCCGATAAAGCGCATCGCAAGATGCCCCGTGCCGGGGTTTTGCCAACTTCTGACGCCGCTGCCGGGCTGTGCCTGCGCACCGGAGGGATCGCGTGACCTATGCTTTCGCTGTTTCGCAGTTTTTTCCAGTCCAAGATCGGCCTGCCGCTGTTTATCGGCTTTCTGGTGTTGATGGCGTTTGCCTTTGCCGCTGCCGACATCACCGGTTCGACCTTTGGCGGGCTTTCGGCCGATAGCCGGGTGGCGCTGGTCGGCAAGGAGCCAATTCCGGCATCGGATGTTTCAACCGGCGCGCAGGTCGCGCTCGAACAGGTGCGCGCGCAGTTTGATCCCACGATCACCATGCCCGAATTCATCGAGCAGGACGGGCTGGATGAAGTCGTCAAGCAATTGATCGATCGCTATGCCATCGGCGCCTATGCCCAGAAATATGGCCTGCGCGCCTGGCAAAAACCTGATCGACAGCGAAATCCTCAAGATCCCCGGCTTTCGCGGGGCGACCGGCGATTTCGATCAGAATGTCTATCAGGCCGCCTTGCGCCAGCGCGGGATTACCGATGCGACCTTGCGGCGCGATCTGCGTGATGGCTTGCTCGAACAGCAATTGTTCGAAGCCACCCTTGGCGCGCCGCGCATGCCGGAAAAGGTTGCGCGCCAATATGCTGCGCTCGTGCTGGAACGGCGGCGCGGCGAGATTGCGCTGATCCCGTCGGCAGCCTTTGCCCCCGCTGCTGATCCGAGCGCGCAGCAGCTTGAAGCCTGGTACAAGGATAATCGCGCGCGGTTTGTACGTCCGGAACGCCGCGTGCTGCGCTTTGCCGTGTTCAGCGCCGATCAGCTCGGCATTGATCCCACCCCGAGCGAGGCGGAGATCGCCGCGCGGTTCAAGGCCAATGCCGATAAGTACAAGGCGAGCGAGCGGCGGGCGGTGAGCTATTTCATCGTGCCCACCGAAGATGCGGCCAAAAGCTTTGTGACGCGCCTTTCGGGCGGGCTTTCGCTGGAAGCTGCGGCGCGCGATGCCGGGTTCAATGTCGCCAAGGGCGATCTGCGCGGCAAGGATGAACTCGCCAACGCCACCAGCCTCGCCTTTGCCGAAGGCGTGTTCAAGGCCGCTGAACGCGGCTTTGTCGCGCCGAGCCGCGGCTCGCTGGGTTGGTATGTCGCCCGCGTTGACAAGGTTGAACGCACGCCCGCGCGGAACCTGGCGCAGGTCTCGGGCGAGATCGCAGGCCAGCTCAGGCAGGAAAAGCTGGCCGCTGCCGTTGCCCAGCGCACCAGCGAGATCGAGGCTGAACTCGATAGCGGCACGGCCTTGGCCGAAGTCGCCAAGGCGTATAATCTCAAGGTCGAAACCACGCCCGAAGTGCTGGCCGATGGCCGCATCTACGGCCCTCAAGGCGGGCAGATCATTCCCGCGCTGTTGCCGCTGGTCACCACCGCTTTCCAGATGGAGGAAAGCGCGCCGCAGATCACCGATCTTACGCCGGGGCGCGAATATATCATCTTCGATGTCGCCCGGATCGAGGAATCGCGTGCTGCGCCGCTCGCCGAAGTGCGCTATCAGGCGGTGGCAGCGTGGAAACGTGCCGAAGGGGCCAAACTTGCCCGCGCGGCGGCCGACCGCGTGCTCAAGAAAGTCACTGGCGGCACACCGCTGGCCGCTGCGATTGCTGCGGAAAACAAGCCCGCGATCGAGCGTGAGCAGGTGGATCTCAAACGCCGCGATCTGATGGCGCGGCGCGGCGGCGATGTGCCAGGCACCGCTGGTGCTGATGTTCAGCATGGCGCAGGGTTCCGCGAAGAAGCTCGAAGCAGCGCAGGATCTGGGCTGGTATGTTGTCGATCTTGCCGAAATCGCGACGGATCCGGTCGATTCCGAGCCGGGACTGGTGGCCCAAACCCGCCGCTCGCTCGCGCCTGCCCTGTCGCAGGAATACCGCGCGCAGGTGACCGCCGCGATCCGCAAGGAAGTGGGCGTGGAACGCAACGAAGCCGCGATTGCAGCCCTGCGCAAGCAGCTGGCTGGCGGCGTCTAGGCTTGCCCCCGCTCACGCCCACCTGCTGAACGATGACCACGTCTCCCTCACCCTCCATCGCTGCTGCTCTCAGCGCGCCCGAGAATGCCGCGGCCGCGGCCCATGCGCTGAGCGAGGGCAAGGCGGCGCTGGTGTGGCGGCGTGTGATCGCTGACAGCGATACGCCGGTGGGCGCGGCGCGCCGCCTGATGGTGGAAGGGCGCGGCGATTTCCTGCTGGAATCAGTCGAAGGCGGCGAGGTGCGCGGGCGCTACAGCCTGATCGGGCTCGATCCCGATCTGGTGTTCCGGGCAAGCGGCAGCGAGGCGGCGATCAACCACCAGTGGCAGATTGACCGCGCTGCCTTTGTGCCCTGCGAAGGCAATGCGCTTGCCGCCCTGCGCGCGCTGGTGGCGGCGTGCCGGATTGCGGATGTGCCTGCCGCCCTGCCGCCTGCGCTCGCCTGCCTTGTCGGCTATTTCGGCTATGAAACCATTGGCCTTGTCGAAAAGCTGCCGCGTGCGGCGCAAAGCCCGCTTGATCTGCCGGACATGCTGTTCGTGCGCCCGACGCTGATACTGGTGTTTGATAGCCTGACCGACGAATTGTTCGTGATCGCGCCGATCTGGCGGGCGGCTGATCCGCAGCGCGCGGTGGCCATGGCGGCTGAACGGATCGACACCTGCCTTGCCGCCCTTGCCCGCCCGCGCCCGCCCGAACCGCGCACAAGCGCGGCTGCGCCGGTGCCCGAACTCAAGCCCGTGGTGCCGGGCGAAGCCTACAAGGCGATGGCGCTGAAAGCGAAAGATTACATTCTGGCAGGTGATATCTTTCAGGTCGTGCTGGCCCAGCGCTTTACCTGCGAATTTCCCCTGCCCCCGCTCTCGCTCTACCGCGCATTGCGGCGGGTGAACCCTTCGCCGTTCCTCTATTTCCTCGATCTGCCGGGCTTTGCGCTGGTGGGATCGTCGCCCGAAATTCTTGTCAGGGTGCGCGATGGGGATGTGACGATCCGGCCGATTGCAGGCACGCGCCCCCGGGGCAAAACGCGCGACGAGGACGACGCGAACGAGACCAGCCTGCTCGCCGATCCCAAGGAACTGGCCGAGCACCTGATGCTGCTCGATCTCGGGCGCAATGATGTCGGCCGCGTGGCAGCAGCAGGCAGCGTGACGGTGACCGACAGTTTCACCATCGAGCGTTACAGCCATGTCATGCACATTGTCAGCAATGTGGTGGGAAGGCTCGCCGCGCCGCATGATGCGCTTGATGCGCTGTTTGCAGGCTTTCCGGCGGGCACCGTATCGGGCGCGCCCAAGATCCGCGCCTGCGAGGTGATTGCCGAACTCGAAGGCGAAACGCGCGGCGCCTATGCCGGCGGGGTCGGCTATTTTGCGCCCGATGGCTCGGTTGACAGCTGCATCGTGCTGCGCACCGCTGTCATCAAGGATGGCGTCATGCATGTGCAGGCGGGCGCTGGCATCGTGGCGGATAGCGATCCCGATTACGAACTGGCGGAATGCAAGGCCAAGGCGGGCGCGCTGATTGCGGCTGCGCGTGAGGCGATGCGGATCGCTGCTGAGCCGGGGTTTGGCCAGTGAAGCGCGCGGTGCTGGTGTTTGGCATACTTGCGCTTGCTGCCTGTTCCGAGCAGCCTGCCGGAGCGCCTGCCATGCGCGCGCGGCTTGATGGCAAGCCGGTGGAGACCGCTGCACCCGCGCCTGCGCCCTCACCCTCGTCTGCGCTGGCGGATGCTGTTTCGGCGTGCCGTGCGGCGGTGTTCGAAGATGTGCCGCTCACCCATTGCATCGCCGATCCCGCGCAGCATCGCATCGCCATGGCCAATGCGCCTGCGGGCGGCCCGCCCTATGGCTCGCTCGCGGCCTTTGCCAAAACCCGCGATGCCGCTGCAATCGCCTTTGCCATGAATGGCGGGGCCTATGGCGATAACCTCAAGGCATTGGGCTATTATGTCGAAGGCGGCGAACGTCTGAGCGAATTCAACCGCGGCGATGCGCCCGAAGGCAATACCAGCAATTTCTTCATGAAGCCCAATGGCGTGTTCTTTGGCACGGGCGGCGCATGGCGGGTGCTTTCGACCGAGGCCTTTTATGCAAGGGTTGCCGATCGGCCCGAATTCGGCACGCAATCGGGCCCGATGCTGGTGATCGAAGGCAAGCTGCACCCCGAAATTCAGGACAATGGCCCCTCGCGCGCGATCCGCAATGGTGTCGGCGTGGATGCCAAGGGCATGGCGCATTTCGTGATTTCGGATGCGCCGATCAGTTTCGGACAATTGGCGCGGTTTTTCCGTGACGAGCTCAAAACCCCCAATGCGCTCTATCTGGATGGCAAGGTCTCCGCGCTGTGGGATCCGGCGCGCGGGCGGCTCGATCAGGCGCGCAACGGCCCGATTGTGGTGGTGACCAAGCGCGAAGGGGCCCAAAGCGAAGGGCGCAAAAGCGAAGGAGCCGGGGCGCCATGATCCTCGTCATCGACAATTACGACAGCTTTACCTTCAACCTGGTCCATTACCTCATGGAACTGGGGGCCGAGGTTCGCGTGGTGCGCAATGATGCGCTCACCGCTGCCGAGGCGCTGGCGAGCGGGGCGCAAGGATTTCTGATCTCGCCCGGCCCCTGCACCCCGACAGAGGCAGGCATCAGCCTTGATCTGGTGGCAGCCTGTGCAGATAGCCGCAAGCCCTTGATGGGCGTGTGCCTTGGCCATCAGGCCATCGGCCAGCATTTCGGCGGGCGTGTGGTGCGCGGCGGGTTGATGCATGGCAAGACCTCGCCCGTCAGCCATGATGGCAGCGGCGTGTTTGCCGGCCTGCCCTCACCCTTCATCGCCACGCGCTATCACAGCCTGGTGGTGGAAGATGCGCCCGCGTGTCTCATCGCCAATGCCCATGCCGCAACGCCTGGGCTGGAAGGTCTCAGCGTCATGGGGTTCCGCCATGAAAGCCTGCCGATCCACAGCGTGCAGTTCCATCCCGAAAGCATCGCGACCGAGCATGGCCATGCGCTGCTTGCCAATTTTCTGACCATCTGCGGAATGAACCCGCAACTGCCCGAGCGGCTCAGCGCATGAGCTTGCTGCCCGCTATCACCACCCCGCTGACCGAGGCCGAGGCCGAGGCGGCCTTTGCCACAATCCTCGATGGTGCGCCGTCGGAGGCGGAAATCGGTGCCTTCCTGATTGCGCTTTCGGCGCGCGGCGAGACCGCCAGCGAGATTGCAGGCGCGGCGCGCGCGCTGCGGGCAAGGCTCATTCCGGTTGCTGCCCCCGATAATGCCATTGATGTGTGCGGCACGGGCGGCGATGGGCACCACACGCTCAATGTTTCGACCGCTGTCAGCCTGGTGGTCGCGGCCTGCGGTGTGCCGGTCGCCAAGCATGGCAACCGCGCAGCCTCATCGAAAGCGGGTGCGGCTGATACGCTCGAAGCGCTCGGGCTGGATATGGCCGCCGCCGGGCGCAGCGCGGAAAAGACGCTGGGCGAAATCGGCATCTGCTTCCTGTTTGCGCAAAACCATCACCCCGCGATGGCGCGGATCCAGCCGATCCGCCGCAAGATCGGCCAGCGCACGATTTTCAACCTGATGGGGCCGCTGTCCAATCCGGCGCGCGTGCAAAACCAGCTGATCGGGATCGCGCGCCCTGCCTATGTGCCGATCTATGCCGATGCGATGGCCCGACTTGGCACGGTGCGTTCGCTGATCGTCTCGGGCGATGAGGGGCTTGATGAATTGAGCCTTGCAGGCGGCAATGAAGTCGCACTGGTCAGCCGCAGCGGCTTTGAAATGCGCCGCGTCGATGCAGCGATAGCGGGCCTCGCATCGGCTCCGGTTGAGGCTATTCGCGGCGGCGATGCTGCGCATAATGCAGCTGCCTTGAAAGCGCTATTGATGGGCACGCCCGGCCCCTATCGCGATGCGGTGCTGCTGAATGCGGCGGCTGCGCTGCTGGTGGCAGGCGTGGGAAGCGGGTGGCATGACCGTGCGGCGCTCGCCGCCGAAGCGCTCGATTCAGGCCGCGCCAGAGTGCTGCTGGAACGCTGGATTGCGCTGGCGGTTTGAGGAACAGATGAACAAGCTCGAAGAAATCTGCGCTGCCAAGCGCCTGGTGGTCGATGCGCGCAGACGCGCGACCAGCGATGCTGCGCTCGGCGCCATGGCCCGCACGCAAACACCCCCGCGCGGGTTCGAGGCCGCCTTGCGCGCGCGCGCTGCCACCGGCTTTGCCCTGATTGCCGAGATCAAGAAAGCCAGCCCCTCCAAAGGCCTCATCCGCCCCGATTTCCGCCCGGCTGATCACGCCCGCGATTATGCAGCAGGCGGTGCGACGTGCCTGTCGGTGCTCACCGATGCGCCCTATTTTCAGGGGCACGAGGATTACCTCATCGCGGCGCGCGCGGCCTGCGATCTGCCGGTGCTGCGCAAGGATTTCATGGTCGATCCGTGGCAATGCCTCGAAGCGCGCGCCATCGGCGCCGATGCGATCCTGATCATTGTCGCCGCGCTGGAAGACAGCGTCATGGCCGAGATCGAGGCTGCGGCACGCGAATGGGCGATGGATGTGCTGATCGAAGTCCATGACGAGGCGGAACTGGAACGCGCTGCCAAGCACCTTTCCTCGCAGCTCATCGGCATCAACAACCGCGATCTGAAAACCTTTACCACCTCGCTCAGCACCACCGAAAGGCTCGCGCCCCTTGCGCCGGAAGGCGCGCTGGTGGTCGGCGAAAGCGGGATCAACAGCCATGCCGATTGCCAGCGTCTGGCAGCAGCAGGGGTGCAGACTTTCCTTGTCGGGGAAAGCCTGATGCGCGCTGATGATGTCGCCGCCGCCACGCGCGCGCTGCTCCAAGGCGCGGCCTGATCAAAGCGCTGACTGTCCTAAGGCCCCTGAACATGGCAAGAGAGCGGCCATGATCCCGCGCGCCGCCATGCCCTGCCCTGTTGCCAATACCCCTGCGACAGGGCCGGTTTTTTGCGTCCGGACAGTGTTGCAAGTGTCTCACTTTTCAGCAAATGGGCCGCAAAGATGAACGAGAATCACCCGGCCGGCCTCACCCACCTCGATGCCGAAGGTTCAGCCCGCATGGTCGATGTCGGCGGCAAGGCGCAAACCGCCCGCCGCGCGGTCGCCTCGGGCCGGATCACCATGTCGGCAGCCGCGCTCGCCGCGATCCGTGCAGGCGATGCGCCCAAGGGGGATGTGCTGGGCACGGCGCGGCTTGCGGGCATCATGGCGGCCAAGCGCACCGGCGACTTGATCCCGCTGTGCCATCCGCTCGGGCTTGAGGCAGTCAGCATCGATTTTGCTCTGGCCGATGATGCCATCACTGTCACCGCTGCTGCTTCACTGACGGGCAAGACCGGGGTCGAGATGGAAGCCATGGTGGCGGCCAGTGTGGCGTTGCTGACGATCTACGATATGGCCAAGGCCATCGATAAGGGCATGATCATCACCGAGGTGTGCCTGATCGAAAAGACCGGCGGCAAATCAGGCCATTGGAAAGCGCCTGCGTGACGGGCGAGGCGCTCAGCCTTGAAGAAGCGCAGGCGCGCCTGCTCGCGCTTGCGCCGGTGCTGCGGGCTGAAACTGTTGCCAGCCAGCAGGTGCTCGGGCGCTATCTTGCCGAAGACCTCCACGCCGCGCGCACCCAGCCGCCTGCCGATCTGTCGGCGATGGATGGCTATGCGATCTGTGGGCCCGGCCCATGGCAGCGGATCGGCGAAAGCCGCGCAGGCGCTCCCTTTGGCGGGGTGATCACGCCCGGCCAATGCGTGCGCATCTCGACAGGCGCGCATGTCCCCCAAGGGGCAGACCGGGTGCTGCTGCAGGAAGATGCACAGGTATCAGGCGATGCAATCAGCACGCCCGAGATGCCGCCGCCCGGTCGCCACATCCGTGCGCGCGGCTTTGATTTTCACGCCGGCGACCGCCTGCTTGAACGTGGCACGGTGATGACGGCAGCCCGGATCGCGCTGGCGCTTGCTGGCGGGCGCGCAACACTGGCGGTGGCACGTCCGGCGCGGGTGGCGATTCTTGATACTGGCGATGAACTGGCAGCCGATCCCTCGGTCTGCGCGCCGCATCAGATCCCGGCGAGCAATGGCGCGATGCTGGCGGCGATGCTGGCGCCGCTGGGCTGCGAGATTGCCCGCCTTGGCCCGGTGGGCGATGATCATGAAGCGCTCGCCGCCGCGCTCGCACGTGCTGAGAACGCCGATATCCTGATCACCTCGGGCGGCGCATCAGTGGGCGATCATGATCTGGTGCAGGCAGCGCTGGCCCGCTGGGGCGCGCAGATTGCCTTCTGGAAAGTCGCGATCAAGCCCGGCAAGCCGATGATGGTGGCAACCCGCCCCAAGCCTGGCGCGCCGCAATTGGTGATTGGCCTGCCGGGCAATCCGGTGTCATGCTTTGTCACGGCCTTTCTGTTCGCCCTGCCGGTGGTGCGCGCCGCCATGGGCGCAGGTGCACCCTTGCCGCTGCGCCAGATGATGGTGACCGGCGATGATCTGCCCGCAGTGGGCAAGCGGCGTGAATTCCTGCGCGCGCGGCGCAGCCCTGCGGGGGTGGCGCTGGCCGGATCACAGGATTCAAGCGCCCTTGCCGCGCTTGCCGCTGCCGATTGCCTGATTGATCGCCCCGCCGAAAGCCCCCCGGTGGCGGCGGGCGGCGAAGTCTGGGGCTATTGGCTCCACAATGGCTGAATTGCGCGGGGTCTGGCAGGCGGGGTGCTTGACTCTGCTGTTGGAGTTGCCTAATTGTTCTTCATCCGTTCACCTTATTGACGGATTTCATATGCGCTGATGGCTCGCCGGGTAATGGTGCCCGTGGTGCCGCCGGGGACATGTGAAGATTTGCCACGGGCGGCGCTATTGCTGGCGCGGCATGTGGGCGACCATGGGAGATGTCTCAATGCTGACGGCCAAGCAGCACGAATTGATCCGCTTCATCCAGCAACGGCTCGAAGAAACTGGCGTCTCGCCGAGTTTCGAAGAAATGAAGGAAGCGCTCGATCTCAAGAGCAAATCGGGCGTGCACCGGCTGATTTCCGCTTTGGAGGAACGCGGTTTCATTCGCCGCCTGCCCAATCGCGCGCGCGCCTTGGAAGTGATCCGTCAGCCCGAAGATGCAACTCCGGCGGCGCGCCCCGCGCTGCGGTTGGCAGCGGATAATGCGGCGGTGGGTGCTGCGGTGCCTGCGCCCGAAACGAGGATGCGCGAGGCAGCCAATGATATGATCGATATTCCGCTGCACGGGCGGATTGCCGCCGGCGCCCCGATCGAAGCACTCGAAGGTCAGACCTCGCTGCCGGTGCCTGCCGCCCTGCTCGGCCCAGGGGAACATTACGCGCTGGAAGTTTCCGGCGATTCGATGGTCGAAGCCGGGATCTTCGATGGCGATTTTGCGCTGGTGCGCCGCACCAGCACCGCGCGTGAGGGCGAGATTGTGGTGGCGCTGGTGCGCGGCGAAGAAGCCACTTTGAAATATCTGCGCAAGGAAGCGGGCAAGGTGCGGCTTGATCCGGCCAATGCGATGTATGATCCCCAATTCTACGAGCCGCACGAGGTTGAGGTGCAGGGCCGGCTTGCAGGCCTGCTGCGGCGCTATCACTGATCGGCGGGGCGAACGGGCGGCGCGGCTTGCGGCGTCCGGCGCGCGCTGAATGGCGCAGGCGGCTGCCACCAGCCATGTTCGCCCTGATGTTCGGCAACCGTGTCGATATGCTGGCGGGCAAGGTTAATGGCTAGCCCGCCGGTCTGATCAAGCATGCGCCGGTCGGCCTTCAGCCAGCGCGGGCGGCAGGATCGCGGCAGGTAACGCTCGGCAATCACGATGTCGCTCTGGACGCAGGCAGCCGCCAGCGCGCGTTCTTCGATCTGGTCGCGGTTGCGTGCCATCAGGACATGCCAGGCACGCCCGCCCCGTTCGAGAGTGAGAACGCAAAATGCGCTCGAACAGCGCGCACCGGGCCACTCGGCCAGCGCAAGAGGTTCGCCGCCCACGCCTGCCAGTTCGACAAGATTGTCGCGGGTGTAGGACGAATTGCTGTCACGCAGCGAAAGCAGCCGCCGCGCGCCGTTCTGCTCGATAATGATCCCGACCTGCCGCCCGTCACGGCCGATCAGGATATCGGGAACAGGCGTAACAAGCAGCAGGATGATCCCCACTGCGACCGGCGCAAGGCCCAGCAGCCGGGCCCGCCCACGCCACAGCGCCAGCCACAACCCTCCGGCTGCGAAGACCGCGATGGTGGCATGGCTCATCTGCGGCATCAGTTTGACTGCGCCCGGCTGTGCCGAGGTGAAGTGCGCCAGCGCCAGCAGCAGATCAAGCGAGGCCTGCACCAGCCACCACACCGGCGCGCCAAGGCCGAACAGATCGAGCGCCAGCCCCAGCGCAATCAGCGGCATCGACACAAAGGTCACCAGCGGGATCGCGATGAGGTTTGCCAGCGCGCCATACAGCCCGGCGCGGTGGAAATGGAACAGCACGATGGGCATCAGCGCAAGCTCGATCACAAACCCGGTCGCAAACAGCATCGCCGCCTTGCGCCCCAGCCGCATAATCCCCGCCTCGTCACGCGGCGCCATGAATGCGCGCGCGGGCGCGGATGATGACAGGGCCACAATCGCCAGCACCGCGCAGAAACTCATCTGGAAACTCGGCCCGATCGCGCTTTCGGGCCAGAGCAGCAGCACAAATCCCGCCGCCACCGCTACCATCCGCAAGGACAGCGCATCGCGCCCCAGCGCCATCGCGATCAGCACCAGCATGGCCGCCGCGCAGGCGCGCACCGTCGGGACTTCCGCGCCGGTCAGCAGGGTGTAGCCAAGCCCCGCCAAAGCGCCGCAGCCCGCCGCCACCACCGGCAGTCGCACTCTCAGCGCGAGCGCAGGCAGCAACGCCAGCAAGCGGATTGCCACCAGATAGGCCGCCGCGATCACCGCGCTGACATGCAGGCCGCTGATCGAGAGCAGGTGCGTCAGGCCGGAATCGCGCATCGCGGCATCATCGCGCTTGTCGATTGCCCCGCGATCACCGCTGGCAAAGGCAGCGGCGATGGTGCCGGCCGATCCCTCCACGCGGGCGCGCACATGGGCCGAAAGCGTGCGTTGCAGCGCCTTTACGCCGCCCGTCGAAGGTGCCGTTTGCACCACCTCAACCTCGCTCAGCGCGCTGCCGGTGGCGGCCAACCCCTTGAACCAGGCGGCGCGGGCAAAGTCGTAGGAGCCCGGTAGCATCGGCGGCGCAGGCGGCATCAACCGCACGCGCAGCCGGATCACCGCGCCTTCTGCAACTTCTCGTCCGGCAAGGCTGGCCTCAGGCACATTGACCCTGATCTTGCGGGCCGCCCCGCTCTGCGGATCGCGCACCGCCAGTGTCAGGCGCACCCGCGCGTCAGCGGGCTGATCCTCGCGGTCAAGCACATAGGCCTGTACCGGCGCGATCACCGGGCGCGCGATGGGCGCTGCGCCGATCATCTCCGACCGCGCCCAGATCACCGCCACCCCGGCGGCAAACACCAGCGCGCAGGCGATCACCGCCTGTCGCAGCAGGCTGCGGGTCTCGTCCGCCGCACTGCCAAAGCGCCACAGCGCGCACGCGCCCAGCGCCACTGCCAAGCTGGCGATGACGGCCGCCAGCCATTGCCAGGGGCTCGCCAGCGCAAACCACGCGAAGATCCCCAGCACAAACACCACCGCCAGCCAGGGCGCGCGATCAAACCCGGCGCTGGCAAGGAATTGCTCCGCCCGGTCAGCCAGCCAGCCCGGCGCGGCGCGCATCCATGGCGTGCTGGACAAGCGCCCGTCACTTTGCCAAGGGCGGGGATGATGCGGGGCGTCCTTACCAGCGCTCCCGGCCTCGTCTCCCATCGGAATGATCGGCGCATCACGCATCGGCCAACCCTCCCCCGGTCGTGTGTGGATGAAGCCCCTCGAAGAAAACAGGAATTCACGCCCCATGGCAAGCGAAAGCAACCCACCCCGTCCCGCAGGCACCGAGGCGGTAGTGACCCGTTTCGCCCCCTCACCCACCGGGTTTCTGCATATCGGCGGCGCGCGCACGGCGTTGTTCAACTGGCTTTACGCGCGCCATCATGGCGGGCGTGCGCTGCTCAGGATCGAGGATACCGATGCCAAGCGCTCAACGCAGGCAGCGATTGATGCTATCCTTGAAGGGCTGGCGTGGCTGGGCCTCGATTATGATGATGCGCCCGTGTTCCAGTCACAGCGCGCCGCGCGCCATGCCGAAGTGGCGCAGCAATTGCTGCGCGCAGGCCATGCCTACAAGTGCTTTGCCACGCCGGAAGAACTCGAAGCCATGCGCGAGGAACAGCGCGCCCAGAAACAGCCGCTGCGTTATGATGGCCGCTGGCGGGATCGCGATCCGGCCGAAGCGCCCGCTGGTGCGCCCTTCACAATCCGTATCAAAACTCCACTTGAAGATTCTGTAACGATTGAAGATCGTGTCCAGGGAACAGTCACGGTCAACAATGCCGAGATTGATGATTACATCATCCTGCGTGCTGATGGCACGCCGACCTATATGCTCGCGGTGGTGGTGGATGATCACGATATGGGCGTGACCCACGTGATCCGCGGCGATGATCACCTCAACAACGCCTTTCGCCAGCTCCCGATCATCCGCGCGATGAACGCGATTGAGGGCAATTGGCCTGATCCGGTTTATGCTCATATCCCGCTGATCCACGGCGCGGACGGGGCAAAATTGTCCAAGCGCCACGGCGCGTTGGGGGTTGATGCCTATCGCGACGAGATGGGCATCCTGCCCGAAGCCCTGATCAACTATCTGCTGCGTCTGGGCTGGGGCCATGGTGATCGTGAGGAGATCACCCGTGAGGAAGCGATTACCTTGTTTGATCTGGCCGGAGTCGGCAAAAGTCCTTCGCGGTTTGACTTGAAAAAGCTGGAAAATCTCAACGGGCACTATCTGCGCGAGGCGGATGATGCGCGGCTTGCTGCGCTGGTGGCGCAGAAGCTGGGCGGAGCGGCGGATCAGGGCTTGCTTACTCGCGCCATGCCCGTGCTCAAACCACGTGCCAAGAACCTTAATGAACTGGCTGAAAGTGCTGGTTTTCTGTTTGCCACACGCCCGCTTGAGATGACCCCCAAGGCGGCCGAGCTGCTCACCGATGAGGCGCGTGCAACATTGCGCGCAATTTACACAGCGCTGAGCGAGCAAAACGACTGGACAACCGAGGCACTGGAAGCCACTACGAAAGCGCTCGCTGAGGAACTGGGATTGGGCCTCGGCAAGCTTGCACAGCCCATGCGCGCAGGCCTGACCGGGACGACAACCTCACCCGGCATCTTCGATGTTCTGGTCCTTCTGGGACGGGATGAAGCTCTGGCCCGGCTCGGCGCGCAGGCTGCGTAAGCTGCACCAACTTGGACAGGAGACACACCTTGGCAGACAAGCTCGCGAAACTCGAACTCGGCGGCCAGACTTACGAATATCCAGTGATCGGGGGCAGCACCGGCCCCGACGTGATCGACATTCGCAAGCTTTACGCACAAACCGGCGCCTTCACTTTCGACCCCGGCTTCACCTCGACGGCGGCCTGCGAAAGCGCGCTGACCTATATTGATGGCGATGAAGGCGTGCTGCTGCACCGCGGCTATCCCATCGGGCAGCTGGCGGAACATTCCAGCTTCATGGAAGTCAGCTACCTGCTGCTGAACGGCGAATTGCCGAGCAGCGAGGAACTGGATGATTTCACCTACACGATCACCCGTCACACCATGCTGCACGAACAGCTGATGACGTTCTATCGCGGTTTCCGCCGCGATGCGCACCCGATGGCGATCATGTGCGGCGTGGTGGGCGCGCTGTCGGCGTTCTATCACGACAGCACCGACATTTCCGATCCGGAACACCGCACGATTTCCTCGCACCGTCTGATCGCCAAAATGCCGACAATTGCGGCGATGGCTTACAAATATGCCATCGGCCAGCCCTTCATCTACCCCGATAACAAGCTGAGCTATACGGGCAATTTCCTCAAGATGACGTTCGGCGTTCCGGCCGAGGAATATGAGGTGATCCCGGCGGTGGAACGCGCGATGGACCGGATTTTCATCCTCCACGCCGATCACGAACAGAACGCCTCGACGTCGACCGTGCGGCTTGCCGGTTCTTCGGGCGCGAACCCGTTTGCCTGCATCGCGGCCGGCATTGCCTGCCTGTGGGGCCCGGCGCATGGCGGCGCGAACGAAGCCGCGCTCAACATGCTCAAGGAAATCGGCACGCCCGACAAGATCAAGCACTATATCGAGCGCGCGAAGGACAAGAATGATCCCTTCCGCCTGATGGGTTTTGGCCACCGCGTGTACAAGAACTACGATCCGCGCGCGACGGTGATGCAAAAGACCGTGCGCGAGGTGTTCGATGCGCTCAAGGTCAATGATCCGCTGTTCGAAACCGCCCTGCAGCTTGAAGATATCGCGCTCAATGATGATTATTTCATCGAGAAGAAGCTGTTCCCGAATGTCGATTTCTATTCGGGCATCATCCTGTCGGCGATCGGTTTCCCGACCACGATGTTCACCGCGCTGTTCGCGCTTGCCCGCACCGTGGGCTGGGTGGCGCAGTGGAACGAGATGATCAGCGATCCCGGCCAGAAGATCGGGCGTCCGCGCCAGCTCTACACCGGCCCGACGCAGCGCGATTACGTGCCGCTGGGCAACCGCTGATCGGTAGCATGGCGCGGCCTTTTGGTTGTGACCGGTTTCTCAAGAGAAACCGGATGGCTGCGCCAGCTCTACACCGGCCCGACGCAGCGCGATTACGTGCCGCTGGGCAACCGCTGATAGGTAGCATGGCGCGGCCTTTTGGTTGTGACCGGTTTCTCAAGAGAAGCCGGCCAGAAGATCGGGCGTCCGCGCCAGCTCTACACCGGCCCGACGCAGCGCGATTACGTGCCGCTGGGCAACCGCTGATCGGGCGTTGCGCATGATAAGGCTCGCCGTGATCTTTGCAGGCGGGCTGCTGGTGGTCCTCGGTGTCTTGTGGGCGCTGCAGGGCCTCGGCATCATCGGATGGCCGCCGCAAAGCGCCATGCTCGCCCAGCGCGAGTGGGCGCTTTACGGCGGTATCGCCGCGATGATCGGCCTGGTGATCCTGCGGCTTGCAAGCCGGATCGGCGGCAGCGGACGTTAATCCGCTTGCGGCAGTTCGAGAGTGAAGACCGCCCCTTCACCCGGCGCGCTGGTCACCGACAATTCGCCGCGCATCGCCCGTGCAAGCAGCCGCGCGATGTAGAGGCCAAGGCCCGAACCCTTATCGGTGCCGCCCGCGCTGTCACGCCCGAGGCGTTCGAACTTTTCGAAGATATGCGCGGCCTGTTCGGCGCTGATGCCGGGGCCCTGATCGCGCACCATCACCCTCACACGCCCTTGCCCGGCATGCTCCGGGCGGATTTCGACAGTGCTGCCCTCGGGCGAATAGGCAATCGCATTGCCGACAAGGTTGATCAGGATTTGCAGCACCCGGCGAAATTCGGCGGTGGCCAGCACCGCGCCCGCTTCGCCTGCAACCGTCAGCGTAATGCGCCTGTCATGCGCGCGGACCCCGAGAATGCCGACGGCTTTGCGCGCAGCATCGACCAGATCGACATCTTCGGCGAGCGTGGCAAATCCGGGCGCTTCGACCACTTCGAGATCGGCAAGATCATCGAGCATCCCGGACAAGTGCTGCGCGGCGCTCGCGATGGTGGCGGCGTAGTGGCAATAATCCTGATGCAGCGGCCCGGCGAGCCGCGCGCGGATTGTCTCGGCATTGGCGGTGATGCGTGCGAGGGGCTGGCGCAGCGCCGGGGCAAGCATGCGTCCGAACATCCGGCTCTGCGCGCGCGCATCATCGGGCGGGGGGGTATCGGCAGCCAGCGGCTCATCGGCGATCAGCAGCAATTCAAAGCCCGATGGTTCACGCCCGGCGCCATATTCTGCCACCGGCATCAACCGGGCGCGCCAGGTGCGGTCAGATCCCGGCACCCGGCACATCGCCCCGTCAAGCAGCCGCCAGTGCAGCGGGCGGCGATGCGCCACATCGGGCAGTTCGATCAGATCGCTCCACAGTGCGTCCGGACGTGCCGCCATCGCCTCGCCAAGGCCCTGCGCATCGGCGGATAGCACACCGGCCATCTGCACGCGCTGGCGGGCATCAAGCCGCAAGGTGATCTCTGCGCTCGCCCGGTCAATCGCGTCGAGATATTGCGCCAGCGCATGGCTGCCGGAAAATGCCGCCGGGCTGCGCTGCCAGCTTTCCACCAGGACTTCGCAGCCGCCGCCTGCGTCCGCCCCGCGCGGGTTGATGCGCACAAATCCGCTGATCACATCCTCACCATCAAAGGCGCTGAAACTGCGCGCAATCCTCAGGCCAATGGCGCGCGCGTGCTGCACCTGTTCGAGCAGTTCGGGGATTGCCAGCATGCCCGGAAGCGCCCCGCCGCAGCGTTCCTGCAGCAGCGCCAGCGGCGTATCTGCGCTGATCAAGCGATCGCGCTCGTCCGTGATCCCGCGCGCGGCGGCGAAGCTTTCGGATGGCGCGATCATTCAGCCGTGCTCCGCAGGCGGCCGGTCAAGGCTGGCGGCAAGCTGGTCGCGCGCCTGCTGCGGGCTGAGGGCGGCAGCTTCGCGCACCCCCGGCCCTGCTGCACTGATCAGGAGCATCTGCCGCTCGATCCGGGCCAGATCAAGCTCTGCCCCGCGCAAGGCAAGGGCGAGCCGCGGGGCCTGCCCTTCGTGGCAGGCGAGCACTGCTTGTGCGCGCGGCAGACCAGCCAGTGCCGCCACCCCTTGCGCAAACAGGGCAAGGCCTGCGCGATCAAATGCGAGGCACGCCACCACCGCACGGCGCATCGCTGTCACCAGCTGTTCGAGCAGCGCAAGGCGGGTCGCGCCTTCGTCATAGCTGGCAACCAGCGCCGCCAGCCGCGCCGCATGCGCGGGATCGGGCAGCCCTTCGCCCGCGCGCAAGACAGCGCGGAACAGATCGGCGGGCAATTCAGCCAGCGGCAGTTCCATGCGCCGCTGGCATTGCACAAAGCGCGCCTGCGCCGCCAGCGTTGTCATCGCGAGATCAGCCACCACCGCATCATCCGATGCGATCAATTCCTGCAGCAATGGGCTGAGCACCGGATCGAGCGACAGGCGCTGTGCGAAACGATCAGCCAATTGCCCTTCGAGCGCGAGAATATGGACATGGGCGAGCAGCGCATTATCGCCAGCAAGGCTTTCGGCCAAGGCATCGACAGCAGCGGCGGCGGCATGATCGCCGGGCAGTGCTGCGCCCCCTGCGCCATGATAGATCTGCTGTGACAAATCCCGCAGCATGCCCCGCACCCGTGCCACCACAGCCTCGTTCACCAGGGACGGCCCATCGCTCGCCAGCAGGTGCCGCAGCACCGGCAAGGCGCCGCTGGCGCTGCGCGTGCTGCGGGCAAGTTCAGCCGCGAGCGAGTGCCCGTTCAAAGGTTGCGCAGCAAGCTCGGCAAATCCATGCCCATCATCGCAATCATAGGCCCAAGAGCGTTAATTCCGCGCCAAGAGAATTGCGGCTCGTCTCATTTCGGGAGGGATTGGGCCGGGATCGGTCGGGCAGGCCTCGCAAACAGCGCCTGCGCCAGCGCGCCAAGCGCCAGCAGCGCGGTCGCTTCGGCAAGCCAGCCAAGCGCTGCGCCAAGCATCAGCACCGCCAGTTGCACTGTGCGATCCTGCCAGAAAGCGGCAGCACCCGGCGAGGTATCCCGCGCCGCGAGCCGCGCGGTGCCGATCGCCAGCGGTGCGAGCGCGGCCAGCGCGGGCGAACCCAGCGCCGCCATGATTGCCAGCATCGCCAATCCATCGCGCCCCGGATCATGCAGCCGCGCCAGCATCGCGGCAGGCGCGCCGCCCCGCAGGCCCAGCCGCAGCCGCGCAATATCCTGCCCCAGATCAAGCGCAAAGCTTCCCAGCACCGCGCAGACGAGCGTCGTCAGCCCCCAGCCCGTCAGGGCGCTGGCGACGGCCATGATCAGCAGGGCCAGCCCGGCAATGGATGCCGCAGGCTCTCCCCCGGCAAGGCCCCGTCCGCCGATGCGCGCTGCAAACCACGCGCTGAGTGCGCGCCCTGGCGCGCTCCACCTGACCGGATTGCCATGTTGCGCAATCAGCATGCGTTCGTGATCGGCGATCACCTCTGCCTCATGCGCCAGCAGCCACTGCGCGGGATCACGCTCGGACGGAGCGAGGGTGTGGCACGGCGTGCCCGCTTGCAGCGCCATGCGCAGCAGCAGCGATACCGGATTGCTATCGGGCGGAAAATCGCCCAGCTGCTGCACTGGTGCCGCCCGCATCACCGCCACGCCCGCCCAGCAGCGCGCCGCATCAATGCGCTCGAAATCCTCGGGAAACTGCCCGGTCCGGGCATCATCATCAGGCAGGCACAGCACAAGCTTGCGCAGGGGCTTGTCTGGCCCCTCGGGCGCGAGCAGCGCGGCCAAGGCCGCGCGCTCCGCCAGCAGGCCATCGCCCAGCAGCAGCAATTCATCATCGACATGCAGCAGCGCGGCCAATCCGGCAAAGCGGGCAAGGCGATGAAAGGCCATGCCGCCCGCCCGGCACGCACGTTCCACCTCGGCGAATGTCTCGTCAGCCGCATCGGTCAGCACGATCAGCCGCCCGCACCGGAGTTCCTGCGCAAGCCGCATCTGCCACAGGATCAGCGGCTCGCCTGCGAGCATGAGGCTTGCACGCAGATTGCCTTGTGAACAGGTTCGATCAGCGGCCAGCAGCGCCGTGCGCATAGGTTCCTCCGCCCCTGTGGCACATCACAGAGCGCGGCAAACTAGGCCAAACACTATGGCGCGGGCAAGGCTGGCAGGGGCAGATGCCCCCCGATCAGATGGTGGGAGGCGCAGCCGCTCAGCGCGAAAAGCGCGCCACAATGCTTTCGATCTGGCGGATCACCGCCGGTTCGCCCGGCGCAGCCGCCAGCGCGTTTTCAGCGGCTGCGAGCAATTCTTCGGCGTTGAAGCTGGCTGCAAGGCCTTTCAGCCGCATCGCCGCAACCGTCCAGTTGCCATCGCAGCGCGACCGTTTGAGCAGATCAAGCTGCCGCGCAGCGCTCTCGACAAAGGCCGCGCGCAGTTCGCGCAGCAGCAAGGTGTCGTCGCCGGCTGCTGCCGCCAGCGTGGCATCAAGAGCTCCATGATCATAGGCCATGGCATGCTTATGGGCCAGCTTGGGTTAAAGGAGGGTTTATCATCTGTCCCGGTGTGGTACGATGCGCCATGGCACAGCATTACAGGGTTCCGTTTGCGGGCACAGCCGCAGGTTCGGATCAGTCCGGGGATCAGGCGGCAGGCAATCCCCTGCTGCTTGATAGCAGTCATATCCTCGAAGCGGATGAGGCAGGCTCGCCGGGTGCCGATTTCGCCGAGGCCCCCGCCCTGCCCGCTGGGCGCGGTGGGCGCTGGCCGCTGGTGCTGGCAGCGCTTGTGGTCGCAGGCTGGACCGGATTTTACCTGTGGGCGGCGCAGGGCGAGTTGGCCGGGCTTGTCGCAGCGCCGCGGCTTGCTGCGGGCATGATTGCCGAATGGGCGGTGCCGGTGCTGCTGGTGGGCCTGATCTGGCTGATTGCCCTGCGTCACTCGCGCGCGGAGGCAGCGCGCTTTGCCGATAGTGCTGCGGCGCTGCGGCGGGAAAGTTCGGCGCTGGAAGAACGGCTCATTGTCGTCAACCGTGAACTCAGCCTCGCCCGCGAATTCCTTGCCGTGCAATCGCGTGAGCTGGAAACGCTGGGGCGGATCGCTGCTGAACGGATTTCGCGCCATGCCGGTGAGTTGCAAAGCCTGATCCAGCACAATGATGCGCAGGTCAGCGCGATTGCGGCCACTTCGGAAAGCGCGCTCGCCAATATGAACCGGCTGCGTGATGATCTGCCGGTGGTGGCCAATTCCGCGCGCGATGCGACCAACCAGATCGGCAATGCCGGGCGCACGGCGAGCGAGCAGGTGGAAAAGCTGGTGAAGGCGTTTGATCGGCTCAACCAGTTCGGCAATGCCAGTGCACAGACTGTCGGCAGCCTTGAGTTGCGGGTCGGCGAAACGCTTGGCCAGCTGGAAGATCAGGTCGCGCGGATTGACGCGGCGGTAACTGGCCGCTTCGCCGCCTTGCAAAGCGAGGTCGCAGCAACCCGCGAACAGGTTTCGGCATCGGAAGATGAGGCGCTGGCAGCGCTGCGCAGCCGGCTTGCCGACCTCACCGGCGCTGCAGCCGAATTTGATGCCGCTTTGATCCAGCGCGGGAGCGCTTTTGAAGAGCAGATCGAGCAGCGTCAGGCAGCCTTCGAAACGCGCGAGGCACAGGCCAGCGAGGTACTGGCACAGCGGCTCGCAGAACTTGACGATGCGCTGGCCCAGCGGCGCGAGGCGCAGCTTGCCGAAACCGAAAGGCTGCTGGCGCGCGGCGCGGAAATGGCCGGACAGCTCGATGGCTTAAGCGAATTGATCGCCCGCATCCAGCAGGCCACCGCAGGCGCGCGAGGCGAATTGGGCGAAGGGCTTGGCGCGTTGCAGGAACAGCTTGCCGCCAAACAGCGTGCATTGGGCGAAACCCAGGGCGAGATCGCCGCGCTGACCGAGGCCAGCGTCAGGTTGCTCGAAATCATCCAGTCCGGCGCGCGCTTTGCGCGGGAAGATCTGGCGGGCGGCATTGCGGCCGCATCGCACCAGATCAGCGCCGCCGAGGCACAGGCTGCCGAGGTCAAGGGCCTGATGCTCGATAGTGCAGCGCAGGGTGCAAGCCTTGATTCCTATCTTATCAAGGCGCGTGAGGATATTGCGGCAACCGATGCCGCCATCGGCGAACTAGATGCAGGACTTGCCGCCCGCACCGACGATGCGCTGGCGCGATTGCAGGGCTTGCGCGGCGGTTTTGTCCGCCTTGCCGAGGAAAGCGGCGCGCTCGCCGCTTCCAGTCAGGAAGCCTTGCGCACCAGCCTTGGCGAAATTGACGCTGCGATTGCTGCCAGCATTGCCGCGCTCGATGATGTCACCACGACCAGGCTTCCCGCGCTGGCCGAAGGCGTCGGAGGCGAAGTGGTCGCCGTGCTCGAACGGGCGCTGCGGATCGAGGCGGCAGCCACCATCGGCAAGCTGGAACAATCAGCCGCGCATGCATCGGGCATCGGGCGCGAGGCGGTGGTGCAATTGCGCGACCAGCTGGCGATGGTGAACGAGCTCACCGGCAATCTTGAACAGCGCATCGCGCGCGCGCGCGAGCAGGCCGAAGAACAGGTCAATAATGATTTTGCGCGGCGCATGGCGCTGATTACCGACAGTCTCAATTCCGCTGCCATCGACATCACCGCTGCACTTTCCACCGAGGTTTCGGATACGGCGTGGCAGGCCTATCTCAAGGGTGACCGCGGGATTTTCACCCGCCGCGCGGTGCGCCTGATTGATAGTGGCACCACCCGCGAGATCGCCGAGATGTACGAACGTGACGATGCGTTCCGCGGCCATGTCAGCCGCTATATCCATGATTTCGAAGCCATGTTGCGTTCGTTGCTATCGGCACGCGGCGGCAATGTGATGAGCGTGACGATGCTCGGCTCGGACATGGGCAAGCTGTATGTGGTGCTGGCCCAAGCGATCCAGCGACTGCGCACCTAGCCTGCGATGCTGGGCGGCGGCTTGGGCAGGAAGTCGAGATCGGCCGCCGTCACCCAGCCCATTTCATAATTCGCCACAAACAGCGCGGTGAACAGCGCGGCAAGCACCGTTGCACGCGCGGCGACCCGGCGCGGATTGAAATTGACTGGCGCGCTTTCCGCCTGTCCCGGCACCAGCGCCTCGCCCGCTTCCTCGGCGGTGCGCACACCAAACGGCAGCATCAGGAACGCGGTGAAGACCCAGAACAGGAAATAAATCGCCAGGATCGAGGTGATCTGCATCAGACGGGCGATCCTTGCGGCATCAACACGCGCACCTGCGGCCGCTTGCCCGACCAGCGCTGCGCAGCGCGGCGCGCGGCAAGACGTGCCGCCTCGTGCACGGCGGCAGGATCGCGCGCGGCGGGGCCTTTCAATTGCTGGATCGCCACCAGAATATCGCTTTGCGTCTCGGCAAGGAATGCGGGCATGTCTTCATCCAGCGGCAGGCCGATGGCTTCAACCAGTGGAGAGGCGCCCTTGGTCAGCACCACCACCACCACACCGTCGCCCGCGATGCGGCGGCGCATCGTGATGGCATCGCCATTGGCAGGCGCAATGATGTCTCCATCCAGCACAAGCCGCCCGGCGCGCACCTGCGCAATCACGCCGGGATCGCCGGGCGCAAGCCTGACAAGATCGCCATTGGCCTGCACCACCTGCTTGGGAATGCCGCTGTCCTTGCCGACGCGGGCCTGTTCGCGCATGTGGCGCATCTCGCCGTGGACGGGCACCAGGATTTCGGGGCGCAGCCAGCCATAGAGCGCTTCGAGTTCAGGCCTGCCCGGATGGCCCGAGACATGGATGAAGGCCTGCCGATCCGTCACCATCGTGATGCCGCGCGCGGCGAGCTGGTTCTGGATGCGGCCAATCGCGATTTCATTGCCCGGAATCTGGCGCGAGGAAAACAGCACGACATCGCCTGCCACCAGTTCGATGGGGTGGTTTTTCTCCGCCATGCGCGACAGTGCAGCGCGCGGTTCGCCCTGCCCGCCGGTGGCAAGGATCAGCACTTCGCCGCGCGGCAGCCGCATCGCGGTATCGAAATCCACCGGCGTGGGAAAATCGGCGAGATAGCCATTATCCTGCGCCACATCGATGATCCGGTCGAGCGAGCGCCCGGCCACGCAAATCTTGCGCCCCGTTTCGCGCGCGACTTCGCCCAGCGTCTGGAGCCGCGCGACATTGCTGGCAAAGGTGGTGACGACAACGCGCTTGCCTGCGTGGCGCGCCACTTCTTCCATCATCGCGCGGTGCACCGCCCCTTCGCTGCCCGATGGATTGGGATTGAAGACATTGGTGGAATCGCACACCAGCGCCAGCACGCCTTCATCGCCAATGGCGCGCAATTCGGCCTCTGTCGTCGGCTCGCCGATGATTGGTTCTTCATCAAGCTTCCAGTCGCCGGTGTGGAACACGCGGCCATATGGCGTCTCGATCAGCACCGCATTGCCTTCGGCGATGGAGTGGGCAAGCGGCAGATACGTCACCGTGAACGGCCCGAGTTCGATCTGGCCATGGTCTTCTTCGATGATGTTGAGTTCAACCTTGCCGAGCAGCCCTGCTTCCTCAAGCTTTCGCGCAACCAGATCAGCCGTAAACGGCGTGGCATAAAGCGGCACGCCCAGCTCGCCTGCAAAATAGGGCACTGCGCCGATGTGATCCTCGTGCGCGTGGGTGAGGACAATGCCGATCAGATCGGCTGCCCGCTCCTCGATGAAATCGAGATCGGCAAACACCAGATCAACGCCGGGATATTCATTGCCCGAAAACGTCATGCCGAGATCAACCATCAGCCATTGGCCGCGGCAGCCGTAAAGATTGACATTCATGCCAATCTCGCCCGATCCGCCCAGCGCCAGGAACAGCAATTCGTCTTCGGGGGTGAAATCTTTTTTCAACTTGGTTCCAATGTGTTAGCGGCGCATTACGCCATCGCTTGGCGGGCCAGAATCGCCAGCCCATCCAGAGTAAGATCAGCATCGACGTGATCGAAAATCTCGGTCGCATCGTCGAACAAGATCGCAAGGCCGCCGGTCGCCACGACCTTGGCGGGCCGCCCGATTTCCGCCTGCATCCGGGCAACCAGTCCTTCCATCATCGCGACATAGCCCCAGAACACCCCGATCAGCATCTGATCTTCGGTGTTCCGCCCGATCACGCTGCGGTTATCGGGCGCACGGATGGCGATGCGCGGAAGCTTGGCCGTCTTGCCCACCAACGCATCGAGCGACAGGTTGATCCCCGGCGCGATCGAGCCGCCCTTATAGGCGCCCGTGAAATCGACCATTTCGAACTTGGTCGCGGTGCCGAAATCCACGACGATCAGATCGCCGCCATATTTGTGATGCGCGGCAAGGATATTGAGCGCGCGGTCAGCCCCGAGCGAGCTTGGCTGATCGACATCGAGCACAAACGGCCAGGCGGCTTTGCCCTGGCCGGCAAACAGCGGCGTGATGCCGAAATATTTCTGGCACAGCACAGTCAGGTTATGATCCGCGCGCGGCACGACCGAGGCGACAATGATGTGCTCGATCTCGTCGCGTTCCACGCCCTCGATCTTGAGCAATTGCAGCAGCCACACGGCATATTCATCGCCAGTGCGGCGCGGATCGGTGGCGATGCGCCAGCGCGCGCGGGTGGTGTGGCTGCCATCGGCGTTCAGTTCGAACAGCGCGAAGACCACATTGGTGTTTCCGACATCAGCGCCGAGCAACATGGGGTAAGCCTTTCTTCAAACCAGCGTTCAGACCAGATCGCCTGCGCGAATGACACGTTCTGTCCCATCCGCCAAGCGCAGCCGCAGCGCGCCATCGGATTCCTCAAGGCCTGCAAAGGTGCCGCTCAGGATTGATCCGTCGGTATCATGGACTGTCAGCGCGCTGCCAGCGGCATGGATCGAGCCATTGAGGAAAGCTTGCAAGGTTGCGCCCAGCCCCAGGCTGCGCCAGTCGGCGAGGCGCGCGGCAAAGCGGCGCGCGAGGCTGGCGGCGAAGGATTCGAGATCAGGCGCGGCGCCATGATCGGCGAGCGCGGCGGTCTTGCGATCAGGCAGCTGCGGCGCGCGGGCAAGGTTCACGCCCACCCCCACCACCACATATCCGCGCACCATTTCGAGCAGGATGCCCGACAGCTTGCCGCCATCCAGCAGCACATCATTGGGCCATTTGAGGCCCAACTTCTCACCCCCGCCCAGTGCCTCGGCAGCGGCATCGCGCACGGCGAGCGCGGCAACGAAGCTTAGGCTGGCAGGCGGCGGGCCTGCATCTGACAGCTGCACCGCGCATGACCCCATGAAATTGCCCGCGCCGTCAAACCAGCTGCGGCCCTGCCGCCCGCGCCCGGCATTCTGGCGGCGCGCGATCAGCCACTGGCATTCGGGAACCCGCTCTGCCGCGCGCAAGGCCGCAGCCAGATCGGCATTGGTTGAGCCGGTTTCCTCGACCAGCCTGAACACGCCAGCGGTGATGATCACACCGCCATGAACAGCGCGGCGGCGGCCTTGTCGGCCAAATCCGTCAGCGAGGGGGTGAGCAGATAGCCGAGCGGCGAGATGATCAGCGCCGTGATCGCCAGCAGCACCCAATGCGCCGCGCCGCTCTTGCCGGTGACCACGCCAGCAGGCTCGTCGAAGAACATCGTCTTGACCACCATGATGTAGTAATAGGCCCCGATCACGCTTGCCGCGATTGCAATTGCGGCAAAGGCGACGAGGCCTGCCTCGACGGTTGCCTGAAAGATCACGAACTTGCTGTAAAAGCCCAGCAGCGGCGGGATCCCGGCAAGGCTGAACATCTGGAACATCAGCGCCCAGGCAATCGCCGGACGGGTCACCGCAAGTCCGGCAATATCGCCCAGCGTTTCATACAGGCTGCCATCTTCGCTGCGCAGCATCAGCAGCGCGGTAAAGCTGCCCACGCTCATCGCGACATAGATGAACAGGTACACCAGCATGGCAGCTGCCCCCGCCTGATTGGCAACCGCCAGGCCCAGCAGGATAAAGCCGACATTGTTGATCGAGGAATAGGCGAGCAGCCGCTTCAGGTTCTTCTGCCCGATCGCGCCCAGCGCGCCGAAGACGATCGAGGCAAGCGCTGCAAACATCACGATCTGCTGCCAGGCGGCGACTTGTCCGCCGAACACTTCGAACACCACGCGCGCGGTGAGCGCTACGCCTGCCACCTTGGGCGCGGTGGCAAAGAAGGCGGTGACCGGCGTCGGCGCGCCTTCATAGACGTCAGGCGTCCACATGTGGAAGGGCACGGCGGCGATCTTGAAGGCAAGACCCGCCATCACGAAGATCAGGCCGATCAGCGCGCCCAGCTGCAATTCGCCCTCAAGCCCGGCGCGCACGCCCATGAACTGGGTGCTGCCGGTGAAGCCGTAAAGCAGGCTCATGCCGTAAAGGCTGATCCCCGATGCAAGCGCGCCGAGCACGAAATATTTGAGCCCCGCTTCGCCCGAACGCAAATCGCGGCGCAGGATTGCGGCCAGCACATAGGCGGTCAGGCTGTTCAATTCGAGACCGAGATAAAGGCTCATGAAATCATTGGCCGAAACCATGATGCTCATGCCCACGCAGGCGAAAATCACGAGGATGGGATATTCGGCGCGCAGGCCCCGTTCGGTCCCAGCCGCCGCGCTGTTGAAGAAAGCAGGCGCCACCATCAGCGCCGCAATGGCGGCAAGATAGATCAGCGCTTTGGCAAACAGCGCAAAGGTATCAATCTGGAGCAGCCCGCCAAAGGCCAGCGTTTCCGGCCCGTCCGTGCCGAAATGCAGCCCCGGCACCAACATGAAGCCAGCCCCAAACAGCGCGGCTGCCGCCAGCACGCTGACGGCCCGCGCGGCAGCGTCGCCTTTGAAGGCGGCCACCATCAACAGCGCAAGGCCTGCGCCCGTCAGCAGCAATTCAGGCGCGATCAGCGCAAAGGATTGGGCGAAGTCCATCAGTGTGCGCCCTCCTTATGAGACGCAGAATGTTCGATAGCATTGGCAGCGCCCGCGCGGGGCGGCCCCATCACAGGGTTGCTGTCGCTCACCGGAGCAGCAGCGGAAATCCGGGCATCCAGCGCCGCGATATCGGCGCGCATGGGCGCAAGGAAGCTTTCGGGATAAA
Organism: Erythrobacter sp.; assembly: GCA_045377215.1. Classification (GTDB taxonomy): domain Bacteria; phylum Pseudomonadota; class Alphaproteobacteria; order Sphingomonadales; family Sphingomonadaceae; genus Erythrobacter. Next base: position 37,352 of record JBJIOB010000025.1, read on the forward strand.
CCCCCATCCACAGCACCACCGCCGAAATCGGCACCATCATCGCCCATTCGCGCGCCGTCATGTCCTTCATAGCGGCGGCATCGGCATTGGCTTGCCCGCCAAAGGCCACGCGGCGATAGAGATAGAGCATATAGGCCGCGCCAAGGATGATGCCGGTGGTCGAAACCAAAGCGACGAGGGTGGAGGTCTGATAAATCCCGGCCAGCGACAGGAATTCCCCGACAAAGCCGCTGGTGCCCGGCAGGCCAATCGACGCCATGGTGAACAGCAGGAAGAACAGCGCGTAATAGGGCATGTTGATCGCAAGGCCCCCGTAACGCGCGATCTCGCGGGTATGGAGGCGATCATAGATCACGCCCACGCACAGGAACAGCGCGCCCGATACGAGGCCGTGGCTAAGCATCACGATCATCGCGCCTTCCAGCCCCTGCACATTGAAGGCAAACAGGCCGACTGTGACAATCGCCATGTGCGCTACGCTCGAATAGGCGATCAGTTTTTTCATATCGGCCTGCACCAGCGCGACCAGCGAGGTATAGACCACCGCGATCATCGACAGGGTGAAAACCAGCCAGGCAAATTGCGCGCTCGCATCCGGGAACATCGGCAGGCTGAAGCGGATGAAGCCATATCCGCCCAGTTTGAGCAGGACGCCTGCAAGGATCACCGATCCGGCGGTGGGCGCCTGCACGTGCGCATCGGGCAGCCAGGTGTGCAGCGGCCACATCGGCACCTTGACGGCAAAGCTCGCGAAGAAGGCCAGCCACAGCCATGTTTGCGCAGCGGGCGGGAAATCATATTGCATCAGCGTCGGGATGTCGGAGGTGCCAGCCTCGGCCACCATCCAGAACATTGCGATCAGCATCAGCACCGAGCCGATCAGCGTGTAGAGGAAGAACTTGTAGCTGGCATAGATGCGGTTATCCCCGCCCCACACCCCGATGATCAGATACATCGGGATCAGACCCGCTTCGAAGAACACGTAGAACAGGAAGATGTCCTGGGCTGCAAAGGTGCCGATCATCAGCACTTCCATGAACAGGAAGGCCGCCATGTATTCGCCGACGCGTTTCTGGATCGCTTCCCAGCTCGCCAGAATGCAGATCGGCATCAGGAACACGCTCAGCATGATCAGCAGCAAGGCAATCCCGTCGATCCCCAGCGCATAGCTGAAGCCCGCGAACAGCTCGGCGCGTTCAGTGAATTGCCACTGCGCGCCGCCGATTTCGTAATTGGACCACAGCACAAGGCCGAGCGCAAAGGTCACCAAAGTCGCCCCCAGCGCGACCATGCGCGCAAAGGCGGCAGGCGAAAACAGGCAGACGAGCGCGCCCGTCATGGGCACGAGCATCATAAGCGACAGGATGGGAAGGCCTTCCATGACGAAGCGCGCTCCTAGAACAGGACAAAGGTGATGGCGGCGATCAGGCCCAGCAGCATGATCAGCGCGTATGTGTTGAGGTAGCCGGTCTGCATCCGCTTGGCCGCGACCGAGCCGCGCGCCACCGCATCAGCCACGCCATTGGGGCCAAAGCGATCAATGATGCCGACATCGCCCGCCTGCCAGAACAGCTTGCCGAGCGCGAAAGCGGGCTTGACGAAGATCGCATCATAGAGCTCGTCAAAATACCACTTGCGATAAACGAACTGGTGGAGTGCGCCGAAGGTGGCGACGAACTTGGCCGGAATGTCGGGCTTGGCGATATAGGCGATGTAGGCCCCGATAAAGCCCAGCACCATCACCACAAAGGCCGAATACTTCACCCAGTAGGGCACGGCGTGCATCGCGTGGATCAGCGGCTCGTTGTAGAAGATCGAGCCGGCCCAGAAGGCAGCGCTATCGAGGAACGCGGGTGCAAACACCTGCCCTGCCGCCACCGCCCCGATCGTCAGCACGCCCAAGGGCACCAGCATCGAGACCGGGCTTTCATGCGGGTGATAACCGCCGGTGGTATCCTCACCCGCTTCGGCAGGTGTCTTGTGGACCGAATGCTGGATATGCTCGCTCTCGATCCAGCGCGGCTTGCCCCAGAAGGTCAGGAACATGAGCCGCCAGGAATAGAAACTGGTGAGCAGCGCGGCTGTCACCCCAAGCCAGAACGAGGTCACCGAAATCTGCGTGCCGCGCGCGAACGCCACTTCAAGCACCGCATCCTTGGACCAGAACCCGGCAAAGCCGACGCCCAGGTGATAGACGCCCAGCCCGGTGATCGCGAGCGTGCCGGCCAGCATCGCGTAGAAGGTGAACGGGATCGCTTTGCGCAGCCCGCCGTAATAGCGCATGTCCTGTTCGTGATGCATCGCGTGGATCACCGACCCTGCGCCAAGGAACAGCAATGCCTTGAAGAAGGCGTGGGTAAACAGGTGGAACATCGCCACACCGTAAGCGCCCACGCCGGCGGCAAAGAACATGTAGCCAAGCTGCGAGCAGGTGGAATAGGCGATCACCCGCTTGATATCCCACTGCGTGGTCCCGATGGTGGCGGCGAAGAAACAGGTCGCAGCGCCCACCACCGTGACAATCGCCAGCGCAGTCGGCGCGGCCTCGAACATCGGCGAGAGGCGGCACAGCATGAACACGCCTGCTGTCACCATGGTGGCGGCGTGGATCAGCGCGGAGACCGGCGTCGGCCCCTCCATCGCATCAGGCAGCCAGGTGTGCAGGCCCAATTGCGCGCTCTTGCCCATCGCCCCGATGAACAAGAGGATGCACAGGATATCCATCGTATAAAGGCGCATGCCGACAAAGGTGATGGATGCGCCGCTCATGCCCGGTGCAGCAGCGAGGATTTCGGGGATCGACACCGTGCCGAACACCACAAAGGTGCCGAAAATGCCGAGCATGAAGCCAAGGTCACCCACGCGGTTGACCACAAAAGCCTTGATCGCGGCGGCCCCTGCACTCGGCTTTTTGAACCAGAAACCGATCAGGAGGTAAGAGGCCAGCCCCACCCCTTCCCAGCCGAAGAACATCTGCACAAGGTTATCCGCCGTGACCAGCATCAGCATCGCAAAGGTGAACAGCGAGAGGTAGGCGAAGAATCGCGGCTGATCCGGGTCTTCCTCCATATAGCCCCAGCTATAGAGGTGGACGAGCGCCGAGACTGAACAGATCACCACCAGCATGATCGCTGTCATGGTGTCGACGCGCAGTGCCCATGCAAAGTTAATGGTTCCCGATTGCACCCATTGCAGCACCGGCACCACTTCGGCAGTCGCGGTGCCATTGAGGAACCCGATAAAGATCGGCCAGCTGAGCCCCGCCGATAGGAACAACGCGCCCGTCGTCACCGATTTGGCGGCGACATTGCCGAGCATCCGGTTGCCCAGCCCCGCGATCAGCGAGGCAACGAGCGGCGCGAACACGATGAGGAGGATTTGCGTGGCCATCACCCTCACCCCTTCATCTGGTTGATATCATCAACCGCAATCGAGCCTTGGCCGCGGAAATAGATCACCAGGATCGCCAGCCCGATGGCGGCTTCGGCCGCGGCCACCGTCAGCACCAGCATGGCGAAAATCTGGCCCACCAGATCCTGCATGAAAGCGCTGAAGGCCACCAAGTTGATGTTCACGCTCAGCAGGATCAGTTCAATCGCCATCAGGATGACGATCACGTTCTTGCGGTTGAGGAAAATCCCCAGCACGCCGAGCACGAACAAAATCGCGCCCACGGTGAGATAATGTTCGATCCCGATCACAGTTCGATCCCCTGCCCGATTTCCGGGTTCTTCATGACAGTTGCATCTTCCGGACGGCGGCGGATCTGCTTGCCGATATCCTGCCGAGCGCGCGCGCCGGGCTTGGGCGGTTGGAAAGGCTCAGCACAATCGCGCCGATCATCGCGACGAGGAGAATGATCCCGGCAATCTCGAACAGCAGGATATAGCGGCCAAACAGCAGCCCGCCCAAAGCCTCGATATTGCTTGCGCTCGGCGCCTGCATCGCGCTGCCATCAGGCGCGCCCAAGGTCAGCCCGCCCGCATTGTACACGCCCAACGCCAGCAGCAATTCGGCAAGCAGGATAACGCGGCCATCAGCAGCCCCAGCGGGAAATTGCGGATAAAGCCTGCGCGCATCGCGGCAAAATCAATGTCGAGCATCATAACGACAAACAGGAACAGCACCGCGACCGCGCCGACATAGACAATCACCAGCAGCATCGCGAGGAACTCTGCCCCCACCAGCACCATCAGGGCGGCTGCGTTGAAGAACGCCATGATCAGCCA
>JBJIOB010000026.1:0-4828 GCA_045377215.1 Erythrobacter sp.
AGGCTGTCAGCAGCCGCCCGGATTCCTCTGCAAAGAAACGGTTTTTCTCCATCCTGACATAGGCCCGGTCGCGCAGGGTCTGGATGGTGGAGGCATAGGTCGAAGGCCGCCCGATGCCGAGTTCTTCGAGCCGCTTGACCAGCGAGGCCTCGGAAAAGCGCGGCGGCGGCTGGGTGAAGTGCTGGGTAGCATCGACGCTGCGCTTGGCCGGGCAATCGCCGTCGCGCATGACCGGAAGCAGGCTCCCGTCCTCATCGTCCCCATCTTTTGGGCTATCGTCAAAACCCTCCTGATAGACCGCGAGGAAGCCGGGAAACTTCACCACCTGCCCGGTGGCGCGCAATTCATGCTGGCCGGTGGCATCGCGCAAGGTGACCGTGGTGCGTTCCAGTTGCGCGGTCGCCATCTGGCTCGCCATCGCGCGCTTGAAGATGAGGTCATATAGCTTGGCTTCGTCGCCTGAACCCACTTTTTCACGGGTGAAATCAGTGGGCCGGATGGCTTCATGCGCTTCCTGAGCGTTCTTCGCCTTGGTGCTGTAAAAGCGTGGCTTTTCCGGGCGGTATTCTGCGCTGAAACGCGCGGTGATGGCATCGCGCGCGGCCATGATCGCACCCATGTCCATCTGCACGCCGTCGGTCCGCATGTAGGTGATCGCGCCCGCTTCGTAGAGGCTCTGCGCCAGCCGCATCGTGTGCTGCGCCGAGTAGCCGAGCTTGCGCGCAGCTTCCTGTTGCAGCGTCGAGGTGGTGAACGGCGGGGCGGGATTGCGCTTGACCGGCTTGGTTTCCACGCCTTCCACGGTGAAGCGCCCGGCTTCGACAGCGGCCTTGGCCTCCATGGCGATGCCTTGCTCGCCAAGGCTCAGCTTCTCCAGCTTTTCGCCCCGGAACTTGACGAGGCGCGCATCAAATTCGGTGCCATCGTGCATCATCCGCGCCGCGACGCTCCAGTATTCTTCCGCCCGGAACGCCTCGATCTCGCGTTCACGCTCGACAATCAGGCGCAGGGCCACCGATTGCACGCGGCCTGCCGATTTCGCGCCGGGCAGCTTGCGCCACAGCACCGGCGAGAGCGTAAAGCCGAACAGGTAATCCAGCGCGCGGCGCGCCAGATAGGCATCGATCAGCGGCTTATCGAGCTGGCGCGGGCGGGCCATCGCCTCGGTCACGGCCTGTTTGGTGATCGCGTTGAAGGTCACCCGGTCAACCAGCTTGGGCAGGGCCTTCCTCTTGGCCAGCAATTCCTGGACGTGCCAGCTGATCGCCTCGCCTTCGCGGTCAGGGTCGGTCGCCAGCACCAGCCGGGTGGCGCCCTTGGCGGCATCGGCGATTTCCTTGAACCGGCTCTGCTTGTCGCGATAAAGCTCCCACTCCATCGCGAAATCCGCATCCGGATCAACGCTGCCATCTTTTGCGGGCAGATCGCGGACATGGCCATAGGAAGCCAGAACCTTGTAGTCCTTGCCCAGATATTTCTCGATGGTCTTGGCCTTGGCGGGCGATTCAACGATGACAAGTTGCATGGCGGCGGCCGGGTGTCCCTTACGTGTGTACGCGCGAGAGTGGGGGGCTGCGTCTTACGGCGTCAAGCAGCTTGTGCAAGGGGGCAATCATTCCGCGCGCCGGACTTGCCCGCGGGAATCGCGGATCAGCTCGCCTGCCAGTTCGAGTTCAAGCACCGCCAGCTGCACCGCTGCTGCGCTTGCGCCGGTCTGCTGGATAAGATCAGCCAGGCTGATCGGCGCGGTGCTGAGCAGGGCGGCCACGGCCTCTGCCCCCGCGTCCGCTTCGGCATCGGCGAATTCGGCATAATCGAAGGCGTGGGCATCTTCGGCCACGCGAAAGCGCGAGCGCGGCGCTCCGGTGAAGCTTTCCAGCAATTCGATCACCTCGCCGGGCGATTGCACCAGCACTGCGCCTTCGCGGATCAATTGGTTGCAGCCGAGCGCGCGGCTGTCTAGCGGCGAGCCGGGGATCGCCATGACTTCGCGCCCGGCCTCGCCTGCGAGCCGTGCGGTGATGAGGCTGCCCGATTGCGGCGCCGCTTCGACCACCAGCGTGCCGCTCGCCAGCCCGGCGATGATGCGGTTGCGGCTGGGGAAATGCCGCCCGCGCGGCTCGGTGCCGGTGGGCTGTTCGGCGATCAGCAGGGCTTCGGCTGCGATCCGTTCCTGAAGCGCGGCATGCTGCGGGGGATAGGCAATGTCGATGCCGCTGGCGATCACGCCGATGGTCTGCGGGAAAGCGCCCTCATGCGCTGCGCCGTCGATCCCCCGCGCAAGACCGGAGACCACGGTGAAGCCTGCCGCGGCAAGGCTCGCGGCGAAATCCCGCGCCAGCTTGACGGCGGCCGCACTGGCGTTGCGCGCCCCCACCAGCGCCACGCAAGGCTGTGATGCAAGCGCCAGATTGCCACGGCAGGTGAGGATGGGCGGCGCGCTGTCGAGTTCAGCCAGCAGCGCGGGGTAATCGGGTTGATCGTGAAACAGGTAGCGCGCACCGGCGCGGCGCACGGCGGCCACCTCGCGCTCGATGCTGTCGGCGCTGGCGGGGCGATAGGGCCCGCGCCCCCGGCTGGCGAGATCAGGGAGCGCATCAAGCGCCGCGCTGGCGCTGCCAAAGCGGGCGATGAGCTGGCGATAGGAAATCGGCCCGATATTGGGCGAGCGCAGCAAGCGGATGCGCGCGAAAGCTTCTGGCTGCGAGAGCACCGGCTGCGACCCCTCATGCTCCATCAGCTGCGCCGTCCTGTCATGATTTGGCCCCCACCTTCGGCTCCTCGCCGCGGATCAGCCGCCCGATATTGGCGCGGTGCTGCACGATCACGATGGCCGCGATCACCATCAGCGGCGAGACCAGCCAGATATCGCCCCACAGCCCCGCCACCACCGGTGCAGCCACCACGGCGACCATCGAGGACACGCTCGAAATCCGGCTTAGCGCCAGGGTTGCCGCCCAGATGCCCGCGCACACCAGCATGATCGGCCAGGCCAGCGCGGCGAGCACGCCAGCTGCCGTCGCAAAGCCCTTACCCCCCTTGAAGGCGAGCCAGGGCGTGAAACAATGCCCCAGCACCGCGCCCACGGCAGCAAAGCGGCCCATATCATTATACAGATCACCCGCCGCCGCCGGGTCGGAAGCCCACAGGATCGGGGCCAGCAGCACGGCAGCCGCGCCCTTGCCCGCATCGAGCAGCACGGTGGCGGCGGCCAGCCCCTTGTTGCCGGTGCGCAGCACATTGGTTGCCCCGATTGAGCCGCTGCCGATTGCACGCACATCGCCCAGCCCGGCAGCGCGCGTCAGGATCAGGCCGAACGGCACCGAGCCGAACACGAAGCCGAGGATGACGGCCAAAAAAGGTTCCATAGCGCGTCTGATCCCTCCTTACGGTCCGACCGTACTTTGCGCTGCCACCGCTAGCAGTTAGTCTGCGCTTCATGGAAGATCAAAACCATCGCGGCAGTGATATTGCGCGGCTGACAGACCGCGAGCGCGAGGCCCTGCGCGGCTGGCTCGACCGCAAGAGCGCCAAGGAAATCGCGCTTGATCTCGGCGTGTCGCACCATGCGATCGAAAAACGGCTGAAGACCGCGCGGCTCAAGCTCGGGGTCACATCCTCGCTCGAAGCAGCGCGGCTGCTGGCCGAGGCTGAGGGCGCGCATGGGGGGTACCAGCACGCAGGAGCCCAGCGCGCGGAGGTTCCCGCAGCGGCGCAGGCGCGGCAGCAATGGCGACCTCAACCACGCATCATGGGAGCTATCGCCATGCTACTCACCATCACCGCCGCCATCGCCCTGTCGCAGCAGACCACGCCGCAAGCCGCCAGCCCGCCCGCTGCCGCCGCCAACACCGCCGAGGAACGGATTGCCGCCTCCACCCGCCGGACTTTCAATCTGCTCGACGAAGACCGCTCAGGCTTTCTCGAACTGCCCGAATCGCCGATCATCCAGTTCGCGGTGATCGACAAGGAAGACACCGCCGCTGCGGTGGCACGTGTGCTCAGCGAAACCCGCGACCGCGCGGACGCAAAGGGCAAACCGGCCGTCGCGGCCAGCAGCATGAAGCTCGCCGGGTCCGGCAGCGCCGAGCAGTTCTACCGCGAGGCTGACCGCGATGGTGATGGCAAGGTGAGCTATGCCGAATTCCACCAATGGTCCGCCGCGCAGCTCGCCAGCATCGGGATGGATCTGGCCGCCGCCAGAAAGCCCTGATCCAGCGCGGCAGTTGACCAAGCCGGGCGCCTCGGCCATCGCCGCAAGGCAATGACCGAGGCGCGCTCCCCCATCCTGCTGTTCGATTCCGGCGTCGGCGGGCTGACCATCCATGACGCGCTGCAGGCGATTTTGCCGGAGGCTCCGGTGATCTATGCGGCTGATCTGGCCGGCCTGCCCTATGGCAGCAAGACCGAAGCCCAGATCGCCGCGCGCGTCGCCGGCTTGCTGGGGCGCATGGCCGAACGCTTTCGCCCGCGCCTTGTCTGCATTGCCTGCAACACGGCCAGCACCATCGCGCTTGGCATGGTGCGCGAGGTGCTGGAGGTGCCGGTGGTGGGCACAGTCCCCGCGATCAAGCCCGCTGCCAGCCTCACCCGTTCGGGCACGATTGGCCTCATCGGCACCGAGGCCACCATCCGCCAGGCCTATGTTGACAGGCTGGAGGCCGATTTTGCCAATGGCACCCGGCTGCTGCGCATCGCTGCGCCCGAATTTGTCAGCCTTGCCGAAGCCAAGCTGCGCGGGCAGCCGGTCGATCTTGCGCCGGTGCGCGCGATTGCCGAACGCTTGCGCGCCATGCCCGGCGGCGAGGATGTCGATACGCTGGTGCTT
>JBJIOB010000027.1:0-250925 GCA_045377215.1 Erythrobacter sp.
GGGCCAGGCTCCAAGAGCGATCCTCTTTTCTTTGCCGCCTACATAATACTTCAGCCGCCAGAGCTTCGAGCCGTTGGGGAAGATTTCGAGATAGAGGCCGCGCTCATCGGAGCGCTTGTAGGCGGTAGCACCGGGCGAAAAAGCTCGGATTTGCAAGGCTGTCAGTGACATTTGGGGGCATGACCTTTCGCCAGAAAGGGGCATGAGGGGGCATATGCCCCGCTCCATGCCCCTGATTGTGGGGGCACGGCCTGAAACAGCGTGAAACACGCGGCATCAAAATCCAGCCAAAAATGGCAGATTTCTGCGGTTTTTTCAAGGTTTTTGATGCCACTCCCGCAGGAGTTTTGGTGCCCAGAAGAGGACTCGAACCTCCACGCCCTTGCGAGCGCCGCCACCTGAAGACGGTGCGTCTACCAATTCCGCCATCTGGGCACTTTTCGCGAGGCCGATCAAAGCATCGGCTGCGGGTAGGGGCGGGCCAATAGCGAGCCCTGCCCCTGCCTGTCAACGCAAACCTCACGCCAATTTGCCTGGCCGCCATCATTTGCGCGTTTTGGCCTGCCGGAACGCTTGCCCTGCCTTGCGCATTGAGACATGGGCCAAACCGTCAACGCATCTGCCAGCCCTTCTCCCACCCACCTTGATTGCAAGAGCATTCCTGCCATGGCCACACCCCTTCCGCTTTCTGGCTCCCCGCTTTCCGGCAAGCTTGTCACCCTGTTCGGCGGCAGCGGCTTTATCGGCAACCATGTCGCGCAAAAGCTGCTGGCGCGCGGTGTGCGGCTGCGGATTGCCAGCCGCAACCCGGAAAAGGCGCATAGCCTCAAACCGCTGGCCAATCTGGGCCAGTTGCAGTTCGTCCCCTGCAATCTGACGCATGAAACCAGCGTGGCCGCAGCGCTGGCAGGCGCAAGCCATGCCGTGAACCTCGTCGGCGTGTTTGCGGGCGATCTCAATGCCGTGATGGGCGAAGGCGCAGGCACGCTTGCGCGGCTGGCCAAGGCCGCCGGGATTGAGGCGCTGGTTCATGTCAGCGCGATCGGGCCGGGGGCGGCATCGGGCGTGGCCTATGCCAAGGCCAAGGCGCTGGGCGAGGAGCGCGTCATGGCCGAATTCCCCACTGCCACCATCCTGCGCCCGTCGATCGTGTTCGGCGAGGATGACAATTTCCTCAACATGTTCGGCGGCATGATCGAACTGGCCCCCGTGCTGCCGGTGTTCGCGCCGGATACCAAGCTGCAACTGGTCTATGTCGATGATGTGGCCGAAGCGATTGTCACCGCGCTTGAACATCCCGAGCTTCACGGCGGGCACACCTATGAACTGGGCGGGCCGGAACAGATCAGCATGATGGAGTTGAACCAGCGCATCGCCGCAGCGCAAGGGCGCACGCGGCGCTTTATCGCCATGCCCGATACCGCCTCGGCGATTTTTGCCGCCCTGCCCGGCACCCCGATGAGCCGCGATCAATGGGCGCTGCTCAAGCCCGGCAATGTCGTGGCCGACGGCGCGCGCGGTTTTGCCGAACTGGGGATTGCGCCGCGCGCGCTGGGCCTGTTTCTCGACAAGTGGATGATGCGTTTTCGCAAGCATGGCCGCTTTGGCCTCAGCAATGAACGCGCCAAGGCCCGCAAGGCTGGCGGCTGAGCGCCAGGCCTTGCGATAGGAAAGCGGGTTACAGCCGCGCCTTGTAAAGCGCCAACAGATCCCCCTCGCCCCGGCGCGCTTCGGCGGCGGCATAGGCGGGGCTATCGGGCACCATCCAGCCGTGATTGCCATCATAGACGGTGATCGTGGCGGCTACGCCCGCTGCCTTGGCCGCATCGCCGAATGTTCCCTTGTCGGCAGGGGCCTTGGCATCATCATCCTTGGCAACCGCGATCAGCAGCCCCGCCTTCACATATTCAAGCTGGGCGTGCGGGCTGTTCACATTATCAGGCCGCACCAGCCCGCCGCCGTGGAAACTGGCCGCCGCCTTGATCCGCGAAGGCACCGCAGCCGCGCTCCAGATGGTGAAGGGCCCGCCCATGCAATAGCCCTGCGTGCCGATGCCGCGATTGGGATCCACCGCGGCCTGCCCGTTGAGCCAGCCGGTAATCGCGCGCGCATCGCTCATGATCGCAGGCGCATCCAGCTTGCCGCGCCAGGGGCCGACTTTCTGAAAGCCGCCCTTGGTGATGAAATCGGCAAAATCGGCAAATTGTTCGCCCGCGACATCGCGGTAATAGGGATTGATGACCAGCACGGCATAACCCTGCGCGGCGAGTTCGCGGGCCATCACGCGCTTGGCCTCGCGCAGGCCTGCGATATCGGGCCACAGGATCACGGCGGGATGTTTGCCAGATGCCGGGTGGACGAAAAAGCCATCGGCGATGCCATTGGGGGTGGCAAAGCTCACCACGCGCTCGCTCAGGGCAGGCGCAGCGCTGAGCGGCGCGGCAGCCAGCACGCCCGCCCCTGTCAGCGCACCAAATTGCCGCCGTGAAATCGCGCCGCGCGTCCAGCGCTCCAGATTGGCTTCATCGCACATGCTTGTCTCTCCCTTCACTCGTGGGCTTGCCTGATAGGCTGATGCCCCGCCAATGGACAAGCGGCGTTTGGCCTGCGAGGTTCCCGAACATGAACCGCAGCGATGATCCTGCCGATATCCGCGCCTTCCAGCGCCGCGCTGACGGGATCACCACCTCTGGCCGGTTGACGCCGGGTGATCCGGCGCGGCTGGCCGCCATCGGCGTGCGCCATGTGGTGAACCTCGCGCTCGATAGCCACCCCGAAGCGCTGCGTGATGAAGCCGCGCTGCTGGCGGTTGAGGGCATTGCCTATACCCATATCCCGGTGCCGTTCGATGCGCCCTCGCCTGCTGATGTCGCCGCGCTCGAAGCGGCGCTGGCGGCGCATCCCGGCCCTGCCCATGTCCACTGCATCATGAACTGGCGGGTGAGCGCGTTCTTCTATCTGATCGACTGCGCGCGCGGCGTGCCCGAACCCGCAGCGCGTGCGCAAATGGCCAAGGTGTGGAACCCGCTGGAGGACGAGAGCGCGCCGGAGGTGTGGCGGGATTTGCTTATGGCGGCGCGCTAGCCGCCAAAAAAGTTCAGCTCCAGCAGCACATTATTGGGATCGGCGGTGAAAATCTGCTTGAGGCCAATGCTGGACAGATCATTCACCCGGTAATCCGCGCCCCGCGCATCAAGCCGCGCTTTCACCACATCAAAATCCCCGCAGCGCAGCGCCACGTGATGGATCGCGCCGGTCTCGGCCCCCGGCATCACCGCGCGATCAAAAGCGCGCGGGCAATCGGTGGAATTGAGATGCAGGATCGCCTGTCCGCCCGCATCATGCATCCAGCGCACCTGATCGGGCCGCAGCGGCGGCGGCCCGTCGCGTTCTTCGAGATCGAGCAATTCGGCATAGAAGCGCGCGGTCTCGGCCAGCCGGTCGGTGATGATGTTCACATGATCAAGGCGTTCCACAATCATGGGCGCAATCATGCCGTACCGGCGCGCTGGCGCCACTGGCAAAAGCGCGCGGGCATCAGCGGGTGAGTGCGGCCTCGCACTGCGCCATCAGTTCGGCGATGATATCGGCGGCGGGTTCTTCTTTCGTCACCATGCCGACCGATTGCCCGGCCATCACGCTGCCGTTTTCGACATCGCCATCAATCACCGCGCGGCGCAGCGCGCCTGCCCAGAAATGTTCGATCTGCAATTGCGCTTCGGCCATGTCCACAGCGCCTGCATCGAGCAGCGCGGCGACTTCGCGCTGCTTGGCGGTGAATTCCTCGGTGCCCTTGTTCTTCAAGGCGCGCACCGGGATCACCGGCAGGCGCGGATCGACTTGCACGCTGGCCACCGCCTCGCGGGCCGAGGCGCGGAAGAAGGCCTTCTTGAAATCGGGGTGCGCGATGCTTTCCGTCGCGCAGGCAAAGCGCGTGCCCAATTGCACGCCCGCTGCGCCCATTTCGAGGTAGCTCGCAATCGCCTCGCCCCGGCCGATGCCGCCGGCAACGAAGATCAGGTGTTCGGCGGCGAGAGTGGGGAGGATTTCCTGCGCCAGCACGGAGGTCGAGACCGGGCCGATATGGCCGCCTGCTTCCATGCCTTCGATCACCAGCGCATCGGCGCCCGAACGCAGCAGCTTCTTTGCCAGCGCCAACGTGGGCGCAAAGCAGATCACCTTGATGCCGCTGTCATCCGCCTTAATCGCTTCGACGCTGCCCTTGGGCGGGATGCCGCCTGCCAGCACCACATGGCTCACGCCATGCTTGCGGGCGACTGCGATCAGATCGAACAGGCGGGGGTGCATGGTGATGAGGTTGACGCCGAAGGGGCGGCTCGTCAGCGCCTTGGTCGCCGCGATTTCGGTGTCGAGCAATTCGGGCGTCATCGCCCCGCAGGCAATCACGCCAAACCCGCCCGCATTGCTGATCGCGGCAACCAGATTGCGTTCGGAAACCCAGCTCATCGCGCCGCACAGGATCGCAGTCTCGCAGCCAAGGAAGTCAGTGCCGCGCTGCATCAGGGCAGCGGTGTGGGGATAGGTGGTCATGAGGCGCGCCCTAGTCGCTTGGCGGCGAATAGACAATCCGCACGGCATCGGCGGCCCGTTTCGCCAGATCCACCGCAGCAGGCGCATCGCCAGCGCGGGCGAGCGCGACGCCCATGCGGCGGTAAGGCCGGGTGACAGGCTTGCCGAAGATGCGCACATCGGTGTCGCCCAGCGCCAGCGCCTCGGCGAGCCCGGCAAAGGCAAAGGCGTCACTCTCGCGGTCCGCCAGAATCACCGCCGAAGCCGCAGGCTGCGCAGCGATCTCGGCAGGCACAGGAAGGCCAAGGATCGCGCGGGCGTGGAGATCGAATTCGGTGAGGTGCTGCGAGGCCAGCGTCACCATGCCGGTATCATGCGGGCGGGGGGAGAGTTCGGAGAAGATCACCTCGTCACCCTTCACGAAAAACTCCACTCCATAAAGCCCCCAGCCGCGCCCTTCGCCTTCGAGCGCCATCACCACCTTGGCCGCCATGTCCTGTGCAGCGGCGAGCGCAGCGGGAGACATGGCGGCAGGCTGCCAGCTTTCGCGGTAATCGCCGCGTTCCTGCCGGTGGCCGATCGGCGGGCAAAAGGTGATGCCGCCGGCATGGCGCACCGTCAGCAGGGTGATTTCATAGTCGAAGGCGATGAATTGTTCAGCGATTACCCGCGCCCGGTCGCCCCGCATATTGGCAACGGCATATTGCCACGCGGCCTCCAGCGCTTCTGGCCCATCAACCTTGCTCTGGCCCTTGCCGGATGAGGACATCACCGGCTTCATCACCAACGGATAGCCGATCCGCGCCGCCACGCCTTCCGCCTCGGGAAAGCTTGTCCCATAGCCATATTGCGAGGTCACCAGCCCCAGCTCGCCCGCAGCCAGATCGCGGATCGCATCGCGGTTCATGGTGAGCTGCGCCGCGCGGGCCGATGGCACCACGGTAAAGCCCTCAGCCTCCAGATCGGCCAGCACTTCGGTGCGGATCGCCTCGATTTCGGGGACGATCAGATCGGGCCGATGCTTTTCCGCCGCCGCGCGCAGGGCCGCGCCATCGAGCATGGAAAACACCTCGCGCGCGTCTGCCACCTGCATCGCGGGCGCATCATCATAGCTGTCGCAGGCGATCACCCGCGCGCCCAGACGCTTGGCAGAAATCGTGAATTCGCGGCCCAGTTCGCCCGAACCGAGCAGCAGGATGGTGGCAATGTGGCTCATGGCGGGAAGGCTTTACCCGCGCTGCATCCCAAGTCCAGAGGGCATGACCGCTGCCCCCGCCGCCACACCTTGAGGCGGCAAGGCGCCGCGCATCACCTGCCCGCCGCCGCCCGCACGCGCCATGACAAGGCCCAGTTCAGCCTCACGCAGAGTCCAGTCGGTGGTGCATGCGACCCGCGCCAGACCCGCGCTTGCCGACAATTTCAGCCCGCGCGATCCGCCTCGCGCATGCGGCGTGGCGAGCGCGGCGAAAGTCGCCAGCACATCTTCGCACCAGTGGCGCGCCGCTGCCTCGTCACAGCCGGGCAGGATCACGGCAAACCTTTCGCCATCTAGCTGGGCAATCTCGCAGCCGGGCAGCGCCATCGCTTCGAGAAACTTGGCAAAGCCCCACAAGACCTCGTCGGCCGTGCGCTGGCCAAAACGCATCAGCAGCGCCCGCATCCCGTCCACCGCCAGCACCGCCGCCATCTGGCCGCCGCCCCGGCCCAGATGGCGGGCAAGGCTGGCGCAAAAGGCCTGCCGGTTGGCCAGGCCAGTGATCGGATCGGTAATGGCGCGGGTGTGCAATTCCCCTTCGAGGTTGCGCACCTGCTGCACCGACCGCAGCAGGCCGATTGCGCCTTCAGGCTCGCCCGAATGGCGCATCAGCGGGCGCAGACTGAGCGCATACCAGCGGCGGCAAGTGCTATCGTGGCGGTGATGCCGGGCTATTTCAGGGGCGGGCGCATCAGGCGCGCAGGCAAGGATCGGAAATTCCACCCAGCCCACCAGCGGATGGCCCGCCAGCACCCCGCTGACCTTGCTGCCGAGAAAGGCCGCGTGATCGGGCGTTGCCAGATCGGTAATATGCGGCGGCAACAGGCTGGCGGCGAAATCAAGGCCAATCTCGGCGATATTGGCCGAGGCGTGAGCCAAAAAGCCGCGTTCATCGAGCCGGACGACAATATCGCCCGATGATTCCTCCAGCAATCCGTGCAGAATCCTGCCTTCAACTTCGCTCAAACCGGTTTTCATGCCCACCTGCCCCAGGTAAAAAGCATGTCAATCCGAATTCATCTCACGCAAACTTGTAAGTCCAAGTTATGCCAAAGCATAACAAGAATTCGTAGCGCCCCCAATCCACCACACTCGATTTGGATATTCGAGTTAGTTTACTGAGCTAAAAAACGAATCAACTGCCAAGTTTCGTTTACCATAATTCGCAATCAGGTCAGCGTTCTATACGTAATCTGCTTGATCGTAATCATGCCCAAGGACATGCCCTTAGGCGTTTTGGATAGGGCCAGCGGAGCGGCGCCCGGATCAGAGTTCGATCATGATCCGCACCGCCGCCGGGGCGCAGTCGCAGGCGGCGGCCAGACGCAGGCGGCAATCCTCGATCACGGCCTGCACGTCGGCATTGAGCGCGCTGGCATCCTGCAAGTCGGCAAGGCTCACGCCAAGCACCCCCGCAATCGGTTCGAGGCGTTCGGGCACCGGGCGCGCCTTGCCCTTTTCCCAGGCCCATACGGTCGGCTTGCTGACCCCGAGCGCGGCAGCGACATCAGCCAGCGTCAGCCCGCGTTCGCGCCGCAACCGGTTGAGTTTGGTGCCGAAGGCCGGGCCAAGCGGATCGCGCGCCGCCGCCTGCAAGGGCGCTGCGGGTGTAGCCGGAGGCGCGCTGCGCAATTGCGCCGCCGCCAGCGCTGCACCGTCCAGCGCCTGTTCGAACGCGCAGCCGTAAAGCTGCTGGGAACGCCATACGATGACGGCATCCACTGCCCCTGCCTCGGGCAGATCGAGCGCGAGCGCTTCGCCCACGCTCAGTTCAAGCGCGGTCTCCAGCAGCAAACCGGCAGCCGAAATGTTGTGCACCGTAACGTTAGCCTCGGCCCCGCCGCCCAGCCGCCCGCTGGTTGCGAGCATGAGCGCGCGGCGCGGACTGGTCCGCTGGCCGTTATCGGTCTGAAGATGCGCCTTTATTGCCATGTGTGCGCCCTGTGCGATTGGAGCGCTGACGGTCGGCCCGCTGGGTTAACACCGGGTTGGCAAAAACGGTTAACAGCGACAAACCGCCGCTGAAGCGCGATTAATCCTTCGCATCCAGCCCATAGGCGGTGTGCAGCACGCGCACGGCGAGTTCGGTTTCATCCTCGTCGATCATCACGCTGACCTTGATTTCGGATGTGCTGATGGCCTGAATGTTGATGCCCCGATCCGACAGCGCGCGGAACATCGTGCTGGCGACACCCGCATGGCTTTTCATGCCGACGCCGACCACGCTGATCTTGGCGATCTTGTTGTCGGTGATGATGCGGTTGAAACCGATCGCATCGCGGCGGTCTTCGAGCAGCGCCTGCGCGCGCGCCAGATCGGATTGCGGCACGGTGAAAGTCACGTCAGTCTCACCCTTGTCGCGCCCGACGTTCTGGATGATCATGTCAACATTGATGCTGGCAGCCGCCAGCGGCTCGAAAATATTGGCGACCGCGCCGGGCCGGTCGGGCACGCGGGTGAGGATGACCTTGGCCTCGTTCTTGTCATGCGCGATACCGGTTACAAGCTGGCGTTCCATCAGGCCTCCTTCCACCAATTGATCCATTTCTTCATCCGACACGATCAGCGTGCCGGGCAGATCATCGGCGGGCGGCGCGCCTTCGCCGATAAAGCTCGACAAGACCTGCACCCGCACGCCTTCCTTCATGGCAAGGCCGACCGAGCGCGTCTGGAGCACCTTGGCGCCGACCGATGCCAGTTCGAGCATTTCCTCGTAAGTCACCGCTTTTTGCTTGCGCGCCTTGGCAACGATGCGCGGATCGGTGGTGTAAACGCCGTCCACGTCGGTGTAGATGTCGCACCTGTCGGCCTTGACCGCCGCTGCCACCGCGACCGCCGAGGTATCCGATCCGCCGCGGCCCAAAGTGGTCACGCGGCCATCCTCGGAAATCCCCTGAAAGCCGGGGACAACGGCAATTTCGCCCGCTTCGAGGGCGGCGAGCATGGCGGGCGCATCAATCTGATCAATGCGCGCCTTGGCATGGGCTTCGATGGTGCGGATCGGCACCTGCCAGCCAAGCCAGCTGCGCGCCTTGCAGCCCAGCGCTTGCAGGGTGAGCGCGAGCAGCCCGCTCGTCACCTGTTCGCCGCTTGCCACCACCACATCATATTCCGCCGGATCATACATCGGGTTGGCTTCGCGGCAGAAATTGACGAGGCGATCCGTCTCGCCCGCCATCGCGCTGACGACGACGACCACCTGATCGCGCGTGCCATCGGCCTTGGGCGCGGCCTGCGCGCGCACGATATTGGCGACGCGGCGGATGCGTTCGGTCCCGGCCATCGAGGTGCCGCCAAATTTCATCACTATTCGGGCCAAGGTTGTGCTGCTCCCGCTGGTGAGTTTTCCCGCGCGCTGTTAGTGTCGCGCGATGGATAAGGCAAACGGAACAAACATAACGATCCGCCCGGAAGAAGCCGCGTTCTTCTCAGGGCTCGCGCGTGACTGGTGGAACCCCAAGGGGCCGATGGCGAGCTTGCATCAGGTGAACCCGGTGCGGCTGGCGTTTTTGCGCGATGCGATTGATGCCCACTGGCCGGATGCCGCGCGCGCGGCAAAGCCGCTGGCGGGCAAGGCGGTGCTGGATATCGGCTGCGGCGCGGGCCTGCTGTGCGAGCCGCTCGCCCGGCTCGGCGGCGAGGTGACGGGGGTGGATGCCTCGGCGGAAAACATCGCAGCCGCCAGCACCCATGCCGAGATGATGGGCTTTGAAACTCCCCTCCCCACGGGGGCGGGGCTGGGGGTGGGGGGCTGCCATCCGATCGGACAGAGCCCCCATCCCCAACCCCTTCTCCCGAGGGAAGGGGCTCCTTGCGCTACATGGCGGGCGAGGTCGGCGGGCTGGATATCGGCACCTTTGATCTGGTCACCTGTGTCGAAGTGATCGAGCATGTGGCCGACAAGCAGGCGTTCATGAAGGATGTCGCAGCAAGGCTCGCGCCGGGCGGCCTGCTGGTGATGTCCACGCCCAATCGCACCGCGGCCTCGCGCGTGCTGCTGGTGGGGGCTGCCGAAGCGGTCGGCTATGTTCCCAAGGGCACCCATCACTGGCGCGATTTTGTCACGCCTGAAGAATTGGCGGCGCTGCTGGCGGATGCGGGGCTTGAAGTGACAGCGCAGCGCGGCATCGCCTGGCGACCGGGCAAGGGGCTGCACCTGTCGGAGGATATGTCGCTGAATTATATCCTGAGCGCGCGGCGCGCCTGATCCTCTTCGTCACCCCGGCGCAGACCGGGGCCCAGTGAATTTAAGGACTGCGCGTGGGGCCCTGGGTCCCGGCCTGCGCCGGGATGACGGGCAAAGGTTTTAAGGACAACCCCGCCCCTTCAGCGCCCCGTCGCTGAACACGCCGGCCACGCCTGCCGCCTTGAGCATGGCTGCCAGCTTCACATCGCCGCAGCCGCGCCCCTTGGGATCGGTGCCGCTGCGCAAGGATTGGGGCAGGAATTCGTTTTCGGGGCGCACTGTCCAGGCGTGCACCACCAGCCCCGCCGCCTTGGCATCGGCGACCAACGCGGTGGCTGCGCCGTCCGCGCCCAGCACCAGCACAACATGCGCGCCCACCGCATCGGCATATTGGGCGATCTCGGCCAGCCCGGAAGGCGTCACCATCTCGGCATAGCGCAAGGCGGGCTCATCCGCCGGGCCGCCGACAGGGGCGACCAGTTGCACCAGCTTGAAGGTGCTGCGCTGTTTCAGCCGCCTTAAAGGCGCGGCATCGAAGCTCTGGATGAACACCGGATCAGCCGGCGTGATCCCTAGCTGACGAAACTCGCGCAGCAGCAGATCAACCAGATCAATCCGCTCGGTCTGGAGCAGATGCGTGGGGTGCTTGATTTCGGGGTAAAGCCCGATCCGCCGCCCGGTTTCCGCTTCCTTGAGGCGCACCAGCTGCACAATCTCGGCCAAGGTCGGCACCTGATACAGCCCATCATAACGCGCATTGCCGGGCCGCAGCGAAGCGATGCGCTCGCGGGCGCGCAAGGTGCGCAATTCGGCGAGCGTGAAATCCTCGGCAAACCAGCCTGCGATCTGCTGGCCATCAATCGTCTTGTCGCGGCGGCGGTCGGCGAATTCGGGGCGGCTGGCGACGTCGGTGGTGCCCGAAAGCTCGTTTTCATGGCGCGCCACCAGCACGAGGTCTTTGGTCGCGACCAGATCGGGCTCGATATAATCCGCGCCCTGCGCAATCGCGAGCTCATAGGCCGCCAGCGTGTGTTCGGGCCGCTCGGCGCTCGCGCCGCGGTGCGCGATGATGAGAAAATCGCTCTCCCCCGCGGCCGGAACTGCCGCCGCGCTCGTCACCACCAGCGCCAGCGCTGCCATCACCCCAGCAAGACGCGCCATTCATCCTCCTTGAAGCCGACCAGCACGCCGCCGGCATGCTCGACAATCGGCCGTTTGATCATGGAGGGGTGCTGAACGAGCAATGCGACAGCGCGATGACTATCGGCGCTGTCCGCCTGCTCGGCAGGGGTGAGCTTGCGGAACGTGGTGCCCTTGCGGTTCACCACGGCATCCAAGCCTGCTGCCGCGATCCAGCGGGTGAGCTTGTCGGGATCAGCGCCGGCCTTTTTGTAATCGTGGAAGGTGTATTCAAGGCCATGCGCGTCAAGCCAGACCCGCGCCTTTTTCACCGTGTCGCAATTGGGGATCCCGTAAAGGTCGATCGTGGACATTGATGTTCCTGATGGTTTTGCGATCAGATTCGCAGTCTGATTGCCTATGCCACAAAATCACGGCGGCTTTGGCATCCATTTGGAAAAAATGCCGTTCGGGAAACGACCCCCGAGCCGCCCTAACCGTCACCCCGGCGCAGGCCAACTCCCCACCCATCCTCGGCCATAAGCGATGCCGAGGCGCGATCCCGAAAGCGGTCTTGCGGCCTTGCCTTCCTTCTGAAAAATTGCTGCCGTTCAGCTAGCGACCCCGTTGTTGCCGTCGGCATGCCCGCTCGCGTTCAGGAGTAAGTCGCGTCTGCATGGGGCGCATGTTCCGCCAACCATACCAGCGCAGCTTGGACGTCCTGTTCGCAAACGTCATAGCAATCTTGCATGGCAACCACCTTGCCATCGCGGAAGCGCCAGTGGCTATGGGCCGAGAAGTGCAGCAGCGGCTTATCTGCCAACCGGTAGACGCCCATGGCCCGTCCGCTGACAACATCAGGGGCGAATTCGCGAACCCCGACACCAAACCACCAGCGTTGATCGAACCGGCGGTCGAAATTGCTGATCGACTTGCGAAAGCCTGCAATAACCTTCTCAGCGCCGACGAGGTGGCACGCAAAGGGCGCTCCTGAAACCGTGTAGGTCACATCATCGTCCAACAGTGGCCGAAGCGGGCTCCAGTCGTCGCTATCCACCGCAAGGTCAAAGGCGGAGATCCAGTTTTGCCAAAGTTCGATCATGTTCGCGTCCTCCATGGATGAAGGGATGGCGTTCGAAAGTAATCGACTCAATTACCTTATGGTCATATTCGATGGCCATGGCATTCGGTCCCGCTCTTGCCCGTCTACGGCGCAGCCGCAGTTGGTCGCAGGAGGAGCTTGCACACCGGGCGGGCGTTTCGCAGCGCCATTTGAGCTTTCTTGAAACCGGGCGCTCGCTTCCCGGGCAGCGAAGTCTGCGGCGACTGATCGAAGCCTTGGCTCTGCGCGGATGGGAGCAGCGGGCTTTGCTCGAGGCTCTTGCGCCATCACCTCTCCCGATTTGCGCACCCGCCCCGGACAGTGCCTTGATCGCGCATCTCACCGAGCGGCTTTCGTTATGGCCTGCTTATGCCTTCCGACCGGATGGAGCGCTGTTGTTTGCCAACCGGGCCATGACCGAACTGCTTGCCTGGGCGGCACCCGGCGAAGACCTGTGGCAGATGACGGCTCCGCCGGAAGGAGCCAATGTCTATGATCTTGCGCTCCATCCCGACGGTCTGGTCCGGTGGATGGATAACCCCGATGACGTGGTGCCGGAAACGATCAGACGCCTGAGGATCGAGGCGGCGAGCGATCCCGCGGTAATGCCGGTCGTAAGGCGCGTCGAAACCTACCCTGCGGCTCAGGCGGCAATCCGAAGCAAGGTGGTACCGCCCCATGTGCTGATCGAAAGATACCGGATCGGCGAAGGCCTGCTCAGCGTTATTCCGGTGGTCTCCCATCTCGCATCGCCGGGAGAAATTGAACTTGATCGTCTGAGGATCGAGATTTTCGTGCCCGCTGACGCTGAAAGCGAGACGATTATCTTGCGCGGGTAAGCACGTCTCCGCGCATGGCAGCATTCCACCCACTTCCCGCCATTCGCAATGCGCGCAGGCCATCCCGAAAGCGGTCATCCGTTCAGATTCGGGGTGTGAGGTGGGCGTCGGCTATTGCCACCGCCAGCGCGTCGGCGGCGTCCGCGCCTGCGATTTGCACACCGGGCAGTAACACTTTCACCATCGCGGCGACCTGCGGCTTTTCCGCCCGGCCCGTGCCGACGACGGATTTCTTCACCAGCCGCGCTGCGTGTTCACTCACCGCCAGATTGTGCCGTCCGCACGCCGCCAGCACCACCCCGCGCGCCTGCGCCAGTTTGAGCGTGGATTGCGGATTGGTGTTGAGGAACACTTCCTCGGCCGCCGCCCTGTCGGGCGCATATTGGCCGATCACCGCCGCAATCGCTGCATAAAGATGATCGAGCCGCTGCGGCATCGGTGCCTTGGGATCGGTTTTCACCTCGCCATTGGCGATATGGCTGATGCGCGCGCCTTCGCTGCGGATCACCCCCCAGCCGGTGCATGACAGCGAGGGATCAAGGCCAAGGATGATCATCACTCCTCCCTCCCCGGGGAGGGGGACCACCCGCAGGGTGGTGGAGGGGCTCGCACGGCTTTTCGGACACCAGCGAAAAGACGGCAAACCGCACCCGCCCCTCCACCCCCGCGCTGCGCGCGGCGGCCCCACTCCCCGTGCCGGGGAGGATCAGGAGAGCTTCTCCATCACCGCGTCGGGGATTTCGTAATTGCCCCACACGGTCTGCACGTCGTCATCATCATCGAGCGTGTCGATGAGCTTCATCAGGGTGCCCGCGGTCGCTTCGTCCACTTCGACGCTGAGCGAGGGCTTCCATGCGAGCTTCACATTATCCGCCGGGCCAAGCACCTTTTCCATTTCGCCAGCCACGCCGTGCAGGGCATCGGCGGCCGTCCACACGGTGTGGCCATCTTCCGAACTTTCCACATCATCCGCGCCCGCTTCGATGGCGGCTTCGAGCATCGCTTCCTCGTCGGCCACATCAGCCTTGTATTCGATCAGCCCGCGCCGTTCAAAGCCGTGGCTGACGCTGCCTTCGCTGCCCAGATTGCCGCCGTTCTTGCTAAAGGCGGTGCGCACATTGGTGGCGGTGCGATTGCGGTTATCGGTCAGCGCTTCGACAATCAGCGCGACGCCGCCGGGGCCATATCCTTCGTAGCGCACTTCGACATAATCCTCGCCGCCGGCCTGTGCGGCCTTGTCGATGGCGCGCTGGATATTGTCCTTGGGCATCGACTGGGCTTTCGCGGCGTTCACCGCCAGCCGCAGGCGCGGGTTCATATCGGGATCGGGCAGGCCCATCTTGGCCGCGACGGTGATCTCGCGGGAAAGCTTGGAGAACATTGCCGAGCGTTTCTTGTCCTGCGCACCCTTGCGGTGCATGATGTTCTTGAATTTGGAATGGCCTGCCATGGGAATTGCTTCACTGCTGGGGTTGAAAAACAGGGGCTGGCCTTACTCCGATGCCTGAGCCGCGCGCAAGGGCGCTGTTATCAGCCGAGCCGCTGGAGGCGCTGCCTCGTGCAAGCCTGCGGGCGCGCGCAGCAGATGTGCTGCGCTTTGCGGCGCGGCCCACGCCCTACCATGCGCGCCATGCGTGGAACGCGGCGCTGGTGGCAGCGCTTGCCAGCATCTTTGCGATGCACCTCGCGGTGGATTGGGCCGCAGTCTGGCTGCTTGAAGCATGGGATGATCGGGCAGGCCTGCTGCCCGCCCCGCAGGAGGAGACGCGCCCATTCGGCACCATGGTGTTTTCCGCCGTGGTGCTGGCGCCGGTGCTGGAAGAAGCGCTCCATCGCGGCTGGATGAGCGGGCAGATCGCCGCCTTGCGCTTTGCCGCCTATGGCTTTGCGGCGACCGGCTGCCTGCTGGCTGGCCTTGCGGTTGGTGAGCAAGGGCGCGGACTGTGCCTGTTGCTCGCCGTGATGATCGCGCTTGCGGGCTTTGTGCGATGGCTGCAAACGCGCGAACGTGATCGCGCCTTGCCCGCATGGTTCACCCGCCATTTCGCCGCGCTGGTATGGGCGGGCAGCCTGTTCTTCGCGGCCATTCACCTTGGCGCTTACGAACCGCTGACCCACCCGCTCGGCGTGCTGGTGGTGACCCCGCAGCTGATCGGCGGGCTGTTTCTCGCCTATGTCCGCACCCGGCTGGGCCTGCGCGCTGCCATGCTGCACCACGCCGCCTATAATGCAGTGGCGCTGGCCATAATGATGGAACCGTGGAGCTAGATCCGCACCGCCGTGCCAGTGGCCGAAACCATCAGCATCGAGCCATTGGCCCCGATCACCTCGTAATCGAGATCCACCGCGACCACGGCATTGGCACCCACGGCGGCGGCTTCGGCCTGCAATTCCTGGATCGCCTCGGTGCGGGCGCGGGCGAGCACCTGTTCATAAGAGCCTGCCCGCCCGCCCACGATATCGCGGATATTGGCAAACAGATCGCGAAACAGGTTTGCGCCCACGATCACCTCGCCGGTGACAATGCCGCAATATTCCTGAATCGGGCGCCCTTCGAGCGTCGGCGTGGTGGAAACGATAATCCCGCGTGCATCTTTCCAGGGGCTGGCCATATGCGAATCTCCCTTTGCTGTATTACCGGGATAACACGCCCGCGTGACAACACAATGACCTGATCCAGCAGCGCTTACACCATCCCCAGCGCGGTCTTGTAGGTTTCCAGCAGCATATCCTGCTCGCTGCGATCATCGGGCTTCATCTTCCGCAGGCGCACGATCTGGCGCATGATCTTGGGATCATAACCCACCGCCTTTGCCTCGGCGTAAACATCGCGGATATCATCGGCGATGCCCTTTTTCTCTTCTTCGAGCCGCTCGATCCGCTCGATCAGCAGGCGCAGGCGATCATCAGCGGCTTGGGTATCTTCAGACATGGGGGGGTCCTTCACAACAGAATCACTTGCCCCTGCCGATAGCCACCGATGCCTGCCGATTGAACCGCCGGTGCAAATTATTCCTGTGCGTTCTTCGCGACGCTGGCCGCCATCGCGGCGAGCTGTGCAGGCGTGGCAGGCGACTGGAAGCGCGCTTTCCATTCCTCTGCCGGCATGCCGTGGATCACTTCGCGCGCGGCGGCCTTGTCACCGGCAAAGCCGCCTTCGATGATCCAGTCGGCCAGACAATTGCGGCAAAAACCCGCCAGCCCCATCAGATCAATATTCTGCGCATCATGGCGATGGCGCAGGTGACGCACCAGCCGCCGGAATGCGGCTGCCGCCGCCACATCATCGAGCGCATCCAGACCATCGGCCCCACTGGCATTGCTATTCATCACGGCTTTCCTTCCCACTGGCCCTTGAGTTGCAACACGTCTGTGCCATAGCCCGGCCCAAGCAAAGGAACAGCCTCACTTATGGCAAGACGCGACCACACCCGAATTGATCCGCGCGGCCGCAAGGTCAAGATTCTCGCCACCATCGGCCCGGCGAGCCGTTCGCCCGAGATGCTGGAACGCCTGCTGCGCGCGGGCGCCGATGCCTTCCGCGTCAATATGAGCCACGGGAGCCACGAAGATCACGCCGCCGCGATTGCCGCAATCCGCGCGCTGGAAAAACAGGTGGCGCGGCCCATCACCATCCTTGCCGATCTGCAAGGGCCCAAGCTGCGCGTCGGCACCTTTGCGCAAGGGCAAGCAGTGATCCGCCATTCGGGCCATTTCACGCTGGATCGCAATCCTGAGCCGGGCGATGAAAACCGCGTCTGCCTGCCGCATCCCGAATTGTTCGGCATTCTCGAACGCGGCCAGCGCTTGCTTATCAATGATGGCAAGATCCGCCTCAAAGTGCTCGAAGCCGACGCTGAACGCATCCTGTGCAGCGCCGAGGTTGGCGGAGTGATTTCTGATCGCAAGGGTGTGAACGTGCCCGATGCCGAAGTGCCGATCCCCGCGCTTACCGAAAAAGACCGCCGCGATCTCGCCTTCGCTGTCGAACACGGGGCGGACTGGATCGCGCTGTCTTTCGTGCAGCGCCCCGACGATCTGGCCGAAGCGCGCAAGCTGATCGGCACGCGCGGCGGCTCGATCGGCCCGGCGCTGTGCGCCAAGATCGAAAAGCCGATGGCGGTCAAACGCCTCGATGACATCATCGAAATGGCCGATGGTATCATGGTGGCGCGCGGCGATCTGGGCGTGGAACTGGAACCATGGGAAGTCCCGCCGCTGCAAAAGCATATCGTCAACGCCGCGCGGCGCGCAGGCAAGCCGGTGATCGTGGCGACGCAAATGCTCGAATCGATGATCGAAAGCCCCTCGCCCACCCGCGCCGAAGTCTCGGATGTGGCAAACGCCGTCTATGACGGGGCGGACGCGGTGATGCTCTCTGCCGAAAGCGCGGCGGGCGCGTGGCCCGAAGAATCAGTCGCAATGATGCATGCGATTGCCACGCAGGTGGAAAATGATCCCGAATACAAAGGCCGCGTGCGCTATCTCGATACGCCGCCCGATGCGACCACTTCGGACGCGCTTTCCCATGCCTGCATGACGATTGCCGATACCCTGCCGATCAGCGCGATCACGGTGTTCACCAATTCCGGATCAACCGCGCGGCGGGTGGCGCGCGAACGGCCTGCCACCCCGATGCTGGTGCTCACCCCTTCGGTGAAGACCGCGCGCAAGGTCGGCCTGTTGTGGGGGGCGCATGCTGTCACCACCCGCGACATCGACAGTTTCGAAGAGATGATCGGCAAGGGCAAGCGCATGGCGCTGCGCCACGGCTTTGGCAGCGCGGGCACCAAGGTGATCGTGCTGGCAGGCGTCCCGTTTGGCACGCCGGGGAGCACCAATCTGCTGCATATCGTCACCATCGCGGGCGATGAACTGGCCAAGCA
Source organism: Erythrobacter sp. (assembly GCA_045377215.1). Classification (GTDB taxonomy): domain Bacteria; phylum Pseudomonadota; class Alphaproteobacteria; order Sphingomonadales; family Sphingomonadaceae; genus Erythrobacter. The sequence goes on from JBJIOB010000027.1 coordinate 17,918, forward strand.
CAAGGCATCCTGACACGGCGGCAGGAAGCCCCAGACAAGGCCGCTTGCGCTTTTGCAAAGGCGGGATATTGTGCGCGCCGCCAAGCATTTGATGGCTGTGCGGCGCGCTTGTCAGATGTGCAGACAGGCGGCGTGTTGAGGGGGAAATTCACGATGAAGACAATGCAGATGATCGCCCGGATTGCAGTGCTGGCGGCAGCCGCAGCCATGCCCGCAGGCGCAGTGGCGCAGCAGGTCGGTGACTGGGTGCTGTCGCCCTGGCGCGGCAGCCGGACGCTTTATCCCGGCGTGATCGAAGCGCGCAACGGCACCACTGTCACCGTGCGGTTTGACGATGGCTCGGTGGAAACCCGGCAGGCCAACACGGTGCGCTTCTTCGATTGGGAGCCGGGCAGCCGGATTTCCTGCCAATGGGCGGTGGATGGTCGCTGGTACAATGCGGTGATCGTCTCGCTGTCGGATGATGGCTTCAACATGCGCATCCGTTACGATCAGGATGGCAGCATCGAAGACACCACGACGGGCGCCTGCCGCACCCGCTGAGCGCGCTTAGAGCGTTTTCAAGCCGGGTGGAAACACCCGGCGACTCGGAAAACGCGGCAAAACAAAAAACTAGAGCGGTTGATCTGATGCAATCAGATCGGAAACCGCTCTAGCCCGCCGCGGCCAGCAGCCGCGCGCGGGCTTCGGCCTCACCGATCAGCGGGAGCAATTCGCCCATGTCGGGGCCGTGATCCATGCCGGTGAGCGCTTGGCGCAGCGGCAGGAACAGCGCCTTGCCCTTGCGCCCGGTTGCGTCTTTGAGCGCGGCGGTCAGCGCGCCCCACGGATTGTCGCCCCAGGTCAGCGCCTCGGCGGCCTGCGCAAGGAAGGCGCGATCCTCGTCGCTGAAGGCAGGCTGGGCAATCGGGCCGGTCACCAGCTGCCACCATTCGGCAGCCTCGCGCACATGCGCCAGGTTGGGCTGCACCGCGTGCCACCCGGCTTCGTCCATCCCTGCGGGCAGGCGATCTTTCACCGCGGCAAAGGGCAATTGGTGGACGATGGCCGCGTTCAGGCGTTCCAGATCGGCCTCGTCAAACTTGGCAGGCGCGCGCCCGAAATGCGCCAGATCAAAGCTGGCGGTCAGCGCCGCGCGATCCGCAATCGGCTCAATCGGCTGCGACGTGCCGAGCCGGGCGAGGAGCGCGATGATCGCCGCAGGTTCGATGCCCGCCTCGCGGAAAGCATCGCAGCCGAGCGAGCCGAGCCGCTTTGACAGCTTGCCTTCCTTGCCCACCAGCAGCGCTTCATGTGCGAAAGCGGGCAGAGTTTTTGCTGCACTTTCGCCCGCCGCAAAGCCTGCAGCAAAAAGTGCGGTAAAGATCTGAATTTGCACAGCCGTGTTCGAGACATGATCCTCGCCCCGCAGCACTTGGGTGACGCCCATGTCGATATCGTCAACAGCGCTTGGCATCATGTAAAGCCATGATCCATCGGCCCGGCGGATCACCGGATCGGAGAGCTGGCTGGCCGCGAATTTCTGCGCGCCGCGGATGCCATCATCCCATGCAATCGGCTCGTCGTGATCGAGCAGGAAGCGCCAGTGGGGCCGCTCGCCTGCTGCTTCCTTGGCCGCGCGGTCGGCATCTGTCAGCGCCAGCGCAGCGCGATCATAGATCGGCGGCAGTCCGCGCCCCAAGGCAATCTTGCGCTTCACTTCGAGTTCCTGCGCGCTTTCATAGGCCGGGTAAATCCGCCCCGCCGCACGCAGCGCATCAAAGGCTGCCTCGTAACGATCCAGCCGGGCAGACTGGCGTTCCTCGCGGTCCCATGTCAGCCCCAGCCAGCGCAGATCAGCGCGGATCGCATCGACATAGTCTTCGCGGCTGCGTGCCGCATCCGTATCGTCGATCCGCAGGATGAAGGTGCCGTGCGCCTTTTGCGCCAGCATCCAGTTGTGCAGGGCCGTGCGGATATTGCCGACATGCAGCCGACCGGTGGGCGAAGGGGCGAAACGGGTGGTTGTCATGCGCGCTCGGTAAAGGCCTGCGCGCAGTCTCGCAAGGATTAGCGCATCCGCATCTCCGCCGCCGCCAGCGCCAGCGCCGCCTCCCACAGACGCGGCGCGCGGTCCGCCCGGATGAGGCCGGTGATGGCAGCTTCAAAGCCCATCCTGTCACCCGCTGCGGCGGCATCGACAAAGGCCCCGATGGTCGCCTCGTCATGGCTGAGCAAGCGGCAGCAGAACCGGCTGACATGGATATTCTCGGGCCAGACAGCGGCAATCAGATGCGCCATCATCAGCGCCTTGGCAGCGATTTCGACCCCGCCCAGCTTGGCCGCGAGTTCCGGCACGGGATCACGCCCGATCCGTTCGTGAATGGCGATCAGCCGCAGTGCATGGATAAAGCGGCCCGCAACCGGCCCCAGCCGTTCGATACGCGGCGGCGCAGCCAGCGCGGCAATGGTTTGACGGGCGGCAGTGGTAGGGCGGTGCTGGGACATGAAACCTCGCAAGACAGCAGCGGAACGACTCCACGCTATCATGTTGCGAGTGATTTGCAATAGCGCTTTGGTCAGCGGCAGCAGCGAGGCATGAAAAAACCCCGCCGGAGCCTGCGCTCCAGCGGGGTCTTGTTTGTTCAGCCTTGCGGCGACGCGGGCTTATTCTTCGCCTGCATCATCCACATCAGCGGCCGGAGCCGCAGCAGCCATGGCGGCCATCGCTGCCTTCATCTTCTCTTCCGAACCGATGGCATCGGCGGCAGGTTCAACTTCGCGCTGGCCCGTGGCGGCAAGCGAATCCTGCTGCTTCTTCCACGCGGCCTTCAGCGCGGCATCGCGGCTGTTGGCGGTGACCCGCAGGCGGTTCATCCCCGCGCCCGTGCCCGCCGGGATCAGGCGGCCCACGATCACGTTTTCCTTCAGCCCGATCAGCGTGTCCTTCTTCCCTTCGACCGCCGCCTGCGTCAGCACGCGGGTGGTTTCCTGGAACGAGGCTGCCGAGATGAAGCTGCGGGTTTGCAGCGAAGCCTTGGTGATGCCGAGCAGCACCGGAGTACCGCTCGCGCCCTGCTTGCCCTTGGCGAGCTTGCCGTTGATCTCCAGCATTTCCGCCAGATCGACCTGCTCGCCCGGCAGCAGGGTGGTATCCCCGCCATCGGTGATCTCGACCTTTTGCAGCATCTGGCGAACGATCACCTCGATGTGCTTGTCGTTGATCTTCACGCCCTGCAAGCGATAGACTTCCTGGATCTCGTTGACGAGATATTCGGCCAGCGCTTCCACGCCGAGCACTTCCAGAATGTCATGCGGGTTGGGCGAACCTGAAATCAGGGTATCGCCCTTCTTCACATAGTCGCCTTCCTGCACGTCGATCACCTTGGTCTTGGGGATCAGGTATTCGACAGGTTCGACATGCCCGTGCTCGTTCGCCTCGGGAATGATCGCGATCTTGCGCTTCGCCTTGTATTCGCGGACGAATTCGATCCGGCCCGAAATCTTGGCGATAACCGCAACATCCTTGGGCATGCGCGCTTCGAAGAGTTCCGCCACCCGCGGCAGACCGCCGGTGATGTCGCGGGTCTTGGCGGCTTCGCGGCTGGCGCGGGCCAGAATGTCGCCCGCTTCCACCGTGTCGCCATCGCCGACCGACAGCGTCGTGCCCGGAGCGAGCATGTAACGCGCCGCTTCGGTTTCGCCGCCACCTTCACCAAGCAAGGTCATGCGCGGACGCAGATCTTCCTTCTTCTTGCGGCCCGTGGCGCGGTTTTCGGTCACCACGCGCTGGGCAATGCCGGTGGCATCATCGACCGCTTCTTCAAGCGTGATGCCCTCGATCAGATCCTGATACTTCACCACGCCCGATTGTTCGGTGATGATCGGCAGAGTGAAGGGATCCCACTCGGCCAAGCGATCACCGATCTTCACGGACTCGCCATCCTTGAACATCACCACGGTACCATAGGGCACCTTGTGCATTTCACGCTCGCGCCCTTCGGCGTCGATCACCGCGATCTCGCCATTGCGCGCCAAGCTGAGAATGCGGCCGCGCTTGTCGGTGATGGTCGGCATGTCGCGCAAGGTCACGCGGCCTTCCGAAATCGCCTCAAGGTGGCTGGTTTCATTGAGCTGCGCTGCGCCGCCGATGTGGAAGGTGCGCATGGTGAGCTGCGTGCCGGGTTCACCGATCGACTGCGCGGCAATCACGCCGACCGCTTCACCGATGTTGACCGGCGTACCGCGCGCCAGATCGCGCCCGTAACAGGTCGCGCAAACGCCCTGTTCAGCCTCGCAGATCAGCGGCGAACGGATCTTGGCCGACTGCACTTCAGCCGCCTCGATGTCCTTCACCATCGCTTCGTCAAGCAGCGTGCCGGCGGGCACAATCACTTCGCCGGTGGCGGCGTTGATGATGTCTTCAGCGACCGTGCGGCCGAGAATACGCTCACCCAGCGAGGCGATCACGCTGCCGCCCTGCACGATGGCGCGCATTTCGAGCGCGTTCTGGGTGCCGCAATCCTCCTCGACGATGACGCAATCCTGCGACACATCGACCAGACGGCGGGTGAGGTAGCCCGAGTTCGCGGTCTTCAGCGCGGTATCCGCAAGGCCCTTGCGCGCCCCGTGGGTCGAGTTGAAGTATTCAAGGACGGTCAGACCCTCCTTGAAGTTCGAGATGATCGGGGTTTCGATGATCTCGCCCGAAGGCTTGGCCATCAGCCCGCGCATCCCGGCAAGCTGCTTCATCTGCGCCGGGCTGCCACGCGCGCCGGAGTGGCTCATCATGTAGATCGAGTTGATCTGGGCTTCCTTGCCCGTCTCGGCATCAATCGGCTGCGCCTTGATCTCGGCCATCATCGCGTCGGCCACCATGTCGCCGCACTTCGACCAGGCGTCGATCACCTTGTTGTATTTTTCCTGCTGGGTGATGAGACCATCCTGGTACTGCTGTTCATAGCCAGCCACCAGTTCCTTGGTTTCCTCGACCAGTTTGATCTTGGCATCGGGGATGATCATGTCATCCTTGCCAAAGCTGATCCCCGCCTTGAACGCATGGCGGAAACCCAGCGCCATGATGGCATCGGCGAACAGCACCGTGTCCTTCTGGCCGGTGTGGCGATAGACCTGATCGATCACGTCGCCGATTTCACGCTTGGTGAGCAAGCGGTTGATGATGTCGAAGGGAACCTTGTGGTTCTTGGGCAGGCACTCGCCGATCAGCATCCGGCCCGGCGTGGTGACAAAGCGCTTCATCGTGACAACGCCCGTTTCATCGGCCTGCGGAACGCGGGCGATGATGCGGGTGTGCAGCGTGACCGCCTTGGCTTCGAGCGCCTGATGCACTTCGGCCATGTCGGAAAAGCGCGGCAGCTTTTCGATCTTGGTGCCATCGGCTTCCTCGATGAATTCAGGATGCTTTTCCTGACGTTCCATCGAAAGATAATAGATCCCCAGCACCATGTCCTGCGACGGCACGATGATCGGCTTGCCGTTGGCGGGCGAGAGGATGTTGTTGGTCGACATCATCAGCACGCGCGCTTCGAGCTGGGCTTCGAGGCTCAGCGGCACGTGGACCGCCATCTGGTCACCATCGAAGTCGGCGTTGAAGGCCGAACACACCAGCGGGTGAAGCTGGATCGCCTTGCCTTCGATCAGCACAGGCTCGAACGCCTGAATGCCCAAGCGGTGCAGCGTCGGCGCGCGGTTCAGCAGCACCGGGTGTTCGCGGATCACTTCGTCAAGGATGTCCCAGACTTCCTTGCGCTCTTTCTCGACCCACTTCTTGGCCTGCTTCAAGGTCATCGACAGACCCTTGGCATCGAGACGCGCGTAGATGAACGGCTTGAACAGTTCGAGCGCCATCTTCTTGGGCAAGCCGCATTGGTGCAGCTTCAGCTCAGGCCCGGTCACGATCACCGAACGGCCCGAATAATCGACGCGCTTGCCGAGCAGGTTCTGACGGAAGCGGCCCTGCTTGCCCTTGAGCATGTCGGACAGCGACTTCAAAGGACGCTTGTTCGCGCCGGTGATGACGCGGCCACGGCGGCCATTGTCGAACAATGCGTCCACGGCTTCCTGCAACATGCGCTTTTCGTTGCGCACGATGATGTCAGGCGCGCGCAGTTCAATCAGGCGCTTCAGGCGATTGTTGCGGTTGATGACGCGGCGATAAAGATCGTTGAGATCGGAGGTCGCAAAGCGGCCACCATCGAGCGGCACCAGCGGGCGCAGTTCTGGCGGGATCACCGGGATCACTTCAAGGATCATCCATTCCGGGCGGTTGCCCGAATCGATGAAGCTTTCGACAACCTTCAGCCGCTTGATGATCTTCTTGGGCTTCAATGCCGATTTGGTGGTCGCAAGCTCTTCGAGCAGGGCTTCACGCTCGGCTTCGAGATCAAGTTCGGCCAGCATGGTCTTGACCGCTTCGGCGCCGATGGCGGCGGAGAAGGCGTCTTCGCCATATTCGTCCTGCGCATCGAGGAGATCATCCTCGGTCATCAGCTGGTACTTTTCAAGCGGGGTGAGGCCCGGTTCGATCACCACATATTTTTCAAAGTAGAGGATCGCTTCGAGCTGCTTCAGCTGCATGTCGAGCAGCAGGCCGATGCGGCTGGGCAGCGACTTCAGGAACCAGATATGCGCAACCGGCGCTGCCAGTTCGATGTGGCCCATGCGCTCGCGGCGCACCTTGGTGACAGTGACTTCGACGCCGCACTTTTCGCAGACGACGCCCTTGTACTTCATGCGCTTGTACTTGCCGCAAAGGCATTCGTAATCCTTCACCGGGCCGAAGATGCGCGCGCAGAACAGCCCGTCACGCTCGGGCTTGAACGTGCGGTAGTTGATGGTTTCCGGCTTCTTGATCTCGCCATAGGACCACGAGCGGATGCGCTCGGGGCTGGCGATGCCGATCTGGATCTGGTCAAAGGTTTCGGGCTTCGCCAGCTGGTTAGTGAATTTGGTCAGGTCGTTCATGCTTCAGTTCCTCACGTGCGAGGTGATGTTCGTGGTCGGGTCTTCCAGTTCAGCCAGGAAACCCGCTTGGATGCGCCGCAGCGAATCCTCGATCTTCAATCCTTCGTCCCGCTCCAACACCTTCGCCGCGTGTCGAGCGAGGTCGGCGAGCACTATGCCCCACGCCGCCGGATCCTCCCAAAGTCCCCCTTTCAGCGTAACGTGCTGTTCGCCGTGCGCCGCCCAGAGCCGGATAATCTCGAAAGCGTCCGGATCGGAAAGGGCCGAAAGGGAGGGTCCAACGGGTGCTGCAATGGCTTACTCCGCTGCCTCCAGCATCTCGCCGTCATCGTCCTCGTCGAGGATCGACTTCAGCTCGACGTTGAGGCCGAGGCTGCGCATTTCCTTCACGAGCACGTTGAAGCTTTCGGGAATGCCGGCCTCGAAGGTGTCGTCACCCTTGACGATCGCTTCATAGACCTTGGTGCGGCCGACCACGTCGTCGGACTTCACCGTCAGCATTTCCTGCAAGGTGTAGGCCGCGCCGTAAGCTTGCAGCGCCCAGACCTCCATTTCGCCGAAGCGCTGGCCGCCGAACTGCGCCTTACCGCCCAGCGGCTGCTGGGTGACGAGGCTGTAGGGCCCGATCGAACGCGCGTGGATCTTGTCGTCGACCAGGTGGTGGAGCTTGAGCATGTAGATGATGCCAACGGTGACCTTGCGGTCAAACGCTTCGCCGGTGCGGCCATCATAGAGCACCGACTGGCCCGAGCTATCAATCCCGGCCTTGATCAGCATTTCCGACACGTCCGCTTCGCGCGCGCCGTCGAACACCGGAGTGCCCATCGGCACGCCCGCAGCCAGATTGCCCGCGAGTTCCACGATTTCCGCCGTCGAGCGGCTGTCGAGGTCTTCGTGATACTGATCGCCGTACACATCCTTGAGCCGTTCCACCACGGCAGCAGGCGGCGCCACATTGGCATAGTCTTGCGCCGCATTGGGGTTGGCGCTGCGCCATTCATCAAGCTTGTTCTTGATTTCATGGCCCAGCCCGCGCGCCGCAAAGCCGAGGTGCGTTTCAAAGATCTGCCCCACGTTCATGCGCGAAGGCACACCCAGCGGGTTCAGCACCAGATCAACCGGCGTGCCATCCTCAAGGAAGGGCATGTCTTCCTGCGGCAGAATGCGGCTGATCACACCCTTGTTGCCGTGACGGCCGGCCATCTTGTCGCCCGGTTGCAGCTTGCGCTTCACCGCGACGAAAACCTTGACCATCTTGAGCACGCCGGGCGCGAGTTCGTCACCGCGTTCGAGCTTTTCCTTGCGGTCTTCGAACTTGGCATCGATCAGCTTGACGGCTTCGTCGTACTGCGATTTCACCGCTTCGATCTGCGCCTGACGGCCATCATCCGCGACGGCGAACTTGAACCATTCGTAGCGTTCGATCCCGTCGAGCAGCTCTTCGGTGATCTCCTCGCCCTTCTTGCCGCCCTTGGGCGCTGCCGAGGCGATCTGGCCGAGCAGCATGTCACGCAGGCGGTTATAGGTCGCGCGGTTGAGGATGTTGCGTTCGTCGGCGGCATCCTTGCGCAGGCGTTCGATTTCCTCGTTCTGGATCGCGCGGGTACGGTCATCAATCTCGATGCCGTGGCGGTTGAACACGCGCACTTCGACCACGGTGCCCGCCACGCCCGGCGGCAGCCGCAGCGAGGTGTCGCGCACATCGCTCGCCTTTTCGCCGAAGATCGCGCGCAGCAGCTTTTCTTCCGGCGTCATCGGCGATTCGCCCTTGGGCGTGATCTTGCCGACCAGAATATCACCGGGGTGCACTTCAGCGCCGATATAGACGATGCCCGCTTCGTCGAGGTTGCGCAGGGCTTCCTCGCCGACGTTGGGAATGTCGCGGGTGATGTCTTCCGGCCCGAGCTTGGTATCGCGCGCCATGACTTCGAATTCCTCGATGTGGATCGAGGTGAAGACGTCGTCCTTCACGATGCGTTCGCTGATCAGGATCGAGTCTTCGTAATTGTAGCCATTCCACGGCATGAACGCGACGAGGCTGTTCTTGCCCAGCGCGAGCTCACCCAGATCGGTCGAGGGACCGTCAGCGATGATATCGCCCTGTTCGATCACGTCGCCCACCTTCACCAGCGGACGCTGGTTGATGCAGGTGTTCTGGTTCGAACGCTGGAATTTCTGGAGCGTGTAGATATCGACGCCCGACTGGCCGGGTTCGACATCGCCGATTGCGCGGATCACGATACGGGTGGCGTCCACCTGATCGACAATCCCGCCGCGGCGGGCCGCAATCGCCGCGCCCGAATCGCGCGCCACGGTTTCTTCCATGCCGGTGCCGACCCACGGCGCTTCGGCCTTGACCAGCGGCACCGCCTGACGCTGCATGTTCGAGCCCATCAGCGCGCGGTTGGCATCGTCGTTTTCAAGGAACGGGATCAGCGAAGCCGCCACCGAAACGAGCTGCTTCGGCGAGACGTCCATCAGCGTCACATGTTCGCGCGGCGCCATCAGGTTGTCGCCATTGTGACGCGCCGAGACCAGCTCTTCGACGAAAGAGCCATCTTCATTCAGCTCAGCCGAAGCCTGCGCCACGGTGTGCTTTTGTTCTTCCATGGCCGACAGGTAGATCACATCGCCCGTCACCTTGCCGTCCACCACCTTGCGGTAGGGGGTTTCGATGAAGCCGTACTTGTTGACGCGGCTGAAGCTGGCAAGGCTGTTGATCAGGCCGATGTTCGGGCCTTCGGGCGTTTCAATCGGGCAGATGCGGCCGTAGTGCGTGGGGTGAACGTCGCGCACTTCGAAGCCTGCGCGTTCACGCGTCAAGCCGCCCGGCCCCAATGCCGAAACGCGGCGCTTGTGGGTGACTTCGGACAGCGGGTTGGTCTGGTCCATGAACTGCGACAGCTGCGAGGAACCGAAGAACTCGCGCACCGCAGCCACGGCAGGCTTCGCATTGATGAGATCGTTCGGCATCACGGTCGAGACATCGACCGAGCTCATCCGCTCCTTGACCGCGCGCTCCATGCGCAACAGGCCGACGCGGTACTGGTTTTCCAGCAGCTCACCCACCGAACGCACGCGGCGGTTGCCGAGGTTGTCGATGTCGTCCACCTCGCCCTTGCCGTCCTTGAGGCCGACCAGCTCCTTCACCACCGCGAGGATATCGTCCTTGCGCAGCGTGGTGATGGTGTCCTCGCACTCAAGGCCCAGACGCATGTTGAGCTTGACGCGGCCCACCGCCGACAGATCATAGCGTTCGGCATCGAAGAACAGGCCTTCGAACAGCGCTTCGGCGGTTTCCTTCGTCGGCGGTTCGCCGGGGCGCATCACCTTGTAGATGGCTTCAAGGCCCTCATCACGGTCTTCGGCCTTGTCGGCTTTCAGCGTGTTGCGGATCCACGGGCCGGTGTTGACTTCGTCGATGTCGAGCAGCGCCAGACGATCAATGCCCGCCTTGTCGAGCATTTCGACATGCTCCAGCGTCACTTCATCGCCCGCTTCGATATAGATGCGGCCCGTCGCCTCGTCGATCATGTCGGCGGCGGCATAGCGGCTGACGACTTCTTCGGTCGGCAGCAACAATTCGGTGAGGCCATCCTTGGCCGCCTTGTTGGCAGCGCGCGGGCTGATCTTGGTGCCAGCGGCGAAAACTTCCTCGCCGCTTGATGCGTCCACCAGCGCAAAGGCCGGCTTGGCATTGCGCCATTGTTCGGCCACGAAGGGGATCTTCCACCCGTCCTTCGCGCGCTCCCAGGTCACGGTGTTGTAGAAGTGGTGCAGGATATCCTCGGCATCGAGGCCGAGCGCGTACAGCAGCGCGGTGACCGGCAGCTTGCGCTTGCGGTCGATGCGCACGTTGACGATGTCCTTGGCATCGAATTCGAAATCGAGCCACGAGCCGCGATAGGGAATGACGCGGGCGGCAAACAGCAGCTTGCCCGAAGAATGGGTCTTGCCGCGATCATGATCGAACAGCACGCCCGGCGAACGGTGCATCTGGCTGACGATCACGCGCTCGGTGCCGTTGATGATGAAGGTGCCGTTATCCGTCATGAGCGGCATGTCGCCCATGTACACGTCCTGCTCCTTGATATCGAGGACGCTGCGGGTTTCGGTTTCCGAATCCACCTCGAACACGATGAGACGCAAGGTCACCTTCATCGGGGCGGCATAGGTGATGCCGCGCTGGCGGCACTCGGTGGTGTCGTATTTCGGCTCTTCGAGTTCGTAATGCACGAAATCGAGTTCCGCCGTGCCAGCAAAATCGCGGATCGGGAACACAGAGCGCAGCGTCTTTTCAAGGCCCGAGACATAGCCGGTTGCCTTGTCGGAACGCAGGAACTGTTCGTAGCTTTCGCGCTGCACCTCGATGAGGTTGGGCATCTGCACGACTTCGTGGATGTCGCCAAAGATCTTGCGGATGCGCTTTTTCGCGGTGCCTTGCGCCTTGCGGCTGCGAACGGGGCCCGATTTCGCCTTGGTTGCCATGGAGGGTAGGTGCCTCTTTATGTTGCGCCGCGCTGAGCATGGCTCGCGCGCGGACAGGAAAATTCATGTGTCGCCGCGCGATCAGGGGGGGGCAGGCCAGCAGCAACGCGAACGCGAAAAAGCCGCATGCCCGAAAGCTTGCCTTGGCAGCTTACGGCAGCAGCAATGATGTCAGCGTCGCGAGAGTGGCTTGGCCGTTGCTTCCATCCTTGACCGAAACCCGCGCATGAATCGGTCGTGCTCGAAGCAAGCGGGAGCGCGCCAGATAGGGCGGCGAGGCGCGGGTGTCAATGCCGCGCCGATAGAGCGCGCCGCGCGGGCGTGGGCGTGCGAGCCTTTCCTACCCGCAGCCAGAGGCGCAGGCTATCGGCCCGCTCTTTCCTATCGTCAGCCCCCACCCCCCGCGCCAGCCCCGCGCCACCCCCGCGCCAGCCCGGCCCGCACTTTTCGCTGCGCCCGCACTGTCCGTCCGCCTGCAAGCGGGAAGGCCAAGCCCCTGCAAAGCCGACACAATTTGCCTGCCCGCAAGGCGGACATGGTGTCCGCTTTGTCCGGATGCAGCGCAAGGATTTACCGAAAAACAATGCGCGTGACATTGTTTTTCAATATTATTGATTGACGATAAATCGCCGCCCGGACTACATTCCCTTATCGAATCGCAATATGCACCTTCAAGGAGATCGCTATGAACCGCTCTGCGAACCATGCCTTTGCCGCGCTCGCTGCTTGCCTGCTCGGCCTCAGCGCGATCAGCGCGCTTGTGATCGTGCCGCCCGCGCAGGCTGCCGCGCCTACCGCCATCACAACCGCCGAACTCGCCTGACCGCGCAACCGGAGACATGGCCATGAACCACCCTGAAAACGACGTGCTGCTCAAAATCGGCACCGTGATTGCCCTGATCCTTCAGGGCCTGTGCGCGCTGGCAGGAGGCGTTGCGCTCGCGCTGATCGCGGTTGTGCTGCTGGCAAGCCAGGGCATGGCCCCGGCGTTCCTTGATACTGACGGCCTCCCAATCATTGCGGCCTCGCCGCTTGCGGTTATCGGCATAGCGCTCCTGATCGCGGTGAGCCTGACCGCCTTGTTCACCTTCTTCGGCAAGATGCGCGCCATCATCAGCAGCGTCAGCCAAGGCGATCCATTCATCCCTGAAAACGCCCAGCGCCTGAACGCGATGGCATGGCTGCTGCTTGTCCACGAGGTGGTGGCCGTGCTGGTCGGATTGGTGCGCGTCTATCTTGCAAATCTGGTGGACGAACAAGGCGGGCACAAAATCGACATGAGCCTGTATGATCTGAATGGCCTGCTGCTGGTGATCGTCCTGTTCATCCTCGCCCGCATCTTCCAGATCGGCGCTGCGATGCGCGCAGACCTTGAAGGAACCGTGTGATGCCCCCTATCAACGACGAGATCGAAGGCACGCGTATCATGGTCAAGCTCGATGATCTGCTCCACGCCCGCCGCATGACGCTGACCGAACTGGCCGAGCGCGTCGGCCTCACCCTTGCCAACCTCTCGATCCTGAAAACCGGCAAGGCCAAGGCGATCCGTTTCTCCACGCTCGCCGCGATCTGCCGCGAGCTCGAATGCCAGCCGGGCGATCTGCTCGCCTATGCTCCGGACGAGGGGTAACGCGCCAATTCGCTTGACTCCGGCCGCCAATCTTCTATCGGCCCAATCCGACCGCCTTGGGGTGGTCATCCGTCCGAGACAGTTGGTGACCGGAATTTGCCGGTCTTAATTTCCAGCCTAGACGGGGAAACGAGATTTTGCGGGTTTGCCTTCGCGCTCCCGCTCAGCTGACGGCATGGCCTCTTCGGGCTGCGCCATGATGCACCCCTCCTTCCCTTTGTCGAACGGACTCGCCCGTGTTCGGTGCCTCGGCCCCGTCATGGACAAACGTCAGCCGGCCGCGCGCGCAGGAGCCATTCCTCGCAACCGGCCATAAGTGAAGGAGTATGGCATGGATCGTTCGCAAAAAGCCGACGCGGTTGCCCAGCTCAATGCGGTCTTCAACGAGGTTTCCGTGGTGGTTGTCACCCGCAATCTCGGCATGACAGTGGCACAAACCACTGCCCTGCGCGGCAAGATGCGCGATGCTGGCGCTTCCTATAAGGTTGCGAAAAACCGTCTCGCCAAGCTCGCCATCAAGGACACCGATTACACCGGTCTGGATGACTTGCTCACCGGCCCGGTCGGCCTCGCCTGGTCCACCGATCCGGTTGCAGCCGCCAAGGCTGCTGTCGAATTCGCCAAGACGAACGACAAGCTGGAAATCGTCGGTGGTTCGATGGGCGCAGTGGTGCTCGATGAAGCCGGGATCCGGGCGCTTGCCTCGATGCCGAGCCTCGATGAGCTCCGGGCCAAGCTGGTGGGTCTCGTCAACGCCCCTGCGACCAAGATCGCACAGGTCGTTACCGCGCCCGCCGCCAAGGTCGCCCGCGTGTTCGCCGCTTACGCGGACAAGGCAGCTTAAGAGACGTTTTTCGTCAGACGAAACAATCTTTTGGGGCAATCCAGTCCCGCCAAATTTTTGGAGTGAAACATCATGGCCGATATCGCCAAGCTTGTTGAAGAACTGTCGCAGCTCACCGTGCTGGAAGCTGCCGAACTCGCCAAGGCCCTCGAAGAAGCATGGGGCGTCAGCGCCGCTGCTGCTGTCGCGGTTGCCGCTGGCCCGGCCGCTGTGGCCGAAGCTGTTGAAGAGCAGACCGAATTTGACGTGATCCTCACCGGCGACGGTGGCAAGAAGATCCAGGTCATCAAGGAAGTCCGCGCCATCACCGGCCTCGGCCTGACCGAAGCCAAGGCGCTCGTCGAAGGCGCGCCCAAGGCTGTCAAGGAAGGCATCAGCAAAGCCGAAGCCGAAGACATCAAGAAGAAGATCGAAGAAGCCGGCGGCACCGTCGAGCTCAAGTAAGCTTCGCAGCGTTAGACGCACACAAGGGGGCGGTGCCGTAACGCGGCGCCGCCCCTTTTCTTTGCCCCTTTCTCCTTGCCCTTTTTGTTTGCACCCCTCTCCCACCCACCTTAGGGCCGCATCACCCCTGCTATCATGTCCACCGCCGCTCATCTCGATACGCCCACCTGGGGGCAGGAATTGCGCGCGACGCTGGGGCTGGCGACGCCGCTGGCGCTGGCCAATCTGCTGCAGATGCTGACCTATGCGATTGATGTGATGTTCATCGCGCGGCTGGGCGAGGTGGAACTGGCGGCCTCGGCGCTGGCGGTGTCGCTGTTCGGGCTGGTGCTGTGGGCGCTGGCCAGCCTGTGCGGCGCGGTCGCCCCGCTGATTGCCGAAAGCATCGGTTCGGGCAATCCGTCGCCGCACCCGGTGCGCCGTGCGGTGCGCATGGCCTTGTGGCTCGCGGTTTTGAGCGGGCTTGGCGGCATGGGCATCTGCCTGCTGCTCGATCCGATCATGCGCGTATCGGGCCAGCAGCCTGAAATCATCGCGCTCGCCAATGATTACAACCTGGTGATCGTGTTCTCGCTGATCCCGATGCTGCTCGCTTCGGTGCTGCGCAATTTCGTGTCGGCGCTGGGCCGCCCGATCTTTGCCACGGCGATCACGGCGCTGGGCATCGGGGTGAATGCGCTGGGCAATTACGCCTTTATCTTCGGCAAGTTCGGCGCGCCTGCGCTTGGCCTGACGGGCGCAGCGATTGCCACCATCATCACCGCATTGTTCAGCCTTGCCGCCTATATCATCGCCATCCGCATCGACCCGGCGCTGCACCGCTATCGCATTTTCGTGCGGGTGTTTGCGCCCGATTGGCAGCGGTTCGCGCTGCTGCTCAAGATCGGGGTGCCGATTGCGCTGACGGTGACGGCAGAGGCGGGGATTTTCGGTGCGGCGGCTTTCATGATGGGCAATTTCGGCGCAGCGCAGCTGGCCGGGCATACCGTCGCGCTGCAACTCGCCGCGCTTGCCTTTCAGGTGCCGTTCGGGGTGGGACAGGCCGCCGCGATCCGGGTGGGTTATTTCTACGGCGCACGCGATCGTCAGGGCATTGCCCGCGCCGGATGGGTCGCGCTGGGAATCGGCACGGGGTTCATGGCACTGACCGCAAGCACGATGGTGCTGGCCCCTGAACTGCTGCTGTCGATCTATGTCGATCCTGCCGATATGGCCAACGCCGCGCTGGTGGGATTTGCGCTGCAATACCTGCTCTTGGCGGCGATTTTCCAGCTGGCAGACGGCGTGCAGGCGGTGGCCGCCGGCGCCTTGCGGGGGCTGCAGGATACAGCGGTGCCGATGTGGATCGCGATTTTCAGCTATTGGGTGCCGGGGATCGGGCTGGCGGTCGGCCTTGGCTTTTTCACCACGCTTGAAGGCACCGGGGTGTGGATCGGGCTGGCAACGGGGCTGTTCTTTGCCGCGGTGCTGCTGATCAGGCGGTGGGGCGCGCGCGACCGCCTCGGCCTTACTGGGATTGCGGCGCCGCAACCGTCCTGACTTCGCGCTGCGGGAAGGGGATCGAAATCCCGACATCATCAAAGCGCGCCTTGGCCGCTTCGGTCAGATCCCACGAAACGCGCAGGAAATCGGGCGTGGCGCACCATACGCGCATCCCCACATTGACCGAACTTTCCGCCAACGCCGCCACAAACACCACCGGTGCCGGATCATCCAGCACGCGGGCATCGGCCGCCGCCAGCGCCAGCAATTCAGCCCGCGCGCGTTCGATGCTGTCGGAATAGCCGATGCCGATCACCAGCTCGAACCGGCGCGTCGGCATCCGCGAAAAATTGACGATGGGCTTGTTCCACAGCTCGTTATTGGGGACCATCACGTAAAGCCCGTCAAGCTGGATGATCTCGGTGGTGAACAGGCCGATCGCTTGCACGGTCCCGGCCACTGTGCCGCAGGTGATATATTCGCCCACGCGGAACGGGCGCTGCAACAGGATCATCACGCCCGCCGCCACATTGCTGAGCGTGCCTTGCAGCGCGAGGCCGACGGCGAGTGCGAGGCCGCCGAGCGCAGCGATGATGGTGGTGGTCTGCACCCCGAACTGGGTGAGCACGGTAACGCCCAGGATCACCCACAAGGCATATTTGACGACATTGCCGAGGAATTTGGCAACCGTCGGATCAATCCGTTCCGAATTGCCCAGCGCCTTGTCGGCGGCGCGGCCCAGCGTGCGCACCACCAGAAAGCCGATCACCGTGACCGCGATGGCCCCTGCCAGTTCAATCAGGTTGCCGCGCAGCCATAACCACGCCTGACCAGCAAAATTGAGATCCTGGCCAAGCTGGTTCAGCACATCGGAGGAATTGATCAAAGGGCACTCACAAGGCGAAGAGAGGTAAAAGCGGGCGGCACGCAGCGCGCCGCCCGCCTGGTGCCTAGCTGCCCGTGACGGTAATTTCCACCCTGCGTGCTTCAGCCGGTGTCACAGTTGCGTCGGACGTGTCGGCGGGCTTGACCAGATCAATGCGATCAGCCGGCACGCCAAGGCTGACCAGCCCTTGTGCCACAGCCTCGGCCCGCGCCTTGGACAGGGCGGCATTGGCTTCGGCATCGCCGCTCGGATCGGAAAACCCGCTCACCGCGATGCGATCATCGGGATTGCCGTCAATCCATGCCTTGAAGGGCGCGCTGACTTCGGCGAAATCCGCTGCGAGGGCCGATTGGCCGATGTCGAAATAGACTGATTCCTTGGGCTTGCCGTCAACCAGTTCGAAGATCACGCCCGCGCCCTCGGGAATTTCCGGCGCGGCCACCGCAGCTTCGACCGGCGCAGGCGGTGCAGGCGGCGCGACAACGGCATCTTCCGACCGGGAACTGATATACATCGCGACAATCGCCGCCACGATCATCAGGGAAAACCCCGCCCCGAACACCAGCGCTGCCAGACCAAAGAAATCACCGTCCGCAGGGCCCGGCGCCGGACGCCCGCCCCGTTGAAAATTACCGCCACCTGAATTGCTTGCCATGCTGTCCTCCCCATGTGATGGAGCCACGGCGCGATCCCCTAAGCCATGACGCGGGCGGTTTTATCACGAGATCGCGCTTGCACCAAACGGGCAAAATTTTTTCACCGCACACCGCTTGACTCCGCGCCGCTGCACAACCATCTGCGGCTCGTTGGCACTCACCATGCAAGAGTGCCAATTGAGAGAAACCCCTATTCAAGGAAAGGTCATAGACATGGCATTTCGTCCGCTGCACGACCGCGTCGTCGTGCGCCGCATCGAAGCCGACCAGAAGACCGCTGGCGGCATCATCATCCCTGACAGCGCTCAGGAAAAGCCGCAGGAAGGCGAAGTCATCGCCGTTGGCGAAGGCACCCGCGATGACGACGGCGATCGTATCCCGCTCGACGTCAAGGTTGGTGACCGCGTGTTGTTCGCCAAGTGGGGCGGCACCGAAGTCAAGATCAACGGCGAAGACCTTTTGATCATGAAGGAAAGCGACATCATGGGTGTGCTGGGCTGATCGCCTGACATCGCAACGCTTCTTTCCTACCCCCCAATAACATTATCTCAGGAGAAACAATCATGGCTGCCAAGGACGTAAAGTTCGGCCGCGATGCCCGCGAAGGAATCTTGCGCGGCGTCGATATTCTCGCCAACGCTGTGAAAGTGACGCTCGGCCCCAAGGGCCGCAACGTCGTGATCGACAAGAGCTTCGGCGCACCGCGCATCACCAAGGACGGCGTTACTGTCGCCAAGGAAATCGAGCTCAAGGACAAGTACGAAAACATGGGCGCGCAGATGCTGCGCGAAGTCGCCAGCAAGGCGAATGACTCAGCGGGCGATGGTACCACCACCGCCACCGTGCTCGCGCAGGCCATCGTCACCGAAGGCATGAAGTCGGTTGCTGCCGGCATGAACCCGATGGACCTGAAGCGCGGGATTGATCAGGCCGTGCTCGCCGTGGTCGAAAACCTCAAGAGCCGTTCGAAGGCCGTGTCGGATTCGTCGGAAATCGCGCAGGTCGGGATCATCTCGGCCAATGGTGACCGTGAAGTCGGCGAGAAGATCGCCGAAGCCATGGACAAGGTCGGCAAGGAAGGCGTGATCACCGTCGAGGAAGCCAAGGGCCTCGAATTCGAACTCGATGTCGTCGAAGGCATGCAGTTCGACCGCGGCTACCTGTCGCCCTACTTCATCACCAACCCCGACAAGATGACCGTGGAACTGGATAACCCCTATATCCTGATCCACGAGAAGAAGCTGTCGAACCTCCAGTCGATGCTGCCGATCCTCGAAGCCGTGGTGCAGTCGGGCCGTCCGCTGCTGATCATCGCCGAAGACATCGAAGGCGAAGCGCTGGCGACTCTCGTGGTCAACAAGCTGCGCGGCGGCCTCAAGGTTGCAGCGGTCAAGGCTCCGGGCTTCGGTGATCGTCGCAAGGCGATGCTGCAGGACATCGCGATCCTGACCAAGGGCGAGATGATTTCCGAAGACCTCGGCATCAAGCTCGAAAACGTCACTGTCGGCATGCTCGGCCAGGCCAAGAAGGTCTCGATCGACAAGGACAACACCACCATCGTCGATGGCGCAGGTTCGGCTGACGACATCAAGGCGCGCGTTGCCGAGATCCGCACCCAGATCGAGAACACCACCAGCGATTACGACCGCGAGAAGCTGCAAGAGCGTCTGGCGAAGCTTGCTGGCGGCGTGGCCGTGATCAAGGTTGGCGGCGCGACCGAAGTCGAAGTGAAGGAGCGCAAGGACCGCGTTGATGACGCGCTTCATGCCACCCGCGCTGCGGTGGAAGAAGGCATCGTTCCGGGCGGCGGCACCGCGCTGCTTTACGCCACCAAGGCTCTCGAAGGGCTGAAGGGCGCGAACGAAGACCAGACCCGCGGTATCGACATCATCCGCAAGGCGATCACCGCCCCGATCAAGCAGATCGCGACCAACGCCGGCCATGATGGCGCGGTCGTTGCGGGCAACCTGCTGCGCGAGAATGACGAAACGCAGGGCTTCAATGCTGCCACCGACACCTACGAAAACCTGGTGAAGGCCGGCGTGATCGACCCGACCAAGGTCGTGCGCACCGCGCTGCAGGACGCAGCCTCGGTCGCTGGCCTCTTGATCACCACCGAAGCGGCCATTGTGGAGCGTCCGGACGACAAGCCGGCCGCGCCTGCGATGCCCGACATGGGCGGCATGGGCTTCTGATCGGATAGCGGCTCGGCCAGCCATGCTGGCCGGTGCTCGCGCCGATCCGGCCAGCGGGGCGCACGCGCCCCGTCTGACGACTCCGGCTTTGCCGGAGTCGGCCCGGCACCAGAAATAGGAAACCCCGGCGGAGCGATCCGCCGGGGTTTTTCTCTGCCCGATGGCGCGCTGCCGCCTGCCCACGTGTTGACAGTGTCATCATCCGTGCTATGTTGGCACTGTCAACACAAGGCGCCGCGCCATGATCCTGCCACCACCCCGCTTTGGGCCTGCTGTCTGTCCGCGATTGCGCCCCTGTGCCCGATAGCGGCGCACGCCCCGGCAATCTGCGCGAGGCCTGCATTGCCGAGGCGCGTGCGATCATTGCCCGCTATGGTGTCGAAGGGCTGAGCCTGCGCGAAGTGGCCCGCCGCCTGGGCGTGTCGCATCAGGCCCCCTATCGCCACTTTCCCACCCGCGATGCACTGCTTGGCGAAGTTGTCTCGCAAGCGTTTGACAGTTTTGCCGAACATCTGGCCGCAGGGGCGCAGCGCAGCGGCGGCGGCATGGAACAGCTTGCCGGGCTGGGCCGTGCCTATCTCGAATATGCCGCGGCCCATCCGCTCGAATATGCGCTGATGTTTGCCACGCCCCTGCCTGATGGCGATCAGCATCCCGTCATGGTGGCCGCGGCGCGGCGCAGCTTTGCCATCCTGCAAGCCTGTATCGACCGGCTGGAACCCCAAGCTGCGCCCGATGCCCGCCAGCGCGATGCGTTGTTCATCTGGTCGATGATCCACGGCCTTGCATCAATGTACCAGTCCGGCGCGCTGCAAACCCTGCCGCTTGCGCCGGGGGTGCTTGGCGGCATGGCCGAACATGTCGATGGCCGTATCCGGGCAGCCTTTGCCGCGCCCGCACCCGGATCCGACAAAGGCCGCACGCCATGAATGCGGCGGAACAGGGCCCCTCATGATCCCGCCCACTCATAATCCCATTCCATGCAGGAGCATCACGACATGAAAAACCGCAAGCTGATCATCGCTGTCCTTATCGCCGCCGTGCTGGTGGCAGTGCTGTGGACCCGGCTCGCCGATTTCGGGGCCGAAATCTACAAGGCTGTGGCATGAACAAGGCAGCGGCTTTTCCGGGAGCCGCGCAGAGGGTGATCTGATGGAACGCTATGCCCCCGATCTGCAAACCTATGTGCGCACGCCGCTGAGCGACCATCACGTCGCGCGGCTGCGCGCAGCGGGCGAAGTCGTCCGCATTCCGGCCGGCACCACCATGATCGATCTCGACACCGTGCCGACACCGTTCTTCTACATCCTCGAAGGTGAGGCCGCGCCCTTCGATGCCGTGACCGGCGAACCCTATAGCGAAACCACGCTTGGCCCGGCGCAGTTTGCCGGCGAGCTCAGTTTCCTGACCGGCGGGCGTTCGCTGCTGGTCACCCGCGCGGCGCGCGATGTCACCGCAATCCGGGTGGAGCGCGGCGTAATGCTGCGCCTGATGGCCGAAGAACCGGAGATGAGCGATATCATCATCACCGTGTTTGCAGCACGGCGGCGGCGCCTTGCGGAAAGCGGGCGGGCTGGCCTCACCTTGATCGGGGCCGAGGCGGATCGGGAGGTGCGCCGCGTGGAGGCTTTCGCTGTCCAGAGCCGCATTCCCCATCGCAGCTATCCGCTCGGCAGCCCGCAGGCGCAGGCCATGGCGCAGGCTTGCAGGATCGCGCCCGATGCGCCCGCTGTGGTGCTGGGCGAAAACACGCTGATCACCGATCCCAGCCCGCGCCGCGTGGCACAAGCGGTGGGCCTCGATCTGGCAGTGGCGCAGGGCGAGTCCTTCGATGTGGCGATTGTCGGCGCGGGGCCTTCGGGGCTTGCCGCCGGGGTCTATGCCGGTGCCGAAGGCCTGCGTGCGCTGGTGATCGACGCCAATGCCGTGGGCGGACAAGCAGCGACGTCATCGCGGATCGAAAACTACATGGGGTTTCCCACCGGCATATCGGGCGCTGATCTGTGCGCGCGCGGCGAGATTCAGGCGCTCAAATTCGGCACCCGGTTTGCCGTGCCGCGGCAGGTCTGTTCGCTGCGCCGGACGGACGGCGGCTTTGCCCTCGAACTTGATGACGGGGTGGCGGTGGCCGCGCGCGCGGTGGTGGTGGCCAGCGGCGTGCAATATCGCCGCCTGCCGCTTGATCGCCTTGCCGATTTTGAAGGCGCAGGCGTCTATTATGCCGCAACCGAACTCGAAGCCCGCCATCTCGCCGCGACCGCCGCCGTGGTGGTGGGCGGCGGCAATTCTGCGGGGCAAGCCGCGATGTTCCTTGCCACCAGAGCAGCGCGGGTGCTGCTGGTGGTGCGCGGCAGCTCGCTTGCGGCATCAATGTCGGATTATCTCATCAGCCGGATCGCCCGCAATCCGAACATCACCGTGCATTACCATACCGCCGTCAGCGCGTTGCACGGCGATGCGGTTTTATCGGGCGTGACCTTGCACAACACGGCCACCGGCATGGCCGAGGATATTGCCACAAATGGGCTGTTCATCATGGTCGGCGCTGCGCCGAATACCGGATGGCTTGCCGATCTGGCCGCACTCGATGGCAAGGGATTTGTTGTCACCGGGACGGATCATGCCAGCACCTGTCCGGGGATATTTGCCGTGGGCGATGTGCGCGCCGGTTCGGTCAAGCGCGTGGCCTCGGCTGTCGGCGAAGGCTCGGTCGTGATCTCGCAAGTGTGGGCCTATCTCAACACCGCCGCCTGATCACCCGCGCTGGTGCGGGCGCAGGTGCAGGCAGGGCCGCGATGTTTCACATGGAACATTTGCGGAACATTAGCCCTGTGCCCGCGCGGCCAGCCATGCACGACTGGTGCGGGCGACCTCGCGGGCGCGGCTTGGCAGATCGGGGAAAGCTTGGCGCAAGATGGCTGAACGTTCCTCGATGGCAAGCGGCAGGTGGGCAGGCAGCGCATCCATCATCGCAGCCACAGGCAAGCCGCCGTGGCCGAGCGGCATGCGGCGGTTGATCGCATCGTCGATGATGGCTTCGAAACTCGTCAGATCAGGCGGATCAGCGGGCGCATCACAGGGCTGGCAATAGCTCAGCCAAGCCTGCGGGATCGCGGCGAGATCATCAGCCGTGCCGCCCGAACGCGCCCAGTGCAGCGTATCGACCAGCAGCGCCTTGGCCTCGCCCTCCACGCTTTCAAGGATCGCGCGCGCGGCGTGGATCGTCTTGACCTCGGTGAAGATCCCGAATTCGAGATTGATCCTGACCCCGGTGCCTGTGGCCGCATCGACCATCGCCTGAAACTTGGCCGTCGTGGCGGCCATGTCAGGATCGCTCGATACGCACAGCAGATTACGCGCGCCCAATTCGGCTGCAATATCAACCAGTTCAGTAAGCCAGGGATCGCTCGGCCCCGGCATGATCCAGGCAACTTCCAGATCGAGCAGCGCGACCCCTGCATCGCGCGCAGCCGCGCGGACGCTCCGGGTGGTGGCGGGTGTCCACGTCTCACGCTCGGCCCACATGCCGCCAAAATCGAACCCGGCGGCCGCTGCGCATTCGATGAGCTGCGCAGGTGTTGCCTCAGGCATGATCCCGGCGGCGAGCGAAATCTGGCGGTGCGCGCTCACAGCGTTTGCCCGTCATCGAGCACGAAATCGCTGCCCGTCACGAATTCCGCCGCATCCGAACACAGGAACAAGAGCGGCCCATCAAGCCCATCCTCACCCATCAACCGCTTCCGCGGGAAACGCGCGATCTGTTTCTTGCCTGCTTCCGTTTCGAACCAGTCGGCGTTGATCGCGGTGCGGATATAGCCGGGCGAGATGGTGTTGACGCAAATGCCTGCCCGCGCCCATTCGCGCGCCATGCTGCGCCCCGCCTGCACCACGCCTGCCTTGCTCGCGGAATAGGCGACGAGGCCGGGCGAGGCTTCAAACGCGGTGATCGAGGCGATCAGCACGATCCGCCCCTTGCTAACGCCCGCTGCCATCATCCGCCGGGCGCCTTCGCGCGCGGTGAGGATGGCGCCGGTGAGGTTCACTTGCAGCGTATGGGCAATCTCCGCCTCGCTCATCGCGGTGATCATGCCTGCGCCGTCCACGCCCGCATTGGCGATCACCGTGTCGATGGCGGTGCCAAAGGCTGCCTCGGCCGCATCGAAGCCCGCGATGATGTCCGCCTCGCGGCCCACATCCATCTGGACAGCGGCAGCAGCAGGGCCGATTTCGCCTGCGAGAGCCTCAAGCCGCTCCACCCGCCGCGCGCCAAGCGCCACGCGCGCGCCGCTCGCCGCCAGCACGCGGCCAAACCGCGCGCCCAGCCCGGACGACGCGCCCGTGATAAGCGCCGTGCGCCCGGTGAGGTTGAGAGAGAAGGTCATGCAGTAATACCTATCGTTTCGTCATTGCGAGCCTTAGGCGAAGCAATCCAGAGCGGGTCGTGCAACGCACTGGATTGCCGCGTCCCTCGGATCAAGTCCGGGGTCCTCGCAATGACGAAAGGGGTCACTTTGCGGCAGGCAGCACCCCGTCGATATATTTCTGCAAGGTCGCCTGGAAATGCCGCACCCGGCTATCCTGATAATGGCCAAGCTGCATCTGCCCGACCTTCATCGTCTTCATCCCTTCCTGCACGTAAGGCAGATTGGCCATGTCCTGATCGAACACATTGGCCAATTGCGGGCCCATCTTGTCCGCCGCCCAGGCGAAAGGCTCATCATCGGGAATGCGTGTCGGCTCAACGCTGCGCGGGCGCGGCTGGCCCTTGGGCGTGGGGAACAGCAGGCGGATTTCCATGATGCACCAATCGGGGCTGTCGCCCGGCAACCAGCGATAGACCAGCGTCGGCAGAAACCCGATCCACGGCGAGAAATTGGGGAAGATATTATAGGTGAAATTGTCGAGGATTTCGGTGTCGGCTGCCTCCGAATAATCATAGCCATATTGTTCGGCAAAGCCCTTGCGCCCGGCCTCGGCCAGCACTTTGCGCGCGGCCAGCGGATCGGCCGGATCATAGCCTTCGACGGGGTCTTCGCTGGCGGAAAAGCGCCGGTTGGTGCGCGCATCCTGCCCGCCCGAAAACTCGTTCATCTTTTCGAGGACGTAATCGGAATCCTTGCCCTTCACATGCGGGCTGAGCACGCCCGACGGCGTGATCGCGCGGTTGAAGTGATCGCCGATCAGATCATAGCGCGTGTTGGCATCGCCCAGAAAGGCGAGCAATTGCGGGTGCGTGGTGATCGAATGCCAGGCTTCCATGAAAGCCTCGGCGGTCGCTTTCCAGTTCGCCGGAATGCGTTTTTGCACCCACATGCCGGTATAGCGGTTTTCGAAATCATAGCGCTCGTAATGGGTCGCGGGCTCGCCCAGCCAGGTCTTGAAATCGGGCAGATCGTGGTTTTCGGTCAGCATGACAAAGCCCTGCCACAGCTCGACGCGCGCCTGCGGCAGGTCCATGTCCTGCCCTTCGAGATGCTTGAAATCCCACGAACAGGGGATTTCCTTCAACGACCCGTCGTTCCTCCAGGTAAAGCCGTGGAACGGGCAGCGCAGCTGGATCGAATTGCCGCCTTCGGTGCGCAGCTTGCGCCCGCGGTGGAGGCAGGCGTTGTAGAAGGCTTTCACCCCGCCATCTTTCTGCCGGATCAACAGAAAGCTCTTGCCGGCAATGTCGAACACCACGGTGTCGCCGGGATCGGGCATTTCATCCTCGCGCGCGGCGAATAGCCAGACATTGGGCCACATCTTTTCGCGTTCGAGGCGTGCGAATTCTTCCGAGATATAAGGCGCAACCGACAGCGGCTCATCGCCCATTTCGATGGTGGTTTCGGCAAACAGGTAATCGGGCGGACGGCGCGTGTCGCCGTTGAGCATGTCGGTGTAGCTGATGCCCGGGCACCGATCACCGCGGGCAATATCCTTGATCTCGTTCATGGGGCTGATGATCCTCTCGCCGCTCTTTCCTGTGATCCTCGCACTTTGTGCAGTTATGCGCTGGCCGAATATCACACACCTTGGGGGCAGGGTCACCCTAGCGGATTGGAGAGGAATCATGGCGCTCGGCGGAAAAATGGCGGCTTTGGGCGAGGTGATGCAGCTTGCTTTTGTGCCTGCCGATTTCGACGCGGCGGTGCGGCATTGGACGGGAACGATGGGTGTGGGGCCGTTCTTCCTGATCGAAGGCATTCATCTTGATGGCATGAAATACCGGGGCGCGCCGACCGATGCGGTGTTCGATCTGGCGCTGGCATACTGGGGCGACATGCAGATCGAATTGATCCGCCCGCGCGATGATCACCCTTCGATCTATCGCGGCGAATATGCGCAGGTCGGCAATGGCCTGCACCATGTGTGCATTCTGGTCGATGACATGGACGAGTGCCTGCGGGTCTGCGCCGAGGCAGGGGCCGAAGTGGTGATCGAAGGCACTTTCGGCACCAGCCGGGTGATCTATGTCGATCCCGGCACCGGCCCCGGCACCCTGATCGAAATCCTCCAGCGGGCGAGTGACGGGCCTGACCTGTTCGGCATGATCAAGGCCGCCAGCGTGGGCTGGGACGGCAGCGAGCCATTGAGAAAACTCGGTTGAAGTCTCCCCTCCCGCTTGCGGGAGGGGAGCGAGACTTGGCCGCGCAGCGGCCTAGTCGCAGCGGGGTGGGCCTACGCGGCGGTTCGCCTGCCGACCCCTAACCCCCCCGCAAGCGGGAGGGGAGGTGAAGATCAGTCACTCGCCCCGAGATATCCCAGTTGACCCGCCTTGAAGATCGTCTGCGCACGGTTGACGCTATCCAGCTTCTCGCCCGCGCGGTGGATATGATAGCGGATCGTCGCGTGGCTCCGGCTCAAGATCATGCTGATCTCCTTGTCGGTCTTGCCGATTGCCGCCCAGCGCAGGCATTCGACCTCGCGCTTGGACAGCACGCAGTCCGACGGGATGCGCCGCTTGGTGCGCTGGGCCTGCACATAGCCGGCCACAAAGCACCGCGTCACCATCGCAAACAGCGTGCCGTGTTCAAGGAATTCGCGGCTGAGATCCTCTTTCTCGCGGTCCATCGAAATGAAGCTGGTGGCCGAAATCTGGCCGAAGGGCAGGTGCACCGGGATCACAATCGCTGCCTTGCACAGCGCGCGGCGTTCGAAATCGGCCAAGTCGATCTCGGCCAGATAATGATTGCGCCAGCGGGTGTTGAAGCCCTTGGCATTGACCCAGAACGGCTCGCTTTCATAGCGGCAGGCGCGCGGCAGCGGCGAATGCAGGGCCAGGCGATGATCCTCCCACCAGCGCGCGCCATCTTCCAGCCAGCGGAAGATATCGGCGTTGAGGATCGTGCCATCGGCATCGACCATCGGCTCCTTGGAGGAAATATCGTCGCACACCGCAATCTGCATGCCGCGTTCGCGCGCGATGCGGGCGAGGTTGACGGCGGCATCGTGGATGTCCTCGGGACAGGTGATTGTCACCTGATCGAGATATTGTTCAAGCGTCTCGCGTCCCTGCGGTGTCCGCAAGTCGACAACATTGCTGGCCATTTTGAGCTCTCTCCCTCTCAAATCCCTCCGATTCGGGAGCCTAACCCTTTTTCGCAGGGCGTCACTCACAATTTACGTAGGGGAAGGTATGCTGCCAAGCGGCTAGCCAAGGGGCTGCAAGGGAGTTTGCCGTAATGGGCTGGAAAGGTGCAAATTTTGGCGCGGCAATCACGGCCTTGGCGCAGGCCGTGCCGCCGGATCGCCCGGCGATTGTGCATGGACAGCGGATTGTCAGCTGGGGCGAGCTTGATGGGCTGACCGATGCGATTGCCGCAGGGCTTGCCACGCGCGGGCTGAAGCCGGGCGATATTGCCGGACAAATGCTGCGCAACACGCCCGAATATCTGCTGGCCTATTTCGGCTGCATCAAGGCGGGCCTCGTGCCCGTCAATGTGAATTACCATTACAAGCCGCGCGAATTGGCCGATATCTTCACCCGCTTTGGCCTTAGCGCCCTGTTCACCGAAGCCGATTTCGCGTCAGCAGCGGCGGGCGCAATGCCGCAAGGCGCGCTGACTTTCGATGTGAGCGGGCCCGAATGGGCGATGCTGTGCGCTGCGCCGCTGCCGCCGGATTTTGCGATCCATGATGATCCGGCCGCCCTGTTTCTCACCGCCACCGGCGGCACCACCGGCATGCCCAAGGCCGTGATGTGGCCGATGGAGGAGGCCTGGGGCGCGTTCAGCGCTTCGGTATGGCAGCGCCCGCCGGGCACGCCGCCGCATGTCACCACCTCGCTGGAGGAACAAGCCGCCGAAGCTGCGCGGATCGGCCCGGATCACCCCGCCAGCACCTCGCCGCTCTTGCTGCTGTCGCCGCTGATGCATGGCGCAGGCCAGTTCAGCGCGATGATCCACTTGCTGAAAGGCGGCACGCTGGCCCTGCTGCCGGCGGAGAAATTCGACGCCGATCTTGCGCTCGACGAAATCGCGCGGCTGGGTGCGCGCGGGGTGTTCATCGTCGGCGATGCCTTTGCCCTGCCGCTGGCCGACCGGCTCGACGCGCGCGGCGATGGGGCCAAAGTGCTGGCGAGCCTGCGCTCCATCACCTCGTCCGGCGCGGTGTTCTCGCCTGCGGTCAAGCAGCGCCTGATCGCGCACCATCCGGCGCTGATGATCGTGGATGCGCTGGGTTCTTCGGAAAGTTCGGGCACCGGCATTGTCATCACCACCGCCGCCGGTTCATCAGGCGGGGGCAAGTTCCAGCCTCTGCCGGGGCGCGAAACCCGGCTGTTCGATGAAAACCTCAAGGAAATCCTGCCCGGCTCTGATGGGGTGGGGATCGTCGCGCGCACCGGGCCGCTGCCGCTGGGCTATCTGGGCGAGGATGAAAAGAACCGCCAGACCTTCCCGGTGATCGGCGGCCAGCGCTGGCTGATGACCGGCGACCGCGCGCGCTGGACCGCCGATGGCACGCTCGAATTCATTGGCCGCGACAATATGTGCATCAACACCGGCGGCGAAAAAGTCTTCCCCGAAGAAGTCGAAGCCGTGTTGCAGGATCACCCCGGCGTGCAGGATGTACGCGTTGTCAGCCTGCCCGATCCGCGCTTTGGCCGCAAAGTCGTCGCCGTGGTGCAGCCCGCAGGCGACGCCGATGAAGCCGCGCTTGATGCCCATGCGCGCAGCGGATTGGCCGGATACAAGATCCCGCGGCTTTATGTGTTCACGCAAAGCTCGCTCCGGCTCAACAATGGCAAGCCCGATTACAAGACCGCGCAAGCCCTTGCCGAGGCTGCCGCGCCCTAATCCGCTGCCGGGCGCAGGCGTTCCGCCAATTGCCGCCATCCCTTGATCTGGCCTTGCGCGAGCAGGCTGGCCCGGAACAAGCGCCCGATCAGGATCACCTCGGCCACCACAAAAGCTGCCATCAGCACCCCTGCGCCCAGCAGTTCGGGCGTGGAAATCCCCGAGCCAAGCCGGGCGAGCACCACAAAAGGCGTCCACAGCGGGATCCATGTCATGATCTGCACCAGCGCCCCGGAACCGCCCGACAGCACGGCCTGGATCAGGAAAAACACCGGCAGCATCGTCCCGAAAATCACGGGCATCAGATAGCCCTGCGCCTCGTTCATGGTGTCAGCCAGCGCGCCGATCCCGACAAACAGGATCGCAATCGCGACATAGCCCATGATGAAGAAATAGATCAGCGTGATCACCGGCCCCACCCCGCTGACCGGTTCAAGCGCGGGGCGGATCATGTCGGCAATTTCGCCCTGTGTGGCAAAGGCCGCCACCACCGCTGCGCCCAGCCACACTGCCAGCATCGACAGCCCGATGCCGAGCGAGCCGAGCAATTTGCCATACATCAGTTCTTCGGGCGTGATGCAGGCGAGCACCGATTCCAGCAGCTTTTTCGAGCGTTCCTCGACCGAGCCTTGCAGCATCCAGCTGCCTGACAACATCAGCGCCATCAGCAGGATATAGGCAAGCGCCAGCGGCACGATCGAACGGATCAGCATCGCCTCCTGCGCGCCGCCGCCGGGGCGCGGCATGGTGAGCGCAATGGCAGGCACCGCAAGGCTCGCTGCTTGCGCCGCATCGGCGGAAAGCCCCTGCCGCGCCAGCAGGCCGGTGCGCATGGCCGTGGTGAGCACGTCCTGCAATGTCGTCACAAAACTGGTGCGCGGCTGATCGCTGGTGAACACGGCGACGCGCGGGTCTTCGGGAAAGCCGGCCGCGATTTCCACCACCACATCGGCGGCGTCTTCGTCAGCCTCCAGCAGCGCATCGACCGCCGGTTTGAACGCTGCGCCATCTGCGCGGGCGAGCGCTTGGGACGGGGGATCAAAGGCATAATCGGGCGGCGGCGGATCAAATTCGGGCGTGGCCTCGGGCTTGACCTTGGCAATCGCGGCGAGCGCTGCCTCAATCCCGCCCGCTGCACGAAATGCTGCAACATCGGCGGGGCCATAGACATAGCCGTGCTGCGCCCAGGGCGCATCGGGGGCCGCCGATTGGAGATCATGGCGCCACACATAGCGCGACAGGCTGGTGAGCAGCGCGCGGTCTTCGTTTTCGGCAAAGCGGGCCTCGATGGCAGCGGCCACTGCTCCGCCCGAACGATCCACCACCACCACACGGGTCGGCTCGTCTTCATCAAGGCTGTCAGCCAGCACCGGGCCAAGCGCGAGGCCGACCGGCACCAGCAGCAGGGTGAGCCAGAAGCTTTTCAGCAGCACCACCTGCCGCAATTCGCGGCCCGCAACCAGGAGGATATTGGTAAGGTTCATGCGCGCTCCTCCGCAGCGGCCGGATCACCGCCGACCAGTGCAACAAATACATCGTGGAGCGAGGCGCGGTGTTCCTCGAACCGGCGCAGCGGCAGGCCTTGCGCGGTGCAGGCTTCGAGCAGATCGCCCGCCGCCACGCCTTCGCCAAGCACCAGCGACCATTCGTGCCAGCCTTCGCCCAGATCCGCGACCGGTTCGGCAGTGGCAACGCCCGCCATGGCGGTGATGGCAGGCGGCGCGATGGCAGCGACGCGGCCCGGCAATTGCGCGCGGGCTTCATCAATCGTGCCTTCAAACCGCTTGCGCCCCTTGCGCAGCAGCAGGATGCGTTCGCACAGGCGTTCGGCGTGCTGCATCACATGGGTGGAAAACACCACCGCCGCGCCCGTGCCGGCCGCGCGCAGGATTTCATCTTCCAGCAGGCCCTGATTGACGGGATCGAGGCCCGAAAAAGGCTCATCCAGAATGAGCAGGCGCGGGCGGTTTACGAGCGCGGTGGCGAGTTGAACCTTCTGCGCCATACCTTTGGAAAGGTCGGCCACCTTGGCCTTGGCGCGGGGTGCAAGATCAAAGCGTTCGAGCAATTCCATGCCATGCGCGCGGGCATCATGCGCGCGCATCTGTTTGAGCTGGCCGAAATAGGTGATCATGTCGATCACCGTCATATTGCCGTAAAGCCCGCGTTCTTCGGGCAGAAAACCGATTGCCCCCGAAGCACCGCGACCGGGCGCGCTGCCCATCACTTCGATGGTGCCGGAGGTGGGCCGGATGATATCGAGCACCATGCGCAAGGTGGTGGTCTTGCCCGCGCCATTGCCGCCGAGAAAGCCGTAAATTTCGCCCGGCGCGACCGCAAAGCTCAGATCATCAACGGCGCGCACAGCGGCGAATTGTTTCGTAAGATTGGTAACCTTGAGCATGCTGACCCCTTGCCCGATTGCCGCCAGCGGCATTGGCCCTGCCTAGCGCGGCAAGGGGTTCATATCAAACCGCAAAACCGACCAACCGCACACCGGCACCGATCAGCATGGGCAATCAGAACGGAATATCATCATCCAGATCATCATAGCCGCCGCCTGCGCCGCCGCCCGCAGGCCCGCCGCCAAAGCCGCCGCCGCCCGAACCGCCGCCGCCCTGATCCCAGCTGCCGCTTGCGCTGCCCCCAGCGCCGCCGCCGTAGCTGCCGCCCGACCGGGCACCACCGCCGCCACCGCCGCCGCCCATCCCGCCGCCGCCTGCGCCATCAAGCATGGTCAGCGTGCCGCCCAGGCCCTGAATCACGATTTCGGTGCTGTAACGATCCTGCCCGTTCTGATCCTGCCATTTGCGGGTCTGCAGCTTGCCTTCGACAAAGACCTTGCTGCCCTTTTTCAGGTAGCGTTCGACCACGCCCACCAGCCCTTCGGAAAAGATCGCGACGGTGTGCCATTCGGTCTTTTCCTTGCGCTCGCCCGTCTGGCGGTCTTTCCAGCTTTCCGAGGTGGCAATGCGCAGATTGGCGACCTTGCCGCCGTTCTGGAAGCTGCGGATTTCGGGATCAGCCCCCAGATTGCCGATCAGCATGACCTTGTTGAGCGAACCCGCCATCGAATTGTCCTTTCCCGTCCGAACCTTGCGCAGCCAATGCTGCGACTCAGGCGAACCTCATAGGACATCAAAGCGCAGCCGACGACAAGCCTCAAGGGCCTATCCCCGACTTACCGCGCCGGATAACGCAGCCGTCCGAGAAAGCGCGTCAGGCTCGGCAATTCGCGGTCTTTGCCGGTAAAGCGCGCCTTGGCCTTTTCGAACCGCATCACTCCGTCAATCCGCCGATCGAGGAAGGCGTAAGTTTCGGCCTTGCCTTCGCTGTCGTCGTTCACGAACACCGCCAGCGTCGCGCTGTAGATGCCGGCCAGAATGGCGCGTTTGGTGTAGTGGTTGTAATCGGTCGCGGTGTCGCCGGCGAGCCGCCACATGATATCCGCCGAACGCCAGCCAAGCCTGAGGCTGCGCGCGGCATTTTGCGGCTGCGCCATGATGGACAGCGCGCGCCGCACCGCTTCGTCGATATGTTCGACCGCTTCGAGCCGGAAGGCGACCAGCGTGCGGATCCGTTCGCGGATCTTGAGCGTGGCAAGCCGTTCCTTGGGCCATTCGGCTTCCATCGCCTGATCGACCGAGGTGATCCACGCGGTGATCATCACCATCGCGCGCCCGCCCGGCGCATCGGCGGGAAAGGCCAGCTTGGCCACATCGGGATCAACGCCTGCCATTTCGGCAGCGGCCACGAGCGCGGTTTCGTTCCAGCCATCGAAAATGGCCGAGGCCGCAATATCGGGGGCCAGCGCCACGGCCAGTTCATCAAGCGTCATGTCGGAATAATCGGTCATGTCAGAAAGAAGGCCCGTAATCCTTTGGAGTTCCCTTTTCGGTGCGTTTTTTATCCGCTGTCTCGAATTCCTGCTTCATCAAGGTATTGCCCGCCTGCACCATCATGTAATCGCGCGCCGAACGGCCCGAATTGTCGTTGTGATCGGGGTTGGAGCCTTTGGCCAGCAGCATCCGCACCATCGGCACATTGCGCGCATGCACCGCTGCAATCAGCGGGGTTTCGCCGGTCTGGTCCGAAACATTCACGCTGGCCCCGCCCTTGATCAGTTCTTCAGCGCCTTCGATGAAGCCGAGCGAGGTTGCCAGTTGCAGCGGCGAAACCCCGCGCTTGTTGCGGATGTTCGGATCAGCGCCGCGTTGCAGCAGAAACCGCACCCACAGCGTATCAAGCCGCTGCACCACCATGTGCAGGCCGGTATCGCCGCTGGTCAGATCGCGGCTGTTGACGACCTGCGTGCCCGGCTTGTTGAGCATGTCGGTGGCCTTGTCCCCATCGCGATCCTTGACCGCCTTGAGGAACTGGTAGCCTTCGGTGAACATCTGCGCTGCGGCAGGCGCCAGCGGCACGCTTGCAACGCCGACAACAGCACTCACAACAAGCGCATTGGCAATCGCCCGCTTGAACGGGTATTTGCGCAAAAATCCGGTCAGCACGGTTTGAACCTCTCCCAATTCCTGCCACATATCATCCGGGCGAGCGATCACGTGCCGCCTGCCCGATCATCACAAGGTGCCAGTTAGCAGAGCATGAACCGCAAGGCCAATCCCCCGATGAAATTCCCCGCGATGCTGGCTGCGCTGGCAGCGGTGCTGATGCTGCCTGCCTGCGCGGGCGAAGCCCCGCCCGGCCCTTCGCCCGACGGGGTTGATCTGCGCGGCGCAAGCATTGGCGGCGATTTCACGCTGGCCAGCCATACCGGCAAGCAGGTGAAATGGGATGATTTTGCAGGCCAGTACCGCCTCGTCTATTTCGGCTTTACCTATTGCCCCGATATCTGCCCGACCGATATCCAGCGGCTGAGCCAGGGATTGAGCCAGTTCGAAAAGGCCAATCCGGCCCTTGGTGCCAAAGTGCAGCCGATCTTCATCACCGTCGATCCCGAACGCGATACCGCGCAAGTGATGGGCGAATTTGTCGGCAATTTCCATCCGCGCCTGATCGGCCTCACCGGCACGCCTGCCGAGATCGAGGCAGTCAAGAAAGCTTTCGGGGTGCAGGCCAGCAAAGACCCGGCAAAGCCCGATGGCAATTACAATGTCAGCCACACCACCTTTACCTATCTGTTTGCGCCCGATGGCGCGCCCTTGGGGATTATCCCCACCGACAAGCAGGCCGCAGGCGTCGCGGCGGAACTGGCGCAATGGGTCCGCTGAGAGAACGCTTCTGGGAATTGCCTTTGGCCGCGCTGACGCGTGCGGAATGGGAAGCGCTGTGTGATGGTTGCGGGCGCTGCTGCCTCCACAAGATCGAGGATGCCGATACCGGCGAAATCATCGACACCAATGTCGCCTGCCGCCTGCTGGATACCGGCACGGCGCGGTGCAGCGATTATCGCAATCGCAAGGCCTTCGTGCCCGATTGCCTGCGTCTGACCCCTGCCATCGTGGCCAGCGTGGCCTGGCTGCCGGGCACCTGCGCCTATCGGCTGCGGCAGGAGGACAAGCCGCTGTATGATTGGCACCCGCTCATCAGCGGTGATCCCGATAGCGTGCGGCGCGCGCGCATTTCGGTGGTGGGCCGGGTGGTGAGCGAAGTGGATGCAGGGCCGCTCGAACACCACATTGTCGATTGGGGCGAGGTGGACGAGATCGGTGCATGGGAAGCGGCGGAGGACGAGGCGTGATCGGCTGGCTCGAACGCGCCAGCCTTGCGCCCGAACTCGAATTGGCGGGCCGCGCGGTGCCGATTGCGCTGAAACGCCATCCCACCGCGCGCCGGCTCACCATGCGGCTGGCGCCTGATGGCAGCGAGGTGCGGATCACGCTGCCGCGCTGGGCGGCGGCGGCTGAAGCGATTGCCTTTGCCCATGCCCGCAAGGAATGGCTCGAAGGGCAGCTTGCCCGCGTGCCTGCCCGCAGCGCGCCGGGCGTCGGCGGTCATGTCTGCTATCGCGGGCGCGCGCTCACGGTGGAATGGCGCGCTGCCGCGCCGCGCCGTCCGGCGATCATCGGCGAGGCTTTGCGGATCGGCGGGCCGGAAACGCGGCTCGAAACCCGCATCCGCCGCTGGCTGGAGGATGAAGCGCTCGCTTTGGCAGAGGCCGACATGCGCGATTATTGCGCCGCTGCCGATCTCGCGCCCGTCCCCATCAGCCTGTCCCGCGCGCTGCGGCGCTGGGGTTCATGTTCGGACAAGGCCCGCATCCGCATCAACTGGCGGCTGGTGCAGGCGCCTGATTATGTCCGCCGTTCGGTGGTGGCACACGAAGTTGCGCATCTTGTCCATTTCGATCATTCGCGCGCCTTCCACGCCCTGCTTGCGCACATCTATGAAGGCGAGATTGCCGCGGCGGATCGCTGGCTGAAAGAACACGGCCGCAGCCTCTACGCTGCCTTCGGCTGACGGGTTCACGCGCAAAGCAATTGGCAAGCGGCACTGCTTGCCCCTATATTGCCTGCTATGCTGTCCCGTTCGCGCTTCAACCCCACTTCGGGCCTTATCGACTTCTGGCAGGAATTCAGGAAGCCCAATCCCTATCGCTGGCCTATACTGGGGGCCTCGGGTGATCCCGGCTGTGCTGATCTTTGGCTGGGCCATGTCGCAAACCCATTACAAGGAACCCGAACGGCCGCGCGTGACCTATATCACCAGCTTTGCCGAAGACCGCACCATCGACGAGATCATCGCCAGCAACCTGGAAAATCAGGAATTGAAGGAACTGCGCGCCGCCAAACAGGCCGAAATCGCCCGGCGCAAGCGGGATCTCTACAAGGCGCTGGGCGCAGCGGCGGGCATGGACGTGAACAAGATCGAGGCCGAGGCTGACGCGCGCCGCGCCGCCGAAGCAGCCGCCGCCGAGGCCAAGCGTGCCGAGCAGATGGGCCGGGTTGCCAAGGTGCCCACCCCGACCAGCGAAAGCGCCGCGCCATAGCGAGCCTTGCTCCTGATGATCACGCGTGGATGGCGGCAGCGGCAAGGCTGGCTGGGCGCGCGCGTCCGCTTGCGCGCCCCAATCCCGGCGTTGCCGCGCTGGTGGTGTCGGCAGATGGCCGGGTGATCGGGCGCGGGTGGACGGCGGCGGGCGGCCGCCCCCATGCCGAAGCCGCAGCGCTGGCAGGCCTTGCGCCCGACGTGCTGCGCGCAGCCACGCTTTACGTCACGCTTGAACCTTGCGCCCACGCATCGGCGCGCGGGCCGGCCTGCGCCGATCTGATTGTTGCCGCCGCCCCGGCGCGGGTGGTGATCGGCCAGCATGATCCCGATCCGCGCACGGCGGGCAAGGGGATTGCGCGGCTGGAGGCAGCGGGCATCGCGGTGCGCCTGCTGGATGATGCAGCCTCGGCGGCCAGCCTTGCCGGGTTCCTCACCCGTCAGCGGCTAGGGCGGCCTTACGTCACGCTCAAACTGGCGCTGTCGCTGGATGGGTGCATCGCGCTGGCCGATGGCACCAGCCAGTGGATCACGGGCGAGGCGGCGCGCGCCCATGTCCATGCCCAGCGCGCGCGCCATGACGCCATTCTGGTGGGCGGCGGCACCTGGCGCAGCGATAGCCCCCGCCTTGATGTGCGCCTGCCGGGGCTGAAGGCGCGCTCGCCGCAGCGCGTGGTGCTGACGCGCGGGCACGCCATTGCGGGCGTCACCACCATTGCCGCGCCCGCACAGATCGCCGGGCTGGACAGCGTGCTGTACCTTTATGTCGAAGGCGGGGCAGGCACGGCTGCCGCCTTTCTGGCCGCCGATCTGGTGGACGCGCTGCACCTCTACCGCGCGCCGATCCTGATCGGCGATGGCCGCGCGGGCGTCGGCGCGCTTGGGCTTGGCGATCTCGCATCCGCACATGGCCGCTGGCAGCTTGTCGAACGCCGCCAGCTTGGCAGCGACACCTTCGAGGCCTATGGCCGCATCCGCGACTGAAAGAGGATTTTTGGCCCCATGTTCACTGGCATTGTCACCGCCATCGGCACCATCGCTTCGGCGGAACTGCGCGGCGATTGGCGCATGCGCATTGCGGCCCCGCTTGATCCGGCGCGGATCGACATTGGCGCGTCGATTGCATGTTCGGGCGTGTGCCTGACGGTGGTGGACCGCGGCGGCGCGGCGGGCGATGCGTGGTTTGATGTCGATGTCTCGGGCGAGACTGTCAGCCGCACGGTGGCCGGCATGTGGCACGAAGGCCGCCGCCTCAATCTCGAACCCAGCTTGCGCATGGGCGATGAATTGGGCGGGCATATCGTCACCGGCCATGTCGATTCGATCGGCACGGTGGTGAAAGTCGCCCGCGAAGGCGGCAGCTGGCAAGTGGCAGTGCGCGCGCGCGCCGAAATGGCGCCCTTCATTGCGGAAAAAGGCTCGATCACGGTGGACGGGGTCTCGCTCACCGTCAACAATGTGCGCGACCGGGCGGACGGCACCTGCGATTTCCTGCTCAACATCATTCCGCACACCGCCAGCGTCACCACTTTGGGTGATCTGGCTGAAGGCGACACGGTGAACCTCGAGATTGATGTGCTGGCGCGCTATCTCAAACGGATGCAGAGCCTCGCCGCGCGGGGGTGAGGCTGCGGCTTCACCCGCCGCCGAATTTTGCAAAGATGGTGTGGCGCTCCACTTCTACCCACGCCGCCTCGTCAGGCCACGCCCCGCGCCCGCTCCAGCTGGTTTCGTAAAGCGCCTCGGGCGCCAGCAATTCCCCGTCAAGCCGGACTTCGCACGCCACCCCATGCGCAGCGGAGCGCAGATCGGCGGCCAGCACCCCGTCCCCCAGGGGGGTCAGCCACGGCTCGTCGAACTTGCGGCGGAAGGTGAACCAGGCGCCAATGCTGCGCACTTCCTCGCCGTTGATCACCCAGCGCTCCTGCGCCCAGCCCCACCAGCTGAACGCATTGTCCACACACACATCGGCATTGCCGACGCGGTAGCGCCAGCGCTGACCATGAATTACCATCGCGCAGACCTGCCGGGCGGGGCTACTTCGCCTCGGGCACCACCCGAACCTCGACCGGGGTCGCCGTCAGATAGCGCTTGGCGGCGGCTTGTAGATCGGCAGGCGTGATAGCATCCAGCACCGCACGCCGGGTGCGGCGACGGGTCAGCAGCGAAGGATCGCTCTGCACTTCGGCGACAAGCCCAAGCCAGCCTGAATTCTGCGTTTCGGCGCGTTCGTAATTGGCGCGCATCGGATTGCGCGCCCGGTCAAGCAGATCGCTGGCAACGGGCGCCGCCACGAATTCCGCCGCAATCGCGCGCACCGCCGCTGCCGTTTCGTCCATTACTTCAGGCGGGATGGTGAGGAAGGTGGTGATATGGCCATACCCCTGATAGCTCAGCGGCGCTGCACTGAAAGCTTGCGGCGAATAGGTTGTGCCCAGTTCCTCGCGCAGCTTTTCGGTGAGGCGCAGCGTCATCACCTCGACCAGCAGATCGCGGGTGATATCATCCTTCAGATCGCGCCCGTCAGTGCCGGGCCAGCTGACTGTCATCGCGCCCTGATCGGCCGCGCCGGTGTGGGTGAGCACCCTGGTCGAACGATCCGCCACGAACCGCACCGGAGCGGCCTTGCTCGCATCCTCGCGCCGTTCGCCGCGCGGCGGCAGCGCGCCGAGCGTGGCGGCAACCGCCGCAATCGCCGCATCCGCATCGAAATCGCCGACCAGGCCAAGCGCAATCGCGCCGTTTGCGAGTTGCGGGGCGACCACGGCGCGCAATTCCTCCATGGAACGCGCGGCCAGCTGGCTGGCATCAGGCAGGCCGAGCCGCGCATCATTGCCCGCCAGCACCGCGTCAAACGCAGTGCCCAGCACCTGCGCTGCGCCCGAACGGATGTTCTGCACCACCACCGGCGCAATTCCGGCCCATTGCGCGGCAGTTTCAGGCCGCCAGCCGGTTGCCGTCAGCCGCGCCGCCAGCAGATCGAGCTGCAGCTTGAGATCGGCAGCCGTCGTCTCGCCATCGGCGGTCAGCGCCGTATCTTCGCCATCCAGCCCAAGGCTCACCGCCTTGCCCGCCAGCACGCGGCGCAGATCATCGACGCTGTGTTTTTCCAGCCCGTCAATGCTGGCGATGATCGAGAGCATTTCGCGCAGGCCCTGCTTGTCTGCCGGGAAGCTGGCATAGCCATCGCCAACCCGCAGCGAAAAGGCGATCTTGCCGGGTTCGAACTTGGTCGGTTTGAGATTGAGCTGCACGCCATTGGCAAAACGCACCGTGCGGATGCCGAGATCGGCAATCATGGTGTCGGCTGCAACTTTGCCCGGCGTGCCCCAATCGCTGTAGGCAAATTCTACCTTGGCGTCCTCGGCAGGCGGGGTCACGGCCACTGCCGCGCTTTGCTGCAAGGCGGCGGCAATCGCCTTGTCACCGCCTGCAATCGGCTGCTTGGTGGAAAGATGCACCACTGTCGGCCCGCCCTGCCAGGCGGCGCGGAAAGCCTCGCTCACCGCTTCGGGCGTGATGGTGCCTTCGATGGCCTGATAGAAGGCCAGATCAAGCGCGGGCGCGGTCGGCACGGCATTCTGGAGGCTGCTGGAGACCAGCGCCTCGGCAATCGCGGCGCTCTGGCGGCCGGCAGCCTGCGCCGCCGCATTGCTGAGCGCGGTGGCGATATTGGCCTTGGCCTCGGCGATTTCCGACCCGGTGAAGCCGAACTGCGCGGCCCGGCGCAGCTCGCGTTCGGCCAGCGCCAGCGTTTCGGCCCATTGCCCGTCCTTGGCGACTGCCAGCAGGCCAAACGCGCGCGCCGAACGGAACAGCGGCTGATCGGCAGCCTGCCCGCCAAGGCTTGGCGAATCAGGCGCGCGGGCCAGCGTGTTCAGCCGGTTCGACAGGGCAATCGCGCCAATCGCACGCAGGTAATCATCGCGCGCGGCAAGCGCGGTGTTGGCCGGCGGCTCCCACGCGGAAAGGCGCTGCAATTCGATGATTTCGGGAATCGCGGGATCGACGAAATTCGCAATGGCGGGCGCAGCCGTGGCGGCGGGAACGGGGCCATTATAGGGATCA
The DNA here is from genome assembly GCA_045377215.1 of Erythrobacter sp. GTDB lineage: Bacteria > Pseudomonadota > Alphaproteobacteria > Sphingomonadales > Sphingomonadaceae > Erythrobacter. The sequence continues at coordinate 57,800 of JBJIOB010000027.1, forward strand.
CGCGCAGCGCCATCGCCCTTCCAGTCGCTGAAGGTTGCCTTGATGCGCGCTTCCATCGCGGCCACATCGAAATCACCGACAATCGCCAGCGTCGCGCGCTCGGGCCGGTAATAGGCATCGTAAAAGGCGCGCAGCTGGGCAGGCGTGATGTTGCGGATGCGTTCTTCATCGGCGCGCACGCGTTCGCCCACGCGCGAGCCCGGCAGGGCGGCTTGCAGGTAATGCGCGATGCGGCGGCGGCTCGGATCGTTGCGCACCTGCGCTTCGTTGAGGATGATGCCGCGTTCACGATCCACCGCAGCAGGCGCAATTGTCAGCTCGCCCGCCATTTCGCGGATCACCTTGAGCGCGGTGCCGACGGTTTCATCATCGGTGCGCGGCAAGGACAACATATAGGTGGTGTAATCGAGCCCGGTCGAGGCATTGGTATCCGCGCCAAAGGCCAGGCCGAGCTTTTCCAGCATCGGCATCAACTGGCCTTCGGGAATACCGGTGGTGCCGTTGAAGGCCATGTGTTCGACAAAATGCGCAGCGCCGTTTTCGGGATCGGTTTCCTCGCGTGAGCCGACCGCGACGGTAAAGCGGATGGCGGCTTCGCCCGGCGGGTTGGCGTGGCGTTTCAACGCATAGCGCATCCCGTTGGGCAGGCGGCCAAAGGTGATTTCGGGATCGGCGGGGAAATCGGGGCTGGCAATGCCCCAGGCGGGCACGCCGGTGGCGGTCTCGCTGGCAGCGGCGGCCGGCGCAGCTTGTTGCGCAAGCGCGGGCGGAACAGCGGCAAGCCCCAGACCAGCGGCAATGGCCAGGCAAGAGACAGCGCGAAGCGAATGGCGGAAGCTGCGACCCATGTTATTCTCCCCGTGAAAACCCGCTTTGCATCAGACAGATGGCGCGGGGTATTGGGCACGTCATAGCCACCCCGCCCGCCGATTGGCAACCGGCAAACCCTGCGCGTCACAGCGCGGTCAGCGGGCCTGTGGCAAAATTCTCACGGGTGATGACATAGGTGACATGGGCCAGCAGCGCTCCGCCCGCCATCGCGCGCACTTCGCGGCGATCTGTCAGCGTTCCGCCAATCTTTTCCATCGCCCGGCGCGAGCGGTGGTTGGTCTCGCCCACGACAAAGCGGCATTCGGCCACGCTCGCCAGCGCATGGGTGAGCATCAGGCGCTTCAATTCGCGGTTCACCGCCCCGCCCCAGTGCGCCCGCGCAAGGAACGTCCAGCCAATCTCGACACTGCCGCCGCCCGCCTCGTCGAGCCCCTGATAGCGCGAGGAGCCGATCACCGCGCCGCTTTGCCGGTCGATGATCGCAAGCGCACCCTTGTTCGCCAGCGCATCAGCGAAGAAGGCGCGGAACACCGGTTCCTGCCAGCGATCATGCGCAGGGTGTTGCTCCCAGATCAGCGGATCGGATGCGACTGCGTAAAGCGCGTCCCAGTCCTCACGCCGCAAGGGCCGCAAGATCAACCGTTCGCCCTCCAGCACGGGCTGGCGATCAAGCATCGGCGCGCGCCTCAGCCCGTGACTTCGGCCAGTGCGGCGATGAATTTGGGCAGGTTTGCCATGGTGAGGCCCGCGATGTTGATGCGGCCCGATCCGGCCATGTAGATGCCGTGATCTTCGCGCAAGGTCACCACTTCCTGCGGCGTCACCGGCACGATCGAGAACAGCCCGTTCTGCTGGCCCAGCGGAGCCAGATCGATCCGCCCCGCCATGCCAGCTCCCGCCAGCGCATCGCGCACCTGACGCATCCGGGCGCGCATATCATCGAGCTCGGCCAGCCACACGCCCGTCAGATCCGGATCGCGCAGGATCAGCCGCACCGCCGCCGCGCCGTGATCGGGCGGCATCGACCAGCTGGCCCGCGCCAGCGCATTGGCATTGCTGGTGATGGCATCAAGCCCGGCCGGCGCCGCGGCCAGCATGTAAAGCGCGCCCACCCGATCACGGTACATCCCGAAATTCTTGTCGCAGGAATAGGCGATCAGCGCCTCGGGCACAGCGGCCAGCACCGCGCGCATCCCGGCGGCATCTGCCTCCAGCCCTTCGCCCAGCCCCTGATAGGCGGAATCGATGATCGGGAAGATGCCGGTTTCGGCAATGGCAGCGGCAATCGCGGCCCATTGATCGGCGGTGTAATCCACGCCCGTCGGATTGTGGCAGCAGGCGTGGAGCAGGATCGCCTCGTCCGGCCCGGCACCCCGGATCGCGCCCAGCACGGCATCCAGATTGGCGCTGCCATCGGCGTGGGCGTGATCGAAAGTGGCCACGTCAAGGCCGATATCCGCCATGATCTGCGCATGGTTGGGCCAGCTTGGCACGCCCATATGCACCCGGCGCACGCCCGCTTTCTGCGCCAGTGCCACGGCGACGCGCACCGCGCCAGTGCCGCCCGGCGTCTGCATGCCGACCAGCCTGCCGCCCATCGTCGCATCCGCGCCGAAAATATAAGGCATCAGCGCGTTGACAAAGCCCATGTCGCCTTCGGGGCCGAGATAGCTTTTGGAATCCTGTTCATCCACCAGCCGCTGTTCGGCGGCCTTGATCGCGGCGAAGACCGGGGTTGCGCCTTCTTCGGTACGATAGACGCCGACGCCAAGATCAATCTTGTCGGCGCGCGGATCGGCAGCGTGGAGACGGATCAGGGCGAGCAGCGCATCAGGCGCCTGGGGATTGAGTCGGTTGAGCATCATGCCTGCCCGCATGGCCCGATGCGCGCGGGCGCGCAACCGGGTTTTGGATCACACCATGCTTAAAACGGCAGCCAGCGCTGCTTTTCGGAAAAGCGCATGTAGCCGGCATTGATCCCGAGCCTGAGACCCGCCCCGACCCGGATCGGGATCAGCACCTTATCGCCCTTGCGCAGGTAGCTGGCGTGAAAACCGCCGACGAAATAGGCCTGCCCCTCGCCCGCGGCAAAGCGTTCGAACAGGTCTTCGCTGTCGTAAAGATTATAGACCAGCACAAATGTGTTGGAGGCATTGGCCCCGGCATCAAAGCCGATCGAAGGGCCTGTCCAGTACACCTTGCGATCACCTTCGATCTTGTGATGCAGCGTGCCCGAGCCATAGCGCGCGCCCACCACCAGCGCGCCGCCAGCCTCGCGCCCGACGATATAGGCATTAGGGCGGCCCTGCTTGGCGAGAATGCCTTCGATCAGCTTGGCAAGGCCTTCTGCGCCCTTGCCGAAAATCCCCTCGGCCGCGCCGATCAGATCATCCTCGCCATAGGTGGCAGGGCCTGCGGGCGCCGCCGCAACCGGCACGGCCGCCGCTGCGGGGGCAAAATCACCATCCGACCACTGCCCGACGCCCTGCGATGCGGGCGGCGCTGCGGCGTCTGGGCCAGCAGCAGCAGAAGCCAGAGGTGCCGGAGGAGGAGAGGTTGCGGGCGGCGCTGCCGGCGCGGGCGGAGCCTGCGGGCTGGTCAGATCAGCGTCGATCCCGCTGCTCGCGGGCGGCGCGCTGCGAAAGGCATCGTCGGGATCAAGCCGCTCCACATTTTGCGCGCCTGCCGCCGGCGGCATGGCTGCCGCCGCGACCGCGGCGCTGGCCAGAATCAGCCGCGCCGAAGCCCGGCGGAGCGACGAGAGAGCACCAGCACAAACCTTCATGTCATAGCCTTTCACGCCGGCAGGGGCCGGACTTCGCCACGCTCCAGAAGAATCGCCTGCGCCCGGTGCTGCAAGCCCGAGGCGACGAGGCGAATCAAAAACGCGCCAGAGCAGATCCCGAATTGGCACAAATTGCCGCCCCCCGGCTGAACCGCAGGCGAATGGCAGGGGCGGGGCACAGGCGGGGGCAGCGAAATTCTTGCCATGCCACCTTGCCGACACCCTTGCGCATGCTTATAGCGCCCGCTTCGCGCTGGCATTGCCATTGCGGAGACGTGGGTGAGTGGCTGAAACCAGTTCCCTGCTAAGGAACCGTACTCTATCAGGGTACCGAGGGTTCGAATCCCTCCGTCTCCGCCACCGGCCTTTGTTTTTATTGAGTTTCTCCCCAAAGGGGGCGGATGTTCCCTTAAACGTTCCCCGATAATTGGGTTGCTGCCAGATTGCTGCCGACCGACACTTGATCTGGTCGAGCCGCCCCCCCAAGTCAGGTGCCGAATGCACCCGCTCCGAATCTTCATTGCTTTTTTAGAGATTCGACACTAGGTTGAAAAAGTCATGGGCCGCCACACGATCCCTACGGGGAGTGCAAAAGGGCGGCCCTTCTTTTTTTGAATGGCACTGATCCCTTACAATAAGCCGCATGCGACCGCTGGGCAACGCGTTGCGCACCTCAGGGCCAGGGGGCTCGTAGTCGCGCGCCCTAACGTGGCGGCACGCAAGATCGATATGATCGGTTATGAGCGGCTACGCATTTATTTTCTCAGCCGCCGTCAGCTCAATGTCCTGCCCGACAGGCCTTTTGTGCCCGGAACGACCTACAAAGACATTCTTCGCCTTTATGAGTGCGATAGATTGCTCCGAGAGGCTTGCTTCGCGGCGGTAGGGCAATTCGAACTGTTGTTCCGGAACTCTGTGTCTGAAGCGTTGAGCGACGCATTCGGTAGCCACCCCTACTATGAAATAGCAGCCTTCAGGGACGCAGCTGCAAATCTACAAGCCATTCAGAGCTTCGCTAAGGTCTATGAACAGTCAAGGGATCAGCGTGCGAAGCACTATAGACAAACGTATGCGCCGCCCGCATTGCCTCCGATATGGACAATGAAGGAGTTTCTCACCTTTGGAGCGACTTCACGCATTTTCCAATGCCTTGAAGGCACTTTACGAACCAAAGTGGCGGCAGAATTTGGCGTAGCCAGTGATCAGACATTCATAAATTGGCTCGAATGCTTAGTCGATTTACGCAATATGTGCGCGCATCATGACCGACTTTTCAATAGAAGTTTTCAAAAGCAGCCTAGCAGGCTCCGTCGCGCGAATGTTCCAATCGCGCAGCCAAACAAACTCAAAGCAATTCTCGAATGCCTAGATTATCTCCTGAGTAACAGAGGAGTGAAATGTGACGTCACAGCAAAGGTCGGAAAAATTATACGTCGCTTCGCAGAAATGAGCCCTGCTGAAGCAGGTTATTGAACAAGATGTCTGGGCTAGCATGAACGAAAATTGACGGATCTTCTGCGAGGCATGCACCTACAGCTAACGTCTCAAAGCAAGGGTGTTATATAAGACACCTCTTACCGATCGGGTTATCCAATGGTGCAAAGCGTCACTTTTTCAATTCCGTTTCGATAAACGATGTTCCATCGGTTAAAGAAGACCGGCCCGCCCCCATCAGGCGCTTCGCCAGAGTCTTGGATGGACATGCGATGAATTTCGCTCGCATAACTGCCATCGATCATTATCCCCCTTCCGGACATCGAGAGGGTTCGCGGTGCGCGGGGATCGGTCTTGCTGGCGGAGGTATGGTCAACCTCTATCCCCCAATCGCGGATGACCATCGCTCTTCCAGGAAGATCATTCAGGGGCACGATATCCTTGCTCTCCCCGGCCAAAGGTACTGTTGCAACGATGCCGTACTGGTTTGCGCCAGCAATGAGAGATTCGCCAAATCCATCGAGCAGAAAGACCAAATCACCTGCGCGTAAATTGCTGCAAGGGATGACTCTGATTGCATCGATTGGCAGCACTTCCGGCCTCCTTTTGCTCGCCTAACTCTCGGAGTTTTGCACTGAATTGAGAGCGATTCCAAGTCGGGCTTCAATTCTGGATCGCGACCGGAAGCTGCAGACTGAAGCACACCCTACGCGACTGGTCGCAGCATCTATTGGCAGGAATATGCCATGTAAATCAGTGAGATGGCCAGCATCTCCGTAGATGGCAGCTTCCCAATCATATCTGGGTAGGCCGAATTTCGCCAATCAGAATCGATTGAGGCGCGCTCACCCTCTTGAATCGCCTATGCATTTTCGTGCTCGGCTGGCAAATCAGAATCGATTGACCGGATGAGGGGCGAATCATGGGGCGAACTTCGTGGGCCGAAGGCGAGATACTGTTAGCGAGTGCGACAGAGCGGATTCGGGATCGGCTTGTGGAGCGCGGTGCGCAAGCGAGTTTCTTTGATCCCATTAGTAAGGAGGTCGAGGCGGAACTGTTGGCTCGCCAAGAGCGCCTGCTTGACCTTACCCTTGCTGAGTTCTGTCTCTACCCTGAAACCGCTCAGACGCTTTTCTTCCGAGAGCCTGCCGACAAGACGCTACGCCTGCTGGTACTGTCGAATGCCGCAATGGCGGAGGCGGGATCTTTTCGCGGCTTCCCTAACTGCTTGTTCGGCAGCGAGGAGGCGACCTTGGCGTTCTTGTCCAACGTCTCAGGGAGTGAACGAGCGGCTCTTTTCAGCAATCCGTCACTCGACGATAGCTTTCTCGACTCATTTCTGTCCCTCGGCCCGCCATGGGATGCCATGGACTCCGAGCAGCGCCTATGGGCGCTCGACAGCCTAGCAGAGAACGAGAAGCTGCGACGAAAACGAGACGAAACAGAGTTCTTTGATGGCTGGGCATGGTTCATGGCGGGCAAGCCATTCGCAGCTGCTTGGGGGCTGATCTATCGGCTAGAGCCAAGCCCCGAGGCCGCTCCTCGGCTGAGCAGCCTTCTGCGCAACCTGCCAGCAGATTGCTCGGAGAAAAACGAAGTCGGCGCTGCACTGGGTAAATGGCAGACGCCCGAGAGCGAGACCAGTAAGGAAGCCGACGAGAACGATAAGGGAAGGCTCTCAGCTTATCAGATGGTTCGGCAGGCTGGCGCACGCCTCCTTGCGTCAGATTACAAGGCACAGGTCCAAGATCAGCTGAATAGTGACGATGTAGCCATCCGATGTGGCGCGTATGAGGGCGCGCGGAAGCTTAGCGAAGAGGCTGTAGAGGCCGCTGTGGAACGGGACGGAGACCTAGCCCGCGTCTATCTCATCCGCAACAAGCACCTATGGCGAAAGCAGCCGCTTCGCGATCTTCTGGTGGACGTTCTTCGAGGTGCGAAGACTGAAGAGCCTCGCTGGGAGTTCGAGCGATGCGAGCGGCATTACCGGAAGCAATCGCCCAGCTGGTTTGCTGACGAGGATTACTCTGAGCCAGAGGACAGGCCAATTAGCGAAAGCTCGATCTCGGAAGTGGTTGCAGGCGTCACCAATGACCCAGCGATAAAGGACCTGCAGGGTCGCCTCGCCATGCTGGAGCGGACTCAGCAGTATCTGTTGTGGATTGCCGGGATCACACTTGTCGGGCTGTTCGCTCACACTTGGAATTGACGCGCATACGACTGCAGGACCGCAAGAACGATCAAGTATTTGGGAGCGTTTAGGGGAGCGGCCTCTAGTTACCGCAAAAAGCGCTTTGCAATCATAGCCCAAGGGAGGAATGTAGGTCCTCCAAACCAGCCGCAGGAATGCGGCCAACCTCTCTCCGGTCCTTGATCAAGATTATCTCGACGAGGTCGGCGAGCGTCACCTGACCTAGGCGAAATCCATACTCTCGCTCTCCATGTCCGCAGAAGCCCGAGGCGGTCGAATAGACACAGCCTCCGCTAATGGGGCGCGTCACGAGGATCGCAGACGAATATGGCAGATCGCGCTGACGCTCTTCAGCTGCCTGGTGGCGTAGCTGCCACTCGCGGTCGTAGTCGGCAGCCAGAGCCTCTTGCTTGCGTAGGAGCCTTCTCAGCGCACGAAAGTGCCGAGCGTAAGTCTGGCCATTTCCGCGCCGCGTTTTGAAGCTCAGGCGGCGAACCTTAGAGACGAGGAACCCCAGCCGGAAGTCGTCGGCGGAGTACCTGTCATATGCGACACGGTCATCATCCAATTGCCGCAGGATGAAGTCTGCGCGCCTCGTGATTAGCTCCCGCACCAAGTCGATCCGGCGGCTGGACACGTGCCCCCGCATAGCGAACGTCACCTGTCGCGGCAAATGCTCACCGTGCCCAATAAGGAGATCATCGATCTTGTCCGCGAAGAACACATCGGGACGAGGGTCAAAGGCATTAAATGTGTTGCCGCCGCCCGAGATCACGCCCCGTCGCGCAATGTCTACGAGTTCGGGCCAAGAGACGCTGCGGTAGAGCACCATCAGCTCTTGCATGGGCTGCCCATCGTAAAGATCGGGCGGGGTGAGCACCTGAAGCAATGCGTCCGCGAGGTTGATGGCGATCCCCATAGATGGCCTAGCGCCTATCCCCGCGCTTCCACGAAAGCCTCTTGTCGGGCGAACGCAGCAGACTGTTCAAGTTCCCCCATCTCGCGGAGCAAGGCTGAGAGGTCGCGCAGGATGGCGATCGTGTTCCCAGCAGCTTTACCGCACCCGCCAGCAGCGGCGAGGCGTGAGAAGGTCAGCGCCTCAGCCAAGCAGATGAGCGCAGCGACGTCTCTGCGTCCGTCTGCGGCCTCATGGGATCGGCTGGCCATTTCCCGAAGCGCCCGGGGCTCACCCTTAGCTGCGATGCTCAAGACCTGCATGTCGGAGCCCTACCGAGGTTGCTCAAGTCGAACGCCCTCACCGCCTTCGCGAGAAACCTCACCGTCACCGATAAAGACAATGCCCGCCATTTCGAGCGCATGACGGATTGCACGCTGCCTATCGCCGCGCACTGCGTCCCCATTCTCGAATTTCACGATCGTGACGCGGCCAACGGGGTCACCCGCATCGGCAGTCGCTTCCTTTAGTCTGTCGAGCGACCAGCCGAGCATAGAACGGGCGGCGCGGCATTGAGCAGGTGTCATAGGCATATAAATAGTTCACGATCAGGCTTGCATCAAGAGGGGAGTGAGCATACTATTAGTTTGCCCTTTATGAGACAGGGGCGGCCAGCCGGGAAGGTGGAAGCTCCCAGGCTGGCCTGATCGCAACGCCTAGATGGAAGGCATTGGACTATGGACACGATTACCCAAACCCGCCCGGTTAGCAATGAAGCAGCCGACATGGACCAGATCGGCGGGGTTGCTGCCGCGCAAGCGACAGTGACTAAGCGCCCCTCCCGCTTTCAAGAGGCCCTCGCAGTCTGGCTGGCCCGGCGCAATGAATTGAACGAAGCGCCCTTGGAGATCGATCAAGGACGCGAGGATGAGCTCACCGACCTGCTCTTTGCTGCCGAGGATAAGGTGTTGAGAGAGAGCCCCTCGACCTTCTCCGAGCTCCGCGCGCTGACGGAATTGATCTTCCAAGACCCCGGCTCGATGCCGTCACCGCACCTGCTCTCGGCGCTCTTTGCGGCACTCCGCAAGATGGATGGCAACGGCCCCAGCCCGACCTTCAACGCCAAGGACTGGCTGCGCTACTTCGAGCGTGCGAATGGCGGCTGGATCGAGCGAGACGGGGAGATAGTCCTCGTTCACCCCGCTAAGCCCAGCGACCTGATACAGGAGCTTCTCTGGGTTCTCGAAACACGCGATGGGCTTGCGGCAGTCAGGGACGAGATCAGATCGCGTTCCGAAAGGCCCAGCCACAGCGAATGGCCGACCTTGCTGTCACGCTACCTCGCGGCCGAGGCGCGCATGAACGTGCACGAGGCCGTGATTGATGGCTCGGCATTCGGCTCCCCCGAGAACATCGCGCACGAAGAACTCACCGCAAAACTCGCCGACGAGCATAGCGAAGCATTGGAAGCGCTCTTCGCCTACCCGTCACCCACAGTCGAAGCCTTTAGGGCGAAGGTTCGGCTCTACCATACTCAGCAGCTTTACGACTGGACCGACGCAGGCACCTTCGCTCGCGTGCTCGCCGAAGAAGCAGAGCGCTTTACCAGCTAGGCAAGATCCATCGGAGAGAGGCGGACCAGCCGCCCGAGCCACCGCATCGTTCAGTCCAAACAGATGCTGCGCTGCCCTCTCAGTCCAACTGAGGGGGCTTTTTCTTCGTCCGCCGACGCACATGCAGGTGCTCGGCAGTCTCATCCATCTCCTTCGCAGCCTGTCTGGCAGCCTTGCTGCGCAAGCTGGGGCGCGGCTGGTACGCAGATCTGTTACGCTCCCGGATCTTCTCAATCGCCGCTACGCCGTCGATCATTTCAGATTTTCCTGCAGCCTGCTGGGTCGATTGGTGGAGGAGGGTTGAGGCCGCGAATTGGAGGCTGCCGCGAACAATCCTATCTATCGCGTAAGACCATTCGTCGTCCCGCTCGTCTCTGCGGCCCATATAACTCAGAGCGGAAGATAACTCATATTCGCTCGGGTATTGCCCGGCGATTTCCCTGTAACGCTCGAAGCACTGAAGAACGGCCAGAAACTGACCTGGCAACTGGTATGGCCGCCCCGCGCCGCGAACTACGCGCAATAGGTTTGCGGCGGTTTCGATCAACTCCCACTGCAATCGATCGAGGGCGTAGGCCTTCTCGACGTCCTGTTCGCTGTTCTCACATACTACCTTCAGCGTTGGCTCAGTCGGCGGCTGTGTCATTACTTCCGCTCCGATGGCGGCGGCGGCGGCGGGGGAGGAGGAGGTGGCGGTGTCGGGCTTGGCCTCGGCGTATAGGCCTTGTCGCCTCTGTCTCGCTGTTCCGTGGGCGGTGGCTTGGCCAAATGCTTTCCCCGACGTTGTGGGCGGCAATAAAAGCCATTAGCCCATAGGGTTGACGCGCCAGACTATCGCCGCGCTTATGCAATTAGGCAACCCATAACTCAGGGGGCAAAAGCGTGAGTGAGTTCGAGCGGTTCAGCGACCTACCTATCCCCCTTCAGAAGGAAGCAATCAGAGAAGGGGAGGCACGACTAGCTGCACAATTGCAGGTGGCCTCGGCGGCTGATTCGCGTGCCCTAACTTGGGGGGGCTTGTTGACCGCAGCGACTACAGCTTCCCTAGGTGCCGGACTCGCATTGGTCACGAAGGAGACGCCTGATTATCCGCTAGCAATCTTGGCCCTTTTCGTTTCCGCGTCCCTACTGGTCGCATCTGAGCGCGCACTGTCTACGGTCAGACCGACGGAGTTTTGTATGCCAGGCAACACGCCGTCGCATTGGCTGCCTAGCGCATGGCCCTGCGTTGGGTCGGACAGCAATAAAGAAGCAGTGGCAAGGCGCGAACAGGCCGAGGCGCTCGCAAATGATATCGCAAGGAACTCGCGCGCTGCCGCCTCTCGGGCTACAAAAATGAGGGACTCGTTCTCGCTTGCATATCATAGCATCGGCTTTGGAGGGGTAGGATTGTTTGCAATATTTGTTTTTCGATTTGCTGATCACTTCATCGTGGCCAGTTAAGTTTGGAAATAGAGGTCGTATGCCCGCAACCACCGGCGTCTTGACCAATAGGCTAGGCCCAGCAACAGCAACTCTGCAACCTGCTCAATCCTTGTATCGAGCTGCCACCTCACAATGCCACGTTGAAGCCATCCTTGCACGACACCTCCCGGTGCGGGCGTGCTCTGCCGGAAACCTCGTTGACACTGCCGAGAAGATGACCGGAAGTCGCGCGTTCAGTCAGGCAGATGGACCGAGATCGCCTTCCATAGGCTGCCACATTCCCGCGCCCACCAATTCATGTCTGACAGCGCCGGAAAGCGGCTGGTGTCATCACCCCTCCCGTGGTGCTTCGGCTCCCGAGTAACAATCACTGGGGGCCAGCCGAACTGATCGCCGGATATGTCGATCGTCAGGCCCTTCCATTCGAGCCAAGCGTGGCACCCAGTCCATCCTCCTATGGAACGATTCCACGAGGTCTGCGAAACATACTCTGGCGTGATCGCCAGTCGCTTTTGAAGGTAGTAGGCGAGCAGTTCAGATGCGTGCCCACAGGCTCCGCGCGGAAAGTTGATGTCTTTCGCTCTCCAGGGCTCCTGCCCCGCCCGGTGGACGGCGCGACGGAATAGTTTGGCAGCCGATAGAATGCAGGCGTCGGTGGGCATGGGCTAGAACTGCTATACGGCATCGAAAAACTGAAGCCTTATCTTCGGTCCTACCCCTTCTTTTGTTTGCTTGCGGCCTTCTTGAGCTTCTGCTGCGCCTTCTGGAAGTCGATGGAAACGCGCTGCAAATCACCAGCTTCGTTGATGTTCCAGGGCGGACGGAAGCATTGGCGAGGTTGCATCGTGATTATGCAGTCTTCGATCCTTGCCCACCACATAAGGATGTGCGCAGCCTGCATCACGCCCTTGGCCTGCCCCCATTTAGGTGGAAGATGGATGACCTTCGCCCCGGTCCGGAACACGGCATCGACTTGGGGAGGGCTTTCAACGAAATCGCGATCGGCTGAGAGGATGACGTCACCTCCATCGGCCATAAATTCAGTGATCCAATGAACGTCGGAGCGCCCCGACTTCTCGGCGCTCACAACCGAATCCAACGTCCAGCCGTCCCGCAATGCTATTTCGCGGACCGCCCGTATGATCGCTTCTGCGACGTGCTCGTCCGCTCTGATTCTCAACTTGCCAGATCTAGCTCGAAACGGACGGCGTCTTGGACCTGATCACGCGAAACGTTGAACCATCGCGCAACCCGATCGAAGTTCCCGTCCTCTGCCTTCCACTGCCGGAATAAAGCATCGGTCGGGATTCCAGCACTATCAACCAGCGGCTTTCCGAATGCCCTTGCAGGGTCCAACACGATATCCGGATGGTCGCCCGGGCGCGGCTTCCAACGTGAAGCCAGGTGAGTTTTTGGATCGAAGGCAACGCCTTTGGCAATTGACTCCTCAATTGCGTCCCAGATCAGATACTGCCCCGTCACCAGCTCCCAAGTGAGCTTGTCGCCAACAGCCTCGGAAGCCTGCGCGATCACTCGGCGACGGTCGGTGAGATACCTTACGTCCGACAATGCGAAGGGGTGCTGCACGCTCCACTCCTTACGTGCCATTTCCGCCGCCTTCCGCAGCGTCTGCATCGACACGCCCTGACCCCGGAAATACTCGATGAAACGTAACTCCATCAGGTCCAAAAAGCTGACGGTCGACGAGCGCTTGAAGTCGCGATCCACGATGGGGCCGGTCTTGCTATTCGGCCAACCATTGATCCAGCCGCGGAGTTTGCTGGCATGCGAAACCCCCAGCAGTCGGGTGGCATCCCCGATGCTGTAGAAGCCCGCTAGCAACGGGTCACGATCGATGGTTTCCATCACACCCATGCCAATCTCCTATCAAGCTGGAACGTTGATCGCACCCGAAAAAGGGGACATATCGAGGATTACGGTCCTGCTTGGCGCACCCCGAAGGCAAAAATGACCATCCCTAATTTGGACGAAGGCGATTTCCGCCCTGGGCGCCAACGCCCCACAGAAGCATAACGCACTTTCCTAGTACGGCTAGCGCCCCGCTCGCTTATTTAATCCGCCGAGCAGGATTGATGCCACCCGCTCAATTGTAGCATCGAGCAGTTGCCCCATAGTCGCCACGTGACCGCCGCAGGACGGACACACGACCGCCTCGCTCTTGTCGCCCAATGCCAGCCGGACAGTTACCATGTCGCCGCAATCAGGGCAGCGCATCCGGACGCTGTGTTTCAGATCGGCCCTAGCCATCGAGCGCCCCCCGTGTATCCCGCCCGCGTTTTGCACCATGCCAGCAGGCCACGCAGGGTATGCATCTGCTTGTTGATCGTGCTGCGCTCGGCCCGCGTCCTGGCATCGGCCTTCAGGCCTTCCAGTTCGTCCAAGCGGTCAGCGCACAGCCGCGCCATCCCGTCGGGGCCACTTGGGTAATCGTCAGGATCGATCTCGCTCTTACGCATCCCGCAGTTCCCTCAGCAAATGCCGAACTTCCGCACGCAGCGCCCGTGCCTCTTTCGTCTCGCCCCCGTGTCGATAGCTACCGTTCCGCTCGCCCCGTGGTGCGCCCGCTCTTGCCCCGTGGAACCGGCACCGCTCCTTCCCTCGTTCGGCTGGGGCTTGGCAGGGATTGCCGGATCGGGCTTTCGCTCCACACCGTTTCGCCAGCCTCAATCGTTCGACCGGACTCGGCGGGACCATGGCTTTGGGAGCCAGAATCTCTGCCCCCCCGGTTGTCGTGATAGTGGACATGCTGTTCCTTGGTTACGTGGATAGATTGATGAGCGACGCGGCTTTTGCCCTTGAGAGCCTGCATTGCCTCGCATTGCATGGCGAAGGTACGGGCCAGCTTGGAGGCAAGGGCCGCGTCCCGCTCCATAATCATGTGCCCACGGTTGAGAGCCTGAACCGAAAGCCGCATCATCATCATATGAGTTGCCGCCATCTGCGCAGCGAGCGCCGCCTGTGACGAGTTTTCCGGCTGGTGATCGGCGACGAGCGCGATGAGCGCGTTCCACTCGGTTTCATCGACCTTCCAGACCCGGTGGTCTTCGTCCCATGCTTCCGGGCAGAGCTTAGATAGCTGGCGTAGAAACGTGCGCAGCAACGACATCGAGCGAGTTCCAAATGCTTGGACAGGTTGTAGCTCCCACAATTCATCATCATTGTGCGGGGCCATGATTTTTGTGTGGTCGCCGCGAGCTTCCGCCATCACCCCCGGCATCAGCGGCAACAACTCTGCGAATGCTATCGCCTCGGCCCGACCTGCCTTCAGGTTGTCAGGTGGATCAGGGCGCTTTCGGTCTTTGCGCCGCCTGCGCGGGCGTCCTGCATCAGCGCGGAGCGGATCGAGGTCAGACGATGGGCGAGCCATCAGAAGCACCCTCCAGCCAAGTTGTCGGCAGATGTCGCTTGCGCGTGCGAAGCGATAGAAAAGTGTCGGACAATAAAGAGAGGGGCGGAGATTTTTTCTGTCTCACGCGCGCAAGCGACAACTGACGACATCTAGACCCCCACCGTTTCGCGGATAAGTGCTTTTGCCTTGGCGCGCCGGTCAGCCTCAGCCTTCCCCCGCTCGGCAAACACCGCATGGACGCGCGGGTTGACGATGAAGGGCCTACGGTTGCTTTTCTCTCCGGGATCGCCCCAGCAGCCCCAGCCGAACGCTTCCAGCTTCTCGCAGATCAAGCGCACGTCCTCGGCGGTAACGTGCCGGAAGGCTTGGCCCGCCCGCTGCACGTCGCGCGCGCGGATTTCCTCGGCACCCGACGACACCACCCACGCTGCCAGATCGCGCAATTGCTCATGCCCCGCACTCATGCCCAGCAGACCCGCATAGAAGGCGACTGCGCTAGGCCGGATAAACTGCACCATGAACCGCTCGACACGTTCGGCAGTCGCGCCCGAGATTACTTCCGGCACCAGCCCGCCCCGGTTATGCTCGATGCAATGCCAGAGGACGCAGAGGCGGGCGAACAGGCCATCATGCTTGCCGAAGTGCGCCGCCATCTTGGGGGACACGCCTTCGAAGTCACAGGACAATGCTAGGTGTTGCCCTTCCAGCCGCTCCCTGACAGCCCTAGCGTTCGCATCCAGCTTCAGGGGCCGCTCACCTGCCCGCAGCAGTTCGAGGCACTCAATCAGCCTCTCATAGGCCTGTAACGAGCCATCGCTCGGCACATCGCGCCCGACCTTGCCCGGACGCAGCACCACAGGGATAAGGCGCTGGATAAGGCCATCGTCGGTAGTGTCACCCGCAAGCGCGCGGATCGGTTCCGGCTGGATACCGCCGAGCAGGCAGATCGAGCAATTCGGGATATAGGACGCCCCGCGCCCGATGCGGTTCAAGGAGTAGCTGCCACCGTTATAGGCCTGGAGCCAGAAACCCCGGTCAGCCTGCGAACCCTTCCCCGGCGCGTATTTGTCCATCTGCCCGAACCAGCCGGACAACTCATCTTGCAGGGACAGGACGCCGCGCGGACTGTCGCGCAAGACTTCCTGCGCAGCCTCAACCGTAGCATCGGCAATCACCCGCCGCTCTTGGCGGGGACGCTCGACTTGCTTGCGCTCGGAAGCAGGGAGGGCTTCATACGCCCGCATCTTCTCCATGTAGGTCCGCATCAGGTTGGCATCGAGGCGCTTCAGCGGGCGCGACGCAGCCGACAGGATCGGGCTTTTCTTCATCGAGGGCGCACCAACCAGACCAACCCACAAACGGGCGCTTTCCCGCCATGAGGGATCATGCTGTTTCACCTGTAGCTGGATCTCGTCCGTTATCGCCGCCGAGCAGACCGCGAGGCACGCCATCGCCAGCCCAGCCGGATCAACGCCCATCACATCGCCATGCGATCGGGCGAAGGTTTCGATAGCGCTCGGCAACAGACCATGCGGCAATTCGGGCGCGCCATGATTGGCCCACAGGTCAACAGGCTCATCCCAATCAGCGACAGGGGGCGGCGGAGCATCATCGAGGATTTCACCCGTCTCCGGATCATGGCTCGGCTGGGGTGCAAACTTCATGCGTTCGGGCACCTTCTTGGGCTCAGCCATGCCGTCACGCAGCGCGCGGTCGATCTTCGCGCTCAGCGTGTCGGCAGTCCAAGGATTGCGCGGGTCATAGGACGGCATCGCCAGAGCAGTGCTCAGAAGGCGATTGCGGGCCGTGTCGAAGGCAAGAGCACCCCCGCCGACATAATGCCCTACCTTGAGCGCAGCAGCGTTCAGCGTGCTTTCCTGCGCGCCGTCACCAGCCTTGCGCATCGCTTCGCATTCGCCTTCCAGCGCCGCGAGAGCGTAGGGGTGACAGCCCGAGGACGCGGGCACGGGCAAAACGATAGGACGCGCCGAAGCGGACGCAGCTGGCATCGCGGGCGGTTTCGACTGCAAGACCAGCCGCAACAGGTCAGCCGGAGCGGGCGCGGGCGGATCATCATTCGCCCAGCTATAGAACCGCCCCGAGGGGTGACGCGACGGCGGCAGGATCACATAGCCACCCTCGCCCCTGACTTCGGCCCCCGGCAGTTCGGGAATAGGCCAAGGCGAATTTGCCGCGCGCTGCTTGTTGCGGACACCATCCTGAAAGCGAAAGTGCAAGTGATACCCCTTGCCGGTATCGCCGCGCCGCGTGGCGGGCAGATCGACAGGGCACGCGCCTTCGAAGGTGGCGGGATCGTCAACGTCGAGAACCCACACGCCAGAAGGCGAACCCGTGGGCATCCCGATCATTGCACCCGGCCATTGCCCCCACCAACGCCGGATTTGCTCGGCATCGGTCGAAGCCTCTTTGAAACCGTGCGCGGTGTAGGGGCGCTTGTTGGTTTCGCGGCAGGGGAAGACGGGCAACCCCTGTGCTGCATAGGCTAGCGCCGCCTCGGCAAGACTTGCGCTGTTCATTGTCCCGCCCTCCGGCGACATTCGGGATGCACCGTCACGGGAAGCCCGCGCGGATCTGCCCGAAGGTTGAAGAGGACAATTTCAAGCCGCCCGCGCGTAGGCCAAGGCATTTCACCGTCGATCGTGTAACCACCGTGCACGACGCGGCAAATGTCGCGGCTTGGCCTTTCGTCTGGCACGACCACAAACGCCCGAACAGGCACGCGTGGAAAGGAAAGGATTTCGGCGCTCATGCTTCGATCACCATGACGTTGACGCCGAGGGAGCCGAGGAAATCGGCACGGGCGACGCGATAGGCAGGCAGCAGATTGCGCGCCTTGCGTCCCTTCGGCTGGCGCGGGGTCCAACGCGCTTCGAAGCTGTCACCGTCCAAGACAAACTCGACAGCGAAACAAGCGTTGAGCGGATAGGTGCGGCGATACGCGAGAGGGATCATTCCTCACCCCCTTTCGGGCGTTCGATCGAGTAAGACATCACCTTGAATCCCATGCCGCCAATGCGCTTCCCTGCCTCGAAAAGCAGGCCGCGTTTGACCAGTTCTCCAGCACGGGGGCGCACCACGTGGACAGGCAAGCCCACATCGTCCGCAATCTGTTCGGGGATTGCGCCAGGGGCACCGTAGCGCCTCCATGCGGCCATCATCTGCGCGTGGCGGGCACCGAGGGTCTTATTGACCACGTGAGCCGCCCCGGCGCTGTTCTGGCGCGCCTCAGGGCTATTGCCCTTCCAGCCCGGAGCCGTGCCGTTGCCGTAGTGAGGAGAGGTTGCATTAGCCATGAGCACCTCCGAAGGCGAAGGAGGCCACCATCGCAGCGAGGTCCGGGCGAACGCCGTGCTCGGCGATAAGATGTTGAGCGCGATAGGCAGAGAGGGTAAGAGGATCATGCAAACAGCGGCCAAGTTGATTGCATGAAGCCCCGGCGTTCGACCCCGCCGGGGTTTCGCTTATCTGGAGCATGGCTCAGCTCTCCCCGTGCAACAGCGCGTGGAGAGCCTCGGCTGGGATGATCGTCCTGCCACCAACGCGAACGACGCGCAGGCGACCAGCTGCAATGTGATTGTAGAGAGTTGAACGCCCTAGGCTGGAGGCGGCGCAGGCCTCGCGAATGCTATAGGCAATCTTCGGATTCTCATTGTTCGCGGTAGGCATCGAAAAACCTCGCTTGTGGTGTGCGAGGCTGTTCAACCATGTTTCATGCTGCCGCGTCTCTTGCAGACTATTCGGACATGATTGCCGATAATTGCGGCCTAATTGTCGGGAAGCTGGGTGATCACCGCCTCCGCATATTTTGCGGCGGCATCTGGAGAGAAGTGCTTGTCCTTGTCCGCCATGAAACTGAGCAACATCGTCGTGATGGCAGCCTTGTCGCCGCGCCTAAGTTGCTTCGTATAGCCCGCAGCAACGCATTCACGGGTAACAGCATCTACGGCGAAGGGCCAATCGGGGTCAGCCTGAGGGCCGGGCTTGCGCCGGGTCTTGTCCTTGGCGATCGGCCTTTGTGACGCGGGGAAAACTCGCATGAGATCGGCCCTG
This sequence comes from Erythrobacter sp., assembly GCA_045377215.1. GTDB lineage: Bacteria > Pseudomonadota > Alphaproteobacteria > Sphingomonadales > Sphingomonadaceae > Erythrobacter. The sequence continues at coordinate 76,415 of JBJIOB010000027.1, forward strand.
TTGACCTCTACGTCTCGCCAGCCATCGTCTCGCGCAACGAAGATATCGGCGATGTCGTCATCTTCCCAAGCCAAGCCCTCGCCGCGCTCCAGCCCGCCATGCAAACTCTCGAAGCGAGCGAAGTCTCTCAGCTGTGCATCAGTCAAATAAACTGTGTTGGCTCGTGCCGCTTCGGTATGGTTCGCATAGTGCGAGACATACCTGCCGCGCACTGCAATCCGCCCCGCACTTGCCTGTTCTGCAAACCTGCGGACGGCAGTTCGAAGAACGTCTGGCCAGCCGATGACGGCGAACGGCCCCTGTGCGAGGTCCATTGCAGCGGCAAGCTCATCGTGATTCAGGGCGAGACAGAACCCGATCCAAGTGAGCGCAGTTGTTAAGTCTACGAAAGGCCGGTCTGGGGGCTGTCGATAAACCGCGATGGCTGGTCGCGCCTCGCAATCGAAGGCCTTCGGCACCTGCGGTAAGTCACCGATGTCGGTGGTCTGCAATTTGGCTAGCCGCTCCTTGAAGCTGTCGCGCGCGATAAAGCAGCGCACAGAGCCAACAGATGAAAGATCGTGCTCCCAAATTGGGCTAATCCTGAGCCAGCCAAACATCATGGCGTCCCACGACGCCTTTTCACTCTCCCAAACCCAACCAGGCAGAGGGGAGAAGCCGCTTTCTGCCTTCGCAAAAGCCGTTAGGTCGCCGGCCAGCAATGCTCGCTGCATGGTAAACGCGGTTCGCAGGGTGAGCCGATGCCGATAAGCGACGTTATCGTGTTCGGCGTCGATCGGGTCTGCGGGCACGGTCACCCAAGGGGCCGGTTCTTGATCAACCAAACGCCATTTCAGCACTCGATGCAAGATCCGCACGGCTGTAGTCAGCGGTAGCTTTCCGCTATCCGGGCCAACGCTTTCTCCGTTCATACCACGGCCTCCCCCCTGATCGGCATGACCTTGCTACGAGCCGGAGCGCCGCTCACGCAGTAAGTTGCCCAATCGGCCATAAGCCGCCGCCGCTTTTCAAACAGATCGCCGCGCCGATAGGCCCGTTCCACCGCGTTGCCGATTGTGTGCGCCAGCGCCATTTCGGCGACCTCGTGCGAATATCCGGTGCATTCTGCCGCCCAATCGCGGAAAGCCGACCGGAAGCCGTGCACGGTAACGTCCTGCTTCATGCGGCGAAGCAGCATCGCCATTGCCATGCCGGATAGCTTCGAGCCGCCCTGCGCACCGGGGAACAGGTATTTGCCGCCCAACCGCTTGGTCTGCTCCAGTATTGCCACTGCGCGCGGCGAAAGAGGGACGCGGTGTTCCTTCCCCGCCTTCATGCGCTCTGCTGGCACGGTCCAAACCGCCTTGGCCAGATCGGCCTCGCCCCAAGTCGCGCCGATAACCTCACCGCTCCGTGCAGCCGTGAGAATGACAAATTCCAGAGCCAGCGCGGCAACAGCTTCGCGCCCCTGTAGCTGCTCCACAAAGACGGGGATCGCATCATACGGCATGGCCTTGTGATGGCCCCGTGACAGCTTGGTGCGGGCGGGGAGGATTTGCGCCAAGTGTCCACGCCAGCGGGCGGGGTTCTCGCCTTGCCGGTATCCGCGCGCCTTTGCGCTATCGAGCACGGTTTCAATCCGGCCCCGCAACCGGCTGGCAGTTTCGGGAACCTCGCGCCAGATCGGCTCCAGCACCTTGAGCACGTGCGGGGTATCGACCTCGGCAACCGGCAAGTCTCCAATCACCGGATAGGCATAGGTCTTGAGGGTGTTTTCCCATTGCTGCTTGTGCTTGGCGTTGCGCCAGCTTTCCTTGTTCGCCGCGATATGGGTTTCGGCCATCGCCTTGAAGGTTACCCCCGCCACCATTGCCGCCTGAGCCGACGCCAGAGCCTCAGCAGCATCGCGCTCCCGCTCGGCGAGGGGGTCGATACCCGCCTTCACCTTGACGCGCAGAGCGTCCGCCAAATCGCGCGCTTTAGCCAAGGGGATCGCGCCAGCGCCAGCTGCAGGGCCAAGCCCAAGGTCGCGCGACTTCCCCTTGAGCATGAAACGGAAGACCCAGGAACGCGCACCGCTCTCTTTCACCAGCAATTGCAGCCCGCCCCCATCGGCATGGCGTCCGGGCTTGGCATTTTTCACCGCAAGGGGCGTGAGGGCGTTGACGAGCTTCTTGGGCATTCCCGGTCCCCCGCAAGCGGATTGCCGTTGCCACCATGGCAGGGCGAGGGATGTTCCCTAATCCGTTCCCCGAAAATAGCATGGCTTTATGGGAACGCAATAGGACGCTCTTGGACAATCACCCGAGAGCCTCACGCCTAAACCTCAGTATTTAAGTCGGTTGCTTGGATAAATCTGGAGGCATCCGGACCCTAGTTAGGCGGACTCCGTCTCCGCCACCGGCCCTGCAAGGCTTTGATCCCGCCGAAAACCCTGACTTGCCGGGATCGGGTTGCGCCCGTATCTGCGTCACAATCACTCATGCCGAACGCGTTGGAGCGGCGCGGTGCGCCCGTCGCTCGGGCTGGCCCAAGATGGGCACCGATCCGTGCGCCCCGGCCAAAGCAGACACGCGGCATTCACGACATGGCTGTTGTGCGGACGCGCCGCTCCCCGAACCACAGAGCGCTGCTGAGCAACAACCACACAAGGAAAAATGGCCATCCGGGCGATCTACGTTCCGGCACCCCGGGGGACTGCGTATCGGCCTGCTGCGCCGCCCAGCGCGCTGTTGCCTCGCCAGTTTGCATGGCGCGGATGGACAGGAGCGCCGCAGCGGGCAGCACCATGAAAGCGAAGGCCTGCTCGCCGCCGCGACCCGTCTGCACGATCCTGTGCACACCCGGCACCAACGGCCAATAGGCAGCGCATCCGCGTGCACCGGCAGCGGGATCGATCGCGAGCGGAACTTCAGCGTTGTCGGGCGCGATCACTCTTGCGCTGGCGCCAATGCCGCAGATTGCGGACCGCTCGCCGACCTGCACCAGCGCGGGCACATCCGGGCGGAATACGCTGTCGGCCCGCACGACCGCGCCCAGCGTATCGCTCCACCACTGCGCGTAACGATCAGGCTGACCGCCGAGGACGAGCGAAAAGCTGTTGGCGACTGTCCACACCGCCACACGCCCCTGCCCGCGCTGCTGCCACCCGGCGAGCAGCGCGCCGTCAGCATCGGTCACGACCGGGACAACCTCTGATCCTGTGCGCAGGGCCCATCGCCCGAGTTCGGGTGCCGGATCGTCGAATGTGTTGAGATCATCCGCCATATCCGGGAGCGCCGGGCCGCGCCGGACAGCCAGCGCCTCCGCGTCCACGGCAAGCGGCGCAAGTGCCACCGGAGCGATCTCGCTGCCGCCTTCGGCTGCAAGCCCCAGCGTGCGCCAGCTGTCGCGCGCGCTGGCGGATGCGGGGGCCGTCATCCGCACCACCACGCCAAGCCCGCCTGCGATGGCCTGCGCCAATGTCGCCCGTCCGGCACCGCCAAGCGCGACCAGCGACTGATCGTCGATGATCACCACATCGGTGTCCTGCAAACGGGCCACATCGAGCCTCACCGCGCCGCCGCCCAGATCGACACCGCCGCCTGCATCGAGGCGGCTTTCCAGCGCGATCCCCGAATCCTCGGCCCAGCGGCGCAGGTACTTGGCTTCGGGCGATGGCGCGCTGATCAGGAGCGCGCGGACGGGCCGCTCCTCAAGCGTGCGCAGCGGCACCGGCGTGTCCGACACAATCGCTTTGTCGCGGTCGCGCAGGCGCAGCATGAAAGCGGCAAGACCGGGCGCGCGCGCGGTGCCGCCCAGTGTGAAACTCCCCTCGCTGCCGATCACGCGGCTATCCACCCGGCGTCCGGCAGGGTCGAGCAGTTCGGCCATGCCGCCTTCCATCCCCGCCGCCTCGCCTGCGAGAGTGAAGACCGCTCCGGCTGGCGTGTCACCCGGCGGATCGAGCCGGACAAGCCCGCGCGGGGGCGGCATTGGCGTAAAGTCCACCGGGTTCCCCGCAGCGCTGTCACGATCACGCGGCACGAGGCCGCGCCCGAGGATCCGGATGCGCTGGACTTGATCATGGCGGCGCAGCGCGGTGGCGAGATCGGGCACGCGCTCTGCCTCGGCGGCCTGCGGCATGGCTGGCGCTTCGGGAAGCGCAACCAGTCGCTCGCCCGGTCCGGCGCGCACGCCTTGAGGGGACTCGGCGGTGGCGACCAGCAGCATCTCGCCGCCAATCGGCAGAAATGGCGGGAACAGCGCAAGGAAGAGCAGCAGCCCACTCGCCAGCGACAAGGCCGCCAGCAGCCACGCCTGCCAGCCGCGCCGCAGCATCACCATCCGCACCATCGCGGCCAGTGCGCCCGCAGCAATCAGCAGCGCGGTGATGGTCTCGGCCCCGACCATTCAGCGCAGCCCCCCGGTATAGCGGCGCCCGAGAACGCCGCCATCGCCGCGGCGGCGGACCTGCGCGGGCGGACGGGTGAGCACGGTCCACAGCTGGCCGCGCAGCTTCTCCCGCACCGCCCGCGAGCCGGGCTGGCTGCGCAGCGCATCAATGGCGGCGAGCACGCCCAGCGGATCACCGATCCGCGCGCTGTTGCTGCGCACCCATGCTTCCAACCCTGCCAGATCGATCATTCCCGGCGCGGCAAGTGCCCGCCATGCGGTCGCCGGAACGGCATCCTCGATCACAAAGGGGGTAAGCTGCGCGCCGCTGCCGATGATCCCTTCGCGCTTGCCCGTCAGCCGCCGCGCAAGGTCGATAGGTGGCTGCTGCGCGCCCATCCGCGGCAGATAGATGCGGGTCGCCTGCTGGATCTGCTTGATATAGCCCAAGGCCTTGTTCTCGAACGGCAGTGCCGCCTCGGGCCGCCCCGAGCGCAGGTTGAGCTCAGCCTCCCACATCGCGTCGAGCGCCGCCTTGAGCAGGGCGCGGGTATCGGGATCAAGCAGGGTCGCCGCCTCGCTTTCATCATGCACATGGCCATATTCGGCGGTGATGTTGCCGAGGTCTCCGAACACCGGGCTTTCGGGGCCAGAGCGGTGATCGTCGCCGTGATCGTGGCCGTGATCGTGGCCATCGCCATCGTAATGTTCAGGCTCCGCCTCTGCCCCATCCTTGTCCGAGGTCGGCAGCGGCGGGCGCGGGGTTTCCTCGGCCTCCATCCCGACGAACTGCCCGTATCTCAGCCGCAGCAGGCGCTGGTCGACCCCGATGGTATCGGATCGCATCATGAATTCATCCGCGCCAAGGCTGCGGCGCTGTTTGATCAGGGCCTCGGTGTCGATAATCACCTGACGCTGGCTGCGGAAATAGGCCGGCATCTGCTGCTTGGCCATCAGGTCGAGCCCTTCGGCCTCGGCCGCCTGGGCCGCAGGCCAGCGCAGGATCACGCCGGGCCCGCGCACCGCCTGCGGGCCGGGGGTACGGGTGTCGGCGACAGTAAGCTGGGCGACCAGATCGCTGCCCGGCTGGAGGCCGTAGGCGGCCAGCGGGAGATCAATGGTGAAGCGCCGCCGCCGCGGATCGCCCCCGCTTGCAGCGGCTCCGGTCACTGTCTGGCTGCGCTCGGCAAAGCGGACATTCTCGCCTTCGCCGATGGCGCTGGTGACAGTCAGCCGGGCGAGCGGATCGACCGCGTAATCATCGCTTGCCTCGAACACCACGCGCCAGCTGCGCTGGCCGGGCGTGATCATGACAAGGCCCGAGGCCGGTTCGATCGCGCGGACCTGCGGCGGCTCGTCGGCGACAGGTTCGAGGCGGTGGGCGGGCTGCTCGGCCCGCATGCCCACGGCGGTAAGGCGGTAGAGCGCCGGGCTATCGAGGCGCAGCGATCCGCTCCAGCCCTCGGCGCTGCGCGCCAGCGGGAGGCGCTGCCCGCCGACCAGTTGCAGCGCGGCGGCGGCAGGCTGGGGATCGAAGGCGAAAGTCCACGCGATCCGCGATCCGGCAGGGGCGCGCACATCGAGGCTGTCGGCATAGCGCGCAGGCAACCCGGTATAGGCAGGCGGCACGATCCGCACCCGCTGGCCGGTAAGGCGCGGCGCGCCGGGCGCAGCGGGGGTGCGCTGCGCGACCGGGGCGAGCGGCGGGGGCGCGCTGCGCTGCATCGCCCAGAAGGCGATGCCCGCCAGTGCCATCGCGCCCAGCCCCCAGGCAAGCGCGATGCGCCGCTGCGACCAGGTGTCGGCGAGCGTCACGGGATCAATCGCCGCGATCCGCGCCGCGATGCGATCTGCCTGCAGGCGCTGGAGGGGCGAAAGTTCGGTCTCGGCAAAGACCAGCCCGGCGCTGTCTTCAAGCTGCGTCTCGCGGGCATTCAGACGGCGCACCAGCCAGTCGCGGTCAAAGCGCCGGACGCGCCGGGCGGCGGCCCACGCCAGCGCGATCCCGCCCGCCACCACGACGCCTGCCGCCGCCAGTGCGCCTGCCGCCACCCAAGCGAGCGCGGCCAGCGCCAGCGCCAGCGGTGCGCCCAGCAGCACGACCTCGCCCGCGGCGCGGCGGCGCGCAGGGCCAAGCCAGTCCGCGAAGGGGGGCTCTCGGCTCACGCGGCAAATCTCCGCCGCCGGCTCGCCAGCAGCCGCTCGGCCAGAAAGACCAGCGCGATCAGCACCGCCAGCCACGGGGCAAGCGCGCGCGGCGGCAGCGGGTAGGTGGCAGCGCCCGCCGTCGGTGCATAGGCTGCAGCGCTCACCCGCGCAGGCGGCGGGGCAGGGGGCGAGACCAGATCGCGCAAGGTCGCGGCAAAATCGGGAGCGAGCAGTTCGGGCATCTCCGCCGGCACCAGCGGGCGGGTGAACCGCAGCAGCCGCCGCGCCCAGCACGCCGCCTTCGGCCAGCGGGTTGCCCAGCGTGTCGCGCCAGATCGCTGTGCTGGAAGCGGGCATGGCAACCTCGGCGGTGTGGCCGAGCAGGGCAGTGCCGCCCGCTTCGATCCAGTCGCTGACATCTTGGGGAAGCGGGCCGGGAGTGAGCCACACCAGCACGGTCTCGCGCGGGGGCAGGTCAACGCCGGTGGCAGCGTCAAAGCGGGGCTTGTCGCTCCACGCTGCGGCGGCGGCGCGGAAGTACCGCACGGCGTTCGCCTGCGTGGTGCCATGGCGCACCGCCAGTGCCAGGCTTGCAGGCGGCGCGGGCTGGTCTGCTTGCCGGTCGCGATCGACAACCCGCCATGTGATCTTGCGCGTCAAACGCAACCATCCGGCATCGACCCCGTCCAGCACCGGCGGGACAAGGATCGTCAGCGACGCCCCCGGTGGCAACTCGGCATCGAACTGGCGGATCAGGCTGGTGATGGCCGCGCCGGGGGCTGCACCGGGAGGCGGCGGATCTGCCGTCAGGTCAGGAAAGCCCGGCGCAATCCAGCGCAGCTCTGCCTCGGGCCCGGCGACCGCGCGTGCCGCCGCAGGATCGACGCCCGGCGCAACGATCACCCGCGCGCTTTCATCCTCCCAGCCAAGCACGGCGGGCTGCGCCAGCAGCAGTGCCAGCAGCAGCGCCAGCAGCAGCCGCAAAGCAAGCAGCAGCCATTCATCGAAGCGCAACCGGTTGCGCGGGCGCGGGCGCGGATCAAGCCAGCGCAGCGCGGCGAAATCGACCGGCACTTCCTCGGTGCGGCGCCGCAGGTGGATCAGCAGCGGCACCACCAGCGCCGCCAGCGCGGCAAGGCCGAGCGGGGCGAGCAGCAGCGGGGTCATGCGCGCGCCTTTGCGCTGCCGAAGAAGGCGTTAAGAGGCTGGTCGATGGGTTCATCGAGCACATAGGCGGTGTGGCGGATGCCGGCCTGATCGAGCCGTTCGTCCAGCGCCGCGCGCGCAGCGGCGAAGCGGGCGAGGAAGCTTTCTCGCAGCGCTTTCCCATCGCCGATCAGCGCATCGCCGCTTTCCTGATCGCGGAAGCGGTAGCCGCCATCAAAGGGGAAATCGCGCTCCTCTGCGGTCAGCATCTGCACGCAGAGCACCTCGCGCCCGGCCTTGGCGAGCCGCTCGATCAGCGCGATGCCGCCCTCGTCAAAGCAATCGCTGAGGAAGATCACCAGATCCTGCGCGCCGATCCGTTCCCACAGCGGTGCAAGGGTGGCGGCATCGGCAAAGGCGCCTGCCGCAGCAAGGCGCGCAAAGTCGATCTGCAACCGGTCCATCTGCGCGCGCCCGCCATGCGGTTCGGCGACGCGGAGCGCGCCCGCCTGCAAGGCGATCCACCCGAAGCGGTCGCCCTGCTGCTGGGCCAGTTGCGCCATGCACAGCGCCATGAGCTTGGCGGCATCAAGCCGTGACCAATCGGGCCGCGCCCGGTCGGCCTGCGCCATCGAAGCGCTGGCGTCGATCAGGATCCAGACACTGACGGGGCTCTCCTGCTCTGCCTCGCGCACGAAGAACTTGTCCGAGCGGGCGAACAGCTTCCAGTCGATCCGGCGCGGCTCGTCGCCCGGCTCGTAGGCGCGGTAAGCTGCGAATTCGAGGCCTGCGCCCTTGTTGCGGCTGGGGTGCAGGCCGAACCCGCCGGTTCCCACATCGCTGCGCGTGCGCAAGCGCAGCCGTTTCAAGCGGCCGCGGACATCGGGCGGAAGCGTGAGCGGCAAGTTTGGCGGCATGGGCGCCAAGGCTCAGGCCGCAGGTGGCGGCAGGTGGGCAAGCAGCGCGGCCACAACATCATCAGCGCTCTTGCCCTCGGCCTCGGCGGCGAAGGACAGCAGCAAGCGGTGTCGCATCACCGGCGCGGCAAGCGCGGCAATATCCTCGCGGGTGGCCGCGAGCCGCCCGTGGAGCAGCGCGCGCGCCTTGGCACACAGCACCAGCGCCTGGCCTGCGCGCGGCCCGGCACCCCAGCGCACATAGCTGGCGACTTCGGGCGGCGCGGCGGGATCACCGGGGCGGCTGGCACGCACCAGCGTGGTGATCCAGCCGAGCAGATCATCGCTGAGGTAAACATCGCGCACGATGGCCTGCAATGCGATCACATCCGCGCCCTCCATCACGCAGGGCACCGCTGCACCCGCCTTGCCGGTGGTCAGCGCGAGGATATCGCGTTCTTCGGCGGCGGTGGGATAGCCGACGCGCACCAGCAGCAGGAAACGATCAAGCTGCGCCTCGGGCAAGGGGTAGGTGCCGGCCTGTTCGAGCGGGTTCTGGGTCGCCAGCACAAAGAACGGCCGGGGCAACTGGTAGGTCTGCCCGCCATAGCTCACCGTCTTTTCCTGCATCGCCTCCAGCAGCGCAGCCTGCGTTTTCGGGGGCGTGCGGTTGAGCTCGTCTGCGAGCAGCAGGTTGGTGAACACCGGGCCCTGCTGGAAGCGGAAAGAGCGGTGGCCCGTGCCGTGATCCTCCTCCAGCAGCTCGGTGCCAAGGATGTCGCTGGGCATCAGGTCGGGGGTGAACTGCACCCGGCGAAAATCGAGCCGCAGCGCATCGCCCAGCGTTCTCACCAGCAAAGTCTTGCCCAGCCCCGGCACGCCTTCGAGCAGGCAATGCCCGCCTGCCAGCAGCCCGATCAGCAATTGTTCGACCACATCGTTCTGGCCGACGATGGCGGTGGCGATGGCGCGCTTCAGATCATCGAGCTTCGCGATCCGCTGTTCGATTGCCGCCGCATCCGTCACTGCCTGATCTGCCACCTGCCAAAACCCTTCAATTGCTGAGCGCATACATGATGATGTTCACCCCGAAACGGGTGTTATCCTCGGCGAGGAAGCGCTTGTTGCGCCAGTCGTAATCCCACTCGCAGCCGTAATCCTTGTTGCTGTAAAGCACGCCGAGCCGGCCACCCATGGTGATGCCCTTGAGGTAATCGTGGATCAGGTCATCGCCCCAGCCATTCAATTCAAAGGAGGTCGCAGGCGGCCCGTCGAACTTGAAAAAGCTGGAATAGAGCGGGTGGTCATTCGGCAGTTTCTTCAACGCATCCGCGCCGAAGATGCTGGCCACCTGCGCTTCGAAGGACTTGGCGAAGAGGCCGTCGATGTCGTGGTTGCAATCATCCACGAACACAAAGCCGCCGTTCCTGACGTAGCGTTCGAAATTGCGGCGTTCGGCAGCGGAAAACTCCACCGCCTTGTGCCCGGCAAGGTAGCAGAACGGAGCCGCCAGCATCGCCGGATCGCTGAGCGCGACAACGTGCTCCTTGGGATCGACGCGCAAGGTGGTGTAATCGACCAGCGAGGTGATGAGGTTGGCAGGCATCCGCTGGTCAACGTCCCAGTCGCCCGAATTATATTTGAGCCGGGTGAACCAGAAATCATAGCCGCCAGTGGCAGGCCCCCCGGCGCGCTGGGCGGCAGCAAGGCGGCTGGCCCCGGCCGCACCCAGTAGCCCGCCCGCCAGCATTCGCAGGACTTCGGCGCGGGTCATAGCTGTTGTGCTCACCTGTCCCGCGCCCCGTGCTGCCGCTTCAGACGGCGTCCGAAAGCGAGGTGAAGGTGAAGTCCCTGATCTTCATCGGCGGAACCATCATGCTGCCATCTTCAACCCGCACCGAACGGCCCAGTTCCTCGATGTTGTTGAGCATGATCACCGGGCTTTCGTTGAAACGGAAGTTCTTGATCGGATATTTCAGCTGCCCGTTCTCGATGTAGAAGGTGCCGTCGCGGGTCAGGCCGGTGAGCAGCACCGTCTGCGGATCGACCATGCGGATATACCACGTGCGCGTGACAAGGATGCCGCGCTCGGTGCCCGCGATCAGTTCGGCCGTCGATTTGGTGCCGCCCTCCATGATGGTGTTGCCCCAGCGGGCGGTCTCGGGCTTGCCCTGCTTGGCAGCCCAGTAGCGCGAATACTGGAGGTTTGCGACCTTGCCCTTGTCGATGATCATCGTCCGGTTGCGCGGCAGGCCATCGGCGTCCCACGGCATGGCGGGCACGCCGGGGTGAGCAGGATCGGTGTAAAGCGTGACCCGCGGATCCATGATCTGATCGCCGATCTTGTTGCTGCCGCCCTGTTTCGACAGGAAGCTGCGCCCCTCGTCGGCGGCGCGCGCGTCGAAATAGTTCATCATGAAGCTGATGAGGCCCGAGGCGGCGGCAGGTTCGAGGATCACCGTGTATTTGCCCGGTTCGAGCGCCTGGGCATTCACCGAGGCCGCCGCCTTGCGCATCGCGATCTGGACATCCCTGGCCGCATCGAGCTGTGCGATATCCTGGACGTTGGTGGCGACCCAGCCCGATCCGCGGCCGTCTTCGGTGCGCACGGTGCAGGTGTAATCGGCGACAGTCGACTGCTGGTAGCCGAAATTGCCGTTGGAATTGGCATGGGCAAAGAAGCTGGCGCCGTCTTCAAGGAAGCCTGCCGCGATCAGGCCCTTGTCACGGCAGGGCAGGATCGAAGCTTCGGCAATCTTCGCACGCGCCTCGGCGGTAAGCGCGGCGGTCGCTGCGCTGTAGGTTTCGGTCGCGCGGTAGGTCTGCTTGCCGACTGCGGGCATGAATTCGGGGTTTTCCGGCGCGAGCTTGGCCAGATCCTCGGCCCGGCGCACCACGCGTTCGAGCGAGGCATCATCGAACTGGTTGATCGTGGCCGATCCGACCCGCTTGCCGAAGGCGACCCGCACGGCAAGCTCGGCATTGTCGACGATGCCGGACGTGGAGATATCATTGCGCGCAAAGCGGACATGGCCGGCAAGGCCACCAGCGATCTGGGCGCTGATTTCGTCAGCGGTCGAAAAGGCGATGACCTTGTCGAGGATGGCCTTGGCCTGCGCTTGGGTAAGGATGCTCATGTCTCTTGTCTCCTGCGCGGGGCTCAACCCAGTGACCGGGCGGTGTTGATGACGTTGACCCCGTCGAAGCGGGTGGTCGCGGAACCATGGCTGACTGCCGAGACCTGGCTCGGCTGGCCCTTGCCATCGAAGAACGAGCCGAACATGCGGTAATCGCTTTCATCGCAGATCGCCGAACACGCGCCCCAGAATTCCGGCGTGCGCATCTGGTAGGCGACATCCTCGATCATCGGCCCGAGCTTGCCATTCTTGATCTCGTAGAACACCGTCCCGCCGAACTGGGCGTTGTAGCGCTGCTGATCGATCGAGAAGGAACCGCGCCCCGCGATGTAGATGCCGTTGTCGATCCCGGCGATCATGTCGGCGGGGCTCATCTTGGTCTTGCCGGGCGCGAGGCTGACATTCGCCATCCGCTGGAACTGCACCGAAGACCAGCTGTCGGCATAGCAGCAGCCGTCGGATTCGCTCTTGCCAAGGATGTGCGCCTGATCGCGGATGGTCTGGTAATCGACGAGAACCCCGTCCTTCACCAGATCCCAGCGCTTGGTCTGCACGCCTTCGTCGTCATAGCCGACTGCACCGAGCGAGCCGACCTGGGTCTTGTCGGCAAACAGGTTGACGATCTCGCTGCCATATTTGAACCCGGCATCGCGCTTGTCGAGGGTGGCAAAGCTGGTGCCAGCGTAATTGGCCTCGTAACCAAGCACGCGGTCGAGTTCGAGCGGGTGGCCCACGCTTTCGTGGATGGTCAGGCCGAGGTGATTGGGATCGAGCATCAGGTCGTATTTGCCCGGCTTGACAGAAGGTGCCTTCAGCTTGGCCTGCGCGTCCATGGCGGCGGCAATGGCATCTTCCTTCATGTCGTAGGACATGCCGTAGGTGGTGAGCCCATTGGGGAGCACGAACTTGTCCTCGCTGCGCCCATCCATGTATTCCCAGCCCAGCCCCATCGGCGCCGAGAGCCCTTCGCGCGAACGGAACTTGCCGGTGGTCTTGTCAACCGCGGTCGCTGTCAGCGGCGCCCAGATGCGGTGCACGTCCTGATCGATGTAAGACCCGTCGGTCGAGGCGAAGTATTTCTGCTCGTTGACGAGGAACAGCAGCGAGTTGACGAAGCTGGCGCCGGCATTGAGCGCGGCCTCGTTGACGCTCATCAGCAGCGCGACCTTGTCCGCGATCGGCACTTCCATCGCGTTCTTCTTGATCGGGGTGCGCCAGCTCACCTCGCCGACGCCCGGCGTGGGGGCGAGCTTGACGGGCGCGGTCTGGATGCGTGCATTGGCCTTGGCGATGGCGGTCGCCTGCCGCGCGGCTTGGGCCACGGCATCCTCGGTCATCACGCTGGTGGCGGCAAAGCCCCAGGCACCATCAGCGATCACGCGCACGCCGGCGCCGGTGCTTTCGGTGTTGACGATGTTCTCGACATTGCGCTCGCGGGTGATCACGAACTGGCGCAGGTAACGGCCCACCCGCACATCGCAATAGCTCGCCCCGGCCCCGGTCGCGGCTGACAGCGCGGCATCGGCAAGGCGTTTCTTGACCGCCTGCTCGATCCCGTCCTGCAACTGGCTGGCGGCAATGGCCTTGCCGAAGATGGCGGGTGACAGGGTGGCCCCAGCAAAAAAGCTGCTCAGTGCCAGGAAATCCCTTCGGTCCATTTTGATGCTCCCCAACCGGGCCGGTCATGTCCTTCGGGGGATCCGAGGGGCATCCAGCCGTTCATGTGCGACAGGGCGACATCGCTGCCCGACGATTTCACCTTGGTCAAATCGCCAAAGGGAAAAGGCCCCGCCCGTACCCGTTCAGCAGGCCATCGCTGCGCGCCTGCCATGCGCTAGCAGGCCCACCGGCCATCGGGCACCGGAGCCGACGAAGCGCAGGACTTTATCGACGAAGAGGCCACCAGAACCGTTCATGGCCGCTCACACGCGCCGTGGGAATAAGCGGTGCGCGCAGTTGGCCTGTCCACAACGGGCAGCAGCGCCGCTGCTGCCTGCTGCTGTCAATCGACCAGCATCATGGCTGCGGCGGCAATCACCGCCGAAATACCCGCAGCGCCCGCCGCATCCGACAGTGGTTTCCACACCGCCGCGCGTCCGGCGTGGCCCCCGTCTGCATGGCCTGTCGCATCGGTCGCCGTGACGAGCGCGGCAGCAGCGCCGCGCCATACGCGGCCCAGCGCAAGCGCAAGCAGCGCATTGCGGACAAACAGCAGATCGACCAGTTCATAGGCGGCAACCGCGCCCATCTCGCGCTTGTAGCCGCTATCGCCCGAGCCGAGATCCAGCACATCCTGCCCATCGGCGATGGCATCGGCCATGACCCGGTAATTGACCAGCTTGCCGACATGGTAGGGTGCCATGTCCTCGCAGTAACTCCCCGCGATCCCGTATTGGCGCGCGCCGTTATCAAGATCGAGGCAGAAGGCGATGGGCCGATCATGCAGCGTCAGGATCGTGGCGCACAGCATCTCGGCCAGCACCGGATCGGCGAGCGCGCGTTGCCACTGGCTGCGCTGCTGGGGGTGGAGGAATTTGGCATCGCTGCCATCGGTGGTGCGCGCGATCCAGCTTTGCGCCTCGATGGAGCCAAGCTGTTCGAGCACCTGCTCGCTCCAGTCGCTGCCGCGCACATGACGCCAGCCGACCACGCCTTGCGCAGCGAGATTGCGTTCATAACGGCGCAAACGCTTGGCGGTGGAGCCGCGCGGCCAGCCTTCGGCGCGCGCTGCGGCCAGATCAATCACCCAGCACGATCCCGCCGGACGCACCAGCACGCGCCAGCCTGCCAGCTTGGCCGCTTCAGAAACCACCGCAACGCTCGGATCATTCCCGCGCATCGGCCCGATCCGCCAGACCTGACCCAGCATGCGCCCGGCGCGCCCCTTGAACAGGCGCGCAAGCTGTGCGGGCGCCAGCCCTTCGGCCAGCAACACCCCGCGATGCGGCCAATAGGCGCCCGGCACCTTGCGTGCGCCGACCAGACTGGGGCCAACCAGACAGGTCGGCAAGGCGGCGACCAGCGCGCCATCTTCGTGCAGCATCAGGGTGCGCGGCTGCGCGCCGCTGGTGGCGGCAAACCACGCCGCGCGCAGAAAGCTGTCGCCCGAAAGGTTGCGCGCCGCCAGCGCGTCGATGGCGGGCGCAAAGCCCGGCTCGATGCTGGCCTGCACGGGGGCATCGGCGATTCTCTCGTAGCGCATATCGGTCTCGCAGGCCCACAGGGGGGATCGGGGCGCGCGCGACTTAACCCGACAATCCTCGCCAACGGGTTAACGCGGCGCGGGCAAAATCCAGTCTTATCAGAATGCTGCCCGCATTACCCGGCGCGCAGGTGCGCGCGCACCACCGCGCAGAAATCGCCGCCCCAGGTTTCGAGCTTTTTCGCGCCGACCCCGGAAATCCGGCCCAGTTCCTCCAGCGTTTCGGGGCAGGCATGGGCCATGTCGCGCAGCACCGAATCGTGAAAGATCACATAGGCGGGGATGCCGTGTTCGGCGGCAAGTTCGCGGCGCTTGGCGCGCAGGGCTTCGAACAGCGGATGGCCGACGGGGTTGGCAGCAAGGCTGCCCTCGCCCGCTGCGCCATCACGCGCCCGGCGGCCGCGCCGCGTGCGTTCGGGCGGCTTGGCGATGGTGACGCCGGCCTCGCCTTTGAGCACCGGGCGCGCGGCGGGGCCAAGCATCAACCCGCCATGTTCATTCGCCGCCAGCACGCCGCGTGCCACCAGCGTGCGCGCAAGCGGGCGCAGCAGCCGCGCCTCTTCGCCCGCGACAATCCCGAACACCGACAACAAGTCATGCCCGCGCGCGGTGATGCGATCATCGCGCCCGCCGGTCAGCACTTTTTCGACATGCCCGATGCCGAAACTCTGCCCGGTGCGATAGACCGCCGAGAGCAGCTTGCGGGCCAGTTCGCTCG
Organism: Erythrobacter sp.; assembly: GCA_045377215.1. Taxonomy (GTDB): domain Bacteria; phylum Pseudomonadota; class Alphaproteobacteria; order Sphingomonadales; family Sphingomonadaceae; genus Erythrobacter. The sequence continues at coordinate 92,015 of JBJIOB010000027.1, forward strand.
CCTCCAGCACTTGCGGCGGATCAAGGCAGCGGTCGCAATTGCCGCAAGCATCTGCGGGCGTCTCGCCAAAATGGCGCAGCAGCATGGCGCGGCGGCATTCGGGCGTTTCCACCAGCCCGGCCAGCGCATTGAGCCGCGCTTGCTCTGCCGCCAGCCGTTCAGGTTCAACCTCGCTCAGCCATTGGCGCGCGCGGGCAAAGTCGGAAACACCCCACAGCAGATGCGCCTCGGCGGGATCGCCATCACGGCCCGCGCGGCCGGTTTCCTGATAATAGGCCTCGATCGATTTGGGCAAACCGGCATGGATGACAAAGCGCACATCAGGCTTGTCGATCCCCATGCCGAACGCGATGGTGGCCACCATCACCATGCTTTCGGACGCCACAAACTGCGCCTGCACAGCGGCGCGGCGTTCGGGATCAAGCCCGGCGTGATAGAACGCCGCCTCGCGCCCCGTGCGGGCAATCTGCGCGGCGAGATCTTCGGTGGCCTTGCGGCTTGGCGCATAGACAATCCCTGCCCCCGGCAGGCGGGCAAGCAGATCGGCAATCTGACGCGGGCCATTGTCGCGGGGCGTAATGGTGTAGCGGATATTGGGGCGATCAAACCCGGCGATGATCATGCCGTCTTCAGGGATGCCCAACTGGCGCAGGATATCGGCGCGGGTCGCAGGATCAGCGGTGGCGGTCAGCGCCAGACGCGGCACATCGGCAAAGCGATTCAGCATGGGGCGAAGGCCGCGATAATCGGGGCGGAAATCATGCCCCCATTCCGACACGCAATGCGCCTCGTCGATGGCAAACAACGCGATGGGCGCGGTTTCGAGCAGGTTCTGGAAGCCTGCCGTCGCCGCGCGTTCGGGCGCAACATACAGCAGATCGAGCGCGCCTTGCCGGAAAGCCTCGGCGGTGGCGGCATTGCCGGTATCCACCGAAGTCATCGAAGCAGCGCGAATGCCCGCCGCGCGCGCCGAACGGATCTGATCATGCATCAGCGCAATCAGCGGCGAGATCACAATCGCCGTGCCAGCCCGCGCAAGCGCAGGCACCTGATAGCACAGGCTCTTGCCCGCGCCGGTCGGCATCAGGGCAAGCGCATGCTGGCCCGCCATCACCCGCGCGATCACCGCTTCCTGCTGCCCGCGAAACCCGGCAAAGCCGAAAGTGCGGCGCAGGATCTCGTAAATATCGGGCGAAAGCCTTGCGTCCATCCCCCTGCCCTAGCGCGCAGCTTGGGCCAAGGCACCCGCCCGCCGCCAGCTATCGACGGATTTCGCGCATAAGGGCGTGATCGCGCAGGGCTGCAAAAGTGCGAGTTGCCGTGCCTGCCCGGCCCCTGCAACCTGCCCCCCACCCAAAGGCTGCGGCGGGAGCATCATGGACCCTTACATTTATGTGGTAATTGTCAGTGCGCTGGCGCTGCTGGCCTATTACTTCACGCTGCTGAAAGCAGGCCTTGCGCGGGTGAAGTTCAAGGTGCCCGCGCCTTCGCATGACGGGCCAGAAGAATATGTCCGCCATGTGCGCGCGCATCACAACACGCTGGAACATCTGGTGCTGTTCCTGCCCGGCATGTGGCTGTTTGCCTATGCGGTGAGCCCGATCTGGGCAGCCGCCATCGGGATTATCTGGCCGCCGATGCGCGTGCTTTACGCGATCGGTTATCACCAGGCTGCCGAAAAGCGGCTGATCCCGCTCTATATCTCGATGCCGGTGATCTATATCTTCGTGCTTGGCTCGGCTGTGGGCGGGATCATGAAACTGGTGCAAGGAGCCTGAGGCATGGCGGATTATGATCTGGTGATCCGGGGCGGCACGATTGCCGATGGCACCGGCGGCGATCTGATCGAGGGCGATGTCGCGATTGCAGGCGGGCGGATTGCTGCCATCGGCACGGGGCTGGGCCGGGGCGCTGAGGAAATTGACGCCCACGGCAAGGTCGTCACGCCCGGCTTTATCGACGTGCACACCCATTATGACGGGCAATGCATCTGGGCTGAAGAACTCAGCCCCTCCTCCTCGCACGGGGTCACCACCGCGGTGATGGGCAATTGCGGGGTCGGCTTTGCCCCCTGCCGCCGCGCCGATCACGCCATGCTGATCAACGTGATGGAGGGCGTCGAAGACATCCCCGGCGTCGTGATGACCGAAGGGCTGGCGTGGGATTGGGAAACCTTCCCCGAATATCTCGACACCGTGGCCGCCGGCAAGCGCGACATTGATGTCGCTGCCTATCTGCCCCATTCCCCCTTGCGGGTTTACGCCATGGGGGAACGCGGCGCCGCGCGTGCGGCGGCGCGGGAGGATGATCTCGCACTGATGCGCCGGCTGACGGCTGAAGCCATGCGCGCAGGCGCCATCGGCTTTGCGACCTCGCGCCTTTCGATCCACAAGACCGCCGATGGCGAGGCGATCCCCACCTTCGATACCGACATTGCCGAACTCGAAGCCATCGCGCGCGGCATGGCAGATGCAGGTGCGGGCACGTTTCAGGTGGTGCTCGATGCCTTTGTCGGCTGGGACAAGGAATACCGCGTGATCGAACGCGTGATCGCTGCCTCAGGCCGCCCGGCGACTTTCACGCTCGCATCGGGCAATGATGCCCCGCCGCGCTGGCGCCGGGTGCTTGAAATGCTGGAGGCGACCAATGCGGCAGGCGGCGTCGCCAATGCGCAGGTGATGCCGCGCCCGATCGGGCTGATCGCGGGGCTCGAACTCACAGTCCACCCATTCGTGCTGTGCCCCAGCTGGCAGAAAATCGCCCATCTTTCGATCCCCGAACAAGTCGCCGCGATGCGCGATCCGGCGTTGCGCGCGGCGCTGATTACCGAGGATTTCACGCCCGGCCACCCCTTCAACGAACTGGCAAGGAACTGGCGCTGGCTGTTCCCGCTCGACAATCCGCCCGATTACGCCCCGCCTGCGCATATGAGCATGGCAGGCCAGGCCGCCGCGCGCGGCTGCACCCCGCAGGAGGTCGCCTATGATCGCCTGCTGGCAACGGGCGGGCGCGGGCTGTTTCTGGCAGCGCTCGGCAATTACGAGAATGCTTCGCTGGAAAGCGCGCATGAAATGTTGCGCCACCCGCATTGCGTGCCCGGCCTTGGCGATGGCGGCGCGCATTACGGGGCGATTTGCGATGCGAGCTATTCGACTTACCTCCTCACCCAATTCGTGAAGGGCGATGGCCCGCTCACGCTGGGGCTGGCCGAGGCCGTGCATATGCTGGGCCAAAAGGCCGCGCGCGCGGTGGGCCTTGATGACCGCGGCACCTTGCAGGTTGGCGGGCGGGCGGATCTTAACGTGATCGACCTCGACAAGCTTAGCCTGCACCTGCCCGAGGTGGTGCGCGATCTGCCCGCAGGCGGCCGCCGCCTCCACCAGCGCGCCGCCGGCTATGATGCGACGCTGGTGGCGGGCGAAGTGATCCGCCGCTTTGACGCCAGCACCGGCGCAAGGCCCGGCAAGCTGGTGCGCGGGTCAGCTTACAGCAAGGTTGCCTGAGCCAATCCGTGCGCCGCGATCCGGCTGGCAAAGCGCCGGATTCGCTTGGGAAAGGGCTGGTGGTGATGCTGCGTATCCTTGGGCTTGTCATGCTTGCGGCCTTGCTGGCGGCTGTTCCGGCGCGCGCTGCCGCGCCGCGTGAACTGCTGCTGGAAGGCACGGACAACATCATCGAGGTGACCCTGAACGGCGCGCCCGTGCGGCTGGAAGTCACCGCCGAAGCCTTCGGGCCTGCCGTCATCAACCCCGAATTGGCCGAGCGGCTGGCGCTTGTCCCCAACCAGCGGCGCGGCTGGCGCTTCGGGCCGGTCAGCGTGGAGGGGCGCGGAACATCAGCGATGATCGGGTTCGGCCACGAAGCGCGCGAGATCACCGTGGTGTGGGCTGATAGTGCAGTCTCGGTGCGGGCTGACGGGATGATCGGCATCCACCACCTGCCCTATGACCGCGTGACCTTTGCCTTGCGCGCATCCCAGCCGGGCGAAGTGGTGGACAGGCTGGAACTGAAGCGCGTCGGCCGCCTGTTCGGCAACACCCGCATCGGCACGCCGGTGGCCGCTGGCAAGCGCGAGCTGCTGGCGATTTTCGTGCCCGAATTTACCACGCACAATCTGGTGACCGCGCCCACGGCAACCTTCCTTGCGACCCATCACGACGGCGGCTTCACCAAGGAGCCTGCCAGCACTGTCAACATGCGGTTCGGCGTCATGCGTCCCATCCGCACCATGCTGCTATCCCAGCCGCTGGAGATCGGCAGCCTTGCCGTCACCCGCTTCGCCGTGCGGTATGAGGATTACGGCTCAACCGCGCCGGTGGGCGAAGTCGCTGAGAATGATCCGCGCTTCGAAAAGGGCCGCATTCTGGTGAGCGCGCGCAAGGGACAGGGCCGCCCCGATCTGCTCACCCGCATTGGTGCAGAGCAGCTCGCCCTCTGTTCGCGCCTCACCTATGATCTGGCAGCCGGGGTGATCGAATTGTCCTGCGCTCCGCAGGCCGGGTGATGGCCCGCGTGATGGCATAATCCCGCCTGTCGGCTCCGGGCACGCTGGCGGGAACGATCCGGCAAAGGCAGCCGGGTGCAACCAGCCGCTGGTAAAGCCGGGCAAACAACGCCGCATACCAGTGAAACAGGCTGTCGGGCGGCATCAGCGGATCATGCGCAAGGCTGCGGTCGATGGTGAAAGCCCATGCCCCGCGCGGCGCGAAAGCGCCTGCTCCGATAAATGTCCACGCGTGCTGGCGGATCGCCGCCATCAGGATCGGCGCGGCCAGAGCGGCGGGCAGATGGCGCAGCAGCCATGCGGCCACGCGCGGGATGCGGTGGGCGATGATGTAATCGGCGGTGCGCGCGCCCGCATCCTCGGCGATCCCGAAGCTGCCGATCGGCTCGTGCAGCGCCAGCCAGCGATGGAGGCGCAGGGCCTGCACCTCGGGGATCATCGCCTCGCCCGAAGGCAAGGCGGCGATCTGGGCGTCATCAAGGATCGCGCGGGTCTCGGCCCGCCCCAGCCGCGCCTCCATCGCCGCCACGGTCTGGAGCACGGCGTTGGGCCCGATCAGTGCGACAGGATCACCCCCCGCAGACCCATGCATGGTTAGAGCTCCAGCCGGTCTTTGGCGCGGGCCTGCGCGCGTTCCTTCATCTGGGTGCGCACCGCCACGCGCCGGGCCTGCGCCTGCGCGGCCTTGTCGGCATTGGTCTGCCAATCGGTCGCTGCATCCGCCGCCGCCCCGCGGCTTTCATCGAAGTGGAAGTCGACGCTCTTCTTGGTCTGCGGGCCCCAATAGCCGGCCTTGCCGAGGTCATAGAAGCTGCGCTTGAACCCGGCCCGCAGGAACGCATAGAGGCACCCCAGCAGGTACCGCCGCCGGAAGCCGGTGCCGCGCCACGGATAGTGTAACAGCGCCTTGCGCATATAGAACCGGCGGTAGTTCTTCATCACCCCGTTGAGCAGTTCCCCGCGCTCCATCGCTGCGGGCTTCATGATCGGGGTGACGAAATTGTATTTGCTGAAATCATGCACCTCGACCTGATCCTTCAGCTCCTCGAACAGCGGGGTGTATTGATCCCCCACTTCACCTTGTCGGGCAGACCTCGATCAATCAGCTCCTGACAGAACTCGATGAATTTCTTGCGGTTGATGGTGGGTTCTTCGTCGGCGAGGATGTTCACCCGGCCCGAGGACGTGGGAACCCCCATCCCCAGCCCTTCCCCAAGGGGAAGGGGGTAAAGAAGCGGGAAGGTAGGATCAGCTCTTCGCGTGCTCCGCGCGGGCAATCTCGTGCAGCCAGTCGGCGTGGCGCGGGGCCTTTTTGGTTTGCGACCATTCCTCAAGCATCACCGGGGCGACGCGGGCGAGTTCCGCGTATTGTTCCGCCGTGCCAATATCGGCGGCGAGTTCCACGCGGTGGCCGTTGGGATCGAAGAAGTAGATCGACTTGAAGATGCCGTGATGCGTGGGGCCGAGCACATCGATCCCCAAGCCAACGATATGCGCCTTGGCCGCCAGCAGCGCCTCTTCCGAAGGCACCTTCAATGCGAGGTGCTGCACCCATTGGGGTGTGTTGGGGTCCTTGCCCATTTCCGGCTGGTTCGGCAGCTCGAAGAAGGCGAGGATGTTGCCGTTTCCGGCATCGAGGAAGATGTGCATGTAGGGATCATAGTCGCCGGTCGAGGGCACATGATCCTCGGCAAAGGCGGTGGTGTAGGTCATGCCCAGCACGCGGGAATACCATTCCACCGTTTCCTTCGCGTCCTTGCAGCGGTAGGCAGCGTGGTGGATGCCGGACAGGGATACGGGGTGGGTGGTCATATCAAACTCCGTTCGCCCTGAGCTTGTCGAAGGGCTGTTTTTCTTCTGTCCCGCTCACCCGAAGAAAGTGCAGTGCTTCGACAAGCTCAGCACAAACGGGTTTGAGGGAGATTACTCCGCTACTTCCTCGACAGTGAGCACGCCGCGCTCGATCTGGTCGCGCTCCATGCTTTCGAACAGGGCCTTGAAGTTGCCTTCGCCGAAGCCTTCGTCGCCCTTCCTTTGGATGAATTCGAAGAACACCGGGCCGACCTGCGCCTGCGCGAAAATCTGGAGCAGCAAGCGGGGGCTGCCACCCTCGGTCGTGCCGTCGAGCAGAATGCCGCGCATCTTGAGCGCGTCCACATCCTCGCCGTGGCCGGGCAGGCGTTCGCCAAGCATCGCGTAATAGGCCTGTGGCGGCGCAGTCATGAAGGGGACGCCGAGTTTCTGGAGGCGGTCCCAGCAGGCCACCAGATCATCGCAGATCAGCGCGATGTGCTGGATGCCCTCGCCGTTGAAGGCCTTCAGGAATTCGTCGATCTGGCCCTTGCCGCCTTCGCCTTCTTCGTTGAGCGGGATGCGGATCTTGCCGTCGGGCGCGGTCAGGGCCTTGGACGTCAGCCCGGTATATTCGCCCTTGATGTCAAAAAAGCGGATCTCGCGGAAGTTGAACAGGGTCTCGTAGTAATCGGCCCAGTACTTCATGCGCCCGGTGTAGACGTTGTGGGTCAGGTGATCGATGGTGTGGAAGCCCGCGCCTTCGGGATAGGGATCGACGCCGGGCAGATATTCGAAGTCGATGTCGTAGATCGTGAGGCTGTTGCCCGCTCCCGCATAACGATCGACCAGATAGAGGATCGCGCCGCCGATGCCGCGGATCGCCGGGATGCGCAGTTCCATCGGGCCGGGATCATTGGCGACGGGCTCTGCACCTTTGGCGATCAGATGAGCATAGGCCTTGGCCGCATCGCGCACGCGGAACGCCATGCCGCAAGCCGAAGGGCCATGCTCGCGCGCGAAGTACCACGCGGCGCTGCGCGGTTCGTAATTGGCGATCAGGTTGATGCCGCCCTGCCGCCACAGGTGCACGTCCTTGGAACGGTGCTGCGCGACGCGGGTGAAGCCCATCGCTTCGAACACCGGCTCAAGCGTGCCCTTGGTGGGCGCGCAGAATTCGACGAACTCGAACCCGTCGAGGCCGACGGGGTTGTCGAAGAGGTCTTTCGTCGGTGCGTTCATCGGTGCTGTTCCCGCTGGCAAGATAGTTTCAGTTGAAACCATCTACCGCAAAAGGGCGCTTCGTGCAAGCTCAGGAACGCGTGACAGGATGCTTCAAGCCCGTTCTTGCCGAGCTTGTCGAAGCACCGTTCTTCTTCGGGCGCGAAGTGCGAAAGAAAGGACAGCCCTTCGACAAGCTCAGGGCGAACGGAGGTTAAGTCACCACCCGCCCGACAGTCCACCCGCGTTCGTCCTGCGTCAGCGCCAACCTTGCGCCGAACGGCTCCCCGCTTTCAAAGGCGGCAGCCGTCGCAGGATCGGCCATGTCGGCATTGCCGCACACCCGCTCGCCGCGTTCGTTGCGGGCAAGGAAAATCGCCTGATCGCCCTTGGGCGAACGGTTGATGGTATAGGTCTCGACCATGCCTTGCGCGCTGGGGCTGGCGGCGAAAGGCACCGCGTCGGTCGCCATCGGCAACTTGGCGAAGCGGTCACCCGCTGACCAGTCGGCGGGGTCAGTCGAATAGATGCCGGTCGCATATTTGCTCATCCAGCCGCCATTCGCGCCCACCAGCGCGAAGCTGCCGCGATCCGCGCGCACGCGGCTCACGGCTTCGGCGATGGCATGGGCGGAGTAATTGTTCCCCGCCCCGCCGAAGAAGGGCAAGCCGCCCGTCAGCGTCAACCCGCGCGGGTCGTCCGCTGACAGGCCGAAGTGATCACACTGGTTGAACACCGGAATGGCAAAGCACGAATAGAAATCGAGATAGGCGATGTCGCCCATGCCCTTGCCCGCTCGTGCCAGCGCTGCCTCGACACTGGCGATGCTGGCGGGCGCGGCGGCGAGATCGGGCCGCTCGGACAGCTTGAGTTCGGTGGCAGCAGTCACCGCGTGGATATGCACCCACTTGTCCTGCGGCACGCCGAGTTGGCGCGCGAGCCCCGCCGAAGCGATGATGATCGCGGCGGCCTGATTCACCTGATCGCGCGCCACTGTCATGCGCGGATAGGGCTCGGCGACGATGCGGTTGCGTGTCGAAACGGTGGCGAGTTCCTCCGCCGTGCGCTCCACCGGAGCGGCGGAATGCGGGTTGGCGGCTGCCACTCGCGTGAAGGGCGCGAACAGTTCGCCGATGGCGCGGCGGTAGTCCTCCAGCCCCAGCCCGAGCTTCGCGCGCCGGGCGTTCTCGCACAGCGCATAAAGCGGGATCGCCCCGGTCGCGCCGTGGAGGAACAAGGGCGGTTCGAGCAACTCTTCGACCCCGTAGCCCTGATCTTCAAGGTCGCCCGGCACGTCCTCCGACCAGTCAGGCGCCTCGCCCTTGGCGGTGAGCGCCAGCACCGTCGAGATCGCTTCGGAGCCGACAATCACCGCGCATTGGCTCTCCCCGCGCGCAATCGCGGCAGCGAATTCGCCGACGAGCTGCTGGTTGGTCTGCCCGCCCGTCGTCGTCAGGATCGCGCGGGCCGGGTTCGCGCCGACGCGCTTCGCCAGCGCGCGCGGCACATTGCTGGCCGCGCCAAACGGCGGCACCCTGCCGGGGCGCGACATTTCGAAGGCGCGGATCGCGGCGAGGGTGTCAACCGCGCCCGCCAAATCTCCGCTCGCGCCGCTATCCGCAATGGCCGCCGCCAGCGCGCGCCCGCCCAAGTCCATATAGGAGAGGGCGGCATAGCCCGGCTCGCCGACCCGCTCCGAATATTGCCCGACCCCGATGATGACCGGGGTGTTATCAGCAACCTCAGTCAACGAAATCGTCCACGCGCTCGACAATGATCGCAGGCGCCATGCCGCCCGCTGCACACATCGTCACCAGGCCATAACGCGCAGCCCGCCGTTCGAGTTCATCAACAACAGTGCCGATCAGGATCGAACCGGTTGCGCCGATCGGATGGCCGAGCGCAATCGAGCCGCCGTTGACATTCACCTTGTCCCAATCGAGCCCCAGATCGCGCACGAACTTGGCGGCGACCACGGCAAAGGCCTCGTTGATTTCGAACAGGTCGATATCATCGAGGGTGAGGCCAGCCTTCGCCAGCACCTTCTTCGCCGCCGGCACCGGCGCATTCAGCATCAGCGTGGGATCATCCCCCATGTTGGCCGTCGCCACGATGCGCGCACGCGGTTTAAGCCCGTGCTTCTGGGCATAGGCCTTGCTCGTCACCAGCACGGCGGCGGCACCGTCCACCACGCCGCTCGAATTGCCCGCATGGTGGAAGTGCTGGATTTCCACATCGGGATATTTCTGGTTGATCAGCCCGCGAAAGGTCGTGCCCTTCTCGTCGAGCGGCACATCGGCAATCTTGGTGAAGGCGGGTTCCAGCTTGGCGAGGTCTTCCCGCGTCGTCTGCGGGCGCGGATATTCATCATGGTCGAGGATCACGTTGCCATCATCGCCCACCACCGGCACCACCGATTTGGCAAAGCGGCCCGCCGCAATCGCCTCTGCGGCGCGCTGCTGCGAGCGGTAGCCGACTTCGTCCAATTCCGCGCGGGTGAAGCCTTCGATGGTGGCAATGGCATCGCCGCAAATGCCCTGATGCGACTGCGGATGCACCTTTTGCAGCCGCGCATTGTGGCTGCCCATCATCGGCGGCTTGATCCCGGCGCGCATCTTTTCCTGCGTCATCGCGGCGGTTAGGCTCATCATCTCGGTGCCGCCTGCGACGATGCAATCTTCCATCCCGCTCATGATTTGCGCCGCCGCAAGGTTCACCGAGGTGATCCCGCCGCCGCAGAAACGATCCAGCGTGGTGCCTGACGAGGTGATGTCATAGCCTGCATCGAGCGCGGCCATGCGCCCCATGTCACCCGCCTGCATCCCGTCCTGAAGTCGAAACCGACCAGATCACATCATCGACCGTGCTGGTATCAAGGCCATTACGCTCCGCAATCGCCTTCAGCACGGTGGCGGCGAGATGCTGCGGATGCTCGGCCGCCAGCGCGCCCTTGCCCTGCTTGCCGATCCCGCGCGGCGTGCGCACGGCGTCGATGATGTAAGCTTCGCCCATGATAATCCCTCTCTCGAATTGCGTTTTAGCGAAATTGCGGTTGACGTGTCCGTAAACCGCCTGCACCACTCGCACAAGAATTGAGTTTCAATTCGCAATGTCATTTTTGTCAGGATAAAAAGAGAGGATATCCCCTGTGAGCGAAGCCGCAGCCCCCGAAGTGCTGACCGAAGTGCGCGATGGCGTGCTGATCGTCACCATCAACCGTCCGGAAGCCAAGAACGCCATGACCAAGGCAGCGGCGGAAGGGATCGCTGCTGCCATGGATCGCCTCGACGCCGAGGATGATCTGCGCGTCGGCGTGCTGACAGGCGCGGGCGGCACCTTTTGTTCGGGCATGGATCTGAAAGGCTTTCTGCGCGGCGAATCGCCCAGCGTCGATGGGCGCGGGTTTGGCGGCGTGGTGCAGGCCCCGCCCGCCAAGCCGCTGATCGCAGCGGTGGAAGGCTATGCGCTGGCGGGCGGGCTTGAACTGATGATCGCCTGCGATCTGGTGGTCGCCAACGCGAACGCGAAATTCGGCATTCCCGAAGTGAAGCGCGGGCTCGTGGCAGCAGCAGGCGGCGTGATGATGCTGCCCGACCAGATCCCTGAGCGGATCGCGATGGAGCTGGCGCTGACGGGCGATTTCATCGGGGCGGAGCGGGCCTACCAGCTTGGCCTCATCAATGAAGTGACCGAAGGCCCGGCATTGGATGCGGCGCTGGCGCTGGCCGCGAAGATCGCGGCCAATGGCCCGCTCGCGGTCAAGGTGTCGAAGGCGGTGATGAAGCAATCGCGCGGCTGGGCGATGGAAGATCGCTATGGCAAGCAAGGCCAGCTGATCGGGCCGGTGTTCATGTCGCACGATGCGCGCGAGGGCGCAGCTGCCTTTGCCGAAAAGCGCAAGCCCAACTGGACGGGCAAGTAAGAATTGCAGGCGCGGCGCGCGAGACCTCGCGCGCCGCAGCCTTGTGGGATCAACGAGGAGAGAGAGAAATGCCCGTCATCGACGTGCCCCAGCCCGCCTTCATGGAAGACGAGGAAATCGCCATTTTTGCAGACAGCGTCGGCAAATTCTATCAACAGCACGCCCCGCAAAAGCGCATCGAGAAATGGCGCGAGGACGGCATGGTCGAACGCGAATTCTGGCGCGAGGCAGGCGCAGCAGGCCTGCTCGGCGTGTCGGTGCCCGAAGCTTACGGCGGCCATGGCGGCGATTTCCGCCACGATATGGTGGTGATCGACCAGCAGGCCAAGCACGGCGTCGATGGCTTCGGTGCATCGCTCCACAACACCATCATCCTGCCCTATCTGGTGCGCCATGGCACCGAGGAGCAAAAGCAGAAATACCTGCCGCGCCTTGTTTCGGGCGATCTTGTCAGCGCGATCGCGATGAGCGAGCCGGATGCAGGCAGCGACTTGCAGAGCATCAAGACCACCGCGCTGAAAGACGGCAATGGCTACCGGCTGAATGGTTCCAAGACCTGGATCTCGAACGGCCAGCTGGCGGATTTCATCATCGTTGTCGCCAAGACCGACCCGAACGAAGGGGCCAAGGGCATTTCGCTGCTGCTGCTCGAAACCGACGGGGCCGAAGGCTTCGCGCGCGGCAAGAAGCTCGACAAGATCGGATTGGATGCGCAGGATACCAGCGAGCTGTTCTTCGACAATGTCTTCATCCCCGCCGACAACCTGCTGGGCGGCATCGAGGGGCGCGGGTTCTACCAGCTGATGGGCGAATTGCCGCAGGAACGTCTCGTGATCGCGATGAACGCCATCACGGGGATCGAAAAAGCGCTCGATGTGACAGTCGAATACGTCAAGAACCGCAAGGCTTTCGGCAAGACGATCTGGGATTTCCAGAACACCCAGTTCGTGCTCGCTGACCTGAAGGCGCGCGGCACGGCGGCGCGGGTGTTCGTGAATGATTGCATTGCCAAGTTGCTTGAAGGCAAGCTCGATGTCGCGACCGCCAGCATGGCGAAATACTGGGTCACCGAGCTGCAATCCGAAGTGGTTGACAAGTGCCTGCAATTCCACGGCGGCGCGGGCTATATCAATGATTACGCCATCGCCCGCATGTACCGCGACACGCGGATCGCGCGCATCTATGGCGGATCGAACGAGATCATGAAGATGCTGATCGCAAGGAGTATGTGATTGTGTTTGCGTGCCCGCATCCGCGGGCACGTCCTCGCTAGACGTCCTCCGCTCCGCTACGGACCCGCTGCGGGCGGGCGGTCGCCCTTGCGGCCCGTCCTGCGGCGGGCCGAGACACCGCGATCTTCACAGGCATGCGCCGATATCGGTCGCGCAGCGACCGCGAGCGCAAGCGCGCGAGCCGCAGGCGCCCGGAACGTCGCGCAGCGACGTGGAGGAACAGCGCCGAGGACGAAGGCGCGGATGCGCCTTCGCAAACAAAAAGGGCGGCCCGTTTTCCCGAGCCGCCCTCTTTTTGTGCCTGATCGCTGAAATCAGAACTGCGCGCGCAGCGTCACACCATATTGGCGCGGCGGCAGGCTGAAGGCGGAACGCGAGTTGGCCGCGCCCGAACCGCGCAGCGTGGTGTTGAAAGTCACCCCGCGCACCACTTCGTCGGTGAGGTTCGTCACCCAGCCTTCGATTGCATATTTGCCGTTCATGAAGCGCAGGCCTGCACGCAGGTTCACGAAGGCCTTGCCATCCTGAATATCGGCAATGATCAGCGGCTGGCGATCAATCGCGGTTTGCAGGTTGCCTCCGGCAGCCGCAATCGCATTCGCATCAGGCGGCACGATCCCTTGCGTCGAGGTGCGCTGGTCACCCTCCATCCGCACCTGACCATTGATGAAGAAATCCGTCGTCTGGCTGAGCGGCTTCTCCCAGTTCGCCCCGAGGATACCGATGATCTGCGGCGCATTGGTAAGATCAAATCCGCACAGCGAATTGACCGTCACCGAATTCACCAGATTGCCTGCGCAATTTTCGGGATAGCGCGCGCGCAGCGCGGTCAGGCCGAAATTGATCGTCAGTTCGCGGTTGGGGCGGATCAGGCCTTCCACTTCGACCCCGGTCGATTTGGCCGCAGGCACGTTGAAGGTTTCAAACGCCGTGCCAGTGAATTCGAGCACCTGGAAATTGGTGAAATCCATGTGGAACGCCGCCACATTGAGCGTCACCGCATCATTGAGGAACCGGCTCTTGAAACCGAGTTCGAAGGCATCGACGATTTCCGACAGGAATACCGGGTTCGCCCCGCCGACCGCAGCGGTGGTATCAAGGTTGATCCCGCCCGCCTTGTAACCGTGGGTGAAGCTGCCGTAGACATTGATCTCCGGCGTGATCGCATAGTTGAGGTTGGCGGTGTAGATCAGCTCTTCATCGTCAAAATTGGTCTGGAAGGTGCGCACCAGCGGGAACGGCCCGGCAGGCCGCGCCTGCGGCAGGTTGGCGGGCGCGGTAAAGCCGAAGCAGCCAACCCCGATGAAGAACGGTACCAGCGGCGCGGGCACGCGTCCGGCGCCAATCCCGCCAAGCACGCCCGGGCACACCCGATTGTTGTTGAAGGGCTGGGTGAAACCGCCTTCCTTGCGTTCCCACGAATAACGCGCGCCCAGCGTGAATTCGAGCCCGTCGGTAATCTCGAAGGTGTTGTGCGTGAACAGTGCAAAGCTTTGCGCCGATTGCTGGAAGCGATTGGTGCTCATGGTGCCTGCCGGTGCCACCCCGGTCAGGCGTTGCAGCGGGGTCGCGCTCTGGAACAGCGGCGAGGCCGGGTTAAGGCTGGCCCCGCCCGTCCCTCCGGCAATCAGCGCGCCGAAATTGCGATCAAAATCATTGCCGAGCATGAAATTGACCGACTGATCAATCTGCTCGTCCGAATAGAAGCCGCCGATCATGTAATTGAGCCGCCCGGCGAGCGTTTCACCCTGAAAGCGCACTTCGGCGGTGATCGTCTCGATCTCGAGATCGGCCGCGACATTGAACAGATCAAGCGCGGTGAAATCGGAATCATAGGCCTCGCGCGAGTCAAACCGGCGCCACGAACCGATGGCAATCAGATCGGCATTATCGCCAACCGGCACTTCGATTTCACCGCTGATGCCGAGGTTGCGGAAAAGGACATCCGGCACCGAATTGGCTGCAACCACGCGGTTGTTCAGCGCGCGCTCGAACCCGCCCTGATCAAACGGCGTGGTGGCCACCGAAGGCTGGCCATTGCCGCCGTTCAGCCCCAGCCCGACCGCGCCAAAGATCCCGGCGGTTACCAGCGGGGTCTGATAGAGTTCGATCGCGCCGCAGCAGCTGTTGCGGCTTTCGCTGTAGTCAGCGATCAGGCGCCCGCGAATGCCGCCGGAGGTGTCCCAGCCGAGCTGGCCGCGCACCAGAAACTGATCGACATCATTGATATCGCCAATCCGTGCGCCCGCTGCATTGACCACATCAAGGAAGCCGTCACGCTTGCGATAGGCCCCCGTCAGGCGCAGCGCGAGCGTATCCTTGACGATTGGCACGTTGATCGCGCCTTGCAGGCTGATTTCATCGAAATTGCCGTACATCGCATTCACGAAGCCGCCGACTTCGCTGACATCGGGGCGCACCGTGGTGATGTTGAGCGCGCCTGCCGACGTGTTGCGGCCGAACAGCGTGCCTTGCGGGCCGCGCAGCACTTCGACCCGCTCGATATCGACCATTTCGCCCAAGGCCACGCCCGGACGCGATTGATAAACCCCATCGATGAAGATGCCGACCGCGCTTTCGAAACCAATATTGTTCGACGTGGTGCCGACCCCGCGGATACGCAGCACGACCGAGCCGGAGGCGACCTGCGCGGTCGAGGCGGTAATGCTGGTGGCAAGCTGCGAGATCTGCTGGATGTTGAAGACGCCCTGATTATCAAGCTGCGCCTGCGACACGGCTGTCACCGCGATTGGAATATCCTGCACGTCCTGCGCGCGGCGGGTCGCCGTCACGATGATGGTGTTTTCGTCAAGCGCCGAGGCGGCTGCGGCATCATCCTGATCCTGCGCGAAGGCCGGCGAGGTAAGCGCGCTGCAAGCCATCAGGCCGCCAGCATAGACTGCAAATTTGCGTGACATCTCTCTCTCCTCAACCCGGGGCCGATACGTGCGGCCTTGGTGTTGCGGGCGCGAGAGTATCAGCGCGCATTCCACTAACAAGAGTGTTAGCAAAGTTCTTTTACGCCGTAGCAAAAATGCAACAATGCTTTGCGCGGTGCAGCATGAATTCATGACCGCGCGCTGCGGCGTAATAAAATTACATAGCCCTATCCGGACAATTTCAGTGCTTTCGCACAGGGAGCAGCCATACCGGGCAAGTCAGTTGCAAATTGCATATCGGACTCGCTTTTGCTGCGGCCATGTGGTTACATCGCCCTCGTATGGGAGAGAGAGGCCCGGATCATGCTTGCAACCACCCCCCATTTCGACGTGCTGATTGTCGGCGCCGGGATTTCCGGCATCGGCATGGCCGCCCACATGGGCACCAAGGCCCCGCATCATTCCTATTGCATTGTCGAACGGCGCGACAATCTGGGCGGCACATGGGATCTGTTCCGCTATCCCGGCATCCGTTCCGACAGCGACATGCACACGCTGGGTTTTGATTTCGAACCCTGGCGCCATGAAAAAAGCATCGCCGATGCGCCCGCGATCCTCGATTATCTGGATCGGATCGTGGATGAACGCGGCATCCGCCAGCACATCCGCTTTGGTCTCAAGGTCATCAGCGCCGATTTCCGCCATGACGAGGCGAAATGGCATGTCGAGATGGAGAAAGCGGACGGCAGCCGCACCCGGATGACCGCCAATTTCGTCTATCTGGGTGCAGGCTATTACGATTACGACGAAGCCTATGATCCGGGCTTCGATTTCGGCGATTTCGCAGGCCGGGTGGTGCATCCGCAATTCTGGCCCGAGGATCTGGATTACGCAGGCAAGCGCGTGGTGGTGATCGGATCGGGCGCAACCGCTGTCACCATCGTGCCTGCGATGGCGCAGCAGGCAGCGCATGTCACGATGCTCCAGCGCACGCCGACCTGGATGTTCACCCGCCCGGCCAAGGATGCGATTGCGAACTTCCTGCGCAAAGTCCTGCCGGAAAAGCTCGCCTACCGGCTGACCCGGTTCAAGAACATCAAAATGCAGGATTTCAGCTTCAAACTGGCGCGCGACAATCCGCAAAAGGTGAAAGACGCGCTCTACAAGAAGATCGAAAAGGCGCTTGGCCCCGATTACGACAAGGATGCCTTCACCCCGCCCTATAATCCGTGGGAGCAGCGCCTGTGCCTTGTGCCGGATGAAGACCTGTTCAAGGCGATGAAGGCCGGACGCGCAGCGGTGGTTACGGGCCATATCGCGCGGTTTGAACAGGGCGGCGTGCGGCTGACTGATGGCCAGTTCCTGCCCGCCGATATCGTGGTGACGGCAACCGGTCTCAAACTGGCGGTCGCAGGCAAGATCGCGATTTCGGTCGATGGCGAGGCGGTGAAGTTCAACGAGCGGTTCTATTACAAGGGCTGCATGTTCTCCAACCTGCCCAATCTGGCGGTGGTGTTCGGATACCTCAATGCCAGCTGGACTTTGCGCGCCGACATCAATTCCGATTACGTGTGCCGCGTGCTCGAACATATGCGCAAGACCGGGACAACCATCGCCACCCCGGTGCTGACGCCAGAAGGCGAAGCCGCGATTACCGAGGATGACGTGTTCGATTTCTCCTCGGGCTATATCCAGCGCGGCAAGCATATCATGCCGCGCAATTCGGTGAGCTATCCCTGGCGGCTCAATCAGGAATATGTGCTGGATCGCAAGCGGATGAAGGATGATCCGATCCTCGATGGCATCCTCACTTTCACGCAGGCCGGTGCCAATGCGCGCAGCGCGGATGAGCAGCTGGAGGCAGCGGAGTAGTTTGCGCAGCCGCTTGCGGGCTGCGATTTCCTCGTTCACGCGACCTGAAGGTCGCGTCGCTGCGGGCGGCCGGTCGGCCTTGCGGTTGCTGGCGCAACCGGTTCTTGTGCTAGACGCCGCTCTAGGTGCTTGAGGCTGGCTGCGACCTCGCCTAACCTTCCCCCATGACCTCTCCCGACAAGATCTGGACCGCTGGCCTCGTTGTCATCGGCGATGAAATCCTTTCCGGCCGCACGCATGACAAGAACATCGCGCAGGTGGCATCCTGGTTGCAGGTGCAAGGCATCCGCCTTGCCGAAGTGCGGGTGGTGCCCGATGTCGAAGCGCGCATTGTTGCAGCGGTGAATGATCTGCGCAGCGCCTATGATTACCTGTTCACCACCGGCGGGATCGGCCCTACCCATGATGATATCACGGTGGATGCGGTGGCCGCTGCGCTGGGCGTGGGCGTCGTGATCCACCCCGATGCCCGCGCGCTGCTGGAACGCTATTACGCGGCGCGCGGCGGGCTTAACGAAGGGCGCCTGCGGATGGCGCGTGTGCCCGAAGGATCAGACCTCATCCCCAACCGCATGTCGGGCGCGCCCGGCATAAGGCGCGGCAATATCTTTCTGATGGCGGGCGTGCCGCATATCACCGCCGGCATGCTGGATGCGCTCACCGGCCAGCTTGAAGGCGGCGCACCGCTGCTCACCCAAACCATCGGCTGCTGGGTTGCCGAAAGCGAAGTCGCTGATCTGCTGCGCAACACCGAAGCCGCTTTCGACAATTGCCAGATCGGTTCCTACCCGTTCTTTCGCGAGGGGCGCGTCGGGGCCAATTTCGTGGTGCGATCAACCAGCGCGGGCGATCTGGCGGCTTGCAGCGCGCAGCTTACCCAAGGTCTCGAAGCGCTCGGCTACCCGGCCACATCCGGCGGCATCTGACAGGCGAAACGGCGGCGGGCGAACCTGCTGTTAACCCTTTGGCCTTAGGGCTGTAGGCGTCATGACCCGGGTCTATATCACCATCGACACCGAGTATTCCTCGGGCTTTTGCACGGGCCGCAGCCGGGCCGAGCGCGCGGAAAACTATGCCCGCTGCATCGCCTGCCTTACGCCCGAAGGCCCTGCCGGGATCACGCACAAGCTGGAACTGCTGCGCCAGCATGGCCAGAAGGCGGTGTTCTTTGTCGATCCCATGCCCGCGCTGATCTGGGGGATTGGCGCAATCGAGGACGTGGTGGCTCCGATCATCGAGGCAGGGCAGGACGTGCAATTGCACTGCCACACCGAATGGCTGGCGATTGCCGGGGCGGATAATCCGCTGGCCTCAGGCCGGACGGGGCAGAACATTGCCGACTTCCCGCTTGATGAACAATTCGAACTGCTCGCCTATGCGCGCGATGTGCTGATCGCGGCAGGCGCGCCGCCGCCGGTGGCCTTTCGCGCCGGGAATTACGGGGCGAATGATGATACCCTGCGCGCGCTCGCGGCGCTTGGGCTCACCTATGATACCAGCCACACCCCCGCCCTGCCCGATGCCTGCCGCATCAGCCTGGGGCCAGAGGTGCGCGACCCGGTGCGGCATTGCGGCATGATCGAGGTGCCCGTCGGCACCATCGGCACATTGGGCGGCGGCCAGCGCCACGGCCAGATCACCGCGCTGACACTGGCCGAGATGACTGCTGCGGTGCGCCACGCCCGCGACGAAGGGCATGAAGCCTTCGTGCTGGTGAGCCACTCCTTTGAATTGATCAATCGTCGCAGCCTTGCCGTCAACCACGTGGTGCGGCGCCGGTTTAACGGGCTGGTGCGCGATCTCGCGCGCATGCCGGGCGTGACCACTGCGACCTTCCGCGATGATCCGCCGCCGCTTGGGCATGGACAGGAGCCAAGCCAACCCGTGCCCGCCACTGCGCTGCGCACCGGCATGCGGATCGCCGAGCAATTCCTCTCCAACACGCTTTACGGCGCGTTGTAAGGGCGCGCGGGCATGGCCGATCCGGTCACGATCGATTTCACCCTCGGCTCGCGGCGGCTGCTGGCCGTGCCGCGCCGCCTTGCGGTGTGGTCGTTCAGCCTTGAAGACGTGCTGGCCGCGGGCAACGGCGCTGCCCTGCCAGCCGCGCCGCCGATGGGGCCGGACGGATTGCGCGTGCTCTCGGTCCCGGCCGCTGGGCTCCCGGCTCTGCTGGCGCGCTTTCCGGGACTGATCGCGGGCGCCCGGCAGGACTATCGCCGCCACTATATCGACATGAGCCTTGGCTTTGATGGCTACATGGCGCGCTTTTCGGGCAAGACCCGTTCGACCTTGCGGCGCAAGGCCAGGAAGCTGGCCGAAGACGCAGGCGGTTACACCATCACCGAACATCGCACCGCCTCCGAGGTGGAACAATTCCTCAGCCTCGCCCTGCCGCTGTCGGCGCGCACCTATCAGGCGCGGCTGCTGGATGCAGGCCTGCCCGCAAGCCCGCAGGCGCGCCGCGCCATGCTGGAGGCTGCCAAGGCGGGGCGGATGCGGTGTTTCCTGCTGCATGCAGGCGGGCAGGCGGCGGCTTACCTGTCGCTGCCGGTGGTAGGCGACACGCTGGTCTATGCGCATCTCGGGTATGATCCCGATTGGGCGCGGCTATCGCCCGGCACCGTGCTGCAGATGGAAGCGCTCGAACGGCTGTTTGCCGAAGGCGGCTACCGCTGGTTCGATTTCACCGAAGGCGAAGGCGCGCACAAGGCCTTGTTCGGGACTGACAGCGCCGAATGCGCCAGCCTCATGCTGCTCAAGTCCAGCCTTGCCAACCGGGCTTTGCTTGGCGCGCGGGCGGGGTTTGATAGAGCGGTAAGCCAGGGCAAGGCGCTGGCGATGCGATCAGGCGCGGTGGGATCAATCCGCAGCCTGCTGCGGGCCTGAACGCGGGCCTGCATGCCCCGGCGCTGCCACTTCGCGGGCGCGCTGCTCTGCCAGCAGGCGCTGGCGCTGCTGCTGCTGATAGCGCTGCGACAAGGCCCGCACAGGCGAAGGCTTTGCGCCGCTACCCGCGCCGAACCACAGCGCCACCAATTGCCACACAAACCCCGTTGCCACCAGAAAGATGCCGGTGGCGATGCCGAGCCGCTGATCATATCCCAGAACCACCGCAAAGGCGGCGATGGCCGCGATAATCACCAGCCATTTGGCATCAAGCCACCATGTTTTCGGGGAGGATGAGGGCATCGCGATTCCTTTTTGTTATGGCAGGCTGCCTTAAAAAGGAGAGGATGAACACAGCCTTACGCCATAGATGGGACGCCGCAGGCCGCAATGCAATACGCAAGAAGGGCACCCCGGATTGCTGCCGGAGTGCCCGCCGTGATGTCTGGAGCAAGCGTGCCGCCCGTTGCCGGACGCCGCGCTGGCTGAATTACGCGCCTTCGACTTCCGACAGGTCGACCTTGAGGCCCGGCCCCATCGACGAGGTCATCGAGATCTTGCGGACATACTTGCCCTTGGCGCCCGACGGCTTGGACTTCACCACCGCTTCGGTCAGCGCCTTGAAGTTGGCCTTAAGCGCATCATCCGAAAAGCTCAGCTTGCCGATGCCCGAATGGATGATGCCCTGCTTTTCCACGCGGAATTCGACCTGGCCGGCCTTTGCGTCCTTCACGGCCTGCGCCACGTTGGGGGTGACAGTGCCGAGCTTGGGGTTCGGCATCAGGCCCTTGGGGCCAAGCACCTTACCCAGACGGCCGACAATGCCCATCATGTCGGGCGAAGCGATCACGCGGTCATAGTCGAGATTGCCGTTCTGCATATCTTCGAGCAGATCTTCCGCGCCAACCTTGTCAGCGCCGGCAGCCAGCGCCTTTTCAGCGTTGTCGCCGCGCGCGAACACGGCCACGCGCACATCCTTGCCGGTGCCCGAAGGCAGCGACACCATGCCGCGCACCATCTGATCGGCATGACGCGGATCAACGCCGAGGTTCATGGCCACTTCGACGGTTTCGTCGAACTTGGTCTTGAACTGGCGCAGCGTCGCCAGCGCTTCTTCGACGGTGTACAGCTTTTCGCGGTCGAGGCTGGCCAGAACCTTGGCCTTCTTGGTGATCTTTGCCATCTGCTTAGCCCTCCACCACTTCGAGGCCCATCGAACGGGCCGAGCCCGCGATGATCTTCATGGCCTGATCAATATCATTTGCGTTGAGATCAACCATCTTCACTTCGGCGATCTCCTTGATCTGCGCGTGCGTGATGGTTCCGGCCGAAACCTTGCCCGGCTCCTTCGAACCCGACTTGAGCTTGGCGGCCTTCTTCAAGAGGAAGCTCGCCGGCGGGGTCTTGGTGATGAACGTGAACGAGCGATCCGCATAGACCGTGATCACGGTCGGGATCGGCATGCCCTTTTCCAGTTCCTGCGTGGCGGCGTTGAACGCCTTGCAGAATTCCATGATGTTCACGCCGCGCTGACCCAGCGCCGGACCGATCGGCGGCGAGGGGGTGGCGGAACCGGCTGCAACCTGCAGCTTGATATAGCCTTCGATTTTCTTGGCCATCGGGCCAACTCCTTTATTCGCACTGTTCCGGCTCTGTCGCCAGGGCCGGTCATGTTAAGCGGTCAAAACGCTGTGATGTGCGCATCACGGCTCCCGCACGGGAATCGCCCGCCGCAAGGCTGAGCGAAGGCGGCCCGTTAGAGGCACAAGGCGCAAAAAGCAACCCGCAGCGTTTGGCGCAGGCTGGCAAGCGGACAAAGCGGACACCGTGTCCGCTTCGCTTGATCCCGCCAAAGTCTTGGCCATAAACGAAAAACGTGCAATTCGTGGATGCGGACGGACACGGGGCGTCAGCGCAAAAACGGGATCAAGAGCGGCAATCATGCCCGGCCCTTGCCACGATTTGCGCAGGTAGGAAATTTCGCCCGCATCTTCCGGGCGTGAAGGGCAGCTTGGGCATGATCGCGGATAAAAGCGGACATGCGGGAAGCGACCCCGAATCGGTCATTCATAGCTGCGCGCCGCTATCCCAAAAAGCAGTCCGTGAGGCTTCCTCTGCATTCTACCAAAAGGGCTTCAAACCACAGTAATACTTGCTGGTTTTGGCGACCCCTTAATGGAACGCTAATCAATCCTCTCTAACCCAGACCCATGCACGATGGGCATCATCCGGGAGCAAACCTAAAGAGCTTTCTCGCAAGCAACGCGACTTGGCCAATCGAAATGAGCCAAGAAAAGGCATCTCAATTCATCCACACCTTAAACGACATAGAAATCGCAGAACTACTCTCGACGTTAAACGAGGGATTTGTTGTATTTCTGATGAAAAATTTCAATACTGCAAGCGGCTCACATCGCCGAGCAATGAAGACGTTGCTATATGCATTTGCTAATGTAAAGATCCAATGGACCAGCGAAATGGCCCTCTCGGCAATGGGGGTGTTGGCAACGGGTGGCGGCGACTTCGTCGAAGATGCGAAGCTTATCCGTGCAATCGCAAGATCGGAAGCTGTCGTAGAACGAAGCTCCGAGGCAGACCAAGTATTCGAAATATGTATGTCGCGAATTCTTGATGTAGGCCACGGGATCGAAATACGTAAAGCACTCTGCCGGATTTTCGGACGATTATACATCCCGACACTTCAGACAGCAGTTCAACCCTACGCGAATGTGTCTTTCTTGAGGTTTCTGGCGACATTGGTGGCCTCACTGGAGCAGTTGGCGAAGGAGCGTGGTGACCCTACCGGAGCTTTGTCGGGCATTCTTCATCGGCAACTAGCCTATCCTCTTGATCGTCAGCGCATTCTCGAACTCGAACGGGCCTATCGCGCGTGGGAAAGTGCATTCGGCGAATATCGCTGGATTGAAGTTCTGCCTCCGCTGTGGCGAGGAGATCGTTATCCGGCGCTTCTTGGCCACCTTTCCGGCGCAAAGGGAAGCTCGCCCAGCTCGAAGTGGTTGAACCAACTCGATGGCCTTGTTGATCGATTTGGTTCCGAGGCGGTGCGGAATTGCCTGCTGCAGCAGGCAGCAGATTTTGGCGCAGGCGAGATCGTGGCTGAGAGCGAACAACTTTGGATAGGCAAGGCACGAGTTTATGCGAATCTCTACGAGCTTTATTCAAAGGTGCCGGCATCAGTCGATCCGGTGCGCGCGCAATTGGGTCGGACAGCAATTCATTTTCTTCCATGGGTTGGGGCAGACAACATCATTAGAGAGTATTGCCCGCCACCAAATCCGATGACCGTTTCAGCTTCGAACATGACCATGATGAAGGGAGTTGCATGGGCTCTCTCGCGTTTCCCAGACGAGGAAGCGACCTACGCACTGCACGACATGGTTACGGGCAGCGCGGCTCCGTTAGACACAATTCATGGGCCAAGAACTCGCGCTCTCGCCGTTGCGAACGCCGCGGTATTGGCTTTGTCAAAGCAGAACAACAAATTGAGCCTCAACACTTTAAAGCATCTTCAGACCGTCATTGAGGAACCGCGAATAAGAAGTTCGATTGTGCAAGCTCTGAAATCGAACGAATGAGGCAATCGCGCCACTTCGTCAGCCATGCTAGGCAAACATGGGCGCAGAACAACGAAAGCTGCCCTTCAGAAAACCACCCATCAACGGTCATAAGCGGCGCCCCGGCTCAATCCCAAAAGCAGCATGGCAGCTTTGCCTCAGTTCTGAAAAATTCCTGCCCTTCAGGTTACGACCCCATTTCCCCCCCTAACCGTCACCCCGGCGAAGGCCGGGGCCCGGAAGCATTTCATGCAGCGCGTGCCGCTCTGGGTCCCGGCCTTCGCCGGGATGACGCCGGGCGGTAACTTCCCGACTGGCGGAAGAAGAAGAAAAGCCTAACCCCGTGTCAAGCACGGGGCGACGACTGTGGGATGGTGGGCTTAAACTCTTTTCGGCCACAAGCGGAACGCAACGCTCCCTGCTCTGCCCCGGCGCTGGCCTATGGCTTACGGCAGGCCGCAGCATTATCCGCAGCGCGGGGGCGGCGCAGGCCCTTGGTACGGCTGGTGAGATGGAACTGGTGGCACAGCGCGCATTTATAGCTGCGCAAAGGCGTATCCGCCGCCAGCGCTGCCGCATCGGCGGCCTCGCGGGCGGCGAAGCGGCGCTTTTTCTGACAGATGCCGAGACGGGTTTTCACCCGCGCTCAAGCAGCGAAGCGGTAGTGCACAAAAAGGCTCGCGCTTACTTGACCAGTTCGACTTCGTCGAAGCCGAGCTCCACCGGCGTTGCGCGGCCGAAAATCGAGACCGAAACCTTGACCTTGGACTTGTCGAAATCGAGTTCTTCCACCACGCCGGTAAAGCTCGCGAACGGGCCGGCATTGACCTTGACCAAATCGCCGATCTCGTAATCGATGTGCACTTCGCGCTTGGGCGCGGCCTTGGCCTGCTCGACCCCGCCGAAATAGCGCGCAGCCTCTTTTTCGGAGATCGGCTGCGGCTTGTTGCCGCTGCCCAGAAAGCCCGTCACCTTGGGGGTGTTCTTGACGAGGTGATAGACATCATCCGTCATGTTCAGCTTGGCCAGCACATAGCCGGGCATGAACTTGCGTTCGACCTGCACCTTCTTGCCGCGCTTCACCTCGATCACGGTCTCGGTGGGCACCTGCACTTCTTCTACCCCGTCGGACAGGCCCAGCCGTTCCGCCTCGGCGACGATTGCATCGCGCACCTTGTTTTCGAAACCCGAATAGGCGTGAATGATGTACCAACGAGCCATGGGAGGAAAATCCTTGAGTATCTGAGCTTTAGCGGATGGTTATGAACGATGGATGCTTATTGCAGCAGGCCGATTGCGGCGCGCACCACCGCGCCAAAGGCACTGTCAACGCCGAGGAAGAACAGCGACAGGATCACCATGAAGATGAACACGAAAATGGCCGTGCGCACGGTTTCCTCGCGCGTCGGCCACACCACCTTGGCGGTTTCGGCCCGCACCTGATTGACGAATTCGGCAACGCTCGTCTTGCGTTTTTTCTCTTCGGTCATGGGACCTTCGGTTCCTTCGTTCATTCGCGCGTCTGCCGCGCATCACTGCAAGCTAAGGCGGCTTCAAGGTAAGAGGCCGCGCCGCCCGGCACAAGCTTGCCGGAGGGGCTTAATCAGATCAGCGATGTCGGAAAAGACGGCTGCGTTCTTACGCTGCAGCTTATGCAAAAGCAAGAGAGCCGCGCAAAAGGAATGCAGCAGGCTATGCAAGCCGCAGCAAGGCCACTAGGCGTAGGCGTTCAGGCCAGGGCGCAAGATTACAGGGGTACCATCACATGGCAGCAAACGGCACGCAAAGCCTCGGGGAACGGCTGGTTGCGCCGGTCAGCAATGTTTCGGACTTCATCTGGGCAGGCACCTGGAACGGGGCGGAATTGCTGCCCTTCCCGCCGATGACGATCATTCTGCTGGGCGTGGGCCTGTGGATCATGGTGGGTCTCAGGTTCTATCCGATTCTCAAGCTGGGCAGTGCGTTCGGGGGTTTGTTTGCAGGGCGCAAGGGAACAGGCGCGGGCGAGATTTCGCCCTTTGCCGCGCTTTCCACGGCGCTTTCGGGGCAGGTCGGCACCGGCAATCTGGCAGGGGTTGCGACCGCGATTGCGCTGGGCGGGCCGGGCGCGGTGTTCTGGATGTGGATCACCGCCTTGTTCGGCATGGCGCTCGCCTTTGCCGAGGGCAGCCTGTCGATCCGCTACCGCGAACGCACCGCCGAAGGCACGTACCGCGGCGGCCCGATGACCTATATCCGCCTTGGCCTCGGCCCGAAATGGACATGGCTGGCGGTGGTGTTCTGCATTGGCACGCTGTTTTCCGCGCTGGTGACCGGCAATTCGATCCAGGCCAACGAAGTCGCCAGCGGGCTGAACGAATTGTTCGGCTGGGAGCGCTGGTTTGGCGGCATGGTGGTGGCGATTGCCGTGTTCGTGGTGATCATCGGCGGGATCAAGTCGATCGGCAACGTGGCCGAAAAGGTCGTGCCCTTCATGGCCTTTGCCTATGTCGCGATGGCGCTGACGGCGCTGGCGCTCAACTTTGAAGATCTGCCCGAAACCTTCGGCCGGATTTCGCCGGCGCCTTCAGCTATCAGAGCGCCAGCGGCGGGTTTATCGGCGCAGCGCTGATCCTTGCAATCCGCGCAGGCGTGGCGCGCGGGCTGTTTTCGAACGAATCGGGGCAAGGCTCCACCGCGATGGCGCATGCTGTCGCGCAAACCGATGATCCCGCGCAGCAGGGCCGCATGGCGATGATGGGCACCTTCATCGACACCATCGTGATCTGCACCATGACAGCGCTTGTCGTGCTGACGGTGCAGGGCGATTTCACCTTTCAGGGGCAGGCGGTTGACCATGTGTGGCAATCCGATCTCGGCACCACGCAGGCGGCGGGCTTTCTCACCACTTCGGCGGCCTTTGCAGCGGCCTTCCCGTGGCCGGTGCTGGGCATTCCGCTCGGCACGCTGATTGCATCGGTGGCGCTGATCCTGTTCGTGTTCACCACGCTTTTGACGTGGAGCTATTACGGCGAGCGGGCGATCACTTTCCTCTATGATCGCATCCCCGGATCGAACCCGCGCGGCGAAAAGGCGCTGCATATCGGCTGGCGGGTGATCTGGTGCATTGCGATCTATGTCGGCGCAACACAGCCTTCGGAGCTGGTATGGCGGCTGGGCGACATTTCCAATGCGGCGATGGCCCTGCCCAACCTGCTGGCGCTGGCGGTGCTTTCAGGCGTGGTGTTTGCCCTTGCCCGCGGGGATCGCAAGGCTAGCGCGGATCACACCGCCGATACGCCCGAACCGCCCGAGGATTATTGATCCCGCCCGCCGCCTGGCGCGGCCCAGAGCGGGATCGGGCAGCGGTATCAGGCAGCGCGGGGCACAGCGCCCATCGCGTGGGCAACCAGCCGCTTGCCACGCGGCCAAACATCGCCGTCGCAGCGATCAGCCAACGCGCGGCAAGACATCTCAGAGGCAGCACCGCCCGCAGCAGCGGCGATGCCCCTGCGAGGACAAAGAAGATCACGCAAATCATTGGGAAATCTTGCTCGAAATGCTCTGGCGATGATATGCCTTGCAAACACAGCGGGTAAGTCGCTGAAATGACGCCTTGCCGCGAAGCTGTGGCACCCTCCGCCAATCGCAGAAACGGCGGGTGCAGCCTGGGCCAGCCGACCTCGCTTCCGAGGCGCAGGCAAGGGGGCTTTTTCCAGACTCCATGGGATCGGTGGGGCTTGAAGGAGGGTGCAGGTAATTCAGCGCATGAGCGATTGCCTGACAGGCATCATGGCGGTGACTATCTGCAACGGTGGTCTTTCGGCTTTACGCCCATGCCAGCGATGACGCGTCACCTGTCGGTTACCGGAAAGTGAGCAAGGTTGCGTATCGCCCCCCATGGCTGGGCCTCGGACTTTGCTGCCAGTCAAAATCCGGTGTCGGCACGACCGCTTTTGTCGTCAAAGCCGACCTGAGCATGTGTCCGACCGCCATTACACGCCGACCAAACCCACGATCACCGTCCCCCAGGTGGTGAGCAGAATGTGGCCCAGCGGATAAGTCGGCGTGTAGCCGAGCACCGCGACCATGCTGCCTGAACGATCTTGCACCGCTGCAAGGGCTGCAGTCGAGGTTTGTGCCCCGGCCAGACTCCCGAGCAGCAACAGGGGGTGCATTTTGAGAACGTAACGCCCAAAATACAGGCCCACGATCAAGGGGGTGAGGGTTACGATTGCACCGCCTGCAATCAGGCCCACGCCCGCCTCGGCTACAGCATCGACAAAAATCGGCCCGGCGTGCAGCCCTGTAAGGGCAACAAAGGCGGCAAGGCCAAGCGATGTCATCAGGGAAACCGCCCCATCAGGAATCCGGCCGAACAAGGGGTGCCGCGCGCGCAAGTGCCCGACCGCAAGGCCCGCCAGCAGCGTGCCGACACTGGTCCCCAGTGATATCTGCATGGAGGCAACAGGCACCGCCAACAAAGCCCCCAGCGTGCCGCCAATAAAGATTGCAAGCCCCAGCACCACGAGATCGGTTTCTTCCGATGGCCGCACGATTGTGCCGATATGCTCGGCGGCCTGCTCGACCAGAGCCTGCGGCCCGGCGATCCGCACGACATCGCCGCGATGCACAATGGTGCTGGGAAACAGCGGCAATTCGGCGGCTCCGCGCATCAACTGGCGTGGATAAATGCCGCGCGCCCAGTCCATCCGAGCAAGCTCTCCCAGCGACTTGTTCATCACTTCAGAGCGCGTGATCAGCATGTCATAGACCGCGACCGGTGCGTTGAGCAGGGCGGGATCATCCACTTCCTCGCGCCCACGCCCTGCCATGGCAACCAGCGCCTCGCGCGGGCCTGAAACGGCCACGACATCGCCCGGCTCAAGCACCAGCTCCAGATCGGGAGCAAGCAACTCATCACCCCGCCGCACAGCCTGGGCAAACAGCCGTTCGCGAGGAACGCGCGCCTCGCACTCGCGCACAGTCAGGCCGACAAGGCCGCTCTCCGGCGTCACCTTGAAGGCGCGCGCATCGATCGGCCGCCACGCTGAAATAATGCCGGGAGAGTTGCGGGAAATGCCGAGTTCCTCCTCAAGCTTGCGCGCCTCTGTCAGGAGATCGAGCCGCAACAGCTTGGGCGCCATAACGCTCAGGAACCAGATGCTGCCGACCGCGCCGAAAATGTAGCACACCGCATCCGCCACTGCGACATGCGCGACGAGGCGCGCACGCACCGCTTCGGGCTGGCCAAGCGCGCCAATGGCTTCGGTGGCCGTGCCCATGGCCGGCGATTGGGTAAGCGCGCCGGACAACATTCCGGCGGCAAAGCCAGCATCGAAACCAAGCACTGTGGCAACCAGGAAAACGGTGCCAAGCCCGGTCAGCGCCGTGACCACGGCTAGCACGACAGGCTTTATTCCATTGCGTTTCAGGCCTTGGGCAAATTGCGGGCCAACCGAATAGCCAATTCCGAACAGGAACAGCAGGAACAGCACCGATTTGGTGACAGGTGATACCGGCACATCCGCGAATTGTCCGATGGCAATGCCTGCGAACAGCGAGCCTGTGACAGGGCCAAATTTGAACCCGAAGATCGGGATCGCACCAATCCAGTAGCCTGCACCAATCGCCAGAAACAAGGTCAGTTCTGGATAGCGAAGCAGCAGTTGTTCGATCAGATCCATTGGGCAATGTCCTCGTGCAGGCGCTCGACGTGTCACAGGCGCTGATTGCAGGCAACCGCGCAAATGATTTTGCTGACGGGATAATTTGATCCAGCATCCAGCCGATGGCGCCGTTGATCGCTAGTTTACGAATTGCCCAAGAGGCGTCATGGCTTGGCGATGGACACTTCCGAGTTCTTCAATCCCGCCATCCTGACCCCGCTGCTCGACGCGCTGAGCCTGGCGGGCATTGCGCTGTTCGCCTTGTCGGGGGCCGTGATCGCAGCCAAGCAGGGGCAAACGCTGGTGACGCTTGCGTTCTTCGGCTTGCTGACGGGAGTAGGCGGCGGCACTGTGCGCGATCTGTTGATCGGAGCCCCGGTGTTCTGGATGACAGATCCGTGGGTTGCTCCTTTGTGCCTTGGCATGGCGCTGCTGGCCTGGTTTACCCCGGTGCGCCTGTGGGAGGGCAAGCTGTTCGATTACGCCGATGGCGCAGGGCTTGCAGCCTTCGCGATGCTCGGGAGTGCCAAGGCGCTGGCCTATGGCATTCCGCCTGTTCCGGCCGCTTTGATGGGCGTGATAACAGGCTGCGTCGGCGGCATCATCAGGGATGTCGTGGCAGGGCGCCCCACAATTCTGCTCGGCCCTGAGCTTTACATTACCGCGGCTGCGCTCAGTTCTGCGCTGTGTGTCGGCGGGATGATGGTGGCCGAGGCCGTGGGCTTGTCCAAAAATCTCGTTTCGGTAACGGCCTTTGCCGCTGGTTTTGCGCTTCGATCTGCGGCGATCCACTGGGAAATCGGCTTGCCCACTTATCGCGGTGCCATCGAAAGAGCGTCCTAGTGTTTCACGGATTCTTCAAATTCGTAATTGAAACCAAAAGCCATTCGTTCGGTTTCAAGACCACCCAGGCTCCCGAGAGCCAACTCGCAGGAGAGACCCGATGTGCACTTCCCTCATTTACACGGACACCGCCGGGCGCCCCTATCTTGGGCGCACGCTCGAACTCACCACGGATCTCCCCTACCACCTTGTCTACTTTCCTGCCGCCACTGGATTTACCTCGCATATCAAGGATGATGCCGGGCTTGCCTACACCAGCACGCACGCCGTGCTGGGTGTGACGATGCCGGGGCGTATCCCGACTGCCGAGGCACCGATTACGCTGGGCGATCTCAAGGTGCTCGAAGGGATGAATGATCAGGGCCTGACTTTCAGCCTGCTGTCCTACCCCACAGCGGGCGGCAAGGGCGCATCGCTTGCCGCCACACAAGCGATCCTTTCCGCATCCGACCTTGGCACCTGGGTGCTGGGGCAGTTTGCAAGCGTTGCGGAAGTCAAAGCCGCGCTGGCAGCACAGCCTGTCGCGTTGGAGCCGCTGGCACTGCTCGGCGGCGTGGAATCGCCGTTCCATTACATCGTCCACGACAAGGCCGGCCAATCGCTGGTTATCGAATTCGATAATGGCCAGATGTTCACCTATGACAATCCGATCGGTGTGATGACCAATGGCCCTCGCTTTGATTGGCACCTCGTCAACATGAACAATTACACTTTTTTGTCGAACGTCGATCAATCGACGGCGATGTTTGGCGGTTACAAGGCGATGCAGCCCGATTCCGGGATTGCGACCGCCGCCCTGCCGGCATCGAACACCTCGGTGGGCCGCTTTGTTCGCGCGGCCTTCTATGCCCAGTTTACCGAAAAGGCCGACACCCCGGACAAGGCGGTGCTGGCGCTCTCGCACATCATGAACAATTTTGACCGCCCGCGCGGGATCACCATTGACTATCCCAGCGAAGATGGCGGCCATCTTGAAGTGCCCGGCCTGTCCCATTCCGCCGATACCGAATACGCCACCGAATACACCTCGTGGACCAATCTTTCCGACCTCAGCCGCGGGCGCTTTTACCTGCGCACCTATGGCGGTCTCAATTACGCAAGCTTTGATCTGGCAGCGCTGGCGCACTGCGACGGCGCGCGGGTGTTGCCGGTGACCATGCTTGACGGGATGGGCGGTGACAGCACGCAGATGCTCGAACACGGGGCCGCGCTGTCATAACCATAACGCGTGGCGGAAAGCACCCTGTGAACATTACCCCGCCCCATCGCCACCCTCGCGCTGTTGCCAAAGGCGCGTGGGGGTTCGTCACCTATCGCGCCTACCACCACCACGGCAAGGGCATCATCTGGCGCGCCCGGCAAAGCCGCAAGGGCCTGCTCAAGCGATTGCACGGGATGGCCGTGCCGCCTTGGCAAAACCCGGCTTACAATGCTCTGATCGGCGCCTTGTTTGCGCTCGGCTCGGTGCTGTTCATCGCAGGCTCGGTGCTGTCGCTGGGCGTTGGCAGTTTGTCGGCGTTTCAGGTGGGCCTTGTATTTTTCACCGGCTCCATTCCGTTCACCGCCGCTGCATTCCTGCAAAACCTGCAAGCCGCCAATGCGATTGATGAATTTGCCGAGGCGCCAGAGAATGCGCGCTTTGCGATTGTCGGTTGGCAACCGCACAAGCTTGGCTGGCTCAGCACGATCACGCAATTCATCGGCACGATCGCGTTTAATTTCAACACTTTCGATGCCTTGAGCCCCAGCGATGCGTGGTATTTGCAGGATTTGACGATCTGGCTGCCCGGCATCATCGGTTCGGTGCTGTTTCTGGTGTCAGGCTATCTTGCCTTTGCCGAGGTGAGCCACGGCGCATGGTCGTGGAACCCGCGCGATCTCGATTGGCAGATTGTGTTCATCAACCTTGCCGGATGCGTGCTGTTCATGGCCTCCGGGATCATGGCTTTCGTGCCGAGCGGCGCTGAAGCGGCATGGATCACCAGCGGTGCAATCTGGCTGACCTTGGGCGGCGCGGTGTGCTTCCTGCTAAGCGCGCTGCTGCTTGTTAGCGAAAGCCGCAAGGCGGCTTGAGGCCCGTTCCAACAGGGCTGATCCTTGTGGTTGCCGTAATTTTGTCTCATTGGGAAACTAAGCGCATCAAAGACGTTACGATGCAAAATTGATCTTTGCTCAAAATGCAAGGGGGCGTTTTTTTGAATGCATATCGGGCAATCACTGGCCCACTTTCCCTCACTGCTGATCCCATAATGGGGCGCACGAGCGCCTGTTTCCCTGTGGAGAGAACCTATGCCTGAACGGATTGATCGCCTGTTTTCCATGCCTGCTGCGCGGGCCGACCGCTGGCGGCGTCTGAGTTCGGCTGCCAAGGCTTGGGCGGGCGGCCAGGGCGATCAGGCAAGCACGCAGACCTATTTCGATGAGCTTTCAGTGTTTGAGGAGTATCATGCTTTTCCGGGCATGGTGCTGATGCAATCGCTGGCGCGTTCGATTGCTGCGGGGAATGCCGGACTGGCGGCCGAGACTGCGGCGCGGGTTTCGAGCGCCATTCTCACCAAATCCTATCGCAACAATCCGCAAGACTGGGAGCATTCAGAGGACTTTGCGACCCCCGTCGAATTGCTCCCGGTGCGCCGCGGGCAGGCCAGCCGTCCCTATTTTGAAGTGCTGGTTGTGGTGGCCGAACCAATGGCCAAGTGGCCGGCTCTGGCCGATGAAATCCGGCGTTTGCGGCGGCCCGAGGATGCCTTCGTCTATGAGCCAGTGATCGTCGGTTCGTATGAGGATGCGCTGTGCGCTGCCATGCTGAACCCCATCATTTTGTCAGTCATCGTCTATGAAGGCTTTGATGCGCGCTCACGCCATGATCCGCTGGTGCTGCGGCAGGTGATCGGTGCCGATCTTGATCTGGGTGATGCCGAGGTGACGGCGCTGCGCCTGTGCAAGGTGCTCAAATCCGCGCGGCCCGATCTTGATCTGTATCTGTGCAGCGACCGCGATGTGGAGCGGATCGCAGGGGAAGCGGCCAGCCGTTGGGCGCGGCGCGTGTTCTATGCGGTGGAGGAGCCGCTTGAGGTGCATCTCGCCATTCTCGAAGGAGTGCAGGATCGCTATCAGTCGCCGTTCTTCGACAATCTCAAGAAATATGCCCAGCGCCCGATCGGCACGTTCCACGCGCTACCGATCGCGCGCGGCAAATCGGTATTCAAGTCGGACTGGATCCGCGACATGGGCGAGTTCTACGGGCTCAACCTGTTTCTGGCGGAATCAAGTGCAACCACGGGCGGTCTCGAACTCGCTGCTTGAACCGACTGGCAACATCAAGCAGGCGCAAGCGCTGGCAGCGCGCGCCTTTGGTGCCGATCACGTCTTTTTCGTTACCAACGGCACCAGCACATCGAACAAGATGGTGCACCAGGCGCTGTGCGCGCCGGGCGATATTGTGATCCTTGATCGCAACTGCCACAAATCACACCATTACGGTTGTGTGCTGGCCGGTGCCCAGCCGCTTTATGTCGAAGCCTATCCGATGACGGAATATTCGATGTATGGCGCTGTGCCGCTGCGCACGATCAAGCAGGCCATGCTCAAGCTGAAGGCCGAAGGGCGACTTGATCGTCTACGCATGGTCGATCTGACCAACTGCACCTTCGATGGCCACATCTACAACACGCGGCGGGTGATGGAGGAATGTCTCGCGATCAAGCCTGACGTGGTCTTCCTGTGGGACGAGGCATGGTTTGGGTTTGCCCGTTGGTCGCCGTTCCTGCGCCCGCGCACCGCGATGGGGCAGCTGAGGATATCGAAGCATACCTTGACACGCCCGAAGCACAGGCCGCCTATGACGCGCAGCAGGCTGCGCTTGGCGATAATCCTTCGGACGAAGATCTGCTCGATACCCGTCTGGTGCCTGACCCCAAGGCGGTTCGACTGCGAGTTTACCAGACCAATTCCACGCATAAGAGCATGTCGGCCTTGCGGCAGGGCTCGATGGTGCTGGTCAAGGATGTCGACTTCCACAAAGTCGAAAGCCAGTTCCACGAAGCGGTCTTCACCCATGCTTCGACCAGTCCCAATCAGCAGTTGATTGCATCGCTCGATGTGGCGCGCCGCCAGATGGAGTTGGAAGGCTACGGGCTGGTGATGAATGCGATTGAAATCGCGCTTGATATACGCCGCGAAGTCAACTCGCATCCGCTGATCTCGCGCTATTTCCGGATCGTCGGGGCCGACGGGATGATCCCGGACGCGCATCGCCAAAGCGGGTTTGTCGATTTTCTCGAGCCCGGCGTGACTTGGGCCGATGCCCTGAAGAGCAGCCGCGATGATGAGTTCTGCCTCGATCCCACTCGCATGACATTGGTGTGCGGCACCGCCGGATTTGATGGCACCGAATTCAAGAAGATGCTTGCCGACACCTATAACATCCAGGTCAACAAGACCTCGCGCAACTCGGTATTGCTGCAATCCAACATCAACAACACCCGCAGCGATGTGGCGCATCTGATCCGGGTGTTGCTTGAAATCGCCACCGAGGTTGACCAGAACCTCAAGCGCAACGGCGATGAAGCGCGCAGCCAGTTCGACGCGCGGGTAAAGTCGCTCATGGTGGATGTGCCCGATCTGCCCAACTTCTCGCATTTCCATGACGCTTACCGCCAGGATTCAGGTGATCTCACGCCCGAAGGCGATATGCGGTCGGCCTTCTTTGCGGCCTATCGCGAAGATGATTGCGAATATGTCCCGCTGTTCGGGGAAGAATGCGACAAGCGGCTTGCCGATGGCCCGCCGATGGTTTCGGCCAATTTCGTCATCCCCTATCCCCCGGGCTTTCCGATCATGGTGCCCGGACAGGTGCTGACGCATGAGACCATCACCTTCATGCGCAAGCTGGATGTGAAGGAAATCCATGGCTACGAGCGCGAACGCGGTCTCAAGCTGATTGCACCATCCGCACTCGCTCGCCGGCTGGAGAAGTAAGTTGAGTGGCCTTTTTGCGTGGCTCGCCGCCAATCCGTATGTGCTGTTGTTCCTCACAGTGGCGCTGGCGGTTGCGCTCGGGCGTCAGACGATCAAGGGCTATGGGCTGGGGATGGTGGCATCTGCCATCATTATCGGCTGCGGCCTGTCGGTTTGGGCCTCGCTCTATGGCACGACGCTGCAGCTCGACACCTTCACCCAGCTTATGTTCTATTACCTTTTTATGTATGGGGTCGGCCTCAGGGTGGGGCCGTCCTTCCTCAACTCGCTGGGCGGTGACGGACTGAAATTCACGCTGCTGGCGGTCGTGAGCTGCGTGACCGCCTTGGGGCTCACAGTGCTGGGGGCAAAGCTGCTGGGGCTGCCCCAGGGTGCTGCGGGCGGTATTCTGGCTGGCGCCAACACCATGTCGGCAGCGATCGGTTCAGCAGAAGAAGCGGTGCGTTCGGGCATACTTGATCTGCCGTCAGGCACCACCCCCGATGACGTCAGCGCCATGATCGCGGTGTCTTACGGCATTACTTACATCTGGGGCACCGTGGGCATTATCCTGTTGTGCAAATATCTCCCCAAAATCTGGGGCGTTGATGCGAAAGCTGCGGCGCGCGAGTATGAGAAGGAGCACGATGTCGCGAGCGGCGATGGCCCTGCCCTTACTGGCTGGCGGCCAGCTTCGGCGCGTGCTTACCGGCTTGAAAATGCCGAGTGGGATGGGCGTACCATTGGCGAATTTGCCAAGGCCTATCCGCAATATCATATCGGCAATGTGGTGCGCGCTGGTGTGCATGTCGGCGTTAATCAGGAGGAACGCTTCCAACTGGGCGATATCGTGGCAATTGGCGCCCGCAGCGAGGCTTTGACCGAGAATATGGGGCTGATTGGCCCTGAAGTGGCCGACCGGCAGGCGCTCGATATCCAGCTTGATCGGGCCGAAATTCTTGTCACCAATCGCGACATCCTCAAGAAAACCCCCGACGAATGGCGCGCTCTGCCGGGCGTCGATCAATTGCAGGTGGTCGCGATTGAGCGTGGCGGGATGCCTAT
Source organism: Erythrobacter sp. (assembly GCA_045377215.1). Taxonomy (GTDB): domain Bacteria; phylum Pseudomonadota; class Alphaproteobacteria; order Sphingomonadales; family Sphingomonadaceae; genus Erythrobacter. The sequence goes on from JBJIOB010000027.1 coordinate 128,415, forward strand.
GCCCCTTGGCAGCAACACGGTTTTGCAGCGCATGGACATTGTAACAGTCGTCGGCCTCAAGGATGCCGTCTCGCGCGTGGGCGCGGTGTTCGGGCGCATTGTCCGTCCCAGCACTGGCACTGATTTGCTGACGCTGGCGGCCGGCATGATTTTGGGTTTTCTGATTGGCGCGATCCAGTTTCCGGCGTTTGGCGCTTCGATTGGTCTTGGCAATGCCGGCGGCCTGTTGGTTTCGGGGATTATCGTCTCCTCGCTCGCCTCGCGCCTGCGGTTCTTCGGGACCACGCCTGCACCTGCACGCAACATCCTTGAAGATCTGGGCCTTATTGTCTTTGTCGCGATCGTCGGGATCAACGCGGGCAACTCGCTGCTTTCCCAATTGACCGGCCTGTTGGCGATCAAGATTTTCGCGCTGGGATTTATCGTATGTTCGTTGCCGCCGTTCCTTGTCTGGGCGCTGGGCTTTCACGTCTTCAAGCTCAACCCGGCCGTGCTGATGGGCGGCGTCGCGGGTGCGCGCAGCCATTCCGGGCCAGCGCGTGAAGCAGCAGCGGAAATTGACTCGAATGTGCCGTGGATCGGCTTTCCGGTCGCCTATGCGGTCTCGGGCGTACTGCTCACGGTGTTTGGATACTTCGCTATGCTGCTTGCCAACTGAACGGTTGGCCCAAAGCGCACGTTATATCGCAATATCAGGGGGCTGATAATGAATGGCAAGATCGGCTTGCGCGCGCCGGGTAGCTGCGTCCTGGCGATGGCTCTGGTGCTCGGTCAGCCTGCCGCAGCCGATGACGAGCTTGAGCTTTACGGCCATGTCCAAACCGATCTGCTGTTCGATCTGCAACGGGTCAACCCGATCTGGATTGGCACGTTTCGTCCCTCGCAGATCCCGACAACGCCGGGCGAATTTGGCAGCGATGGCCAGACCAGTTTCAGTGTGCGCCAGTCGCGTCTCGGCGTGCGCGGAAAAGGCGAGCTTGCGGATCGCCCCTATGAGGTGAATTTCGAGTTCGATCTGTTTGGCGTGGGCGAAAATGCCGGACAGACAACCTTGCGCCTGCGCCATGCCTATGCACGTTGGGGGCCGGTGATTGTGGGGCAGACCACCAGCTTGTTCACGGATCTGTCCGTATCGCCCAACACGCTCGATTATGGCGGGGCTGCGGGCAATGCCTCGCTGCGCCACCCGCAACTGCGCGTGACCTTTCTGGATGCTAAGGGATGGCGCGCAGCTGTCGCGATTGAACAACCGGACGACGTTCTCGATCCGGGCGAAGTGCGTCTTATCGCGCCGGAACTGGCCACCAATCTGGTGCCGGATAACAAGCTGCCTGATCTCGGTGTTCAGGTGAGGCGTGAAAGTGGCAAGGGCCATTTCCAGCTTTCCGGCGTGGTGCGCAGGCTTGGCTTTGCAACGCGCGATGATCCCGATGGGCCATCGGGCGCTGAATTTGGCTGGGGCGTGAACGCATCGGGGTCGTTGATCCTGCACCCCAAGGCAACCTTCAAGATGTCGGTCCTGTATGGCAAAGGGATCGGCACCTATCTCAATGATGGTGCACCTGATATCGGCCCGACCGCTGCGCTTATCCCGCTCTCCGAACCGCAGCCAAACCGGCGCGGATTTCCGTTTGAAAATTTGCTGATTGATTCGGCAGCTGTGCCCTTGCTTGGATTGTCCGGCTTTGGCGAAATGCGCTGGAGCGATCACTTCGCCTCGACCTTCGGTTACAGCCAGTATCGCATCTTCAACACCGATTTCCAGACGCCGGCCGCCATGCGACTGGGTCAATATGCCATGGCCAATCTGCGCTGGATGCCTACGCCCCAGATTATGACCGGAGTTGAATATCTGTGGGGCCGACGTGAGGATCTGAGCGGCGATTCCGGAGTTAACAATCGCATCCAGTTCAGTTTGCGCTATGCCTTCAACACCGGCAACTTGCTGAGGTCGAATTGATGAGGGCTGGCGTGTTACTGAACACAAACAGCTGGATAGCAGCGCCGATAATGCTGATGCTGACGGGCTGCGCAGGCAGCAGCGCGCCTGCCGCCCCCTTGCTCGGGGCCTATTTTCCCGCCTGGCTGATTGCTGCACTGATTGGCGTGGTCGCTGCCATCCTTGCCCGCGTCGTGCTGGCCTTGACAGGCTGGGACGCCATCGTGCCATGGATGCTGGTAGTGTGCGCAAGCATCGGGCTTATTGTTGCCATCGCCGTATCGGCGTTGCTGTTCGGATAAGATGATGGAAGCTTCCGGAAAGAAAGCTGCTCCGCTACCCGCCAAAATCATAGCAGGTGCCATCATCGCTGCGGCGATTGGTCTGGGCGCCTTTACCTTGTGGCAGCGCGGCGAATTGCCGTCATCCGACGAGGCGGCGATTGATGCCGAAGTGGTGCATATCGCCGCCACTGTTGGTGGGCGGATCGATCAATTGCTGGTGCAGGAAAACCAGCGGGTGGAGGCAGGCGATGTGCTGTTCATCATCGATCAGACGGCCTACCAGCTGGCCGTCGATCAGGCCCGCGCTGCACTTGATCTTGCGCTGGCTAATGCGGATCTCCAGGGACGGGTAATCGCCACCGAAACCGCCGATGCAGCGATTGCGCGTGACGGGGTTCAGCGCGCCGAAATCAACGCCGCCCATGCGCGGCGCACCGCCGAGCGGCTGCGCCCGCTGGCAGAAGCCGGCCACATCCCGCGCCAGCAATATGATGCCGCCGAAACGCTGGCGCGCGATGCGGCGATTACGCTCAAGGAAGCGCGCCAAAGGGCCGTAGCTGCGCAAAATGCGATTGGCACTGGCGATGGCGGGCGCGCCACGATTGCTGCGCAGCGCGCAGCGCTCGCCAATGCGGAACACATGCTGGAAAATACGATTGTGCGCGCTCCCCATTCCGGCCTCATTGTCGGGCTGAAAACGCGTTCGGGCGAGACAGTCGCGCCCTTCCAGTCGCTGTTCACGCTGATCACGGATGAGGAATGGTTTGCGCTCGCCAATTTCCGCGAGGGCGAATTGAGCAAGATCAGCGAAGGCGATTGTGTCACCGCCTTTTCCATGATTGATCGCAATGTTCCGATCAAAGGGCGTGTGGCCAGCATTGGTACAGGCGTTGCCTCAGGCAACGAGATCGATTTGCCGCGCTCGGCCCCCTATATCCAGCGCACCCTCGAATGGGTGAAAGTCTCGCAAAGCTTTCCGGTGCGGATCAGGCTGGAAGACCCGCCTGAAAAGCTGATGCGGCTGGGGGCAAGCGCGCTGGTGCAGGTGAGGCATGGCGCAGCCTGCCGCTGAGCCCCATGATTTGCTGGCGCGTGTCATCCCGCTGCTTCGCCCTTTTCCGGGGCGCGCGGGGCAAGCGCTGCGCCTGTCGGTGATTGCTGCATTATCGGGGTGGCTTGCGATCTATTGGGGCCTGCCCGAAGCGGTGCTGGCCGCCTATGTGCCCTTTTTCATGTGGAAGCCGGATCGCATGCTCAGCACGGTGCTGGCGATTGCGCTGATGATTGTCGCCACTTTGTTGATTGGCACGGTGATTGTGCTGGCGATGGTGGTGCTTGATGATCCGATGTGGCGCGTGGCGGCCATTGCCGGGGCTTCCTTTGCGATCTGCTGGCTGGGGTCGGCTTCCAAGCTCAAACCGCTTGCCCCCATTATGGCGATGGTGATTGCCTTTGCGCTTGATCTGCTGGGCGCCAATCCGCTGCCGGTGTTCACCACCAAGGCGCTGCTGTGGGCATGGTGGCTGGTGGGCACCCCTGCGCTGGTGACGATTGCCATCAACCTGCTGTTCGCGCCCGCCCCGCGCCGCTTGTTGAGCCGGCTGATTGCCGAGCGGCTCGATGCCGCCGCACAGGCCTTGAGCGGGGATGATGATGGGGCTGCGTGGCTGGAGAAACTGCTCCGCGCCAGTCCCACAGAAGCCAATCTGTGGCTCACACTCGCCAAGGTGGAACGCACCTCCACGCCTGCCGATATTGCCGCCTTCACCAGCGCGCTTTCCCAAAGCTACGCGATTTGTCTGCTGGTAAAGGCCATGGCCGCAACCGACGAGCAACTCGCGCCCGAAGCGGCGGCGGCGATTGCGGATCATCTGCGCCAGATGAGCGCCATTCTAAAGCGCGATCTCTATCCTGTGCAAACCGCCCTCACACTGCCTGAAGGCCAAACTCCGCTGCAGGAAACCAGCGCGCAGGTAGCACTGCTGGCCGCCATTGCCGATTTCACCACCGCCCCGCCGGCAGCCGCACGTCAACAGGACACTGGCGGCTTTATGGAGCCCGATGCCTTCAGCAATCCGGCCCATGTGCATTATGCGCTCAAAACCACCGGCGCGGCGATGTTCTGCTTCCTGCTCTATCATGGCTTGAGCTGGCCGGGCATTCACACCGCTTTTCTCACCTGTTTCATCGTTGCGCTGCCCACCGCAGCCGAGGCCACCGAAAAGCTTAGCCTGCGCATCATCGGGGCGATGATCGGGGCAGTGCTGGGAACCACGGCGCTGCTGCTGCTTGTTCCCCTGCTTGAAAACGGCTTGCAATTGGCCGCCCTGATACTCGTCGTCACTTTGCCCGCGGCTTGGCTCGCGGTGGGCAGCGAACGCATCAGCTATATCGGCTTTCAATGGGCCTTTGCGCTCTATCTCACGCTCATACAGGGCAGCGGCCCCGCCTATGATCTCGCCATCGCGCGTGACCGTGTGATTGGCGTGCTGCTCGGCAATGTGGTGACCTATCTGGTGTTCACGCGCATCTGGCCGGTCAGCATGGCCCCGCAGGTTGACGCCGCCTTGCGCGAGGGGATCGCGGCGGTGCGCGAATTTGCCAGCAGCCTTAGCCGTGAAGCGCGCACCGCTGCGCTGCATGCCGCAGCCGAGCAATTTGCCGAGGGGCGAGAGAAGCTGGCAATAGCCCGCTATGAACCGGAGGCGATGTTGCCTGCGCCTGCGTGGCGGGCCGAGCGGCGGCATTTGCTTGAGCAATGCGAGGCATGCCTGCCTGCGCTCCATCTGGCAGGTATGGTTGGCGATGGTAGCCCGCGAGCGATCGCCGCCTCGCTTGCGCAGGCATCGGCAGGGCTTGAGAGCGCTCCGCCATCATCCACCCGGCAGCCCATAGCCTGCGAGGCAACCCCATGAAGTCATTTCGCGCCGCGCTTGTCCTTGCACTGCTGCTCGGTGCGTGCAGCGCGCCGCGCGGGCTGGAGTATGCGCCGCCCACATCCTCAAGCGCCTGGACACCGCCGCCGAGCGCTGCTGCGCGCTCGCCATCTGTGCCAGTGCGTCCCCCTGAGGCGATGGTGCAGAAAGCGGTCGATCCGCTTGATCCCGCGCTTGAGCCAGCCGCGTTGGAACAGGGCCGCGCCTACACCTTGCCCGAACTGATCGACATCGCGCAGCAGCGCAACCCTTCCACCCGCATTTCATGGAATGCTGCAAGGCAGGCAGCGCTTGCCGCCGGGATTGCCGAAAGCACCTATCTGCCGCGCCTTTCCGCCATCGTGGCAGGCGGCGCTGCAACGACTCGTGCTCGCACCGATATTGGTCCGGTTGATCTCACCGGAGACCGGGTGCTGGGTGCAGCAGTGGCGGCGGCTTCGCTCGAATGGCTGCTGTTTGATTTTGGCGGGCGCGCAGGGTTGATCGAGGCTGCGCGGCAAGACGCGATCATCGCCAACTTCGCCTTTAACGAGGTGCACCAAAGGCTGCTCCACGGGGTGACGCTGGCCTATCACGATTGCCTCGCCGCGCGCGCGAGGCTGGCACTGGCGGATGGCCTTATCCGCAATGCGGAGGAAGTCGAGCGCGCCGCCCGCCACAAATTTGAACGCGGAGAGGGCACCCTGCTCGACATTGCGCAGGCCGAGTCTCTCGTGGCAGAGGCGGAGTTCTTCCGCGTGCGCGCGCAAGGCGCAGTGGCGCGCGGCGATGCCTTGTTGTTGCAGGCGATCGGCCTGCCGCCCGAAGGCAAGATCACGCTGGCCGACATTGATGAACGCACCTTGCCGCCAGCGCCCCCAGCGCTGGCGGACACCATTCTTGATGACGTGCTGACAGCGCGGCCCGATCTGCAGCGCGCTTTTGCTGCCGAACGCGCCGCGGCCGGGCGGGAGGCGGCAGCGCGCGCCCAATCACTACCCAAAGTGTTTGTCTCAGGCACGGGTTCCTATGTTGACGGGCGTTTGGGCGTAGCCGGCATTCCCGGTTTTGGCGATCAGCCCCCGGTGCTGAATGTGTTTGGCGACAGATGGGGCGCGAGCGTGTTCGCGGGCCTGGCGATCCCGCTTTATGATGGCGGGGTGCGCGGGAATGTGCGCGCCCAGGCTCAGGCTGAACGCGATGCCGCGCGCGCGCGCATCGAACAGGTGCGCAATGAAGCAGCGCGCGAAGTGATCGATTCCCACTATCAATTGGGCAGCGCCCTTTCCGCCCATCAGCAGGCGCTGGCGCTCGAAAAAGTGGCGGTGGTGGGGCGCGATGCCGCATTGATGGCGTTTCGCAATGGCGAGGTGTCGATTGTCGAGGTGATGCTCGCTGAAAATTCGCTGGCCCGAGCGCGCAGCGCGGTTTCGGATTCGCGTCATGCCGCTTTTGTAGCAGCCGCCAATATGGCGCTCGCGGCAGGAGCGATGTGAGCACAAGGGCAGGTGCGGTGTCGTGCTGCTGCCAAACTCCTTCGGCTCTTGGACATGACGCTCCTGAAGCGGCGCCGGCAAGGCAATCAATCGGGCAAGGCCGATCACCCCGGACAGGTGAATTCAAACAAGCCAGATGCAAACCGGATGCCGCTCGTCAGGCAGGCTTGCCAAATCTCAGCTGTGGAGCAATCCACCGGCAAAGGCCTGGCCGTCTGACCCCCGTTCGACATAGATGAGGTTTTTGGGGTTGCGAGTAACGAAATTGCGTGCACGTCTTGCTTCGTCGGCGAAGCCGGCCGGGGAAGCAGCAATGATGGCTTGAGCAGGCGGTTCGGCAACGGCGGTGACGATTGGTTCGCGCTCATCGGCCAGAGGAGGCAGCCTCGGAGCAATTTGGAGAATTTCATCGGACAACCGGAAAATGGCCGACTGCGACACGCGTTTGGCAAGTTCCGCAAGGTCAGGCTGCGGTGTTCTTTGAAGCACGCGTCGCAGTGTCGATGGCCACGTTCTCGCCCAACCTTCCCGATCAAAGCCAGGCGGGTTTTGCCGCAGGTTCTTACATGCGGGCAAGGCAATCGGGGCCCCGCCGAGCTTCCATGGCATGGCCTTGGGCCGCATGATCGACCGCATGGGCGGTATGGCTGCCGGGGTTCACCACACAACGGTTGGCCGCCGCATTGATCAAGCGCTTTGGGCGAAGGCCTATGATCAAGGTTTCGCGCCCCTCCTCGCTTTGATTCCCCACGACTTCGACCGTGTGAAGGCCGAATTGAAGGCGGTCAAGGCGCATGCGGAGCTCGGTATCGAATGGTGGCTAGCCGCCAAGATTGTTGTGGTCTGGGCGCTTCGATGGCTCCAAGGCCAGGCACAGAGTCGCGAGCCAATAGGCCGTATCTGTCTCGCCACATCCGGCGGCGACCTGCGGTCAGTTTTTTTGGGGGCAGAGAATGGGCCGAGAATTGCTGCATTTGCGAGGTTGAGAACGCCGTCTCTGACACACTAAGCGGGGTTCCCGCGCACAGAAAGGCGCGGAACTGCGGGCTTTCTTGGCCTATCCCGGAGAAGAACAACCCTTTTATGACAAGGGCTTGCTGTTTGGTGCGGTCGAGAAGACTCGAACTTCCACGGGCTTTCGCCCACAACGACCTCAACGTTGCGCGTCTACCAGTTCCGCCACGACCGCACTCGGGTTTGTCGGGGCAGCCGGATCGCTTTGCCCCGCGGTAGGAGCGCGCCCCTAGCAAGCACTCCGGCCATGCGCAAGCGGTTTGAAGCGGGGTTTGCGAGCCATGCTGTGCAGGCCTGCACCAAGCCCGCCGCAAACCGGCTTACTTGGGCGCCCAGCCGATCTCGGCGAACACCGCAGCAGGCGGAATGTCGGCAATCGCCTCGGTCACGTTCAGGCTTTCGCCCGGTGCAAGCTCGCCCTTGGCGGGGGTGACGACCCAGTTGGCGACCTGACGATCACGCTCGTCGCGGAACACGATCAGCAGATTGGGCACGGCCATGGTCTCGCGCGCGGAATTGCTGATGGTGCCGCGCACCCGGAAGATCGCTTCGCCGCTTTCCAGCGTCTCGCTGCGGTTTTCCTCGGGCGGGAAGTTCAGTTCAAGCCCCGGCTTGCCCATGCCGAAAGTCGGACGGCTGAAGGGCGCCCAATCGGGCAGGCCATAATAATTGGCCGCCACAATCGTGCCGGTGGCAAGGGCTGCGAAAATGGCCGCAGCCAGCGTCCACATCTTGGCGGTATTGCGGTGCCGGGTGAAGGGCGCGCTATAGCCGAATTGCGAGCCATCATCGGCATCATCCGCAGGCGCGGTATCGTCATAGACCGGCGGCACGATCCGCTCTTCCTCGTCCGCGTAACGGACGGGGGGATCATCAGCCATGGCCGCTTCGCTGCGGCCGCGCCGCAGGGCGCGCACCGCGAGCGAGGCGACTTCCTGTTCCTGCGCCGGGGCAGGCGGGGCTGCATCATCGCTGCGCCAATGGCTGATCGAAGGTTCCGCAGCCGCAGCAGGGGCCGGATCGGGCACCGGATCGGTTTGGGGCTCAGGCTTTGACTCAGACTGGGGCTCAGACTGGGGCTCAGACTGGAGCTGGGCTTCGGCAACAGGCGCAGCCTGTGCCGCTTGCGCTTCGGGTGCTGGCGCGGGGGCTGCGGCAGGCGCGGGCGCAGCAGCGACAAGCTCCGCCGCAGGCTCCTGAAACCAGCTATGCTTGCATTTGGCACAGCGCACCGTGCGCCCTTCAGCCCCGATGGCAGTATCGGGCACTGCGTAGCGTGTTCCACAAGCGGGGCAGGCGATGATCATTGCCCCTCATGCATGATACCTCGCCTCGCCCGAGACAAGGGCGCGAGGGCCGACAAGCGCCAAATCGCCGCCTTTTTCCACATTGGCAGCAGCCACACGGGTGCAAGAGCGCTTGCGGTGGGCGCGATCTTCCCCCAATTCCGCTGGCATGATGGGGCAAGCGCATGACCGAGCGGCCAGACGAAATCGTTAAGTTCGACAATGTCGGGCTGCGCTATGGCAGCGATCCCGAGGTGCTGAGCAACATCAGTTTCACGCTCTATCCGGGCAGTTTCTACTTTCTCACCGGTGCCAGCGGCGCGGGCAAAACCAGCTTGCTCAAACTCCTTTATCTCGCCCAGCGGCCCTCGCGCGGGGGCATCCGCATGTTCGGGCAGGACCTGATCACCATGCCGCAGGCGCGCCTGCCGCTGGTGCGGCGGCAATTGGGGGTGGTGTTCCAGAATTTCCGGCTGGTGCCGCATCTCTCCGCTTTCGACAATGTGGCGCTGCCGCTGCGCCTGTCGGGTGCGGACGAGGCCAAGGTGATGAAATCGGTGGCCGACATGCTCGACTGGGTTGGCCTAGCGCACCGCGCCCATGCGATCCCGGCCACGCTTTCGGGCGGCGAACAGCAGCGCGTGGCGATTGCCCGCGCGGTGATTGCGCGGCCCAGAATGCTGATCGCGGATGAACCGACGGGCAATGTCGATCCCGAAATGGCGCTGAAACTGCTGCGCCTGTTCGAAGCGCTCAATCACCGGGTGGGCACCACGGTGGTGGTGGCAACCCATGATGTCCACTTGCTGAAAAAAGTGCCGGATTCGCTGATCATGCGGCTCAATAAGGGGCAATTGTCCGATCCCACCGGCGCGCTGCGCTATCCGCCGCGCCCGGCGGCATCCCGGATTCCCGGCGAGAGCGCGCCGTGACCATGGCAGGCATCCCGGTGGGTGGGGAGGATGACGGCGCTGCTGGTGGCGCTGCGCCCGAACGCCCCGAACGTATTGTGCCGCGCCGGGCCGGAGCGCTGCTGCCGCAGCCGCGCATGGCCGGCCCGATGCCGTGGGTGATCGGCATTCTCATCGCGCTGATGCTGATCGCGGCGGCAGGCGGGCTGGCGCTGCGCAATCTTGCCGCTGCCTCGCGCGCCGATCTGGCAGCGGCGGTCAGCGTGCAGGTGATCGAACCTGATGCGACCTTGCGCACCGCCCGCGCGCGCGAGGTGGCCGCGCTGCTGGCCGAAGCGCCGCTGGTGCAATCGGTGCGGATCGTGCCCGAGGCGGAACTGGCCGCGCTGCTGGAACCCTGGCTGGGCGCGGGCGCGGCGGCGCAGGATGTGCCGATCCCGGCGCTGATCGATGTCGAACTCACCCGGCGCGCGTCCCCGACGGAAATTGCGCAGATTACTGCCGTGCTTGACGGGGCTGGCGGTGCGGGCGGCGCGGCGAGCCGGGGGCTCAGGGTCGATGCGCAAGGCGAATGGCTGCGCCCGGTCTATGATGCGCTTGCCGCGCTCCAATATCTGGCGCTTGCGCTGATCGGGCTGGTCGCGCTGGCGACCATGGCCGCGGTATGGCTGGCTGCGCGCAATGCCTTTGCGACCCACCGCGAAACGGTCGAGATCGTGCACCTGCTGGGCGGCACGGCCAGCCAGATCACCGGCATATTTACCCGCGCCGTGCTGCGCGAAGCGGTGTTCGGCGCGGTGCTGGGCACAGTGCTGGGCGGGGCGGCAGCGGGGCTGCTTGGCCTGCAATTTGCCGCATTGGGCAGCGGGCTGGTGGCAGGCGGCAGTTTTGGCCTTGCCGATTGGCTGGTGCTGGCGGCTGTGCCGCTGGCCGGCGTGCTGCTGGCACTGGCGACGGCGCGGATTACCATTGCCTTGGCCCTCAAAGCCATGCTCTAGGCTCGCGCATGTTCGCGCGCGCTCTTGCTCTGGGGTTTCTTGGCTGGGCCATCGGCTTCCTGTGGTTCGTGTTCGCCCTGCCCGGGCCGGGGCCAGCCGATGCGCGCAGCGATGCGGTGATCGTGCCGACCGGCGGAGCGGGACGGATCGCGCGCGGCCTTGCCGTGCTCGACGCCGGCCTTGCCGACAAGCTGCTTGTCAGCGGGGTCGATCCCGAAGTGCGCAAGGGCGAATTTGCTGCCGAATTCGATGTCGCGCCCGAACGCATGGCATGCTGCGTCACGCTGGGCTTTGCTGCGGTCGATACGCGTTCCAACGCTTCGGAAACTGCCAAGTGGGTGGCGCAGAACGATATCCGCTCATTAAGGCTGGTCACCAGCGATTGGCACATGCGGCGCGCGGCGGGCGAACTTGATCGCGCCCTGCCGCCGCACGTCACCGTGATCCGCGATGCCGTGCCGACTGAATGGCATTTCACCGTGCTGCTGCTGGAATATAACAAGCTGCTGGCCAGCCGGGCCGCGGGCCTTGCAGGCTATTGAGGCAGGTTTGATGACCTTCCTGCGCAACCTTGCCTTCTACCCGCTGTTCTATGGGGTGAGCGCAGTGCTGGTGATTGCCTCGCTGGTGGCGGTGCTGGCGCGCCGCGCGTGGCTGCGCCCGCTCGTTGCCACCTGGGGGCGCTGGCATTTGTGGTGCGTGCAGCACCTGCTCGGCATCACGGTGGTGCAGCACGGCACCATCTCTGACGAGCCGGTGCTGATCGCGATGAAGCATGAAAGCTATTTCGAGGCGATTGATACGCCGCGCCTGCTGGCCTTTCCGGCGGTGTTCGCCAAGCAGGAATTGTTCCGCATCCCCGGCTGGGGCTATTCGGCGCGGGTTTATGGGCTGGTGCCGGTGGCGCGCGATCAGGGCGCCAAAGCGCTGCGGGCGATGATTGCAAGCGCGCGCGAGCGGGCCGCAGCAGGCCGCCCGCTGGTGATCTTCCCCGAAGGCACCCGCGTCGCCCATGGCACCTGCCCGCCGCTGCAAGCGGGCTTTGCCGGGCTTTACAAGCTGCTGGGCCTGCCGGTGGTGCCGGTCGCGGTGAACAGCGGCCCGGCCTATCATCGCCTGCTGAAACAGCCGGGGCAGATCACCTACAAGGTGGGCGAACTGATCCCGGCAGGCCTTGCGCGCGAAGACATCGAAGCCCGCGTGCACGCGGCGATCAACCAGCTCAACACGGCGTAACGCTGCGCTGCCAAGCGCCTCACTTCGCGCCCTTCACGATCCGACCATCTTTCATGATCACCGCGAAATTGCGTTCCGGATCGCCGATCAGATCAATATTGGCCAGCGGATCGCCGTTCACCAGAATAAGATCCGCCAGCGCGCCCGCTTCCACCACGCCGAGCCGCCCTTCATAAGGCGTGCGCGGCCCCGAAAGTGCCAGCAATTCGGCATTGCCTGATGTCACCAGCCGCAACAATTCGGCAGGCGTGAAAAACGGCTTCAGCCGCAGGATATAGGCGTTTTGCTGGGCGTTGAGATCGGGTTCGAACAGGAAATCCGTGCCCCAGGCCAGCTTCACGCCAAGCCGTTTGGCCATCGGCCAGACCTGCCGCTGGCCTTCGATCACGGGCTTCCTTTTTTCGCGGCGCTTGGGATCCATCGCCTCGGTCGAATCGACCAGCATCTGCCCTGATAGCCAGATGCCTTTTTCCGCCATCAGTTTGAGAGTATCTTCATCGAGCAGATTGCCGTGTTCGATCACCTTCACCCCGGCCTCGATCGCGCGGCGCACCGATTTGGGGTGATAGGCGTGGACGGTCACATAGGTGTTCCAGTCCGACGCCGCATCGACCGCCGCCTTCATCTCGTCGAGGGTATATTGCGTCACATCCAGCGGATCATATTCCGAACTGGTGCCGCCGCCCGCTGCAATCTTGATCTGGCTGGCACCAAGCCGCAGGTTTTCGCGCACCGCGGTAAGCACTTCATCGCGGCCATCGGCAACGACGCTGGCCCAGATTTCCTCGGCCTTGGACATCTTGCCCGAAAAGCGGCGCGACGGCTCGCTCGGATGGCGCAGATCGGCATGGCCCGACGTCTGCGAGATCATCGGCCCCGATGGCCAGATACGCGGGCCCATCACCTTGCCGCTGTCGATCAGACGCTTCAATTCGAACGACGGCCCGCCAACATCGCGCACCGCGGTAAAGCCGCGCAGCAACATCGCGCGCGCCTGCCCGGCGGAAAGCTGCATGACCTGTTCCAACCCCATGGCGGGATCAGCCATCTGCGCAGGCGAAAGGCTGTTGAACATCATGTGCACGTGATTGTCGATCAGGCCCGGCATCAGCGTGCGCCCGCGCCCGTCGATCACCGTCGCATCGGTAGCGGTGGCCGCCGCATCCTTGCCGATCGCTGCAATCACATTGCCGCGCACCAGCACATTGGTGGGCGCAGACAGCCGTTCGGACGTGCCATCGAACACCCGCACGCCGGTGAACAGGATTTCGCCTGAAGCCGTATCCTGAGCCGCCAGCGGCGCTGCGAGAGCGGCAGCCAGCAAAGCGAGCATCGCGCGCACCACCTGCCCGGCCCGGCCCAGCCGCAATGCCTTGTTCAACACCATTTCTCTACCCTTCTTGCTCATCAACATGAACCACCAATGCCAGCCTGCGCAGAATGGCATTACTGCGCGCCGGTAACAACCCGGCTTTCCCTGTTGCCTGCCACCGGCTGGCGGGCGAAGCTGCTTGCCGGGTGAGAGATCGCGCCTGCTTGGAACCGCAGCGCTGCGAGCGGCGGCAAAGCCGCCAGCGCAGCCGAACCAGCCGCGAATCAATCCGGCACACATGGCCCGCAGGCTGCGTGCTGTGCCTGCGGGCCGCACCCGCGCCACAGCGCGCGCTTGTTACAAACGCAACATAAATGCGCTGGTTTGAGCAAAAGATTCATCGCTGGATTCGAATGATTCAATCACCATATTTTTCTTCACAGATTCAATTTGGGGCTTGCGGGTCGCGCGACTTAAGCTTTGTCCACGCGTCGCGCGTTTCGCGCCCCTTGGTAAGAGCCCTGATGCGCGCCGGGAGGGTTAATCGCTGGTTGACGGGATTCGCGCGCTGATTCATCATGTAGTGGTACGGCGTGATCAGAACCCCCAATCGCTTGATGGTATGGCTGCTCCCGATGGGGACAAGACGGGCACAGCCAGGCGGTAGAGGGGGAATGAACGGGCCGAATCAGATTGTCATCACCCGCGCTGCGACAGGCTCTTGCCAAAGAGCCCATGTGGGCAAGTCTGGGGATGAAACGGTGCAGAACAAAATTGGAACAAATGCACTTGTGCAGGCTTCCGATTCAGGGGACAAAGCGGGGCGAGAGATATGGATTTCAAAGCGAGTGATAATGTGCCGGGTGATGTGATCGAAGATGCGGCGGCGGCCAGTGCTGCCAGCCTTGAAGGGGCCAATAATGCAGGGGCCAATAATGCAGGGGCCAATAATGCGGGGGCCCATGGTGCGGGAGACGAGGTGGTGACCATGCAGAAAGCCGACAGCGGCAGCGATGCGCTGATCGCGGCCAAGGCGGGCGAAGCTTCGGCCGGGGCGCTGGCTGGCGCCATGGCCGAAGCGGCCAAGCCCGCCGCGCCCGACAGCAAGAAAGTCAACGCGCGCCGCTTTGTCGTGCACACCGATGCCGCGCGCGATGCCAATCTCACCGAATTCGGCAAGGAAACCCTGACCGATCGCTATCTCTTGCCCGGCGAAAACTATCAGGATCTGTTCGCGCGCGTGGCTGATGCCTATGCCGATGATGAAAGCCATGCCCAGCGGCTTTATGATTACATCTCGAACCTGTGGTTCATGCCGGCAACCCCGGTGCTGTCGAACGGCGGCACCAATCGCGGCCTGCCGATCTCGTGCTACCTCAATTCCGTGTCCGACAGCCTCGAAGGGATCGTCAACACCTGGAATGAAAACGTCTGGCTCGCCAGCAAGGGCGGCGGCATCGGCACCTATTGGGGCAATGTGCGCGGCATTGGCGAACCGGTGGGTTTGAACGGCAAGACCAGCGGCATCATCCCCTTTGTGCGCGTGATGGACAGCCTGACGCTGGCGATCTCGCAAGGCAGCCTGCGGCGTGGTTCGGCGGCGTGCTATCTCGATATCAGCCACCCCGAAATCGAGGAATTCCTGGAAATCCGCAAACCTTCGGGCGATTTCAACCGCAAGGCTTTGAACCTGCACCACGGCGTGCTGGTGACCGATGAATTCATGGAAGCCGTGCGCGAAGGGGCGGAATTCCAACTGAGGAGCCCCAAGGACGGATCAGTGCGCGGCACGGTGGATGCGCGCTCGCTGTTCCAGAAACTGGTCGAAACCCGCCTTGCCACGGGCGAGCCCTATATCGTGTTCAACGATACTGTGAACCGCATGATGCCCAAGCATCACCGCGATCTCGGCCTCAAGGTTTCGACCTCCAACCTGTGCAGCGAAATCACGCTGCCCACCGGGATTGATCACCTCGGCAATGATCGCACGGCGGTGTGCTGCCTGTCGTCACTCAACCTTGAAAAGTGGGAAGAATGGCAGGGTGACAAGCAGTTCATCGAGGATGTGATGCGCTTCCTTGATAATGTGCTGCAGGACTATATTGACCGCGCGCCGGATGAAATGGCCCGCGCCAAATATTCCGCCGCGCGCGAACGCTCGGTCGGCCTCGGCGTGATGGGCTTCCACTCCTACTTGCAGATGAAAGGCGTCGCGATGGAAAGCGCCATGGCCAAGGCGCTGAACCTCAAGATGTTCAAGCACATCCACGCCAAGGCGTGCGAAGCCTCGATGCTGCTCGCCCAGGAACGCGGGCCGTGCCCTGATGCGGCCGACATGGGCGCGATGGAGCGGTTCTCCTGCAAGATGGCCATCGCGCCGACCGCGTCGATCAGCATCATCTGCGGCGGCACATCTGCCTGTATCGAGCCGATCCCGGCCAATATCTACACGCACAAGACGCTGTCGGGCAGCTTCATCGTCAAGAACCCGTATCTGGAAAAGCTGCTCGAAAAGAAGGCGAAAAACTCCACCAATGTGTGGAATTCGATCCTTGAACGCGGCGGCAGCGTGCAGCACCTCGAATTCCTCACGCCTGAGGAAAAGGCGGTGTACAAGACCAGCTTCGAGATTGATCAGCGCTGGCTGCTCGAATTCGCCGCGGATCGCACGCCGTTCATTGATCAGGCGCAGTCCTTGAACCTGTTCATCCCGGCTGACGTGGACAAGTGGGATTTGATGATGCTGCACTTCCAGGCGTGGCAGAAAGGCATCAAGTCGCTCTATTACCTGCGCTCGAAATCGGTGCAGCGCGCTGGGTTTGTTGGCGGGGTGGAGGCGGATAACACCACCGAACTGGCGAAAATCGAACTCGCCGCCGCCGGCGATCAGACCGATTACGAGGAATGCCTGAGCTGCCAGTAAGCAGCCACGGGCCGTGATCCGGCCTGCGCGCGCTTGCGTATCTTTTACGCCAGGCGCGCGCGGCCGATCCGCCCGCCAGATCAAAGGAGTGTCGCAAGAATGAATCCGCAAATGTGGGCAGGGGTGTTCGGGCTGGTGGTGTGTGCGGTCTATGCCGTCATGTCGCTGCGCGAATTGCGCCGGGACAAGCCCGGCCACGCCCAGAATGCCGCCAAGATCCACCTCGCGATGGTCGCGATGTTCGTGCCTTTCTGCATCTGGATCCTCATCGCCTACGCGCCCTGATCCGCCCCTGCTGAATCCGGCGCGGCTGCGCGCCCGTATCTGTGCTACAAACCACCAGTTGCCTAACGGAGACCAAGCCGATGTCGCTGCTCGAAGCCCGCAAGACCTACAAGCCCTTTGAATACCCCTGGGCCTATGATTTCTGGAAGCGCCAGCAGCAGATCCACTGGATGCCGAAGAAGTGCCGCTGGGCGAGGATTGCCGCGACTGGGCGCGGAAACTGTCCGAGCATGAACGCAATCTGCTCACCCAAATCTTCCGCTTTTTCACGCAGGCCGATGTCGAGGTGCAGAACTGCTACCACGAACAATATGGCCGCGTGTTCAAGCCAACCGAAGTGAAGATGATGCTGGCGGCCTTTTCCAACATGGAAACGGTGCACATCGCGGCCTACTCGCATCTGCTCGACACCATCGGCATGCCCGAGGCGGAATATTCCGCCTTCCTCGAATATGAGGAAATGAAGGACAAGCACGATTTCCTCCAGCAGTTCGGCGTCGATACGGATGAAGATATCGCCCGCACGCTGGCGACCTTCGGCGGCTTTACCGAAGGGCTGCAATTGTTTGCCAGCTTTGCGATGCTGATGAACTTCCCGCGCTTCAACAAGATGAAGGGCATGGGCCAGATCGTCAGCTGGAGCGTGCGCGATGAAAGCCTGCACTGCGAAGGCATCATCAAGCTGTTCCATGCCTTTTGCGAGGAACGCCAGTGCCTGACCAAGGCGGTGAAGGAAGACCTCATCGACATCTGCCAGAAGACGGTGCGGCTGGAAGACAACTTCATTGATCTGGCCTTCGAAATGGGCCCGGTTGACGGGATGAGCGCCAAGGAGATCAAGCGCTACATCCGCTACATCGCCGACTGGCGGCTGAAGCAGCTCGGCCTCCAGCCGGTGTACATGATCGAGGATCACCCCCTCCCCTGGCTCGCGCCGCTGCTGAACGGGGTGGAACACGCCAACTTCTTCGAAACCCGCGCGACGGAATATTCGAAGGGTGCCACGCGGGGGGATTGGAACACGGTGTGGTCGTCGTTTGACAAGCGCCAGAAGGCGAAGGCGGTGAACGAGGACGGCGCTGAGGGAGAGGCCGAAGCCGGGCTGTTTGGGGTTGAGGCTGCGGAGTGATCTTGCCGAGTGGCTCCATTTTGGAGCCACTCGCTTGACCAGAACGAATTAAGAACATAGCGATACACGAAAGGGGAGTATCGCGATGCAGTCCATCGAATTTTGTGCAGGAGCCGGCGGGCAGGCTTTGGGGCTTGAACAAGCCGGGTTTTCCCACACCGCACTGGTCGAGATTGAACCGGACTTCTGCAAAACCTTGCGTCTCAATCGACCGCATTGGGATGTCCGTTGCGCGGACATGAATGCCTTCGATGGGCGCCCCTTCGAAGGTGTGGATTTGATGGCGGGCGGGTTGCCGTGCCCGCCGTTTTCGGTGGCTGGCAAGCAATTGGGTGACCTTGACGAGCGCAACCTGTTTCCGGCCGCAATTCGCCTCATTGGCGAGATCAAGCCAAAAGCTGTCATGATAGAGAATGTGCGCGGTTTCCTCTCGCCGGTGTTCGAGGAGTATCGTCTGCACCTGAAGGCAGAATTCAAGAAGCTCGATTATCTGGTCGACTGGCGGCTGCTCAACGCCAGTGATTTCGGGGTGCCGCAGCTGCGTCCTCGTGTTGTCATTGTGGCCTTGAAGCAGGAATATGCCGATGGGTTCGAATGGCCCGACGTTCTTCCGCAAAACCCGCCGACGGTTGGCGAGGTGCTCAAGGACATGATGGCCGCTAACGGATGGGCAGGAGCCGCGCGTTGGGCGCATGGTGCCAACGACATTGCGCCAACCATCGTTGGCGGCTCCAAGAAGCATGGCGGCCCTGATCTCGGCCCGACCCGCGCACGCAAGGCGTGGGCCGCGCTTGGCGTGGAAGGGCGCACTGTTGCTGAAACCGCACCGGATGCCGATTTCTGTGGGATGCCACGTCTTACTGTTGCCATGGTCGCGCGCTTGCAGGGATTTCCGGCCGATTGGCAATTCTACGGGCGCAAGACGACTGCCTATCGGCAGGTCGGCAATGCCTTTCCGCCGCCGGTGGCTTGCGCTGTTGCAAGCAAGGTCAAGTCTGCGCTCGCTACGCGCAAGTCGATCAGCATGAGAGCGGCCTGATGGGGGCAAGGGATCGATTGAGAGATTACTTCTTGTCCAACCTTGGGCGAGTTCTGGATAGTGAGGAGCTCCGTGAAGCTGCGGGCGGGATTAGCGAATGGGCGCGGCGGGTACGAGAGTTGCGCAACGAGGAAGGCTATCTAATCCTGACCCACAATGACCGATCAGATTTGAAGCCCGGCCAATATCTTTTGCTAACGGCCAAACCTGAGCCTGCCTTCGAGCGGGGTATCTCCAAGGAAACGCGGGCTATAGTTTTGGACCGCAACGGCTTTACCTGCCAGATGTGTGGTGCTGGTGCGGGCGAACCCCATCCCTTTGATCCGTCCAGAAAGACCAGACTCCACCTAGGGCACATCATCGACAAGTCCATGGGCGGTTCAGACGATCCAGCCAACCTTAGGGCAGTATGCTCGGTCTGCAATGAGGGTGCCTCGAACATAACGCCGGATCGGCCAACAGCGATCAAGCTGAAGGCGCAAATCCGTAAGGCTCGGGGTGACGATCAATTGGAATTGCTTAAGTTCCTGATCGACAAGTATCCAGCGCAGGCTGCGCAAATCCTCAGCGCAGGCCCACCCCGCTGCGACTAGGCTCACCTTCGGCTCGCGAAGTGTCCTTCGGACAGCTTCGCTTCCTCGCGACCCTCCCGCAGGCGGGAGGGGAGTAGAGGCCCACCCAGCCCCATCCGCGCCTCTCGCCTGCGCGACACCGCCAGCCCGCCCGCCCGCTACGCATTTTCCCGAGGGCTACCATGCCGCTGCCGGAAACCATAACTCCGCCATAGCCGCGCCCTGCCATGGCACCTGCGCCGTGGATTGGACTATCGCCATCAGGGGTGCAGCCATGTTTGATCTGTTCCGCCGCCCGCCCGCCGCTGCTTGTGCCGCGCCCGCCGAAGCATCGCCCGAAAGCTCCCACGCCGACGCGGCGCGGCGCGACTTGCTGGCGCGCATTGCCGATTTTCTCAGCCAGCATGATCTGGCCGCCACGCCGGATAACCTCGCGCTCATCGCCAGCGCGCTGTCGGGCAGCCACCGCGAACTGGCCGGTGCGCTCACCGCGCGCCAGATTGCCGGGCTGCCGATCGACCAGCGCTGGCTCGACACGCTCGACCGGCTCAATCCGGCAAGCGAGCGGCGCACTGCCGAGCTGGAACAGCTGGTGGAAAAGCTTGACGATGCGCTGATGCGGTTCGGCCAGTCCGCGCGCTTTGCCCAGGATGCGACCAGCGATCATCGCGGCGCGATCGGCGCGCAGATCAGCGTGCTGGCGCAAAGCCAGTCACCCGAAAGCGCCCCGCTTGAGGTGGGGCGGCTGCTGGATGTGTCGCAGGCGATGCTGGTGCGGCTCGACCAGATCGCGCAAGCGATGGAGCGCAGCCGTCAGGAAACCGAAGACCTGCGCCGCAGCCTTGCCGAAGCGCGCATGGAGGCGGATATTGATCACCTCACCGCGCTGCCCAACCGCCGCGCTTTCGAGCGCCGCTTTGCACTGGCTGCCGCCGGTGCGCGCAGCCGGGGTGAGCCTTTGAGCGTGGCGTTCTGCGATGTCGATCACTTCAAGCTGGTCAATGATACCCACGGCCATGACGCGGGCGACCGGGTGCTTAAGATCATCGGGGCCAGCCTTGGCGAACATGCCAGCGATCAGTGCTTTGTCGCGCGCCATGGCGGAGAGGAATTCGTGCTGCTGCTGCCGGGCTGCGACAAGCTGGCAGCGCTGGAGAAAGTCGATGCGATGCGCCGCACGCTCGCCGCGCGCACGCTGATCAACCGGGCCAGCGGCAAGCCGTTCGGGCGGATCACCTTTTCTGGCGGGATCGCCGAGGTGACCGAGACCGAAGATGATCGCAGCGCGCTCGCCCGCGCGGATGCCGCGCTCTACCGGGCCAAGCACGAGGGGCGCAACCGCATCGCGGTGGGCTAGACCCCCCCGGCTCTTTCGGGCACACAAAAAGCCCGGCAAGACCGCAATGGTCTTGCCGGGCCATGCTGTCCCGCCAGGGGGAGCGGGACGGATGCGCCGGGATTAGCGCAGCAGCGAGAGCACGTTCTGCTGCGACTGATTGGCCTGCGCCAGCATCGCCGTGCTCGCCTGACCGAGGATCTGCGCCTTGGCGAGCGCGGTGGTTTCCGCCGAGTAATCGGTGTCCATGATCCGCGACCGCGCGTCGCTCAGGTTGGTGGTGGTGGTGGACAGGCTGTTGATCGCCGCTTCGAGGCGGTTCTGCCCGGCACCCAGCGAAGAACGCGTGGTGTTCACCGCATCAATCTGGGCATCCACGTTGGTGATCGTGGTGGCCGCCGCAGCAGCAGTGCCGACGGCGAAATCGGCTGCTTCGAAGTCAGCGGGATCAAGCGCGGTGCTGGTCAGGGTAACACTGCGGGTGGCATCAATCTGGATATTGATATCCACGTCGGTGGCACCGAACAGGGCAACACCGTTGAACCGCGTGTTGGTCAGGATATCATTCATCTGCGCCGAAAGTTCGGTGACTTCATCATTGAGGAAAGCGCGATCACCATCGGTCAGCGTGCCGTTCTGCGATTGCACAGCCAGTTCGCGAACGCGCTGCAGCATGTTGGTGACTTCATCCAGCGCGCCTTCGGCAGTCTGGGCCAGGCTGATGCCATCATTGGCGTTGCGGATGCCCTGGGTCATGGCGCGGATATCCGAGGTCATGTTGTTGGCGACGGCAAGGCCGGCGGCGTCATCGGCGGCGCCATTGATGCGGCGGCCGGTCGACAGACGCTCCATCGCGGTGCCGAGCATCTTGTTGGCCGAAACGCTGGCATTGGCAGCGCGCAGGGCGGAAACATTGGTGTTGATCACAGTCATTGGTCAAAACTCCGAGGTTGGTCCTTTACAGCGAACACATCCGCCGCTGCTGCCCCTAAGACCGACCATCCGTGCGAATGTTTAAGCGGGTTTTTTCAAAGGCACTGCCGCGCCCTGCCTCCGCATCATGTCGCAATCGGCTGCACCTAGGGGTTTCTACGGGAGCTTAAATTACCGGCTTGTTGGCCTTGTGGGCGGCAAAAGTCTGCCTGTCGGCAATGGCCTTGCCGCAAGACCAGACACCGCAAGATCAAACAGGGGCGATCATGAACAGCTTGCAGCCAAAGCCTTGCCAGTCCGCAGCCCGCGCGGCAACGCCGGGGGCGGGCAGCCCCGTCATCGCCTGCCACGCTGCGCTGCTCGACAGCACTTTGCCGCTGCTGGCAAAGGTGTGGCAGCGCGATCGGCTGGTGCTGGGCATGGATGGCCGCTTTGCCCTGCCGGCAGGCGGGCGTCCGGCGGGCGCGGTTGAACTCGAACTGGCAAGCTCTGATCGCCCGGCGCTCACATCGCTGGCGCGCGGGCGCATTGCGCTCGCCTATAGCGACAGCGCGCTGCCACTGGCGCGGGCTGCCTTGATGGCTTGCGCGGCGCAAGGCGGCTGGCCGATTGCGGGCGACGAGGCGAGCCTTGCGCTGCTCACCCTCGCCGAACGGGTTGCCGCGAGCGAAATTCCCGTCCTGCTCGAAGGGCCGACCGGCACCGGCAAGGAAGTGCTGGCGCGCTTCATCCACCGCCGCTCGCGCCGCGCTGCTGGCCCGTTTGTGGCGGTCAATTGCGCCGCCATGCCCGAGGCGATGCTCGAAGGGCTGCTGTTCGGCCACCGCAAGGGCGCCTTTACCGGCGCAGGCGAGGCGCGCGAAGGCCTGTTCCGCGCGGCTGATGGCGGCACGCTGCTGCTGGACGAGATCGGCGAATTGCCGCTGGCGCTTCAGGCCAAGCTGCTGCGCACCCTGCAGGAAGGCGAGGTGCTGCCGCTGGGCGATACCGTGCCGGTGAAGGTGGATGTGCGGATCATCGCCTGCACCAACCGCACGCTCGCCGCCGAAGTCGATGCCGGGCGCTTCCGCGAGGATTTGCTCTATCGCCTCAACGTCTTCCCCCTCGAACTGGCGGCCCTGCGCGAACGCAGCGGCGATATTGCCCCGCTCGCTTTCGGGATGCTGCTGCGCCATGCCTGCCGCCCCGGAATGCCCGGCTGGCTGAGCGCTGCGGCGCTGGCGCAGCTCGAAGCGCATACCTGGCCGGGCAATGTGCGCGAGCTCGAAAATGTCATCCGCCGCGCGATCCTGCTGGCCGGCGAGGCGCATGTGATTGCGGGCGAACATATCATCTTTGACCGCCCGGTCAGGGCGCTTGCCGTCAGCCCGGCGCCGGTATCGGCGATTATCAACGAGGGCGCAGCTTCGCTTTCGGCGGTCGCCTTTGCTTCCGAAGCCGAAGCGATCCTTGCAGCGCTTGCGCGCAACGGTGGCAACCGCGCGCGCACCGCGCAAAGCCTCGGCATTTCCGAACGCACCTTGCGTTACCGCCTCGCCTCGATGCGCGAAAGCGGGCTGATGGCTGCTGGCGGAGGCCGGGCATGAACGGCCTGCGCCCTGCGCTTGGTGTCGGGGACATCATGGCCCTGCGCGCGCAAGTGATCGAACGCCAGAGCGCGCTGCGCGATGTGCGCGCGGCTGCCAGCCCGCAAAATGTTGCCGCACCAGCGGCCCCGGCTGGCGGCTTTGCCGCCACGCTCGACAGTGCGTTGAGACAGGTCAGCGCGGTGCAGGCCCGGTCAAGCGATATGCAAACCGCCTATGAACAAGGCCAGGTGACCGACATCGCCCAGGTGATGATCGCCCGGCAGGAAGCGGGCATTGCTTTTGAAGCAACGCTGCAGACCCGCAACAAATTGCTGTCCGCCTATCAGGACATCATGCGGATGGCGGGCTGATAGATGGCTGACGCTGCCCCCTCCTTCCCCGCACCGGTCGTTGCCGATAGCGCCGCACTGGTGCCGCAAGGCACGCCTGCGCGCGCCGACTGGACAGACCGCCTGCCGCAGCCGGTGGCAGGCTTTATCGGCCAGCCCGCCGTGCGCCGCGCACTGCCTGCGATTGCGGGCGTGGGCGCGCTGGCGATCACGGGCGCGCTGTACCTCGCACTGGCGCAAGGCCCGCAGCGGGTGCTTTATGCCAGCCTCACCGATGCCGAACGCGCCAAGGTGACAGAAACCCTGTCAGCCAGCGGC
Organism: Erythrobacter sp.; assembly: GCA_045377215.1. GTDB lineage: Bacteria > Pseudomonadota > Alphaproteobacteria > Sphingomonadales > Sphingomonadaceae > Erythrobacter. Next base: position 152,259 of record JBJIOB010000027.1, read on the forward strand.
GTTGCCTTTGCCATCGACAATGGCACCGGCGCGATCACTGTCGCCGAAGATGATATCTACCGCGCGCGGATGCTGGTGGCCAGCAACGCCGGGATTGCCGCGCCCGAAGGGGCCACCGAAATGCTCGATGCGATCCCGCTTGGCGCGTCGCGCACGATGGAGGGCGAGCGCCTGCGCCTGGCGCGCGAACGCGAGTTGGTGCTGACGATCCGCGAAATCGACGGGATCGAAGCCGTGCGCGTGCATCTCGCCACGCCTGAACGATCGGTGTTCGTGCGCGATGCCAGCGCGCCCAGCGCTTCTGTCATGGTGCGCCTTGCGAGCGGGCGCAGCCTGTCGCAAAGCCAGGTGGAGGCCATCGTCAACCTTGTCGCCGCCTCGGTGCCGGGGATGACGAGCGACGAGGTGCGGGTGGTTGACCAGAACGGGCGGCTGCTGTCCGCCGCGCGCGAAACCGGCGCCGAGGCGCTCGATCACCAGCGCGAGCTTGAGGCCAAGCTCGTCAGCCAGATTGACGCGCTGCTGCTGCCCTTGCTCGGCGAAGGCAATTATTCGGCGCAGGTGCAGGCCGAACTCGATCCCGAAGAAGTCACCCGCGCGCGCGAAACCTATGATAATCCCGGCGTTGTCCGCAGCGAGACGGAACGTAACGCCACCCGCACCGGGCAAAGCGCGCCGGGCGGCGTGCCCGGCGTTGCCGCCAACACGCCGCCGCCCGATCCCACACTGGTGGACGGCGCGCCCCAGCCTGCCGCGCCCGCCGCACAGGCCAGCGCCAGCGACACCGAAAGCGCGGTGCAGCGCTCCTATGAATTGGGCCGCGAAGTCGCCGTTACCAATCGCCGCCCCGGCGGGCTGACCAAGCTTTCGGTCGCAGTGGCGGTGAGCGACGAGGCATTGAAAGCCGCCGCCCCGCTGACCGCGGCGCGCCTGCAAACGCTGGTGAGCGCGGCCGTGGGTGCCAATGCCCAGCGCGGCGACATGATCGAAGTGGTGCCGAGCAAGTTCGGCCCCGCCGAATTGGCCGAGCCCCCGTTCTATGAACAGCCGTGGTTCATGGGCGTGGTGCGTTATGGCGCGATGCTGCTGGCGGTGCTGCTGGTGCTGCTGCTGGCGGTGCGCCCCTGGCTCGGGCGGCTGCGCGAGCGGGACAAGGCCGCGGCCGCAGCGGCCGCCGAACAGGCCGCCGGTGAACGCGCGCGCCTTTCCCTGACGGTTGATGGCGCAGGCGATGGCGCGCCCGAACCCGGCAGCACCGCCAGCCTTGCCGCTGCGCGCCAGGTCGATCTGCCTGAACAGGTTGCGCTGGCCCGCCAGTTCGCCGCCCGCCAGCCTGATCGCGCGGCGCTGGCGCTGCAACGCATGCTGCAAGCCCCCACGCAAACCGCCGCCGCCCCGGACGGAGCGACCAGTTCATGAGCCTTGCCGAGCCCCTGCCGCAGCCCGGATCGGACGCCGCGCCTTCCGCCGCCAGCGAGGCCAGCATCGCCGAAAGCCTGCTGACCCGGCCTGATCGGGCGGCGGTGTTCCTGATGCTGATTGGCGATGCCGAAGCCAGCACGCTGCTGGGCCGTCTTTCCCCTGCCGAGCTGGAAAAGCTGGGCGCTGCCATGGTGGCGCTGGGCGAAGTGGATCAGGCCGGGATGGCCGAAGCGCTCGCCGATTTCGTCGCCGAAGCGCAGCGCGAGGTGATCCCCGCACGCGACCGCGCGGGCGAGGTGCGCGGCCTGCTTGAACGCTCGCTGGGCGTCGCCAAGGCCGAAAGCATGATGCAGCGCATCGCGCCCGATGCCCAGCCGTTCTGCATTGAGGTAGCGCGCTGGCTCGCGCCGCAAGTGCTGGTGCGGCTGATCGGCCATGAACACCCGCAGATGATCGCCGCATTGCTGCTGCTGATCGAGGCGGAAGCTGCCGCCGCCGTGCTTTCGGCGCTGCCGGGCGAGGTGCAAAGCCAGGTGGTGGAACGCATCGCCAAGGCCGGGCCAATCTCGCGGCAGGCCGCAAGCACCATCGACGCGCTGCTGTCCCAGCGAATTGGCGCGAGCTTTGGCGCTTCAGCACTGCTGCTCGGCGGGCCGCAGGATGCCGCCAATCTCATCAATCTGGCTGCTGGCGAGGTGCGCGGCACGGTGCTGCCCGCGATTGCGAGCCGCGATGCACCGCTGGCTGCCGCTATCGAAGATGCCCTGTTCACCTTTGAAATGCTGCTGGCGCTTGATCCGATGTCGATGGGCCGCCTGCTGCGCGATGTGGATTCGGCGCAGTTGGTCGATGCGCTCAAAGGCTTGGCAGATGAACAGCGCGCGCCGTTCTTTGCCGCGATGTCGAGCCGCGCTGCCGACAGCATCCGCGACGAGATCGACATGCGCGGGCGCTTGTCGAAGGCCGAAGTGCTCACCGCGCAGCGCGCGATTGTGGCGCTGGCCAAAAGCCTTGCAGAACAGGGCGAGCTTGTGATCGGAGGCGGCGATGGCGACTTCGTCTGATTGGCTCGCAGCGCTGGCCGCGCCGCCTGCGCTGCCGCCGGTTGACCAAGCGCCGCGCTGGTTCGAAGCGCTGGGAACGCCGCACGGGTTTCGCGCCGGTGCGCCGTTTGGCGGGCAGGCCGCAGCGCAAGGCGATCCTGCGCCCGCACCTGTCAGCCCCCCACCTGCGCCCGATGCCGCAGCCCATGCCAGTCTTGAAGCGGCTGAGGCCCGCGCCTTTGCCGCAGGCGAAGCCGCAGGCCGCGCCGCAGCCGAAGCCGAAGCCCGTCAGGAGATCGCCCACGCCCGCGCACTGCGGCTCAACTTTCGGGCGCTGGACGCAGCAGCGCTCGGCGTGCTGGCCGAAGAACTGGCCGCCACGGTTGAGGCCTTGTGCGCCGCGGTGCTGGGCGAATATGCGCGTGATCCTGCCGCACTGGCTGCCCGCTGCGAAGCGGCAGCGGCACGGCTGGGGGGCGGCTGGACGGGCGCGATCCTCAACCTTCATCCCGATGATGCGGCTAGCCTGCCGCCGGGCGCGCTCACCGGCTGGCAGATCGCCACCGACCCGGCGCTTGAACGCGGCGCGCTGGTGATCGAAGGGGCAGATGGCGCGGTGCGCGATACACCGGCCGACTGGCGCCGCGCGCTGGCCGAGGCTTTGCGCCCATGATCGCCGAAATGCAGCTTGATCTGGCGCGGATGCGGCGCAGCCCGCTGCATGCCGGGCCAGTGCTGACAGGGCGCGTGGTCGCCTGTGATGGCGGGCTGATCGAGGTGGCAGGCTTGCCCCTGCCGATCGGTTCGCTGGGCGCAGTCGAAAGCCATGGTGGCAGCGAATGCCTTGCCGAAGTGATCGGGTTTCGCGCGGGCCATTCACTCATGATGCTGCTCGGCGATACCGTGCTGCTCCATCCGCGCGCGGTGGTGCGCGCGGTCGGCCAGCCGGGCGAAGTGCGCGTGGGCGAGGCGCTGCTGGGCCGCGCGGTCGGCGCGCTGGGCGAACCGATTGATGGCGGCCCGCGGCTCGATCTGCCGCAGTCCTGGCCGCTGGCAGGCAAGCGCGAAGGCGCGCTCGAACGGGCCAGCGTGTGCGAGCCGTTTGATTGCGGCATCCGCGCGATCAACGCGCTGGCCACGATGGGGATCGGCCAAAGGCTTGGCATCATGGCCGGATCAGGCGTTGGCAAATCAGTGCTGATTGATACCATCGCGGGCCATGCCGTTGCCGATGTGACGGTGGTGGCCCTGATTGGCGAACGCGCGCGCGAGGTTTCCGATTTCGTCAGCCGCCACATGGCCGGGGCCAGCCGGGGCGGGATCGTGGTGGTGGCCGTGCCCGCCGATCACGCGCCCAACCTGCGCCTGCGCGCGGCGCAATATGCCGCTGCCATTGCCGAATATTTCCGCGCGCGCGGCAGCCGCGTGCTGCTGATCCTCGACAGTCTCACCCGCGTTGCCCATGCCGCGCGCGAGTTGGCGCTGGTGCTGGGCGAACCGGGCGCGGCGCGCGGCTATCCGCCAAGCGCGCTCGCCGCAGTCACGCGGCTGGTGGAACGCGCCGGCAATTCGGCGCGCAGCGGCGGGGCGGTGACCGGCATTTATACCGTGCTGGCCGATGGCGATGATGCCAGCGATCCGGTGGTCGATACCGCGCGCGCGATCATGGACGGGCATATCCTGCTCTCGCGCAGCCTTGCCGAACGCGGGCATTACCCGGCGATTGATGTGCCCGCTTCGTTAAGCCGGGTGATGGCCGATCTTGTCACGCCCGAACACGCCCGCGCCGCCCAAGCCTTGCGCGGGCTGATCGCAGCGCGCGAGCAAAACCGCGATCTGGTGATGATGGGCGCCTATCGCGCAGGCTCCGACCCGCTGCTTGACGAAGCGCTGCGCCGCAGCGGCGACATCGACGCCTTCCTCACCCAGCCGCGCGGCGCTGCCGAAAGCCTTGCTGATAGTCAGGCGGCGCTGATGAGCTTGTGGGAGCCTGCGCCATGATCAAGGAACAGCGCCGCCTTGCGCTGGTGCGCTTGCAGGCCATGATGGCGGGAATGGCGCGGCGCGAGGCGATGCGTGCTCTGGCCGATGCGCTTGACGAAGAACGCCGCCGCCATGCGCTGGCGCAGCGCAGCGCGGCGCTGCTGGCGGAGGCGGCAGGCGGGCGCGCCGGGGCGGCCATGGGCGATGATCTGGCCCGCCGCACGCGCTTTGCCGCCGGGGTGGCGCGGATCGCGGGCGATGCGGCGGCGGCACGCGGCGATGCGCTGCGTCAGGCGGAATGGCAGGCGAGCCAGCTTGCTGCCGCCGAGGCGCGCGCCCGCCGCCTTGCCGAGCTTGAGATTGCTGCGGCGAGCGCGCTGGCGCAGGCGCAGGAACAGCGCGCGGCACAGCTTGGCGCGGCAATGGCACGCAAGTTGCAACGCCGCAGCGACGCCCCGTTTGGAGAACCCGCCCGTGTTTCCGATGCTTTCCCAGATCCCGCTTGATCCGCCCGCGCCGCGCGCAGGCCTGGCCTTGGGCGCTGCGCCTCCCGCCAGCGACATGGCCGCCGCTCCTGCCGCTGCCTTTGCGGCAGTGCTGGATGCATCGCTGGTGCCCGGCAGCGAAACGCCGCCGCGCGCGCCATTCGCGCCAGCGCTGCCTGCAAGCCGCGATGGTGCGGAAAGTCTGCGGGCGGACGGCACGGTTTTGCCGCAACCTCTGCCGCCAAGCCTGCCTGTCGGCATGAAATTGCCGACCGGGCGGGGGCAGCAAGGCGCGCCGGAACAGCCCGCAGATCAGCCGCCTGCGGCAGCGCTGGCAGGCGAGGCTGGCCGGTCTGCCGGGCCGGTATCACCCCCCGCCCGCACGGCTGCTGACAGCACACTGGCAGCACCGCTCACAGACCCGGCGCTGCCGCCCGCGCCGATGGTGCCGCCCGCGCCAATGATGCCGATGCTGGCGATAATGGCACCGGGCGATCTTGCGAACCCACCCGCTCTCGTGCCGCACGGCGAAAGCCTTGCAGCGCCCACGGCGCTGGCCGCCGCGCCGCCGCCGCGCCGCGCGGCCGCGCGTGATAGTGCCGCGCCCGCAGCCCCCGCTTCTCCGCCTACGTCCGCCGCGCTGGCAGACGCCCCATCGCCGGTTTCCGCGCCGCAGCCGCCCGAAGACGCGGTGCAGATGGCCGCAAGCGCCATCCCGCCTGTGCCAAACCCGCTGAATGCGCCGCTGGCTGCGCCTGATGGTCCTGCCGCCGCTGCTGTGCTTGTCCTGCCCGAACTCTTGGCGGCCCGGCCTGCGACCCCGCCAGCCGCGACGCTGCCGCCTGCGCCCCCGCCGCCCGCATCACTGGCATCGCTCCCCATCGCACCTGCAAGCGAGGCTGCCCTGCTGCCCCTTGTGCCAACCCCGGGCAAGGTGCGCTCTGCCCATGACAGCGATCCTGCGGCGCCTGCCACCTCTGGTTCCCCCGCGCTGGCACTCCCCACCAGCGCAGCAGCGCCTGCCCCGGTTGTCGCCTCGTCTCCTGCGATGGTCGCCGAGGCGGGCGCTGCTCAGAACATTGGCGCTGCCCCCGCCAGCCCTGCCGCATCAGCCGCGCCCGATCTTGCAGCCGCCATCGACCAGCTCAGCGCCTACCGCGAGGCCGCGCGCACCGCACGGCCCGAACTGACCCTGCGCCACAGCGAATTCGGCGCGGTGCACCTGCGGATTGATGTCCCTGCGGCTGCGGCGGGTGAATGGCGCGCGCTGCTGACCAGCCGCGATCCCGGCTTTGTGCCCGCCGTGCAGGCAGCCTTGGCCGAACGCGCCGTGGCCGCCAGCAGCGAAAGCGCCGCGGCGCATGGCGGAAACTCCGGGCAAAGCCTGTCGGGGCAAGGTTCGGGCCAGGGTTCGGGCCAGAGCTCGGGCCAGAGCTCGGGCCAGTCTCACTACGGGTTTTCCCCGGGGTCAGGGCAAGGTTCGTCTTCACCATACTTGCCGCAAGGTTCCGGTCAGGGGCGCCGCGATGCTGCGCCTGCGGCCACGGCTCAGGACGATAGCGGCGCTGCGGGTTCAGCCCCCGGCGGCCTGTTCGCCTGAACGCAGGCACGATCTGGGGCAACAAGGAAAGCGGATAAAGCATCATGGCCAAGGGCAAGGACAAGTCCGACACTGAGGGCGCAAAACCCAAGGGTATCGCGCTCAAGATCGCGCTTGGCATGGTCGCCACGCTCGCGATCGGTGCAGGCGGCACTTACGGCGCCTTTGCCGCCGGGCTGATCGGCGATGGCGGCAAGCCGGCTGCGCCCGATGTGCCCAAACTGGTCGAAAAAGGCGCTGCCGATCCCTATGCGCCGCCGCCTTCGGGCAAGGAGAAAGATGCGCCCGAGGCCATTTATGGCGAAGGCGGCAGCCAGTATCGCACTGTTTATTATGCCTTCGAGGAAGGCTTTACGTCCAATCTGGCCGATACCCCGGCGCTGATTCAGGTTGAACTGGCGGTCTCGACCCGCCGCGACGGGCGCGTGCTGCAATGGGTCAAGACGCACGAAATCGCGATCCGTTCGGCCATTCTCGCCCAGCTTGCCGCCACGCCTGAAGCCGATGTGCTGGATGTGGCGGGCAAGGAGCGCCTCGCCAAGCGGCTGACCAAAACCGTCAATGGCGTGCTGGAGCAAAACGAAGGCTTTGGCGGCATTGATGCGGTGCATTTTCGCGGGTTTCTGGTCCAATGAAGATGGCGCATGATTTTGCCGCCGTGCGGGTGGCCGCGCAGCATTGCGCCGAACTGGTCGCGCGCGGCCCGCGCCCGGAAGAGCGCGAGGCGATGATTGGCGCCTGGCGGCGTGATCTGGCGCGCGATCTTGGCCAGATGCTGGCCGCGCTGCTCGGCGCAGATCGGCTGCACGCCGAGGTGAGCGCGCCCGAATGGCTGATGGGCAGCGAAGTGCTGACCCGGATTGGCCCGGTGGCCGCCAACAGCCTGCTGCGCTGCGGTGCGGGCATGAGCCAGAACGTGAGCCAGAACGGGGCCACCGAAGTGCTGCTCTCGCTCGATCACGCCACCGCGCTGGCACTGGCGGAACGATCTTTCGGCGGTGAAGGTCGGGTGGGTGAGCCAAGCCTTGATCCCCTGCCGCGTTCGGCCCAGCTCTTGTGTGATGAAGTCGCCGTGCTGGTTGCCGGCGCGCTGGCGCGGGCGCGGCTGGGTGATGGCGCAGGCGCTGAGGTGACCGGCGAAGTCATCATCCGTTCGGAAAATGCCGCGCGGCTGCGGGCATTTGATCCGGCGGCCAAGGCTGTGCTGTTCGCGCTGCAACTGGCCGATGCGCAGGGCATTTCCTGGCGCATGAATCTGGCGCTTTGCGCCGGGCTCCTTGATGATCTGCTGCCTGCGCCCGGCGCAGCGCGGCCATCGCCCGATCCGCGCACCACCGGCAATCAGGGCGCCAGTTTTGGCGGCATTCCGCTGGCCTTGCGCGCGGTGCTGGCCGAATTTGACCTTACCCTCGGCCAGCTTGATCGGCTCGCGCCGGGTGACACTTTTGCCATCCCGATGCCGCGCAGCGTGCCCTTGCGCATCGGCGAGACGCTGGTCGCGCATGGCAGCATCGGCACGCTCGATGAACGCATGGCCCTGTGCCTGACCCACCTGCCCAGCCAAGGAATTGCCTTATGAGCGCGCCCTTTGCCGCCTTCTCGCCCGGCCTTGCCCGTTTTGGCGATGTTGCTGTCAGCCTGTCGGTCGAACTGGGGCGCACCGAATTGCCGCTGCGCGACGTGTTGGCGCTGGGCGAAGGCAGTGTGGTGGCGCTCCACCGCCTGACCGACGAATTGCTCGATGTCACCGCCAACGGCAAGGTGATCGCGCGCGGCGAGGTGGTGGCGGAAAATGGCCGCTTTGCGCTGCGGATCGTGAGCCTGGTGGGCGAAGAAGCGATGGCTCCGGCTGCGGCACCTGCGCCGCTGGCTGATCCGCTGTCCCCCGCGCTTGATGGCGGAGCTGCGGCATGATGCTGCTCGAATATTTCGCGCGCCTTGCGCTGCTGCTGCCTTTGCTGGGCGGGTTGATCTGGGGCAGCCTCAAACTCACCCGTTACCTGCAAACGCGCATGGCCGGGCCGATGGGCGGGCCGGGGCGGCATCTGCAACTCATCGAAACCAGCCTGATCGCGCCGGGGATGAAACTGGCGGTGGTGCGCTTCCATGATCGCGAAATCCTGCTTGGCGCATCGCGAGGCGGACTGGTGCGGCTGGCGGAAAGCCCGGCGCGCACAGGCGCAGGCGCAGGCACAGACGAAAGCGGCGAATAATGCGTATCACCACAGCTTTTCGCGCAGGCTTGGCAGCTTTGGCGGCGTTAACCATGTTTTTCGGCGCTGATCTGGCGCTGGCGGCACCCGTTGCCAGCCCGGCAGTTCCGGGCGTGGGCGCAGCGATTGAACGCGCGCTCGGCAGCGATGGTGCGGGGCAGGACAGCCCGTTAAGCTTCTCGCTCCAGCTGCTGCTGGTGATGGCGCTGCTCACCATCCTGCCCTCGCTGGTCCTGATGATGACGAGTTTTCTGCGCATCCTGGTGGTGCTGGCGATCCTGCGGCAGGCGATTGGTCTGCAAGGCTCACCGCCCGGCCAAGTGCTGGCAGGGCTTGCGCTGTTCCTCTCGCTGTTCGTGATGGCCCCCACGCTCGAAGTGGTCAACGAAACCGCAATCGCGCCCTATTCCGCAGGCACGATCGAGGCCGACGCCGCGATTGCCAAGGGGGGCGAGGCATTCCACGCCTTCATGCTGCGCCAGACGCGCGAGGCCAATCTGTTGATGTTCGCTGATCTTGCGGGAACCACAGGCTTTGCCAAAGGCGCGGATATTCCGTTCTCGATCCTGCTGCCCGCCTTCGTGACCAGCGAGCTTGAAACCGCCTTCCAGATCGGCTTCATGCTATTCCTGCCATTCCTCGTAATTGATCTGGTGGTGGCGAGCGTCCTGATGAGCCTTGGCATGATGATGCTTTCACCCACGATAATCTCTCTGCCGTTCAAACTCTTGCTGTTCGTGCTGGTGGATGGCTGGGCGCTGCTGATGGGCTCTCTGGCGATGAGTTTCGGCTGATGGCGATTGATAGCAAGCTGCTGGCGCTCGCGGATCAGACCTTGTGGGTGACCGCGCTGATTTCCGCCCCGGTGCTGATTGCCGCGCTGGTGGTGGGCCTGATGGTCGGGATCATTCAGGCGGCGACATCGGTGAACGAGCAATCCCTCACCTTCGTGCCCAAGCTGGCTGTTACCGCGCTGGTATTCGTGGTGCTGGGGGCTGCCATGCTGGCGCTGCTGACGGATTTCACCCGCGAAATCATGGCGCAGATCGCAGCGATTGCGGCATGAACACGCTCGATTTCGGGTTTGCCGGGCTTGAGGCGCAATTGTGGCAGATCCTGTTTCTGTCGATCCGCTGCGCGGCTGCGCTGATGGCCGCGCCGATGGTGGGCGGCATGGCCGTGCCGGTGCCCTTGCGGGTGCTCTTGTCGCTGGTGCTGGGCGTGTTTGTGGCGACCTGGCTGCCGCTCCCGCCGATCCCTGCGATGATGAGCTTTGCCGCGCTTCTGGCAGTGGTGCAGGAAGTGGTGATCGGCGCTGCCATGGGCTTTGTCCTGCAACTCGCCTTTGCCATTCCGCTGATCGCGGCGGAGCAAATTTCGGGCACCATGGGCCTTGCCATAGCGACCGCAATCGACCCGTCGAGCGGTTCGCAATCGGGCGCGCTGGGGAGCTATTTCTCGATCTCGATGACGCTGCTGTTCTACGCCATCGGCGGGCATTTGCTGTGGTTTCAATTGCTGGTGGAAAGCCACCGCCTGCTGCCGCCCGGAAGCTTTCTGTTCGCCGCCGAAAACGCGCGCGGGATTGTGCTGTTCATGGGCTATGCGCTGGCCGCAGCCGCCGCGATTGCGCTGCCGGTGGTGCTGGTGCTGCTGCTGGTGCAGGTGGTCACCGGCGTGCTGGCGCGTTCGGCACCGGCGCTCAATCTGTTTGCGCTGGGCCTGCCTGCGGGCGTGCTGGCGGGGATTGCCGCGCTGATTATCGTGATGCCGATCATCCTTGATCAATTCGCCCGCGTGATCGAGATCGCGCTGGGTGAAATCGCCGGGCTGGCGGCCTGATGGCTGAAGAAACCCCCGGCGAAAAGGTCTTTGACCCGACCCCCAAGCGCAAATCCGATGCCGCGAAAAAGGGCGATGTGCTGCGTTCCAAAGAGGTGGCGACAGCAGCAGCGCTGGCCACCGGGGCGCTGGCGCTGGCGATGATCGGCCCGTGGCTGGCGGATAGTATCGCCGGGATCGCGCGGCTTGCCTTCCGGTTCGACAAAAGCGAGTTGGATGCCCTCACCCCTGCCGCCATGCTGAGCGGGGCGGCGGCTGCGCTGTTGCCGCCGGTTGCGGTGCTGGGGCTGGCGGTGGCGGGCATGACGCTGGCGGCGCAATTGCTGCTGGGCGAAGGGCGCTTTGTGCCCGGCAATCTGGCGTTCAAGGGATCGCGCATCAATCCGCTCAGCGGCCTCAAACGGATGCTGGGGATGAATGCGCTGATCGAACTGGGCAAGGGATTGCTCAAGGTCGGCCTGCTTGGCGCGATTGCGTGGTGGTGGGCCGCGGCCAACCTGGCGCCGCTGATGGGGCTGGGCGCAAGCGATCTCGATGCACAGATCGGCTATGGGCTTGATGCCTTTGGCGGGTTGATCGGCGTGCTGCTGATCGGCCTGCTGGTGATCGCGGGCGTGGATTATCCCTTGCAACGCTTCCAGCAGAACAAGCGGCTCAAGATGAGCCTGCAAGACCTGCGCGATGAAAACAAGCAGGCCGAAGGTTCGCCCGAAATGAAATCCGCCCGCCGCCAGCGCCAGCGCGATCTGGCGCGCGGCGGCGTGGCACGCGCCATGCAGGATGCGCAATTCGTGATCGTCAACCCGCTGCATTTTGCGGTCGCGCTCACCTATGATCCGGCGCGCGCGCCTGCGCCGCTGCTGCTGGCCAAAGGGCGCGGCGAAACCGCGCTCGCCATGCGCGAGATCGCGGCTGAGGCCGGGCTGCCCGTGCTCGAATATCCTACGCTGGCGCGCGCGGTCTATTTCACCACCCGCGAAAACCAGATGGTGCGCGAGGAATTATATGTCGCGATTGCGGCGCTGGTGGCTTTCGTGATGGCGCTCAAACGCGGCGAACGCCCGCGCCGCCCGACCATCGCAGTGCCCGGCGCGCTGCAATTCGACGGCGATGGCCGCGCACTGACGCGGGCTTAACAACCCGGCGAAGGAGCCGTTCTTGCAATCATGACCACCTCGGGCTCCTCGATCATCTCTGCGCTTGGTGCCGGCAGCGGCATCGACTTCACCCGGCTGGCGGGCGATTTGTCGGTGGCGACTTTTGCCGCGCAGCGCCAAGCGATCACGGATCGCACCGCCGCGCTCGAAGCGCGCATTTCGGCGGCGGCTTCCTTGCGAGGCATGGTAACCTCGCTTTCAAGCGCGGTGGGATCGCGGGTGCGTTCGGGCGAACTGGCCCCGCGCGCCAATCTTGCCAATCCGGGGCTGGCCAATGTCAGCTTTACCCCCGGCCTCACCCCGCGCGGCAGTTACACGCTCGAAGTCACGCAGCTGGCCGCCAGCCAGCGGCTGGTGATGCCGCCGCTGGGCGCGCCCGGTGATCCGGTGGGCGTTGGCAGCCTGACCATCCGCTTCGGGACGATTGACGGCACCACCTTTACCGAAGGCGGCATGCCCGCGCTTACCATCGCGGTGGCTGCGGGCGAAAGCCTCGATACGCTTGCTGCGCGCATCACCACCACCAGCGGCGGCGCGTTAAGCGCGCAAGTGCTGAACGGCACCGCTGGCGCGCAACTGGTGCTGACGGGGCGCGAGGGCGCAGCCAATGCCTTCGTCATCGAAGCGGCAGGCACCGGCCCGCTCACCGCGCTCGGCTGGAGCCCGGCTGCCCCCGGCGCCGCACAGCGCCCCGGCACCGCGCAAGATGCGCTGTTCGCGCTGAATTCGGTGGCCATGCGCAGCGCCAGCAACACCGTGACCGGCCTGCCCGAAGGGCTGGGCCTCACATTGAACGCAACCAATCCCGGCGCGCCCGCCGCGCTCACTTTCACCACCGATACCAGCGCGATTGGCCGCTTGATGGAAGATATTGTCGCCGCGCTCAACGAAGTGGCAGGCGAGGTGGGCACGGTCGGCAATCCGGTCGGCGGCGAGCTTGGCAATGATCCGGGCCTGCGAAGCCTGCGTTCAGCACTGACGCGCCTGTCGGGCGAAGTGGTGATGCCGGGCGCAGGCACGAGCGAGCCGCGCACACTGGCTGATCTGGGCGTGGCGCTTAACCGTGATGGCACTTTCCGCTTTGATCAGGCGCGGCTGGGGCAGGCGCTGAATGATAATCCGCGGGCCGTTTCGGCGATGTTCACCACCGGCCCGACCGGGGTTTTTGCCACCATCGACCGCCTGTCGCGCCGGGTGACGCAGGTGGGCGATCCGGGCACGCTGGGCGGCTCGATCACGCGGTTCCAGCGCCAGCTGCAAAGCAATAGCGAGCGTTCCGAACGGATTGCCCAGCAGCAAGAAGCGCTGCGCGAGCGGCTGACCCGCAGCTTCACCGCGAGCGAGCGGCGCGTCGGCGCATCACAAGCCACGCTCAGCTTCATCCAGCAGCAGGTCGATATCTGGTCGGCGCAGCGGCGGTAAGAAAGGGGGCAAGCGATGCACATGCTGACGCATAATCCGGCCGCGGCCTATCGCCGGGTCGAGCTTGATGCGCGGATCGAATCCGCGAGCGCAGGCGATCTGACGCGGATTTGTCTGGAAGAAGCGGTCGCCGCGCTCGGCCAGGCGCTCGCCGCGCTGGAAAACCAGCCGCAGCGGGTGCCCGCCGAACCACTCGCCCGCGCGCAGGCAATCGCGGTGTGGCTGGCGAGCTCGGTTGATCCAGCGCACCCGCTGCGCGCCAGTCTGGTGCAGTTCTATGGCGGGCAAGCAAGCGCGCTGACGCGCTGCATCGCGCGGCCCGATGCAAGCGTGATCGCGCAGGTGCGGGGCGATTTTGTCGATCTGCTCGAAGCGGCCTAATTCATGAACTCCGCGATGATCCGCGCTGCATCCGCCGGGTCTTCGAAAGGGTGGAAATGGGTGCGGTCGGGCCGGTAGAGATCGGTGCCCTGCGGCAGGATGTGCGCAAGCTCAGGCCAGGTCGGCGAGCTTTTGAAATCATTGAGCCCGGTGGCTTGCGCGCGCACCACCAGCACCGGGATATCCACTTGGCGCGCTGCATCAAGGATGCCGGCATTGCTGCGGCTGGAGGCATAGACGCTCCCCTCCACCTCCGGCGCGCAGGCCAGCACCATGCCTTCGCCGCCGGGTGCGGGCAGCAGGCCGTGGCGGCAGTAATCCTCGAACACGCGTGGATCGAACAGGCAATAGGGATCGCGCGCGCGAAAGCGTTCGATCATCTCCTCTGGCGAAGCAAACTGGCCCTTGCGGCGGCTGGCGGGATGGGGATTGTCGGCGGTGAACAGCGGTTCGCCGGGCGCATAGAATTCGGGCGCAAGGATCACCGGATCAAACAGCACCAGCCGCGCAAAGGCTTGCGCATGATCGGCAGCGCATTGCAGCAGCACATGGCCGCCCATCGAATGGCCGATGCCGATGGCGCGGGTGATCCCCAGCGCAGCGACAAGTTCGGCAACATCGCGCACCACGTCGCCCCAATCATCAATCGGCCCGCCGCCCGAACGGCCATGGCCGCGCAGATCAAGCGCGATCACGCGGGCGTGCGGGAAATGTTCGATCACCGCATCCCACACCCGTGCGTGAAAGCCGGTGGCATGGGCCAAGATCAGGGTCGGCGCATCGGCGCTGGCAGCGGGCCAATCGAACAAGGCAAAGTCGATGCCGTTGACAGGGAGGGTGCAAAAAATGGGCGTTCGAGGCGTGCTCATGCCCGCCCGCCTGCACGGCGGCGGGGGCCAAGGTCAAGCCGCTTAAATGGGGAGGCGGGGTGCCGCGCCCGCCTCCCCCCAAGCGCTTGGCTGTCAGAACCGCGCCGTCAGCCGCGTCCACACCCCGCGCCCCGGCCCCGGCAGGCGTTCGAGCAGCGGCACATCCGATGCGCCCACCCGGCTGCGTCCGGCCAGATGCGGCGCGTAAAGCGCATCGAACAGGTTCTCGACACCCGCTTCGAGCGCCAGCCCTTCGCCCAAGGCATAGCGCGCAAACAGGCCGACAATCGCAAAGCCATCGCCCGGCACTTCGTCATTGGTGCGCGACACCTTGGGCTGATCGGCAGCGGCGAAGAGTTCCGTGCCCAGCGCGAGGTTCCCGCTTGTCCAGGTCGCCGACAGCCGCAGGTTGGCAGGCGGGATGCGGTAGAGATCATCGGCAATATCGCGCCGCGCGCCGCGCACAAAACTGGCCGTGCCCGCCAGTTCGAGGCTGCTGGCAGGCCGGATCACGAAGTCCATATCCGCCCCGTAAAGCTCCGCACTGGTGTTGCGGAACTGGAGCGGGGTGGGATCGCCATTGGCCGCCCCCACCATCTCGACCGGCGTATTGAGCACGCCGGGCGTTGCATCAAACGGCGTGCCCTGAATGAAATCTTCAACGCGGCGGTAGAACAGCGTGGGGCGCAAAGTCAGCCAGTCATTGGCGAAATCAAAGCCAGCCTCGGCAATCCATGCGACTTCGGGGCGCAGGGCCTGATTGCCGACATAGATATTGCCATCAGCCAGGCCGAAACTCGCCTCGGTCGGCAGCCAGGCAAAGCGTTCGAGCACGCTTGGCACGCGGGTTTTGCGGGCAAGCGTGAGGCGCGGGGTCAGCGTATCGCCGGGAAGCCACGCGCGCAGCACCGCATCGAACGTGGTGTCCGCTGCTTCCCGTGCCGAAGCGCTGAACGCGCTCGCCAGCGTGCGCGGGCCCATCGGCACAGCGGTGCCCAATTGGGGCAAGCCCGCCGATTGCCGGGTGCGATCCACCCGCGCCCCCGCCTCGAACGCCAGTGCACCAAGGCTCCCGCGCCATTGCCAATAGGCCCCGACCCGCGCGGCGTTCACATTGGGCTGCGACTGGATGAAGAAGGCCGGGTTGGTGGGGTTGGTGATGGTGACAAAGCGATCGGTGATCTCGGCATCCGCGCCCACTTCGACATAGCGCGTGGGCTGGCCAAACCTGATCGCCGCCTCGGCTGTGACCGTATCGGCATCGGCCAAGGTCGCGCGCGCCTGCGGCGGCGCGGCGCGCGGCTGACGCAGGGTCTGGTTATCCATCAGATGGCGCACCGCGACATGGCCAAGCCGCAGGTTGAGCGACACATCCTCGGCCAGTTCCCCGCGAAACCCGCCCTGCACGAAGTCGGTATCGAAATAGACCATGTCGAGCGCAAAGGGCGGATTGCCCGAAGGATCGGTCTCGCTGCGGCGATATTCTACGAACAGCTCGCCCGCGCCCGTGCGAAAGCCTGCATGCACGCCATAAAGATTGCGTTCGAACAGGGTGCCGACAGCGCGCCCTCCGGGGAAGCGGTAATCCTCGCCCTCTTCGCGGCTGGCGATCAGGCCCACGCGCCAGCGATCATTGGCGAGCGCGGCAAGCCCGCCTGCGGCATAGCTGTTATCCACGCTGCGATATTGGCTGGCGGCGCGCAATTGCGGGGTGAGCGCGCTGCTGGCGGTGAACTGCGCTTCGGCCAGCTGCGCGTTGATCGCACCGCCCAGCGATGGCCCCTCGGCCACTGGCGCCACGCCGCGCGCCACATCAATCCGTTCAACCAGAATGGAGGGCGCATAATGCAGCGGCGGGTCCATCGCATTGGGCCCGCCGGTCGCAAAGCGCTGGCCGTTGACGCGGCCCAGCACGCGTTCTCCGGCAAGGCCGCGATAGGACAGCTGGCCCGACAGCGCGCCATTGCCGAAGATATCGCCGCCCGCCACGCGCGCCGCAATCGCGGCGGCATCGGCCGGCAGGGCAATCTGGCGCGGGGCGGCAATCGCATCGCTGGCGATAGCTTCGCGCGCGGCCTTGCTGGCGGTCACGATGATGGTGTCGGTCAGCGCATCTTCGCGCGTCTTGGGCGTGGTGGTGTGTTCGGCAAGCGCTGCGGGCGCTGCCACAAAAGTGCATCCGGCAAGCAGGCTTGCCCGGATGAGCCGGGTGAAAATCATGAGTAATCTGTCCAATTCATATAGGGAACGGCGCGCGCGCAAGGGTTGCGCGCACGGCAAAGCAGGTGCCGGATTATCAGGCGATCAGATCAGCGCAGGCGGGGCGCGCAGCGGCGGTCGCAGATGTGCCGGTGCGACCAGCTGCAAGCGCGTCAGCAGCGCCAACGGCTCCGGCAGTGGTGGGGGGAGGATGAATGGCGCAAAGCTCTGCTCGGTCAGCAGCGCTGTCAGCGCAAGCCCGGCAAAGGCGCAGGCTTGCGCAGGCGCGGCAGTGCCCGAAGATGGCGCAGGATCGCCCGCATCGTCATCCGCCGGAGCCATGGCGTGGCCCATCGCGCCATGATCCATGCCGCCATGATGTTCGCCGTGCCCCATTGCCGCATGCAGCGCCGCCATATCGGGGGCAGTGCTGGCGGCGCCCAGCGCGCGCGCCAGCGGGTGCGTTTCGGGGCACAGGATAATGCTTGCGCCCGATTCGCCTGCCGGCGCGATCATGGTGCCTGCGGGCACCAGCGCATGGATCCCCAGCACCGCGAGGACAAATGCCAGCAGCGCCCGGCGGCGCGCAGCCATCAGATGACGCAAGGCAATCATGGAGGCGCGGCCTCTATCAGCCGCTTGGCGGCTTGTCACTTGCAGCAAGAGCAAGTCGTCTTGCGCCAGCCTTGTCAGGCGGCGGGCGCGCTTTCCGCTTCGCCGCCGCGGTTGCGGACAAAGCGCAGGGCCTCGATCAGGCGATCGGGCGCAATCGCGAACAGCACCGCGCCGTAAATCGCCACGCCCAGCGGAACCAGCAGCGCCAATTGCGCAAAATCGGCCATCGGCGGCAGCAAGCCGCGCACCAGATAGACGCAGGCCCCCATCATGGCAGCGGCAAAGATGATCGGGCTGATCGCTTCGGACAAGGCGCGCAGCGACAGGCCGAGCACCCGGCTCGAATAGATCACGGTGACGCTGGTCAGCACCGCCATCCCGGCTGCCCAGCCCCACGCAAACCCGGCCACGCCGTAATTCGCGCCGATCAGGAACACGCTTGGCATCACCACTGCGCCCAGCATCGCGATCCGCATCGCAACCTTGGGCGTGCCCAGTGCATTGGTGGCGGGCGAAAACAGGATTTGCAGCGTCATGATGCTCATCGCCAGCGCGAGGATCGGCAGGATCGGTGCCGCCTCGTGCCATTGTTCGCCCAGCAGCACGGCCACCAGCGGCGGGGCGACTGCTGCCATCCCGGCATAGGCGGGCAGCGCAATCAGCAGCACCAGCCGGATCGTCGCCAGCACCGGCGCTGGCCCCTGCTGCTGCTGGCGCGAATAGGCGGCAAAGGCGACTTCGTTGATCGGCGGGACAAACTTGGCCGCCAGCAACTGCGCGAGGAACAGCGCGGTGGTGTAAACCCCCAGCAAGTGCGGCTCCAGCACCCGTCCGGCAATCATCACATCGGCCTGGCTCTGGATGAACCAGAACAGCTGCGTCACCATCATCATCCCGCCAAAGCCCGCGATATGCCCTGCGCCGGTAAAGCGGAAAGAGGGCCGCCAGGGCGCGCGCGCGGCGATCATCATGCCGGTGGCCTCGGTCACATACATCGCCAGCGGCGCGGCCACCAGCGTCCACACTCCGGCACCGCCCAGCGCCATTGTCAGCGCCGTACCACCACCGACAATCGCCCCCAGCAAGCGCACCTGCGCCGGGCGGCGGAAATCCATCTTGCGGCTGAGAATGGCATGGGGCAGCGCCGCGAAGGGGACTGTCAGGTAAATCAGCGATTGGACGCGCAGGATGTCGGCCACTTGCGGCTGGCGGAAATAGGCCGCCACCAGCGGCGCGGCCAGAAATTGTGCCAGCGCCAGCGCTCCGTTCATCAGGATCAGCATGCCCAGGGTCTGGCGCAGGCGTTCTTCTGTCACCTCAGCCTCGCGGATCAGCGCGCTGGCAAGGCCAAAGCCGTTCATGGTGTTGAGCAGCACCAGCACCACGCTAGCCATGGCAAACAGGCCATAATCTTCAGGCGCAAGCAGGCGGATCACGATCAGCGTGGAGGCCCACGAAACCAGCTGCGTGATGATCTGGCTGCCCGAACGCCACAACACGGCGGAACGGACCCGGCTGGCAAAGGAGGCGGCGACAGGTTCGTTCATACGCCCTGCCCTTCCCACCAACGACGCAAAGCGCGCGCGGCAAGCGGGTTCTTCACGAACAACAGATCGACCAGATCATAGGCGGCTATTGCACCCATATCGCGCTTGTAGCCGCTATCGCCGGTGCCCATGTCCATCACCGACTGGCCATCGGCAATGGCATCAGCAATCGCGCGGTAATTGACGAGGCGGCCGATATTGTAATCGGCCAGATCGCTGACAAAACTGCCCGCGATGCCATATTGCACCGGGCCATCATCCAGATCGAAGCTGAACGCGGCAGCGCGCCCGCCGATCATCAGGATGGTAGCGCACAGCATTTCGGCCAGCACCGGATCGCTGAGCGCGCAGCGCCACACCGCGCGCTGCTGCGGGCGCATGAACTTGGCTCCGCTGCCATCGGTGTGCGCAGCGACCCAGCTCGCCGCCTCGATGCTGCCCATCTGTTCGAGCGCTGCCTCGTCCCAGTCCTTGCCCCGGACATAGCGCCAGGTGACAGGGCCAAGCGCGCCTGCGCGCGCTTCGTAGCGGCGCAGCTTGCGCGCGGTCGATTTGGAAGGCCAGCCGCGGGTGCGCAATTCATCAAGATCGATCGTCCAGACAGTGCCGGCGGCTTGCGTGATGACGTGCCAGCCAGCCTGCTTGGCGCCTGCGATCAGCAAGCGTGCGGCGGGATCGTGTGCGGGCACAGGGCCAAGCCGCCACACCGCGCCAAGCGCGCGCGCTTGGGGTGCTGACAGGACGGCAGCGACATCATCGGCGCATGCGCCCGGCGCGGCCAGTATGCCGCGATGGGGCCAATAGCCTCCCGCCACCTTGCGCGCGCCCACCAATGCGGGGCCAAACGGCGCGGTGGGAATGGCCAGCAGCGGCGCGCCATCATCGCCCGATGCGAGCAACGTGCTGCCGCCATCGGGCGCGGCTGCGGCAAACCATGCGCGGCGCAGGAAATGATGACCGCCAAGGCCCTGCTCCGCCAGCAGGTCGAGCGCGCGCGGAAACCCCGCGGCTTTCTCCACCGTGAGCGCAGCGGGGGTGATCCTCGTCTGGTACATGCCGATCCTCGGGCGCAGTCCGAATGGTTGCGCCCCTGCCTGTGCTCCTAGCGCAAAGCTCTAAGCAAGCAGTTAACCACGCCGCGTTTCGGCTGTCCCGGAACCGGTCAGTTCGCGATAATTTCTGTTGCAGGCCGTATCAGAACACCACGACGCTACGGATCGACTTGCCCTCGTGCATCAGATCGAAGGCGGTGTTGATCTCTTCGAGGCCCATGACGTGGGTGATCATCGGGTCGATCGCGATCTTGCCCTGCATGTACATGTCGACGATCTTGGGCACATCGGTGCGGCCCTTGGCCCCGCCAAATGCGGTGCCGCGCCAGTTGCGGCCCGTCACCAGCTGGAACGGGCGGGTGGCGATTTCCTTGCCCGCTTCGGCGACCCCGATGATGACGCTCGTGCCCCAGCCGCGGTGGCAGGCTTCCAGCGCGGTGCGCATCACTTCGGTATTGCCAGTGGCATCGAAGGTGTAATCCGCCCCGCCATCGGTCATCTCCACGATCCTGGCGACGATATCCTCGTGGCTCATGCCTGCTGAGTTGAGGAAATGAGTCATGCCGAACTGGCGGCCCCAATCCTCGCGCGCCGGGTTGATATCGACCCCGATGATGAGGTTCGCCCCGGCCAGCCGCGCGCCTTGAATCACGTTGAGGCCGATCCCGCCAAGCCCGAACACCACCACATTATCGCCGACCTGCACCTTGGCCGTGTTGGTGACCGCGCCCACACCCGTCGTCACCCCGCAGCCGATATAGCAGGCGGACTGAAACGGCGCGTCCTCGCGGATTTTGGCGACCGCGATTTCGGGCAGGACCGTGAAATTGCTGAAGGTCGAGCAGCCCATGTAGTGGAAGATCGGCTGCCCCTTGTAGCTGAAGCGGGTAGTGCCATCGGGCATCAATCCCTTGCCCTGCGTCGCGCGGATCGCGGTGCACAGATTGGTCTTGCCCGACAGGCACGATTTGCACTGGCGGCATTCCGGCGTGTAAAGCGGGATCACGTGATCGCCCGGCTGCACCGAGGTGACGCCCGCGCCGACTTCGCGCACGATGCCAGCGCCTTCATGCCCCAACACGCTGGGGAAGATCCCCTCACTGTCAAACCCGTCCAAGGTGTAGGCATCGGTGTGACAGATGCCGGTCGCCATGATCTCGACCAGCACTTCGCCCAGCCGGGGGCCTTCGAGATCGAGTTCGACCACTTCGAGCGGTTGCTTGGCGGCAAAAGCGACGGCAGCGCGGGTTTTCATGAGGCAAGTCTCCTGTTCCTCGCGCCTATCCGCGCAGCTTTGCAGATTGGCAAGAGGGTGGTTAGCCCAGCGGCAGATCGAGCGCTTCGGCCACCGCGGCGTGGCGGATTTTGCCGCCCGACACGTTGAGGCCATTGGCGAGATGCGGATCGGCGGCCATCGCGGCTTCGGCACCCATGTTGGCAAGCCTGAGCGCAAAGGGCAAAGTCGCGTTGTTGAGCGCAATCGTCGACGTGCGCGCCACCGCGCCCGGCATGTTGGCCACGCAATAATGGATCACGCCGTCCACCACGAACACCGGGTCTTCATGCGTGGTGGCATGGCTGGTTTCAAAGCAGCCGCCCTGATCAATCGCAATATCGACCACCACCGCGCCGCGTTTCATGCTGGCGATCATGTCGCGCGTCACCAGCCGGGGCGCAGCCGCGCCCGGCACCAGTACCGCGCCGATCACCAGATGCGCCTCGCGCACCGCAGCGGCAATCGCACTGGATGAGGCAAAAGCAGTCTTGAGCTGGCTGCCAAAGGCGAGATCAAGTTCGGCCAGGCGGCGGTTGGAAATGTCGAAGATCGTCACATCGGCGCGCAGGCCCACCGCCATCTGCGCGGCATTCACGCCCGCAACCCCGCCGCCCAGGATCACCACCTTGGCAGGGGACACGCCCGGCACCCCGCCCAGCAGCACGCCGCGCCCGCCCTGATGCTTTTCGAGATAATGCGCGCCGCACTGCACCGACATGCGCCCGGCAACTTCGGACATCGGCTTGAGCAAGGGCAGCGTGCCATCGGGCGCGGTCACAGTCTCATAGGCAATCGCGGTGGCCCCCGATGCCATCAGCCCTTCGGCCTGCGGCTTGTCGGCAGCAAGGTGGAGATAGGTGAACAGCAGGTGATGGGGGCGCAGCATGGCGACTTCGCTCGCCTGCGGCTCCTTCACCTTCACGATCATTTCGGCCCCGGCGAAGACTGCGGCGGCATCGGCCACGATCCGCGCGCCGGCCGCTTCGTAATCGGCATCAGCAAAATCCACACCCGCACCCGCGCCTGCCTGCACCAGCACTTCGTGGCCAGCCGCGGTCAATTCGGCGACCGAGGCCGGGGTCAATCCAACGCGGTATTCGTTGTTTTTGATTTCGGTGGGAACGCCGACACGCATGAGAGTCTCTCCAAGATTCGGGGAAAATATCGTGCGCGCCGCTTAGCGGAAATTGCGCAGCGATGATAGAGATGAACGCACCGGCTGCGCTGCCTTTGGCTTTTCCTTTGGCTTTTCCGGCATGGCGCGCTGGCCTCCGGGCAGGATGTGCCGCCTTGTGCCAGCCCTCCCGCCGAGGCCTTTGCCGATCCTCCTGCGGAGCGGTGCAAAAAGACAATCTTTCCAAGGCATGCCAGTGCGGTTACAACCTTGCGGAATCTGCGGGTTTGGGGGGATGCGATGGATATCAATTGGACGACTGTCGGGGCGCTGATCACAACGGCAGCCTTGCAGGTGCTGGCAGGGTTTGCGCTTTACATGGTGGGGCGCTGGCTGATCAGCTTTGCCATCGGCGTGCTGAGCCGCGTGCTGACCGCGCGCAATTTCGATCCCACTTTGCAGCGTTACATCGCCTCGATCCTGTCGGTGGTGCTCAACATCGTGCTGGTGGTGGCGATCCTGGGCTATTTCGGGATCGAGACAACGAGCTTTGCCGCCCTGCTGGCAGGCGTTGGTCTTGCGGTCGGCGCGGCGTGGTCGGGCCTGCTCGGCAATTTTGCGGCCGGCGCGTTCCTTGTGATCTTCCGTCCCTACAAGGTGGGCGATTATGTCATCGGTGGCGGGGTGGAAGGCACCGTTACCGAAGTCGGCCTGTTCAACACCATCATCACCAGCCCCGACAATGTCGAGACCATTGTGGGCAATTCCAAGATGTCGGGCGATGTGGTGAAGAATTTCTCGACCCACGCCTATCGCCGCGTGGATCGCACCGCGCAGCTCGCTTTCGGGGTCGATCCGCTCGATGCCATTGCCCGGCTGAAGCCCGCGCTGGCCGAAATCCCCAATGTGATGGCCGAGCCTGCGCCCGATGTCGAAATCCTCGATTTCAACGAACGCGGCACGGTGCTTGCCGTGCGCCCCTATTGCCATACCGATCATTACTGGCAGGTCTATTTCGACACCAACAAGCTGATCGCCAAGACTTTTGGCGAGGCAGGCTATGCTGCGCCTTTCGTGATCGAACAGCAGAAGGACTGAGCTGGCAGGCTAGGCCAGCCGTTCCCACGGGCCGGTGATCGCAAGCGTGCGCGCAGGCGAATAGGCATTGACGAACAGCGTGCGCCCATCGGGCGAAAAACACGCGCCCGCAAGCTCGGTCTGCGCCCTCAGCCGCGCTAGCGGATAGGCGGTGCCTTGGGGCGTAATGCCGCGCAGGTGATTATCGACCACCTCGGTATATTGATCCTCGCAGACCACCAGATGGCCGTTGGGGGCGACAGTCAGATTGTCGCCGAAATTGAACTGTTCGGGGCTGTCGCTTTCAAAGAACAGTTCCACCCGGCACGGGCCCTTGCCGCGACCGGGGACGAGACGGAAAATCTGCCCCAATTGCTTCACCCCGCCGCTGGTGGCGCAGATATACAGATCATCCGTCCCCATGTGGAGGCCTTCGCCGCGTGCGACCAGCGCTGCGCCTTGGGCGGCGGCGCGCTGGCGCAGATCGTCCTTGGGGGCTTCCACCTCATCGAGATCAACCCAACTCACCGCGTAGGCCTGCCGCCGCGCCATCCCCGCCGACTTCCAGTTGCGGGTATCGGCAAGGCCTTCGATCACCATCGCCTGCAAGCGCCCGCCCTTGGCCAGATCGCCGGGCACTGCGGGGATAAAGCGATAGAGCACCCCGTCATCACGGTCTTCGGTGAGATAGACCATGCCGTTTGCCGGATCGACGCAAGCCGCCTCGTGGTTGAAGCGGCCCATCGCGGTGAGCGGCACCGGATCGACAAGGCCGGTGGCAGCGGCGGGCACTTCGAACACCCAGCCGTGATTGCGCGCCAGACCATCGCCATATTTCTGGCCCGGCCCGGTGGGGGCTTCCTCGCAGGTGAGCCAGCTGCCCCACGGCGTCACCCCGCCCGAACAATTGCGGATCGTGCCGCCAAGGCTGCGGAACTGGCGCTTTACGCCAAGGCTTGCCGCATCGAGCACCAGCGTGGTGGTGCCGCCTGCCACAAACTGGCCGTTATGCGTGCCAAACCCCTTGGCAATCGGGCCGCCGGCATCGTGGCGCTGGGTCAATTCGTGGTTGCGCACCAGTGCAATCTCGCCGGTGGCAAGCGCAAAGCAGCCCATCCCG
The DNA here is from genome assembly GCA_045377215.1 of Erythrobacter sp. Classification (GTDB taxonomy): domain Bacteria; phylum Pseudomonadota; class Alphaproteobacteria; order Sphingomonadales; family Sphingomonadaceae; genus Erythrobacter. Next base: position 176,676 of record JBJIOB010000027.1, read on the forward strand.
TCGGCATGATCGGGCACCGTGCCGCCATCATCCATCGCATCGCCAAGGCTGGAGATCACGCGGTAGGAAAAGCCCTCAGGCAGATCGAGGAACCCCGCCGGATCAGCCACCAGCGGGCCATAAGACAGGCCGCCCGCCGCAGCGGAGGCAGCGCGCAGCATCGCCCCGCTCGCCAGCAAGGCGGCAAAGGCGCTGGAGGTCGCGCCCAGAAACTGGCGGCGGCTGGCAGAGGCGAAAGTCATGGCAGGAAGGTGTCCTTGAAGGTGTGATGCAGATCAGCCCTGACGCGCAGCGCGCAGGCGGTAGAAAATGCCGCTTTCATCATAGCCGGTCAGTTCCAAGACCCCGCTTACCACGAACAGCTTGGTTTCGTTGGTGGGGAAAGGGGTTTCAGCGACAACTTCGATGAACTGGTTGGGCGCGGCGTGGAAATGGAACGGGCAGCCCGGCGGATAGCCGAGCAGCACAAAACGTTTCTGCTTCGCGCCCGCTTCGAGCGGCATCATCCAGCCAGCGACCTTGATGCGCTTGCCCGCCAAGGCCTTTACCGGCGCGGGGAAGACCGGCTTGGATACGATAAAGCCTTGCGCATCGGTGCGGGTGGTCTCGCCGGTGGATTCGAGCAATTTCCACGAGGTGCCGCCCGGCGGGGTGGCTGCAGGCTTCCACACATCCTCGCTGGCCGTTGCGGGCGGACGGCTGGTGCCGCCTTTCTTCGCGCTCTGGGCATCAGCGCCCGGCGCGATGGCAAGCAGGCTGGCGGCAAGGATCAGGGCAGCGGCGCGGATCATGGATCAGGGCTCCTGGCTCAAAGGGTGCGCGCCATGACGCGCGCGGGATCGAGGCGGTAAATGCGGATCGCCGGGACCAGCGCGGCGAGCGCACCGATGGCAATCACTCCCGCCATCAGCAACACCTCGCCTGAATAGGGCTGGAACGGGGTGAGGCCAAGATCGGAAAGTGTGGCAAAGCGCGCAGCGGCCAGCGCAATCAGGCCATGCGCCGCCACCCAGCCCAAAGCCGCGCCGGCCGCCGCTGTCATCACCCCTTCGAGCAGCACGGTGCCGAACACTTGGGCGCGGCTTGCCCCCATCACCCGCAGCAGCGCCAGATCGCCTTCACGCGCGCGCAGGGCAGAAAGCAGCGCGACAAAGATCGCCAGCCCTCCGGTGGCGGCCAGCAGCCAGGCGAATATTGTGATCCCGGCAAGGCTTGCGCCGATCAGGGCCAGCAGGCGCGCGGTTTCCGTGGCGGGAACGGCGGCTTGCAGCGCGGTCTGGCGGTTGATCATGGCAGGGATGCGGATCGCGGCAGAGGCATTGCGATAGGTGACGAGCAACGCGGTGAGATCAGCCTGAGGCCCGCCGCCGCCGCTCGCCTGCAAGGGGGCGGCGCTGACAGGTTGGGGATGATCGTGATCGGCGTCCTCGTGATCGTGGTCGTCCTCGATCCCGTGCACCGCCCACACGCTGGCCACCTGTGTGAGGATCAGCCGATCCGCGACCGTGCCGGAAGGCGCAAGAATGCCGACAGTCACGAACGGCGCGTGATCATGGCCCTGTTCGCCGTCGGCATCATCGCCAAGCCCATGGCTGCCGACGAATTTCTGCCCGAGCTTAGCACCCGTCGCCTTTGCCACCTTTGCGCCCAGCACCACTTCCATCGGCGCGGCAAAATCGCGGCCCTCCGACAGCGTCACGCCATAAAGCCCGGCAAAACTCGCATCCGTCCCGACAATGCGGAAGCCCTTGAAATTGTCGCCCAGCGCCAGCGGAACAGCGCGCGTCACCGCCCGGTCGCGCCGCAGCAGATCAAGGCTGGCCGCAGGGATATTCCCGGTTGGCTGATCCACGTGGAACACAGCGGACAGGATCAATTGCAGCGGCGATCCTTTTGCACCCACCACCAGATCAATCCCCGCCACATCACGTTCGAACCGCTGCTCCGCCTGACGGCTGACCTGCATCAACAACACCAGCATCGCGACCGAAATCGCCAGCAGCAGCACATTGAGCGCGCTCGTCAGCGGGCGATCCGCCAGATAGGCGAGGGCAAGGCGGATCATGCCGCGATCCGCCCGTTTTCAAGGGTGAGGCGGCGCGGAAAATATGCGGCCAGCCGGTCATCATGGGTCGCCACCAGCAGGCTTGCCCCGGCCTCGCGCGCCAATTCATCGAGCAGCCGCGCCACCACCTTTGCGTTGGCATGATCAAGCGCCGAAGTCGGCTCGTCCGCGATCAGCAGCTTGGGGCGCACCACCAGCGCGCGGGCAATCGCGGCGCGCTGCGCTTCGCCTTGCGAGAGTTCGAACGGGCGGGCATCGGCGCGGGCACCAAGGCCAAGCCGTTCCAGCAGCGCAGTGACCGCGCCCGCATCGCTCGCCCCGGTCTGGAGCCGCTGGGCCAGCGCCAGATTGCCGCGCACGCTCAGCGCCGAAACCAGCCGCAAGCCCTGAAAGATGATCGCAATATGCGCGCGCCGCAGCGCATCGCCCTGCGGTGCGCCGCCGGGCGCGGCCAGCACCTTATCGCCGAGCCGCACCTCGCCCGCATCGGGGCGCGTCAGCGCGCAGATGATGTTGAGCAGCGTCGATTTTCCCGAACCCGACGGCCCGAGCAGCAGCAACCGATCCCCCGCATCAAGCGCGAAGCTGACATCATCCAGCACCGGGCGGCCCGCATAGGCCTTGCCCAATCGGGAAACCTCAAGCCGCATGGTCAAACACTGTGATCAGGCAAAACCGGGCAATCAGTGGAAGACGGCCTTGTCCTCAGGGCTGATCGGGCCGGGATTGTCGGTGCGTTCCCAGCTGCGCGGTTCGGATGCCGTAGCGGGCTGGGCGCGATCCTGCTGCGGCCTTGCTGCGCGCTGATCATCCTGCGGGGCCGACGGGGGCTGTGCGGCAGGCACACCGCGGAACATCGGCGCGCGGGCAAAGGGATTGGCGCGGTGAAAGCCGGGCAGCCCATCAAGATCGCAGGCAGCGAGCGGTGCAGCGCCGCAGACAAGCAGCAGGGCGAGAGCAAGGCGGGGTGCGAACATGGCATGAGTTTATAACATCGCCTCAGCCAAGTCCATGCGCCTTGCGCTGGCGCAGCATGGTCCAATGGGCCGCCAGCAGGCTGAGCGCGCCAGCCACCGTCAGACCGGTTTCAAGCGTTTCGCTCGCCACAAACAGCGCCCCCACCAGCGCCGCCAGCGCGGCCACCAGCACGCCCGCCCGCGCCCCGCCTGCGCGCCACAGCGCCGGACCGCTGACCAGCACGACCGGCGCGATCAGCGCGGCGTGAAACCATTCGCTCTCCAGCCAGCCGGTCGGCACCGCCGTCAGCAGCAGCAGCGGCAACAACAGGCAATGCACAAGGCATAGGCCCGACAGCGCCATGCCCACGCGGTGAAGCACCGCCTCACGCAGCAAGGCCGATGTGGAGGGTGCGATGATGTTCATGAGCCTGCCCTGTTGATTTGCCCCTTTACGGCGGCGCATATGGGATGATATGTTGTAACATACAAGCAGCGATTGCGGCGCGCCTGCAATTTTGCCGCTTTTCCCATTCACCGATCACGATGCCCTCTCCTATCCTGGCTCATGCGCCGACTCATGCCTGGGGGCCGCCGGCGCCCTGAGCTTGCGGGCGACCGTTCAGAGGTTGAACGCGCAGCACATCAAGCCACCGGGGGGAGCGATCTGGCACCCGGTGGGCGTCAGACGGGTGCTGGAGCAGCTGGCAACGAGGAGCCCTGTGCTTCTATGGTGTATTATATTGGCAATACGCCAGTCCGGCGCCCTGCTTGTTCTGCGCAAGCCCCAACCCGATCTGTCCCCATAAGAGCCCTTACCGTCTCGTCACTGCGGTATGGCTGCACAGGCGGTAAGCGAACCAGACGGCAAGGAGGTCACCGAGAGGGAGCGCCTGCCGAGATTTGGCCAGCGGCACGCCATTTGCGCATGACCAAAAGCGCGGCTCCCGCAGCAGCGCATAAGGCATGGAGCAGCCAGAAAGTCGCGATTGGCAGGCTCGTGAACTGGGCTGCCAGAACGGTGCTGATCAATCCGCCTGCGAACAGGGCGAGATAAAACCCGGCCATGGCCGTCGCCCCCAACCGCTGCGAGCCTGCTTGACCAAAGCTGGCCATCACGGCGGGCAGCACATTGGCAAGGCCAAGGCTGTTGAGCAACTGGAACGCGAGGCCCCAGATCATCGGCACGCCGGTGCGGCCATGAACCAGCGCAGCCATACTCAGACAGCCAGCCGCCGCCACCACGAAGCCTGCCCCGGCCAAGGCCTTAGTCTCGGCGCGCACCAGGCCGCGCTGCCTTTCATACCGCGCCCAGAACGCGCCGCTGCCCGCCAATGCTGCCAGACTGACAAGACCGTCGGCAGCGATCAGCCAGCTGACCGGAATGCGCCATCCGGCAAGATCGCGGATGAACCCCTCCTTCGCCCACAGCAGATAGGCATTGGTCAATTGCGCGTTGGGAACTGTCAGCAAGGCTGTCGCCAGGCCGAGGCCCAGCAGCACCCGCAGCCCGCCTGTGGGCAGTGGCTGCGGCGCATGATCAGCGCCTGCTGGCTGATCGCTTGCCGCATCGCGCAGGCTGCGCGCACCCCTTGCATAGATCGCCAACCCTGCCAGCATGGCGCTGCACGAGACCGCAAAGCCTGCGTGCCAGTGCCCCTGTTCACCCAGCGTGCCGATGATCAGCGGCGCGGTGAGCCCGGCGATGTTGATCGCGATGTAGAACAACCGGAAGCCTTCGACCCGGCGCGCGTCATGGGCCTCGTAAAGCCCGCTCAGCCGCGCGGCGAGAGCGCCCTTGAAAAAGCCCGAACCCACAGCAATCGTGGCCAGCGCCGCAAGGATCGCAGGCTCGGCAATCAGGAGGCCGTGCCCTGCCGCCATCATCGCTCCGCCCAACATGATCGCGCGGTGCTGGCCCAGCCAGCGATCGGCAATGGTCGCGCCGATCAGCGGGGCGAGCGCCGCGAGCGAACCGAACAGCCCGGTTACCACCCCGGCCAGTTGCACCCCCTGTCCGCCCACAAGGTTCGCCAGTCGCGGCAGCAGCCACACCCGGCCAATCGCGGCATCATCCAGCAGCAAATCGGCCAGATAAAGCGCCAGAATGCTTTGCAACCCGAAATAGGCCGCGCGTTCGAACCCCACGCTGGCGCACAAGGCCGCAAGGCCTGCGGGAAAGCGCGGCGTCTGCGCCCTATCAGCCATCGGGTGCAGCAGCGCTGCCCGCAGCAATCGCCGCACGGCTTGTCCAGCCCTTGCGCAGATTGCCCGGCGTCTGGCCAAACCAGTTGCGGCACGAGCGGCCAAAGCTCGACATGTCGCTGAACCCGAGCAGGCGGGCAGCTTCGGCAAGCGACGTCGTCTGATCGGCAATCAGCAGCATCGCCCGCGCCTTGCGTTCCTGTTCGACAAGGGCGTGAAAACTGGTGTCGTGGCGGGCGAGCAGGCGCACAATGGTGCGGCTCGACAGATCGAGATGCGCGGCCGCCTGTTTGAGCCGCGGCACCCGGTGTTCGGATGTCAGCATCTGCACGATGAAGGCGCGCACCGCTGCAACATCCTCGGGCTCGCCGGTTTCATTGACGAGCGCGGCGAGCTTGGTGCGGGCGACGGCCCACAGCATGGCGTCGTGATGGGGATTGGGCGTCGCCAGCCATGCCCGCGGGAAGCACAGCCGTTCGCCTTGCGCCCCCGGCGCCAGCGCGCAGCGGAAGGCAGCAAGCAGCGGCTGCGCCTCAGGCAGATCGCGCAGGCCGGTTTCCAGCGTCATCGCGGCCAGATCATTGGCGTGCAGCGATTCAACCGCGCGGTAGATCAATGCCAGCCCGGCAATCGCTGAAAACCGGAACAGCGGCCCCATCGGCCAGGGCGGGCGCAAGGCGATCCCGACGGTGTCTTCGCCCTCCTCGATCCCGACCAGCACAAACGGGTTCTGCGCCGCCATCGCCTGCACCAGCGATGTCAGCGCAAGGCCGAGATCGGGCGCATGCAGCAAGGACAGCGCACCGGTGGTGCCCATTACCGGCCGCGGCGATGTCAGCATTCGTTCGACGAGCGCGAGGTAATCGGCATTGTCGATGATGTTGCCGATGATGATGAGATCATCCGCGAGCGAAACCATTGGCGGCAAGGGCCCTTCGCCATCAAGCGAGGTGCCATCGCGCAGCCACGCGGGCCAATCCAGCCATTGGCCGAAATACAGCGCGGTGGCGGTCGGCACCTGCCGCTGCGCCTTGCTGCCCAGCATCCGGATCGCCAGTACGGCATCCTCGCGGCCCGATCGCGCCTGCGCCGACGCCGGATCGGCAGTGCCCTGCAAGGAAATCCGACCGCGCGGATCAGGCATACCCAATTCATCCCCGAGGCCGCCGTCCGGCCTGACGCGGGCCATAAAGCCCCAAGGCGACGAAACACAAGTTAACGCCGCAAAGTTCACGCGCAATCATGGCCTCTTGGCGCAATTTGTCCAGCGCATGGCGAGGAATGACAATAGCCACGCGGGCAGGCAAAGCGCACTATGGCAAGCGGTAGGGAACAGAACCGCGCTTTGTCTTGCCGTCTTAGGGGGCACCACAGTCAGCGCGCTGAAAAGGGGGATGTATGAAGCAGTTTGGTGGGCGCGCCGGGCATGTGCTGGCAGGCGCGGGGCTTGTGTTGCTGGCAGCGTGCCAGGGTGCGCCCGGCGATGCGCCCGCTGCCGGAGCAGAAGCGGACTTCGTCTGGCCCGCCAGCCTTACAGTGGTCGGCGATGGCTATCCCGGCCCCGGCGCGCCGTGCCGCCGGATTGGCGAAAGCGCGGCGACCATAGATTTGCTTGATGACAGCGCAGCGCTGGTCGGTTGCCCGAGCGCCGAGGACGCCGCCAAGCTCGGCGGCAAGGTGCTCACCACCATTGACGGGGTCACGCTGGTCTCGGTGCCCGAAGATCGCGCCGCCATGGCCGGCGATGGCGACGGACAAGGCGATGCATTGGTCGCAGGCACCAATTACAATGCCACCGCGCAGATGCGCTGCACCGGCCACAAGGGCGCGCCCGCTGCCATGTGCGATGCCGGTGTCACCCGCAACGGCGCCGACGGAGCAACAGTTGAGGTAACGCTGGCCGATGGCACCAAGCGGGCCATTTTCTTCAACGCCGATGGCAGTTTCCTCAGCTTCAGCACTGCCGAGGCCGATGGCACCGCAGCCATGGCGATCAGCGCCAGCAAGAAAGGCGATACCACCATCGCCAAGCTGGGCGGCGAGACCTACGAAATTCCCGACGCCTTCGTGCTCGGCGACTGATGATGCCGGGGGCGCGTTTGTTCGTCTGGCGGGGCTAGGCAGCCGATGGATTTCATGAAGCTTCTGAAGTCGCTCGAAGAGCTGCTTTACGAAGTCATGGTGATGCTGGTGTTCTTTCCGCGCACCCTGTTCCTCACCATGCGCCACCCGCAGCGGATGATGGATTATGCCGATACCGAACTCGGCGATGTCCAGTCGGAACAATATAGCGACACATTAAGCCCGCCGCTGTTTCTGATGATCTGTCTGGTGTTCGGCCACCTGCTCGAACTGGCATTGCCGGGTGAAAGCCCGGTGCGTTTGCCTGCCTTTCTGCAGGATCACCAGAACTTGCTGATTTTCCGGGTCTTCATGTTCAGCCTCTTGCCACTGATCCTGTCGCTGCGGCTGATGAGCAAGCTCGGCATTGCGCTTGATCGCGAAACGCTGCGCCCGGTGTTCTACAGCCAGTGCTTCGTGACCGCGCCGCTGACGATGCTGATCGCGCTTGCCGCCGCGATCGGACGGGCAGGCGGCGAGAGCAGCGCGATCATCGGGGCGCTGGTGATGGCGGGCGGTGTGGTGTGGTATCTGGCGCAGCAGGCACTGTGGTTTCGTGCCAAGCTGGGCAGCGGGCTCATGACGGCGGCGATCAACGCGGTCGGGGCGGCGCTGGTGGCAGGGGCGCTGATCATCACGGCCGCGTTCGCCGTGATCGTCGCAGGCGGAGCTTACCCGGCATGAGCGCGCCTGCAACCCGGCTGGGCCTCGCCGCTGCGGTGGTGGCCGTGTGGGCGGCGATCACCATTCTGGTGCCCGAATGGCTGGCGCGCGGCACGGCATCGCTGCAGGAGATGGTGACCCGCGATTTTGCCTGGGGCGTGGCGGGCGCGGCGGCGTTTCTGGTGGTGGCAGTCCGGCTGGCAGGCTGGCACGACATGGGTTTCAAAGCGCCCGGCCCGCGCGGCTGGTGGCGGCTGTTGTGGCTGCCGGTGCTTTATCTCGCCGCGCTTGGCCTGCTGGGGGTGACCACGGGGAACTTCACCGCCGCTGCGGCCCTGATGGTGCTGGCCAATATGACGATGGTGGGCTTCAGCGAGGAACTGGCCTTTCGCGGCGTGTTGTGGGGCGCAGCGCGGCGGGCCTTGCCGTTCTGGGCGGGCTTTGTGCTGGTATCGGCGGCTTTCGGCCTCGTGCATGTTCTCAACGCCTTGCTTACCGGCGAACTGGCTGCTGCCGGGGTGCAGGCGATCAACGCTTTCATGAGCGGATCGGCCTTCCTCGCGCTGCGCATCCGCACCCGTTCGATCCTGCCTGTCATGGTGATCCACGGCCTGTGGGATTTTGCCGTGTTTCTGGTCGGCAGCGGCGCGGCGCCCAATCCGGCGGCTCCGGCGGCGTGGCAGCAGCAACTCACCTATGGCCTCATGCTCACCGGCCCGCTGTTCCTTTACGGGCTGTGGCTGGTGCGCAGCGAAAAGTCTCGCGCGGGCTGGCGCGACGACGGAACCCTACACCCAGCCCAACCAGCAGGAGAAAACTGATGCGCTATGCCCTTCCCCTTGCCGCTGCCATCATGGCCGTGACCGCAGCAAGCATGCCGCTTGTCGCCCCCGCGATGGCCCAGACGGCCAAGCCCGAACGCGTCCAGTTCGCCAAGGGCAAGTCTGCCAAAACCATCAAGGGCACGCTGAAAGGCGATCAATCGCGGCTGTTCGTGGTGAATGTCCGCGCCGGGCAGACCATGACGGTCAAGCTGACCACCACCAACGCCTCGACCTATTTCAACGTCACCGCGCCGGGCGCGCAGCAGGCGATGTTCATCGGCTCGACTTCCGGCAACACGATGACCGAAGTGATCCCCTCATCGGGCGATTACACCGTTGATCTTTACATGATGCGCAACGCCGCGCGCCGGGGCGAGACGACCAGCTTCACCATCACCATCGGGGCAACCGGCTGACGATGGCTGCGCCGGGCAGGCTGGCGCGAAACGTCCAGCGGCTGGCACGAAATGCCCAATGCACGGCCGCGTTTTCTGTGAGACCTTTTTGCTGGGGACGGTTTTGCGACGAAGGGGATATGATCATGAACTTTGCAGGAAAATTGTGCGCGCTGATGGCGACGGCAGCGATGGTCGCCGCCCCGGTGGCCGCACTTGCCGACACACCGGGATCGGTGCGCGATCTGGTGGGCGCGCGCGGTTCGAGCGGCGAGGAACAGCTCGAATATCGCGGCTTCCACCGCATTTCGGGCCACACCGAATATGACAGCAAGATCAATTACTGGTGGAACGGCAACACCAAGGAATGCGTCAAGGTTGTGACCTATGACGGCAATTTCCGCTCGCTCGACAAGACGACCAATGCCGATTGCGGGCAGAAAGGATCAAGCGGCGACAAGACGGCTGCGATTGCGGTGGGCGCGGCGGCCTTGCTCGGGATCGTCGCACTCGCCAGCAAATCCCACCACCGCAATGGTCAGGATTATGATGAACGCGGCACCGCCGAGTTCGAACGCGGCCACCGCGACGGGCTTTATGGCCAAGCCTATCACAACTACAACAACAACACCGCCTATTCGAGCGGGTACGATAGCGGGGTGCGCGAACGCGCCAACCAGACGAGCTATCGCGGCGGCTATAATTATGGCGGCGGCTACAGCTCTTATGTCGATGTCAATGATCTGAACGGGCAGAACCGCAAGTCTGCCATCAGCCAGCTGGAAAACCGCGGCTTCAGGATGCTCGACAACAAGGTCGTGGGCGATACCCGCTACATGACGTTCTGGCGCGAAGCGTCGAAGCAATGCATCGTCACCAATTCGAGCGGCGGCAATATCTATTCGATCGAGGCGGTCTCGCCCCGCACCTGCCGGGGCTGACGCGTTGCGGCATGGCCAGCGCGGGGGGCGCTGGCCTGCATGTTTGGCTCGAAGTCCGGCACCCGGCGGGTGGCGGCGAGGCGGCTGACCGGTCAGGGGGCACAGGCCCGGTCAGCCGCAGTTGCCTGCCGTTTCGCCAGCGAGCGGCGCGGCGCGATACTGCGCCCTGCCTGCGCTTGCCCCTTCCTATCGCCGGAATCTTCGCAATGGAGACTTGGGATGCGTCTTTTGCTGCTGTCTGCCAGCGCTGCTATGCTGCTGTGGTCGGCCTCCGGTGCGCGCGCCGCATCGCAGCCCGCCTCCGATGCGGCCCCTCACACCCCCGAGGCGGGCTGGGGCGTCGATCCGGCTGGCTTGTCGGCCACAATCCGCCCCGGCGATGATTTCTACCGCTATGTCAACGAGGGCTGGCTCAAGACCGCACAGCCCCCCGAAGGCGTGCCTTATGTCGATTCTTTCGTGGAGGTCTATCTCGCCACCGAACAGCGCATTGCCGGGATCATCACGATGGCGCGCGAAAGCACGGATGAGCCGGGCAGCCCGGAACAGATGATCGGCGATTTCCACCGCTCGCACGCTGATATGGCGCGGCGCAATGCGCTTGGGCTTACCCCGATTGCCAGCACGCTGGCGATTATCGGCGGCACGCAGGATCGCAGCGGCTTTGCCCGGATCATGGCCTATCCGTGGATCGACGGATTTATCGGCGGCGGGGTGCTGGCCAATGTCGATGATCCCGGCCGCATGATCGCAGGCGTCGGCGTGGGCGGGCTGACCATGCCCTCGCGCGATTACTACCTTGCCGATGCCGAGCCCTATATCGGCCACCGCAAGGCGCTCGTCGCCTATATCGCCGACAGCTTCCGCCGCGCCGGAATTGATGATCCCGATGGCCGGGCCGCGCGGGTGATGGCGCTGGAGACAGCGATTGCCGAACGGCACTGGACGCTGTCGCAAAGCCGCGATGTGGTGCGCATGAACCGCGTGATGTCGCCGGCCGAGCTCAAAGCCTATGCCCCCGGCTTCGATTGGGACAGCTTCCTTGCCGAACAGGGCCTTGCCGGCCAGCCGCGGATCAAGGTGACAACCGATACTGCGGTGCAGGCCATGGCGCAGTTGTTTGCCGATACGCCGGTGCGCGATCTGCAGTCCTTCCTGATGTTCAAGACGCTGGATGCCTGGGCGGAATCGCTGTCCGAACCCTGGGTGCAGGCGCATTTCGATTTCCATGGCAAGCGCCTGCAAGACGCGCCCCAGCGCCGCGCCGCCGCATTCGAGAGCATCGGGGCCGTGAACAGTGCGCTCGGCGAGGAAATCGGGCGGCTTTATGTCGCCAATTATTTCGGCCCGTCAGACCGCGCGATGGTGGCCGAAATGGTCGGCTATCTGCGCGCCACCTATGCCGAGCGGATCGCCCGGCTCGACTGGATGGACGAGGCCACCCGCACCGAAGCGCTGCGCAAGCTTGAGCGGATCACGTCGCGGATCGGCTTTCCCGAACAATGGCACGATCGTTCGGGCGTGCGGATCGCGCCTGATGATCTGGTCGGCAACCAGTCGCGCCTCATCCGGTGGAAGCACGCCGACAGCCTGAAGAAGCTGGCTGAGGGCGCGCGGCCATGGGAATTTCCTTACGCGCCGCAGGAAGTGAATGCCGGTTACAGTCCTTCGACCAATGCGATCAGCTTTCCCGCTGGGCTGCTGCAATTTCCCTTCTTCAATCCCAAGGCCGATCCGGCGGTCAATTTCGGTTCGATCGCAGCCGTGATCGGCCACGAGATCGGCCATGCCTTCGATGATCAGGGCAGCCGGCAGGATGGCGACGGCAAATTGCGCAACTGGTGGAGCGATGCCAGCCGCGCCGAATTCGAGAAACGCACCGCTGGCCTTGTCGATCAGTTCAGCGCCTACGAGGCTCTGCCCGGCCTGCGCGTCAACGGCCGCCAGAACCTTGGCGAGAATATCGGCGATCTCGGCGGCCTTTCGGTCGCGCACGCGGCCTATCGCCGCTACGTCGCCGACAAGCAGGGCGGCGCAGCCCCGGTGATCGGCGGCTTTACCGGCGATCAGCGCTTCTTCCTCGCCTGGGCGCAGCTGTGGCGCAACATCACCGGCGAGGCCGAAACCCGCCGCCGCGTCTTGTCCGATGTCCACTCCCCCGGCGAATTCCGGGTCAACGGCATCGTCCGCAATGTCGACGCCTGGTACGAGGCTTTCGGGATCACCCCCGATGACAAGCTCTACCTGCCGCCCGATCAGCGGGTGCGCATATGGTAACAAGAGCGGGCAGAGAACAGCAAGAAGCGACAAGGGGGGATCCTGTCATGCTTGACCAGACTGAACCGACGCCATTGTGGCTGCGGATCCTGCAATTCCCGCCCGTCCGGCTGGTGCTGCTGGGCCTCCCGCTGTTTCTGTGTTTGGGGCTGAGCAACACATTCCTCGACCAGTACAAAACGTCGCCCATCATGGCGATGGTCGCAGCAGCAGGGATGATCGCGCTGGCGATGTGGGTCTATGTCGGCTTTGCCCGCTTCGTCGAGCGGCGCGAACCCAGCGATCTGGCGCTCAGCCCCGGCCTCAAGGAACTGGGGCTTGGGCTGCTGCTCGGCTCCGGTCTCTACACCGCCGGCGTGCTGGTGTTGATCGTCCTCGGCTTTGCCCGGATCGACGGGATGAACCCGGTGTCGATCATGATCCCGGCCATCGCCATGGCATTGAGCTCGGGTTTTCTGGAAGAATTGCTGTTCCGCGGCGCGCTCTACCGGATTGTGGAGGAATGGCTGGGCAGCTGGGCCTCGGTGTTGATCTCGTCGGTGGTGTTCGGTTTTGTCCACCTCGCCAACCCGTCGGCCACGCTGACCGGCGCGATCTTCATCAGCATCGAGGCCGGGCTGTTGCTCGCCGCCACCTACATGCTGACGCGCCGCCTGTGGTTGGGGATCGGGTTCCACATCTCGTGGAACTACACCCAGTCGGCGGTGTTCGGCGGGATTGTGTCGGGCGGGGTGTTCGAACCGGGACTGCTCAAGACGGTAATCACCGGCCCCGATCTGATCACTGGCGGCAATTTCGGGCTGGAGGCATCGCTCATCCCCTGCATGCTGGCGACCTCGACGGGGGTGTTCCTTGCGGTGCGCGCGGTGCGGGCCGGCCATGTGGTGCAGCCGTTCTGGAGCCGCGCCAAACACGCGCCGGCGCTGCAAGCCGCGAGCGCCTGAGCATCCAACCGGTCTTGTGCGGGCCCGTGCTGGCTGCTCTGGCGGTGATCAATGGGGCAAAGCAAGCGCGCAGTGCCGAGCTTCCCTGTGCGCGCCCCGCCCGCGCCCCGCCTGCGCGCCGCAGCGCCGGACCGCTGACCAGCACGACCGGCGCGATCAGCGCGGCGTGAAACCATTCGCTCTCCAGCCAGCCAGTCGGCACCGCCGCCAGCAGCATCACCGGCGCTGCCGCCAGCAGCAGCGGCAACAACAGGCAATGCACAAGGCACAGGCCCGACAGCGCCATGCCGACGCGGTGAAGCACCGCCTCACGCAGCAAGGCAGGTGTGGAGGGTGCGATGATGTTCATGAGCCTGCCCTGTTGATTTGCCCCTTTACGGCGGCGCATATGGGATGATATGTTGTAACATACAAGCAGCGATTGCGGCCCACCTGCAATTTTGCCGCTTTTCCCATTCACCGATCAGGACACCCTCTCCCATGCCGACAACCGCTGACAACCGCCTGCCTGTAACCGTGCTTTCGGGCTTTCTCGGAGCGGGCAAAACGACGCTGCTCAATCACATCCTCGCCAATCGCGAAGGCAAGCGCGTCGCCGTGATCGTCAATGATATGAGCGAGATCAATATTGATGCCGATCTGGTGCGCGGCGGCGAGGCGGCATTGAGCCGCGCGGAGGAATCGCTGGTCGAGATGACCAATGGCTGCATCTGCTGCACCTTGCGCGATGATCTTCTGAAGGAAGTGCGCGGGCTCGCCGAAGAAGGCCGCTTCGATTACCTCGTGATCGAAAGCACCGGCATTTCCGAACCCCTGCCGGTAGCCGCCACCTTCTCGTTCCGCGATGAAGATGGCGCGTGCCTTGGCGATGTTGCGCGGCTCGATACCATGGTGACAGTGGTGGATGCCGTGAACCTGCTTGCCGATTATTCGAGCAACGATCTGCTTTCAGCACGCGGCGAAACCGCTGGCGAGGGCGATGATCGCAGCCTTGTCAATCTGCTGGTCGAACAGATCGAATTTGCCGATGTGGTGATCGTCAACAAGGCGGGCGCCGTCAGCCCCGATCAGCTGGCGATGGTGAAGAAAGTGGTCGCGTCGCTCAACGGCGATGCCAAGATCATCGCAGCCGATTACAGCAAGGTGGCGCTTGATGAAGTGCTGGATACCGGCCTGTTTGACGAAGATCAGGCCGAACAGCACCCCTTGTGGCTCAAAGAGCTCTATGATTTCGCCAGCCACCGCCCCGAAAGCGAGGAATATGGCGTCGAAAGCTTCGTCTATCGCGCCCGCCGCCCGTTCCATCCCGCCATGTTCTACCGCTTCCTCACCAGCGAAGCGCTCGACACCGTGATCCGCGCCAAGGGCCATTTCTGGCTGGCCACCCGCACCGATTTCCTTGGCGAGTTGGCGATTGCAGGCCACCAGAAAAGCGTCAGCCGCATGGGCCGGTGGTGGGCAGCCGTGCCCAAGAACCGCTGGCCCGATGATGGCACTTTCGAGGAATTCGTCGTCAAGCACTGGGATCCGGTGTGGGGTGACCGGCGGCAGGAACTGGTGTTCATCGGGATTGATCTGGACAAGGCTGCGATCACCGCAGCGCTGGATGCTTGTCTGGTTCCGGGCGACGCCTTTACGCCCAACAAGTGGGAGCGATTAAACGATCCCTTCCCCGCCTGGGGCGAGGCGCAAACCGTGCTGCAGGACGCCTGAACGCAGCCATACCCGCGCGAGGCCGTGTCCCTGATTTCCTGAGGAAAATGGCAGGGGTGACAGGAGCCCCTGCTAGGAATACCCCAACTTACTGAAATAACGTGTTTCTTGCAATCACATCCGGCCAAAGCACCACAACAGGGTGCCACGGCAGGAGACCATGGCCATGTGCCGCATTCAGAACGTCACTCGCAAAGACGGAACTTGTTATTTCCGCAGACTCATCTGTCCCGAGCATCTGCATATGTCCGGCCCGTGTTCCGCATATACCCACGCATTTCATGGGCGCGCCCCGAATTAGGTAATCCGACAATTTGAAACACAGGACGAGTGGTCGAGAAGGGATTGAGATATGGCTGTCTAGAGTAACCGGACGCTGAACCTCGGTGTCGCCAAAGATTTCATCTTTGCCCCAGGCGCAATGGTCGCTAGCGCGGCTCCGCGGAGCCGTTCAAACCCTAGGGAGGCAATGCTGATGGCCGTTCCCGAAGGCAAAGAGCTAGGACTCCATGAGGAAGTTTTGACGCGCGAACGAGACGCGGTCGCTGTCGCGTTCCGTCTAGGAAAAGAACTCGGAGGGCCGCGCAATATCGCCATCTACGAACGGCTCAACAACAAAATCAGGATCAATCCGCGCTGCTCTCCTTGGTAGAGTGCGTACCCGAAAAAGTTCATGATCGCCTCGCACGAAGACGAGACCGGATACAACTATGTAGATGGACACCTTGTACGCATTGGCCCCGTCCCTCGTGAAGACTTCGACCCTCGCGTGAGCCTTGGCGAGGCCGAACTTCATCGGGCAGTAAAGGTTGCCCGGAACCTTGCGTTAAACCCTTTCAAGCGGCCTTCCTAAGTAGCCCCTACGGCCAGTACTGCAAATGGACGCAGATATCATCTACGCTGCAGCAGGTTACCTGCAAGATCTGATAACATACATTAGGTAAAAACCGATACCTCGACTGTGCATGTAAACTGTGTTCGGCGCATTTGCGCGACGGCTTCTTTCACAGCCGCTCCATGGACTAGATTTGTCGCCCCCGATATCGCATCGGGGTGCCGTTCGCCCTCCTGAGCAACAAGGCTTAAGCCTTCATCCCGCGCACCAATGCTAACCGGCAGTCGCTGACCACCCACTGCGAGCTCGACACCCTGCTCACCGCCATGACGATGATCGCATGGCGTATTGCCCAGGGCTCATCCGGTCTTCGGTTCGAGCCTGCGGTGGTCTGTCTGATCGGTGCGCTCCTGCTTCAGCGTCCCAATCATCCGATGGCTACCTATCTCACCACGTTGAGCGATGAGCTCACCGGCATCATCGGGGAGGGGTAGATGGCGGCCTGATCGCGAGACTGCGGCTAGTGGCACATCAGGGCAGCGTTGGCGTTCCGGCGCTGCCCCTTTTGCGGATTGCTGCGGGACAATCACAAAGAAGACGCGCTAACTTTTCGCGGTGCGGTTTGGGGGTTGGGGCTCAGCGGTGACAGCGATCGCATCGACGCAATGCCTCAAAGCCGCGAGCTCCGGTTTTGGCCCATCGAAATTCGCGCCAAGCTGTCTTGAGCAAGCGGGAAAGTCCGCAAGCTGCGCTGGCAGGCATCCATGCGCATGAAACTTGACAAGCTTTCGGAAGATATGATACCGACCAGTCGGAATGGAGAATTTATGCGCTCTGAAGAATACAGGTCAATCGCCTCTCGCTGGATCAGTGGCGTATCCATAGTGACTGCGTATGAAGACGATGAGCCAGTTGGCGCGGCTGTAAGTGCAGTCATGCCCCTATCGCTTTCGCCAGCACAATTCGCGATCAGCCTGGCAGCCACTTCGTCGACACTAGCAGCCATCCAGCGTACCGGGCGTTTTTGCATCAACATTCTTTCGAACAAGCAGCGGGACTACTGCCGCCGGTTTTCCGGCCCGCGCGACGAAAGATTCAAAAGCCTTGATTACAACCTCGGCGCGCTTGGGGTGCCAGTGCTCAGCGATGCTCTTGCCTATATCGAATGCGAACTGGAGAGCGATCATGTTGGCGGGGATCATGTCATTCTTGTCGGAGCAGCCCGCGCAGGCGCTTCCAATGATTGCGAGCCGCTGGGTTATTTCGACAGCAAGTTCTGGACGCTCACGCCATGCGCCTAGTGGTTGATGAGGCCGGGAAGGTTGTCGCCACGCAAACCGCGGTGTTCACCAGCCTCGACATTCAGAGTACTGACCAAGCCAGGCTTGCAGAAGCCTTTGCGGGGATCGGAACGGTTGAGGATGACCATGTCTGGCTGGACATTACGTGGCTTCGCGAGGCCTGCGCCAGCCCTTGCGAGGAGTGGCAGGCAGGGTTTGACGCGATGATAGACTTTGCCACGCGCAAGGGCTGGACGCGCGAAGACAGCCTGGTGCGGGTACACGTCGTCTCGGGCTAGAAGCGCACGATCCAGTCCACAACTGCGCGTGCGAGGCGGCGGCGTCCCGCGGCATCGCGCATGATCGTATCGGTGCGCCGGAACGCCACACCGGCGGGGTCGCGATCGGCCTCATCGATCATGATCCCGTCGATCAATCCGTGATAATGATCGGCAATCGTCTGCACATCAAGCCGCAGTCCGAGCTCACTCATAATCTTGGCAGTTGGCCCTTTCACCGCCTTGCCGCCGGGCAGGGGCGTCACCGCGATCACCGGTACGGTTGCAGCCTTGAGGTTATCGGTGATCGTGGGCACTGCGAGGATCGGATCGACGCTCAGCCAGGGATTGGATGGCGCGATGATGATCCCGCGCAAATCCTCGCGGGCAAAGGCTTGCGCCACACCCAGCGCGGGCCGTGTTTGGCGCGCACGGCCCAGATCAATCGAACGCACCATCGGTTCGCAGCGCTGCCTGACAAAATAATCCTGAAAGGTCAGCTGCCCGCCGTCAGTCACGATCATCACGCCGCAGTCCTCGTTGCTCATTGGCACAAGTTTGGCGGTCACTCCCATGCAGGAAGCCAAATCGGCGGTAATGCGCTCAAGCGTTTCGCCACGAGCAAGGCGATCCGTGCGCACGAGGTGCAGGGCAAGGTCCCTGTCACCCAGCGAGAACCAGTCCGGGCCGCCCAGCTTTGCGACAGTTTCCATCCCTGACCACGTCTCGTCACGCCGCCCCCATCCTTTGACCGGGTCAGCAAGCCCCGCAAGCGTATAGGCGAGGGTATCAATATCCGGGCTTATGCGAAGACCGAGATGATTGAAATCATCACCCGTATTGACGATCACGGTGACGTTTTCCCCGCCCGCCTCCAGCACTAGACCATCAACGAGCCGTGCGCCGCCGATGCCGCCGGTGAGAACCAGATAATGATTTTCGCTCATGGAAAGAGATCCGTTTGGGAAGGGCGGATGAGGTCACCGGCGCACCCAGGCATGCCCGGTGCCGCAAAGCCGCGCATCAAGGCGACGGGGCGGCCTTCCGCCCCCTCGCCCATAACGAGCCCAGCCGCAGCTGCCAGCGCATCGGCCACAGCCACTTCGGTGGCGATAAGCATGCGGCCGTTCCGGTCACGCTCGCCGCGGCGGTCCCACAGAGTCGGGATACCCGCAGCACCAATTGCCACATTGACACTGCCATGACGCCAAGCACGCCCAAAACTGTCGGAAATTACCACACCAAGCGCAACACCGAAGCGCTCCGACAAGGTCGCAGCCAATTGTGCAGCAGAGCCATCGGGATCAACGGGTAGCAGCAGTGCATGATCGGCTCCCTCAAGATTGGACTGATCAATCCCCGCATTGGCCATCACCAGGCCAAGGCGGTGGCGCACGATAAGCACGCCGGGCTTTGCCCGCATCACAGCCGCACTCTCGCGAAGCACCAGTTCAACCAGCCGGGGATCCTTGCCGATGCGCTTGGCCAAAGCAAGGGCCTCGGGCGAAGGCTCTACCGCAGCGAGCGCAACCTTGCGCCCTTCCGCTTTGGAGACGATCTTTTGCGCGACGACCACGATATCACCCACGGCCGGCGGACACTCGCAAACGAGCGCATCGCCGACCTTCGCTGCCAGATCATCACCGGCAGCGATTTCGCCGATCAGCTTCGGCGCGAAGATAGCCAGCTGCGCTGTCATGGAAGCGACCGTTGGGTTAAGGCGCGGGGGCGGCAACACCATCCATCACCAGCTGCGAAAAAATTCGCGCCACCTCATCCAGCTTGAGGCGGCCTTCGGGTACATACCACTGATAGGACCACGCGCACATCCCGATGATGCCGAGCCCGGTGATCGCAACATCCATGTCAGAGCGAAACTCGCCGGTTTCGATCCCGCGTACCAGCAATTTGCGGAACACGCCCTCAAGTTCGTCGCGGCGCTTGCGGATGTGTTCGAACTTGGGCCCCGACAGATAGCGGCGCTCCTGAAAAAAGATCGTCACGTTCGCTTGATATTTATCGAGAGCGTGCAGGATCGCATCAATCATGGTGCGCAATTGTTCGGTCGGCGTAAGATCGCGTGCGACGATTTCCTCGATCACACCAAGCTGATATTCAATGTAATCATCATGGATCAACAGCAGCAGATCCTCTTTGGATTCGAAGTGATGATAAAAAGCGCCCTTGGTCACCCCGGCCTCGTCGGCGATGTCCTTTACCGCGGTTCCGGAAAATCCGTCGCGGTTGAACAACTTCAGTCCAGCCTCGATGATGGAAGCGCGTGTCTGGACGGGATCATAGGTTCGAACTCGGGGCATCGCTGATTTGGAGTCCTTCTTGGCAACCATTCGACGCTTCCTGTTCCTTCAGAGGGCTGAGGTTAGTTGGCGGTGCGCTGCGTTGCAATACCGGCCGGTCGGCTTGATAGCGAAAGATACGCACCAAGCGCTCAATCGCCATTGACCTTTATCTGTTCCCGAGCCACACATTATTCCGACTGGATGGAATGAAATCTGGCGGGGGAGGGATTGCGGAGTGGCGGATCTAGGCGTGCCGAACAGCGACACCGACACGCCACCCGCGCTTGTGGCGCCGGTCTCCATGGCGGAGGAAGGGTGGCCAAGTGCCGGGCGTGCATGGTGGCACGTCATCGTGCTGACCACCGCCTATGTGGTGTCCTTTGTTGATCGCACCATCATCAGCCTGCTGGTCGAGCCGATCAAGGCGGATCTCGGCATAAGCGATACTGAGATCGCACTGTTGCAAGGACTGGCGTTCGGGTTGTGCTATGCACTGATGGGCTTTCCGCTGGGGTGGATGGCAGACCGCTGGTCGCGCCGGACCCTGATAGGTGCAGGATCGACGCTCTGGGGTGTCGCAACTGCCTGGTGCGGGACGGCGGGAAGCTTTGTCCATTTGTTCCTCGCCCGGGTTGGGGTGGGGATTGGGGAGGCGAGCCTGTCACCTGCCGCGCTCTCGACTATCAGCGATCTGTTTCCGCGTGACAAGCGTGGCCTGCCAATCGGGCTTTACACCATGGCGGTATCGCTCGGTTCGGGGCTGGCGCTTATTCTGGGCGGCGCAGCGCTGGCCTGGATCACAACCTTGCCGCCGACCCCCCTGCCCTATTTTGGCGTGCTGGCACCATGGCGCATGGCTTTTGTTGCGGTGGGCCTCGGCGGAGCGGTGCTCCTGCTATTTCTGCTTGCCACTGTGCGCGAGCCGCGTCGCCGGACCGCTCCCCTCGCGAACCAGAGCGCGTCGTCCGACAGCATCATGCGATACATGCTGGAGCACCGCCGGTTTTTCGGCCGTCATTATGCCGGTGTCGCGCTCTATTCGATCCTCGTGAGCGGCGTGCTGTCGTGGGCGCCGACACTATTCATCCGGCGCTTCGGCTGGAATGCAGGCGAAGTCGGGCTTTATTACGGGATGCTGTTTCTTGTGTTTGGCGGACTGGGCACGATCATCGGCGGAGCCCTGTCAAGTGTGCTCCAGCGGCGCGGGGTCAAAGGCGCACCGGTATGGATTGCGGGCTGGGGCGTGGCACTGGTCACGCCGTTCATGGTGATAGCTGGGTTTACTGACAACGCCTCGCTTGCGCTCTGGTGTTTTGCTCCGGCATTGATGTTCTTCACCTCGCCCGGCGCAACCGCCGTGCAGGCCATTCAGGATGCAACGCCCGGCCATCTTCGGGGCAGGTCGGCGGCAGTCTATTCCTTTGCGGTTACGATCATAGGGATGACTGTGGGGCCGCTCATCGTGGCCTTCTTCACCGACGCTGTGTTTGGCGATCCAATGGCGATCGGCAAGGCATTGGCTCTTACCGCTGCGCTGTGCGCTCCGCTTTCAGGAGCTCTCATTTTGTGGGGTGTGCGGCCGTTCGAGCAAACCAGCGAAGGGCTGTGATCATGACGACAAATGCGCCCATCTGCATCACCGCGCGAGTCCGGTTTGGCGATTGCGATCCGGCAGGCATTGTCTTCACGCCGCGCTATGGCGGCTTCGTGTTCGAGGCAGCTGAGACATGGCTCGAAGCAGTGATGGGCCTCTCGGTGCATCAGCAGCTCAACGAAGGGGAGATCGGCACACCGGTGCGCTCTCTGACGACTGACCTGCACCGCTCGCTTCGTCCCGGCGACCGGTTTACGAGCACGGTCTATGTAGAAGCGATCGGGCGCACCAGTTTCCGCCTGCTGGTGATCGGCCGACGCGAAGACGGGGTGCTGTCGTTTGTCGGGCGCATGACTTGCGTGACCACCGACCCATCGCACCGCTCAGCCATGCCGCTGAGCGAAATGTACCAGCAGCGCCTGACGCAATATCAGGCTGACTGCGGCGATATTCCCGCCATCGCCTGAGACTTATACGAAGACAATCCCGATCATGTCGGCAATGCAGGCAGGCTTGGCCTGTCCTTCCACCTCGACCACAACCGCAGTTGTCAGGCGCGCGCCTTCACCATGCGGCTGAACAGCCGTAAGACTGGCATGACAGCGGATCCGGTCTCCGGCGCGCACGGGAGAGACGAACCGCAAGCGGTCGGTGCCGTAATTGACCCCCGCCTTGGCCTCGAGCCAAGGCACGCCGGCGAGCATTGCAGGAACCAGCGAGAATATCAGCAGGCCGTGTGCGACCGGTGCTCCGAAGGGCCCTTCGCGGCGGGCGCGCTCGACATCGATATGGATCCACTGCCGGTCGCCCGATAAATCCGCATAAGCTGTGATCATGGGCTGATCGATTGTCATCCAATCGCTCGGTCCCCAGGTCTCCCCGATGCGCGCGGTAAGGCGTTCCACCAGCCCGCTCATGACACGATCTCGAACAGGCCAGCGGCCCCCATGCCGCCACCCACGCACATGGTCACCACGCCCCACTTGGCGCCGCGACGCCGCCCCTCGATGAGGATATGGCCCGCCATACGCGCGCCCGACATCCCGAACGGATGCCCGAGCGCAATCGCACCGCCGTTCACGTTGAGCCGCGCGGGATCAATCCCAAGGCGGTCCTGACAATAAAGCACCTGCACAGCGAAGGCTTCGTTAAGCTCCCACAGGTCGATATCATCGACCTGAAGGCCATGACGCGCCAGCAGTTTGGGAACAGCGAAAACCGGCCCGATGCCCATCTCGTCGGGCTCGCAGCCTGCCACGGCAAAGCCGCGGAACAGGCCGAGGATCGGCACGCTTCGGCGCGCCGCCTCGTCGGCCCGCATCAGAACCAGCGCAGCGCCGCCGTCGGAGAGCTGGCTGGCGTTGCCGGCTGTGACTGTCCCCTCAGGCATCACCGGCGGGAGTGTCGCCAGCTGCTCGGCGCTGGTCGGCCGCGGGCCTTCGTCCTCTGCGATCGTGACCTCTTGAGCCGCGGTTTCACCCGATTGCCGGTCAGTCACCAGCTTCGATACAGTGATAGGGACGATTTCATCATCAAATGCGCCCGCGGCCTGCGCCTGTGCGACCCGCCGCTGGCTCTCCAGCCCGAGCGCATCGCAGCGCTCACGCGGGATGCGATAGCGACTGGCAACCACTTCTGCGGTCTCGATCATCGGCATGAACAGCCCGGGATGGCTGTGCATCAGATCAGGGTCCATCAAGCGGTGCTGATTGATGTGCTGGAGCGTCAGGCTGACAGTCTCCAAGCCGCCGGCAACCGAGACCCGCAATCCTTCGCAGGCAATCTGGTGCGCGGCGGTCGCGACCGCCTGAAGGCCTGACGAACAGAAGCGGTTGATTGTCTGCCCCGGCACCGCCGCTGGCAGCCCCGCCTTCATCGCAGCCATGCGGGCGATGTTCATGCCCTGCGCCCCTTCGGGGCTGCCGTTGCCAATCACGACATCCTCGATTTCCGCTGGAGCAATCCCGGCGCGGGCCACCGCGTTGGCAATCGCATGGGCGCCCAAGGTCGCCCCGTGCGTATCATTGAAGGCGCCGCGGAACGCCTTGCCAATAGGCGTCCGCGCGACGGACACAATCGCAACTTCATGCATGGCTCAGTCTATACCCTTAAAAGCTGAAGCGCAGACGGACGCCGTAAGTCTGCGGCGGACCGAAAATTGCGAAACGGTCACCGAGGAACGGAATAACGTTCGTGCGGTACAATTGATCGGTCAGGTTCTTTCCCCAAACCTCAGCGGTGAGCCGCCCGACCCGTACCCCGGCTGCGGCGTCAAGCAGGCCATAGCCCTCCTGGGTGTTCACCGCATTGTTCGCCGGATCGAAGAAGAAAGTGTCCTGCCAGCGATACTCACCGCGCACGAAAGCGTTAACCTTCTCGGTCACGGGAAGCTCGATCTCGCCGCCGATATTGAAGGAATTTTCGGGCGAGAAGATCATCCGGTTCCCGGCCCGATTGATATTGAGGTTGTCGACCAGCTGGACGTATTTGGCATCAAGATATGAGTAGCTGCCCCAGAGAGTAAGCCATGACGTCGGCTTGGCATTGAGATCAAGCTCGACGCCGCGTGCGCGGGCTGCACCGGCGTTGGTGATCCGAAGGATCGGCAAGGGATCCTCAGGTCGTTGCGCGTTCTGGCGCACCTGCAGATCGTCATAATCGGTGTGGAAGGCCGACAGCGCAAAGGTCATACGATTTCCGAATACCCGGCCCTTCATGCCGATTTCATAGCTGTTCGCGGTTTCCGGATCGAACGGCGTGCGTGCAGCTGCGCCGGTGGGGGCCTGCCCTTGAAAGCCGCCCGACTTGAAGCCGCGCGAATAGTTCGCATAGAGATTTAGCGATGAACTGATGTCGTAGATGATCGCAAGGCTCGGAGTGAAGGCGCCCCAGCTCTCGCGGGCGGCAATGTCGTATTCTTCGACCGGCGGCGCAGCGATGATAGCATCGATATCAGCGATCGAGACAACTCTGGTGCTGATGTCCTTGGTTTCGTTGGTGTAGCGAATCCCGCCCGTGACTGCGAGGCGATCAGTAATGTTCAGCGTGGCAGACGCAAAAACACCGACACTTTCGGTCTGTGCATCCTGGAACGAGCCACTGATACCAGTCAGACCGCCCAGCGCGGGAACCCGCGCCCCGATAACAGAGATCAAGTCGGCAATCTCGGTGCGATCCACGCTTTCCTTTAGGTAATAGACGCCTGCAATTGCAGTTGCACGGTCATTCCAGAAGGGTTCTGTAGCAAAGCGGATTTCTTGGCTGAACTGACTGGCCGTTTCCTCTTCGATGTTGAGCGTATCCAGCACCGGATAGGGCGGAGAGCCGATCCCGGTGAAAGCATCACCCAGATTGACATCGCTGGTGCGATAGGCGGTGATCGAAGTCAGTGTGCCCAAATCGCTGCGCCAGTCGATGCGCCCAAGACTGCCGAAAATAGTGCGGTTTTGATAGGTTTCGCGCGGAAATTCGGACTCGCGCGGGTTGGTGCTGGTCTGAAAAGCGGTGACCGATCCGAACGGCGGCGGAGTGAACGGGCCTTCCCCCTTGCGCGACTGGCCGTTGTCTGAGTGGTCGCTGTAATCAAACGAAATCAGGACATCCAGATCCGAGGTCGGTGTCCACAGCAACTGGCCGCGCACGGCAAACAGGTTCAGGTTTTCCAGATCACGGTTGAGGCGGATATTGCGCGCAAATCCATCGCGCGAACGATGAACCCCGGATAGCGATACTGCGAGGGTCTCGCTGATCGGGCCTGAGACATAGGCGCGAAGATCAAGGGCATTGTAATTCCCGTAAGATGCCTCGGCTGCTCCATTGAAGCTTTGCGATGGCCTGCGGCTGATGACATTGACGAGCCCACCCACCACATTCTTGCCGTAAAGAGTGCCTTGCGGACCGCGCAGCACCTCGACACGCTCGACGTCCAGGAATTCAAAAGCCTGACCTGCGCCTCGCGCGATATACACATCGTCCATGAAAACAGCGACGCTGTTGTCCTGTGCAGCGCCATCATCGGTGGACCCGCTACCGCGGATAAACAGCCGTGGCTGCGCGACGTTGAATGCGGTCATGGTGAAGCCGGGTACGCGGCTTGCCAGCTCGTCGACCCCGCGGATTGCAGCATCGTTGATTGCTTCTGCAGTCAAGGCTGTGACCGAAATCGGCACATCCTGAAGCGACTGGGCGCGTCGCAGCGCGGTTACCACGATTTCCTGGACACCGACATCACTGCGTGCCGCTTCTGCCTCGCGCGCCGGTTCGGAAGCGGCTGGGCTGGTCTGGGCCGCGAGCGGCGCGGCGAGAGTGGCAGCCGCCAGCATAACACCAAATGAGAACTCCCGATTTCAGATGCAATTTCTTTGTCATCATTACTCTCCCCCACTTTTTTTGATTTTATGAGTTTAGCCTGATTGGGGCTTGAGCCTTTCAATCAAGCCTTGTGCCACGGGTGATTTCAGAGCCTCCACCGCTCCTGCCACCGTGATTTCTTGATGCTGCTCGCGTTCTGCGGCATCGAGCCGGCGGAGCAGGTGTTTGAGTTCGGCGATAACCGTGCGGGGCATCGCCGCGAGGCGGGCTGCAAGCGCGCGGCCGACCTCGACAAGATCAGTGCTTGCGACCACTTCGCGCACCAGGCCAGCGGCCTGTGCGTCCCGCGCAGAGCGCTTGTCGGCAAGGGCAAGCCAGTCGAACGCAGCGCGCCTGCCCATTACGCGCAGCATATCTTGTGCCACGATCGCAGGCACGAGGCCAAGAACGGTCTCCGGCAGGTGAAAAGTCGCCCGCTCACAAGCAATCGCGTAATCGCAGCGCGCCACTAAAGACATTCCGAAACCCGCAACCGGGCCATTAACCAGAGCAATGCTCGGCAAGTCGCTTTCGGCAAGCCGATCAAGCGCGCGACCATTGGCACCGAATTGATCGGCCAGGGCGCGCCTCTCAAAGCTGGCCATGGCGACAATTTCATCCAGATCCCAGCCTGCACAAAAGCTGTCGCCTTCACCGGTGATAATCACGGCGCCGACGGCGGGGTCGCGTTCTGCCTGCCCCAGCCCGGCCTCCAGCGCATCGATCACTGCACGATTGGCAGCGTTCCTGCGCTCGGGCCGTGCGAAGGTGAGCGTCGCAACCCCGTCCATCACGCCATATTTGACCACCGGAGCCGCGCTCACTTCGGGTCAGCTTACGGCAACAGCCATTTTCGGAGAGGCAACAGGCTTCTCGGCAAAAGCCGGGATCACCTCTTCGGCAAACCTGTGCATTGCATCAAGCGCCGCGCCGCGTGCCAGCGAGGGGATGCGGAACCAGCAGATGTAATGCGTAACCCCGAGCTGTTCCTGAAGCACGCCAAGCGTGTCGATGACTTGCTGGGTCGAGCCGAAATTGCCGCCATGCGTCAGGGTCTGCTCGACGCTCAGCAGATCAATGCCTTGCTTGACCTTGTTGTAGTAGGCCTGCTCCTTGTCATCGATCGGAACCAGCCCCTTTTGCTGGCCGGGAATGACATTGCCAACCATCCGGTAATAACGCAGTGCAGCTTCGGCTGCCTCGCGCTTGCCGGTTTCGGTCGGGCCGACCCAGACCTGCTGCATGTAAGGACGTTCAAAGGCATCCGGCGAGTGCCCGCCTTCGATCAAACCCTTGGTGTAAAGATCGAAATTCCGCTTCATCAGGGCCAATGGCGTGAAGTTCGGACTGGTGATGATGCGCTCGCCCAAGCGGCCCCATTTTTCGAATGATTCCGGCGAGACCGAAGCGTGCAGGATCGGGATTTCCTTCTTGAGCGGCTTGGGATGGACAGTCATGTCCTCATACTGGAAATGCTTTCCAGCATAGTCCCAGTTATCTTCCGCCCAGGCCTTGCGAAGCAGCTCGATGGTCTCGGCATAGCGTTCGCCCGAAGTCTTGGGGTCCACGTGGAAGCCAGCAAATTCGCGCGGCTGATAGCCGCGGCCGCAGCCCATCATGAAGCGTCCGCCGGACAGAATATCAAGCAGAGCAGCGTCTTCGGCGAGGCGCATCGGATTGTAGAACGGCACCACCATCACCGCTGTGCCGATAGTGATCCGCTTGGTTGCCATGGCCACTGCCGTGCCGAACTGGATGGGATTGCCGAGAATCCCGTAACCGGAGAAGTGATGTTCCGCGAACCAGAAGGAATCAAAGCCCAGAGTATCCGCCAGAACGGCCTCTTCCATCGTTTCCTCAATAACCTCGCGCTCGCTCTGACCCTCGGAAAGGGGGAACAGGTTCATGATTCCGAACTTCATCTTCGCACCTCGACATTAAATCCGACCGGTTGGTATTACCCTAGAGCGTAAGCGATGGCAAGACATTCCGACCGGTATGCTTGAAAGTTTCCTGCCCGCGCTCAGGAGGCGAGAAGTGCGCGCCCGATCTTGCGGTTGAGTGCGGCGGCCCGGCCCCAGCCCGCATCGATTGCAAAGGCCCGCTTCAGATAAAGGTGGGGATCTGCCTCGCGAGTGATGCCCATGCCGCCGTGGGTCTGCACACAGGCCTCGCACGCATAGATGGCTGCGGTGCCAGCGGCTGCCTTGGCCATTCGGGCTGCCTTGACAGCCAATTCCGGCGCGCCTTCCAGCGCCCAGGCCGCATGGAGCGTTAGCGACCAGGCTGCTTCAAGATCGGCTGTCGCGTGCGCCAGTCGATGGCTGATTGCCTGATATACGCCGATCGGCTTGCCAAATTGCTCACGCGTGGTGGCGTAGGCCGCAGCGATACGGATCGCGCCGCGCCCGACCCCGCAGGCCTCTGCTGCGAGCAGCACCTGGACTCGTTCCAGTCCATGCCCGCGATCCTCACCCTCAGCAATGACGGAGCCAGGCGTGACCCGGCCAGCCAGACGTGCTGGATCAATCGATCTGACAGCCTTCCAGCCAGCTGCTTCGCGAAGCCGCCAGCGCGTACCGGTGCGCTCGACCACCAGGGCGCTGTCACGGGCGGCGCCGACGCCGTACTCATCCACCAGAGTGGCGCGCGCACCGGATCCCAAAAGCCGATCGGCAAGGCCCGCACCGGCCAGCGCATGAACCGACTGGAAATGCGTCAGGAATGCCCCGGGCTCGCCAGCCTCGCCCAACGCCTGCACCAGCAAGGCCGCCTCGACCATGCCGGCCGATCCCCCTTGCGTCTCCGGCACGCCCAGTGCGCTCCAGCCTTCGATCAGTTGCCCGTCAGGCGAACCTTCGGGGGATGCGCCGTTGAGCAGGGCACGGGCGCGAGCCAGCCCGCCCTTGGCCATGCGGTTGGCGGTGTCGGCGATCATTTCCTGATCGGATGTGAACAAGGCTTGCATGGGTCGTCCTCAGCGCGAGCGCGGCAGGCCGAGCACACGCTCGGCAATGATGGATTTCTGCACCTCATCGGTGCCGCCTTCGATGGAATGGGCGCGGGCTCGCAGATAGCGGTCAGTCCACCAGCTTCCCGAAGTGCCCAGATCGTCAAGCGAGCCGGCAAGGCCCTCCTGAATGGCAAGCCGGGTGATATCCTGAATGACACGTGCCCAGATCAGCTTCACTGCCGAACTTTCCGCCCCCGGCTCGCGGTGCGCTGCGAGTGCCGACATGATGCGGATACCCGAGACGCGCAGCGATTCCACCTCGCTTGCGAGCTTGCCGAGCTGCGCGCACAACAGGGGATCATCACTCCGCCCGCTTTGCCTGATCGCCCCGATCAGCCGGTCGAGCACCTGCTGGGCCATGACCTGCAGCATCAGCGCAGCGCCCGAACGTTCGAACGTCAATACCGTGGTGGCGACCGGCCACCCCGCGTTGATTTCGCCGAGCCTTTCGGCATCGGGCACCCGCACATTCTCGATTGTCATCTCGTTGAATTCGCTGTCGCCGTTGATCATGATAATCGGGCGAATCTCGAAATCGCGGGTGTCGGCCAGCAGGCAGGTTATGCCCTTGTGCTTCGGGGCTGCCGGATCGGTACGGGTGAGAAGAATGCATTTCTGTGCCCGGTGGGCCCATGAGGTCCAGATTTTCCGGCCATTGACCAGCCAGTCGTCTCCGTGCCTTTCGGCCCGTGTGGCAAGGCCTGCCAGATCGGAGCCTGCCCCCGGTTCGGAAAAGCCCTGGCACCACACTTCCTCGCCCGAAAGAATCCGCGGCAGATAGCGCTTTTTCTGTTCGTCGGTGCCGTGCACCATGATCGTCGGGCCGACCAGATTAACCCCGATGACATTGATCGGCATCGGCGCGTCGCGCTTGACGGCCTCCTCGTTGAAGATCGCATCATGCACATGCCCCAGGCCGCGTCCGCCATAGGCTTCGGGCCAGGCAATTCCAGCCCAGCCATCGCGGTGTAGGCGGGCCTGCCACGCGATGCTTTGCTCCTCCCGCGCCTTGCCGCCTGATGCATGGGCAAATCCGCGCAGAGCCTCGTCGAGCCATGCTGCGGCCTCGGCACGAAAAGCGGCCTGTTCCGGAGTGTCGCGAAAATCCATGTCAATCCTCTGCGCGCTGGCCGAGAGCGGCCAGCATTACGTTCAGTTCATCAACACCGCTTTCGGGGATGATAAACCCGTCCTCGGCGGTGATCGCGGCCATGTTGGCGCCGATCTCTTCGGGAGTGGCAATGCCTGCATCGGGCTTGGTCCAGCCAGGTGTCAGCCCTAGGAAAACCCGCGCGTAACGACCGCCTCCGGCCGAAAAGATTTGGTTGCCCCGCGTGCAGGCATGCGAACACAGCCAAGCGACCAGCGGCGCAACATGGTCGGGATCGAGCTTGTCAGCGAGCGGGCCGAGCAGGTCTTCGGTCATGCGGGTGCGCGCACTGGGGGCAACGGTGTTTACAAGGATATTGCTGCGCGCACCTTCGAGCGAGAGTACCCGCATCAGCCCGACCAGCCCCATTTTGGCGGCGCCATAATTGCTCTGCCCGAACGTGCCGAACAGCCCCGATGAGGAGGCAGTCAGGACGATCCGCCCGTAACCGGCTTCCCGCATATGGGCAAAGGCAGGGATCAGCGTCCAGAAAGCTGCCTTGAGATGCACATCAAGAACCGCGTCAACATCATCGGTCTCGAGCTTAACGAGGGTCTTGTCGCGCAGGATTCCGGCGTTGTGCACCACCGCTGCGATGCGTCCCGAATGCGCGATCACCTCATCGATCATGGCGCGCGCCTCGATGGGGTCGGTGATGTCGTGCGTGGATGCCTGCGCGGATCCGCCGGCGGCAATGATCTGTGCCACAACAGTCTCGGCAGGACGAGCGGCAGTACCGCTGCCATCGGTTGCCGCACCGACATCATTGACCACCACGTGAGCGCCGCGCTGTGCCAGCAGCAGAGCATGGGCGCGCCCCAGTCCACGGCCGGCGCCCGTGATCAGGACGACCTCACCATCCAGCCGGATCTCGCTCACAGGGCCCGCTCCAACTGCACCCAATAGGTATCTCGCAGCTTCTTCTTCTGCAGCTTGCCGTTTGGATCACGTGGCAGTTCGTCAACGAAGTCCACTGAACGCGGCACCATCAGGCGCGAGAGATGCGCGCGGCAATGCTCGATCAGTTGCTGTGCCGTGGCATCATCTGCAGCCCAGCCGGGATTGAGGCAGACGATCGCCTTCACTTCCTCGCCGAATTCGGGATTCGGAGCGCCGATCACGCCGCAATCGTGCACGGCGGGGTGATTGAGCAGACAGGCATCGATTGCCGCAGGATAGATGTTGACGCCGCCTGAAATGATGATCTCGGCATCGCGTCCCGAAAGAAACAGATAGCCGTCTTCATCGACATATCCGTGGTCGCCGACATGAATGAACTGACCCTTGACACTGCGCGCGGTCTTTTCGGGATCCTTGTAATAGGAAAATTTCTGGTCACCCTGCCGCATCCAGATCTTGCCGACCTGATTGGGGCCAAGCTCGTTACCCTCATCATCCAGGATCTTGACTTCGGAGATGGTAAAGGGCCGACCAACAGTGCCGGGACGCTCCATCCATTCCTGCGAGGTGACAATTGTACCGCCCACCTCGGACGAGCCGTAATATTCGAAGATCACCGGTCCCCACCATTCGATCATGCGACGCTTCTCGTCGACCGGGGTCGGCACTGCACCGTGAATGACATGGCGCAGCGACGACACATCGGCGGCTTGTCGCACAGCTTCGGGCAGCTGCAGGAGGCGGTGAAAATGCGTTGCCACCATATGCGTGCTCGTCACGCGGTCGCGTTCAATCCGCACGAGGCAATCCTGCGCCGTCCAACGCTCCATCATTTCGATGGATTGCCCAAGATGCAGGGCTGCGGTCGAAATCGAATGGACCGCAGAATGATAGAGCGGCGAGGTGACCAGATGCACGCCGTCGCCGGGAGCGATCCCGAAAGTGCGAAGCAGCCAGCTCATTGATCCCACCAGGTCATCGGCGCTACTGGACTCAATAGGTCGCCGCACACCTTTGGGCCGCCCGGTTGTCCCAGAGGTGTATTGCATTACCTGCCCTGCGGGATAGCCGCGGGGGCGCTCTGTCGCCTGGCCAGCGCGCAATTGCTCCATTGTCGTGAAGCCTGCCGCCTGCGTGACGCTGAACCGCCGATCTGCAGGAAAGCCGATGCTATCAAGCGCGGTTGTGCCAAGACCGGCAAATTCGGCGTCGACAAAGACGGCCTTTGCCTCGGAATTCTCAACCACGTAGCCGGTGTCGGCGGCAGTGCCATGGTGGTTGATGGGAACATAATACCAGCCACAATTAAGCGCTGCGAGGAACAGTTCGATACATTCCGAGCGGTTACGAAGCAGGGTTGCAACGGCATCGCCGGGCTTCATACCGAGCGCAATCAGCGCATTTGCGGTGCGGTGGGCGCGCTCTGCCAGCTCGCCAAAGGTCACCTTGGAGCCATCGACCTCACCAATCGCGATCCGATCGGGATGATGCTCTGCCCAATGCCAGAAATTTACATATGTCATAGGCGTGTCCTCGGATTTCTGGCGCGGAATTCGGCGATTTCTTCCTTGGTGGGCAGCGCGACGAGTTCCACCATCACGCCGTCCGGGTCCGCGAAGATCGCAACGCGGATGATGCCGTAGTTCTCCAGCACCGCATCGGCCGGTTCGGCGCAGACTTCGACGCCTGCTGCGATCCCGCGAGCCCAGATCTCGTCAAGCTCCTCGCGGCTGACCTCGAAGGACAACAGGAACACGCCAGGATCGCCGGGACGCTTGGGCCCGGTGTCTGCGCGCCCGTGACCGCGCCATTCAATCAGTTCGAGCTGTCCGATCCGTGACGGGCCCTGGAAATAGACACTGTGCCCCACTGCACCATCGGGCAGCCCCATGATCTTGATGGTTCGTGGATCGCGGATCGGCATCTCGAGGGTGCGCCTCAGGCCCATGACCCCGCCGTAGAAAGCTTCGGAGGCCTTCATATCGCGCACACTGAGCGCGACATGATGCACTTCGCGGGCTGCTGCGCTCATGCGGGCACCTGCTGGAACCGCGGAGCAACCTCGTTGGCGAACAGACGCAGGCAGCGCTCTGCCTCGCTGAATGGCATGCCGCCCCAGAACGAACGGAACACGAAATGATTGAACCCGTACTGGCCAATCGCAGCGATCTTGTCGGCGACCTCGTCGGGAGTTCCGACCATCAGCGAATTGTCGATCAGCTCCTGCCAGCGCGAATTGAACCAGTCGAGCGCTTCGTACTGGCCATAGGCGGCATATTCGCGGCGCAGATATTCCACCGCCATGGTGCGCGCGCGGTCGCCATCGGTGTCGATGAACATCTCCTTGAGGATCGGGCGTTCGATCCCGTGCACCGGCTTGCCCGCCGCAACCAGGGCCTCATCGTAGATGGCGACATGCTTGGGCAGATAGTCAGCGCTTGGTGAATTGCCCGGGGTCAGCCAGGCATCGCCGATCCGCGCTGCCCTCTGCACCGGAACTCGCGCACCGGCGCCGACCCAGATCTTCGGCCCGCCCGGCTGGAGCGGGGCTACCCCGATCCGTTTCTGATCGATCTTGAAATGCTCACCTTCGTAGCTGATTGTCTCATCGGTCCACATCTTGCGGATAAGCTCAATGCCTTCCTTGAGGCGTCCGCCGCGATGATCCATCGAAATGCCAAAGCTATCGAATTCCTCCGCCCGGTAACCCGCTCCGACACCCAGCACAATCCGGCCGCCTGAGAGCTGATCAAGGGTAGCGAATTCCTCGGCAACATGGACAGGGTGGAACAGTGGCAGGATCAGGATGCCTGTGCCCAGCATCATATCGCCGCTGTGGTCGATCAGCCGGGCCATCATTGATACTGTCTGGGGCGTCTGCAGATTGCCCAGAAAGTGATTGATGGTGAACACCGAATCATAGCCCAGATCGCGTGCGGTCTGAACATATTCGATCAGTTCACCAATCGAGCGCTGGAGGTCCGCATCTCGCGGAAACTGGTGGGAAGCAAGGATGCCGAATTTCATCGCCGTTGGTTCCTATTTGTCGGACTTGCGCGGGGCATTGCGCCCGCCCATGCGGAAGAATGGAGCAACCGCTGCATCCCGTTCACGCAGCGCACGGCCAAGGCCTTTGTCGCGGCGTTCCTTGATGAAGTTCCAATCGCCTTCATCAAGGCCGAGATTGGTCGCCCAGCCGTGCGCGATCCATGCGCCAACCTCGCCGACCGATGCGCCGCGCGCGTTCTGTGCGAGCTGCATCATCGACTTGCCGATCATGATCCCGTCCAGCGGCATGAAGGAAATCGCCTCGACATAATCGGCAACCCACTGATCAAGCTGGTCGCGCGGCACTACTTTGTTGACAAAGCCGCATTTCTCACCCTCTTCTGCAAGCAGCGGGCGCATTGTCAGCATGATTTCCTTGGCCTTCTTTATCCCGAGGTTTTCGATCCACTGGACCACGTCCTGGGGGCCTGCGCCAAGGTAACGGAATGCAGGATGCGTGAAGGTTGCATCGGGCGAGCAGATGACAATGTCCGCCGCCAGCGCGATCTGCATATGGCCGCCATAACAATAGCCGTGAACTTGGCAGATGGTCGCCTTGAGGCAATTGGAAATGCGGTTGTTGAACGCGCCGAACAAAAGGTTGCGATCCGGAAGCATCCGGGTGCGCTGGGGTGGGCGCTTGCGACTTTCTTTGTCCTTGCCCGACTTGTAGCCGATGTAGAACCCAAGCTCGTCGCCATCGGCCCCAGTGCCGAAACAATCACCTTCTCCACGGAAAACGATTACCTTGACCCGGTCGTCCGCCTCGGCTTCCTTGACGTAATCGCCAACCACTTCGAAGGCTGCCACAGGGATCGCGTTAAGCTTTTCGGGCCGATCGAAAATGATTGTGGCGACGCGCCGCTCTGCATCCACCTCATAGCGCACGAAGCTTTCAAGCGTCGCCCGATCGGTGGTCATGTGCTCCACCGTCCAATGGGTTTCCAGCAGATCGACTTCAGTTCTTTTGGGCATGTGATCAAGGCTCCTTGAAAGCTTAGCGACCCGCGAGCGCGGCTCGGTCGATTTTTCCGGTTGGTGTGCGCGGCAGCGCCGCGATGAATTCGACTTCACGAACCGCCTTGTAATGGGCGAGCCGGTCACGCACGTGAGCGATCAGGGCAGCGCGCTCAGGCTCCCCGGGAGCCGCGATATGGCTGCGCGGCACAACAAAGGCCTTGGGCACCTCGCCAAGCCGGGGGTCGGCAGCAGCCACCACAGCGACGTCGGCAACAATCGGGCTGGTGCGAAGCGTATCCTCAAGCTCGCTCGGGAAAATCTGGAAACCGCCGCACTTGATGAGTTCGCGCTTGCGACCCGAAAGGAACAGCACGCCATCCGCGTCGAGATAGCCAAGATCGCCTGAAAGCACCCAGCCGTCGCGGTGGATCATCTCGTCTGCGCTGTTGCTGCCGGCATAGCCGGTTGTCAGCCGGGTCTTGACGCAGATTTCGCCTACCGCGTTCGGGCCGAGCGGCTGCCCATCCTCGTCGCGAATTTCCACTTCCACGCCAGGATAGACGCGGCCCACCGATCCTGCGCGCCACAAGCCGTCGCGCACATCGCGCACCGTCCAGCCGGCGACGTGGCCGATTTCGGTTGATCCGTAATTGCTGAGCAAGGGGATGCCAAAGCGCCGCTCGAATGCTGCCCGGGTTTGCGGATCGACTGCGCCGCCTGCCACAAGAACCGAACGCACCGTCGACAGATCGATGGCTCCGGGCGCATAGGCCAGATCATAGAGCATTGTCGGCAGCAAAAAGAGATTGTCGATCGCATGTCTGCGAACCGCGCTATCCACCGCATCGGCGGCAAAACGCTCCACCAAGGCAACCGAGCGGCCGACATGATAAGAAAACAGCAATGCCTGCTGGCCGCCGCTATGGAACAGCGGGAGCAGTATCAGATTGGGCGATGCGGCATCTGGGGCAAGCACATATGGACCGGCTCTGCCCTTGGACGCAAACGCAAGCTTCGACATAGTTGCGAGCGTCCCGCCATGGGTTGCGACCACCGCCTTTGGCTTGCCGGTGGTTCCCCCGGTGAAAAGGATCGCGCTTTCGTAGTCTTCGGCCAGATCGCAGGCCGCGGGCAAATATTCGGCGCCAGCCCCCTGATCGAGCGCGCTTGATAGCAACGCGTTGATCCCTCGCTTGGATACGGCGGCGCGAGCGGTCTCCAGATCATCCCCGACAACCGCTAATTTCGGCCCTGTCTTTTCGAGCGCGCTCGCCAGATCATCCCGGCCGTAAAGCGGGCTCACCAGCACCGGCACCGCCCCGATCGACCAGCAGGCATAGAGCGCAATCACTCCCTCAGGCCGGTTGCGAAGGATAAATGCGACACGATCACCAGCGGCGATGCCTTCAGATTGCAGCGCCGCAGCGGCACGAGCGATCGCATAGCCAAGTTCCCGATAGGTCCAGCGCGCCCCTTCAAAGGCAAGCGCCTGCCGATCGGGCGCTTCGCGCATCCGCCGGAACAGATCGTCCGCTAAATTCATGTCCCCTCCCAAGCCAGTTAATACCGGTCGGTCGGAACCTTTTGGCGCGGTCTCTTGACTCGGTCAAGGGGTTTCCAGCGCCACATTGCGAATTGGCAGAAACGCTCGGGGGCAAAGCCGGCGGCACGCCAGCGCAGTTCAACGGGATATCATTTGGCAGTGTAATAAATGATCAAGAAAAGGATTGCGCCCAATTTTTGGGTGGTCTAACTTCATTCGTGCCGGTCGGTATGAAATTGGGGAGAGGTACATGAAGCGTGGCAAGATTGCGATATTGGGCGGTACGGGCGCGCTCGGCTCGGGGTTGGCCCGGCGCCTTGCTACGGCGGGATGGCACGTCCTGATCGGATCGCGAGATGCTGTCCGGGCAGGCGAGTTTGCGGCGTCACTGGGCGCATCCAATATCCAGGGCACGAGCTTCGCAGAAGCGGCGGAGCAGAGCGATCTAGCAATTCTGACTGTGCCCTTTGCAAGCCAGTCAGACGTCATTGCGGCGGTTGCATCGCACCTTGCGGGCAAGGTTTTGATTGATGCGACAGTGCCGCTCAAGCCTCCGAAGGTTTCGATGGTTCAGCTCCCCGAAGCAGGCTCGGCCGCTGCCTATGCCGTGCGCGCGGCGGGCGCAGAAGTGCGGGTGGTGTCGGCTTTCCAGAATGTCAGTGCTCAATTGTTGCAGGATGACGACGAGATCGATTGCGATGTCTTGGTGACCGGCGATGACGCTGAAGCCCGTGACATGACGATTGCGGTTGTTCGGGATTGCGGTTTGCGCGGCTGGCACGCTGGCCCGCTGGCGAACTCGGTTGCGGCAGAGGCGCTCACCTCGCTGCTTATCTTCATGAACAGGACGTACAAATCGGGCCACGCCGGCATTCGCATCACAGGCCTTGAACCGCATGAGTGAGGGTGTCTCGATTGTCATCCTGTGCAAGCCGCTGAAACTGGCCAAGCGCCGGCTCGCACCGATCCTTGATGCACAAGAGCGCGCAGCTTTTGCTGCAGCGATGCTTTCTGACGTGCTTGATGCGGCGTGCGGCGCGCGCATGGTGCGACGCATCGCGGTTCGCAGTGCGGATGCAGGCGTGGGCAAGATCGCTCTGGCCAAGGGCGCCGAGTGGCAATTCGAGGAGGCAACGCAGGGGCTGAATGCCGCTGCCAGTGCCGCGCGCGCAAGCGCTTGCCAAAGCGGTGAGAGGTCGCTGATGCTGCTTTCGGCTGATCTGCCCTTGGCGACGGGCGCAGATATTGATCGGCTTGCAGAACTCGGAACGCATGCCGGGGCGCGCGCGCATGACGGGGGCACCAATGCCTTGTTGCTTGACCCCGCCTGCCCGTTCCAGTTTCTTTATGGCCCGAACAGTTTCAGTGCTCATGCAGCAGCCCTCGCGGCACAGGGCGAAACGCTGCGCTGTCTCTTAAGTGGCGGGCTGGTGGAGGATATCGACACACCACCAGCGGTTGCCCGGCTGCTCAACAAGCGGGTGGGCGCGGCCACACGCGCCTTCCTCGGCGAGCTGCCACATCTGCGGGAACAAGTGGCATGAAGGCGCGCGCAGATATGCCGCTGGACGATCTTGCGGCGCTGACACAGGCCGCCCGGAGGCGGCGCGATGAGGCCTATGGCGAACTCATCACCTATTCGCGCAAGGTGTTCATCCCGCTGACGACCTTATGTCGCGATGTTTGCCATTACTGCACCTTCGCCAAGGCGCCGCGCGAGATCCCGACCCCGTATCTTACCTTCGAGGCGGTGCGCGAGATCGCACGTGCTGGCGCGGTCGCGGGCTGCAAGGAGGCCTTGTTCACGCTCGGCGATAAGCCTGAGCTTCGCTATCGGGCCGCGCGCGAGGCGCTGGCGGCAGCCGGCTGTGCGACTACGGCAGATTATCTCGAGCGCGCAGCGAAGGCAGTGTTCGACAGTACAGGCCTGCTGCCCCATCTCAATCCTGGCATCCTTTCCCGCGACGAGCTTATCCGGCTGCGCGAAGTTTCGGCATCGATGGGGATCATGCTTGAATCAACCGCCCAGCGGCTGTGCGAGCGCGGCGGCCCTCATTTCGGCTCGCCCGACAAAGATCCACAAGTGCGGCTCCGAATGATCAAGGAGGCAGGCGAACTCGGCATCCCGTTTACCACGGGATTGCTCATCGGAATTGGCGAGACCCGTGAAGAACGCCTCGAAGCTATCGCGATGATCGCCGATCTGCACGCACGTTACGGCCATATCCAGGAAGTGATCATACAGAATTTTCGGGCCAAGCCGGGCACCCGGATGGCGGCTGCGCCTTCGCCTGATCTCGAAGAGCTTGTGTGGACCATCGCGGCGGCACGATTGATGCTGCCTGATGATATCTCGATCCAAGCGCCGCCCAATCTCTCGCCGGGCAATCTCGGCGCGCTGGTCGATGCCGGGATAAATGATTGGGGCGGGGTCTCCCCTGTCACTCCCGACCATGTCAATCCCGAAGCCGCCTGGCCAGAACTGACCGCTCTTGCGCGGGACACTGCCGCGGCAGGCAAGCAGCTCACTGAACGCCTGACTGTCTACCCGCGCTTTGCCCGCTCGCCTGATCGCTGGTGTGCACCGGAAGTTGCGCGCAGACTTAGGGAGTTATCCGACGCAAGCGGTCTTGCGCGCGATGATGCCGATTGGCGCGCAGGCACCAGCAAGGTGCCCCCAGCGCCTGTGCTCATGCGTACGCATATCGGCAGCGCGCTCAACCCGGTTTTGCGTAAAGCAGAGGCGCAAGAACCGCTTGACCAGAGAGATATCGTCACGTTGTTCGAAGCGCGCGGCGGAGCGGAGCAAGACATCTGCGATGTCGCAAATGCGATGCGGATCAAGCAATCGGGCGATGCGATCAGCTATGTCGTCACCCGCAACATCAATTACACAAATATATGTGCCTACGCCTGCACTTTCTGCGCCTTTTCGAAGGGACGAGGCGCGGACTCCCTGCGTGGCAGCCCCTATGATCTGGACTTGGGCGAAGTCGCTCGCCGGGTGGCAGAGGCCCATCAACGCGGCGCGGTTGAGGTCTGCATGCAAGGCGGGATCCATCCGCACTATACCGGCGAGACCTATCTTGCCTTGCTGCGTACGGCGAAACAGGCCGCACCAGGAATGCATGTCCATGCATTCTCGCCGCTCGAAGTGACCCACGGAGCGCAATCGCTCGGGCTGACGCTTGATCGCTTCCTCGGAAGGTTGCGCGATGCAGGGCTCGGCAGCCTGCCCGGTACCGCTGCAGAGGTGCTCGACGAGGAAGTCCGCGCGATCTTTTGCCCCGACAAGGTCTCGACCTCCGAGTGGCTTGAAGTGATGGAAACCGCGCACGCTCTGGGGCTTCGTACGACGGCGACAATCATGTTCGGTCACGTCGACCGGTATGATCACTGGGCTAACCACCTGATCGCACTGCGTGACTTGCAGAGGCGCAGCGGCGGCTTCACAGAACTGGTACCACTGGCTTTTGTCGCCAATCAGGCACCGATTTATCGGGCAGGCAAGGCGCGCCCCGGCCCGACCTGGCGCGAGGCTTTGCTGATGCATGCGGTCGCACGGCTTTCGCTTGGTCCGTGGATCCCCAATATCCAGGCCAGCTGGGTGAAGCTCGGGATGGCGGGAGCGCAGTCTTGCCTCGCTGCAGGAGCCAATGATCTGGGCGGAACCCTGATGAACGAGAGCATCACGCGGGCAGCAGGCGCAGCCCATGGTGAGGAAATGGGTCCACAGGAGATGGAACAGGCCATCCGGGCTCTCGGACGGACGCCGCGCCAGCGTACTACGCTCTATGCCGACGCCCCGCCTTCCCAGCAGATGCGGGCCTTTGCAGCCGCGCCGCTTCATGCAGTGGTCAACACACCGCCAAAGCGCAATGTGAAAGCCTGCAGGTAAGAACGCCTCAACCTGCCAGCGGCGCAAATGCAGCCGCCAGCCTCAGGCTTTGATCGCCGGGATAACCTCTTCGCCCATCAGACGGATGATCGACATGGCGTCCGCGTGTGGCATTCCGGCCCACTGGACGCGCAGCAGCAAATGAGTAAGGCCAAGGCGCTTAATCAGGCCACGCATCTTTTGCGCCACGGTTTCAGGATCGCCGACAATAGCGAATTGATCGATCAGATCATCGATCGAGACATCCTGCGCGGCCTGCCATTGCTTGTATTGTTTGTATTGGCGGACCATGTGCTCCCGCGCGATTTCGCGCGCGGCTTGTTCCGTCGGCGCCACAACCGCTTCGCGAAGCAGCGGGTAGGCTCGATCAAGCGGCTGGCCATGGTCGGCCAGAAAGCCTCTGAACTGATCAAACCGGACTTTTTGTTCAGCCTCGTCACCATCAGGCGGAGCAAGCCACGAGCAGCCGAGCCGTGCGGCGCGCTTCAACCCGATCTCACCGAATGCACCCATCCACAGATCAGGTGTTACGCCTTGCGGGCGCACGCGAAGATGCACCTTGGCGCGATCGAGCCGCCCAAAAGGGAAATCGCCGGAGACTTCCTCACCGGCCAGCAAGCGTCGCAGCACATCGGTATTGACCTCAAGTCGCTTGAAGCGATCCTCGAAGGGAATGCCGAATGCGTCGTATTCGCGGGCGCGGTAACCGCTCCCCAGACCGGCGATAAGCCGACCTCGCGACAAGGCATCAATGGTCGCAAGATCCTCTGCCAGGGCAAGCGGGTTGGCAAGCGGCGAGACATAGACGCCGAGCCCAAGCTCCATCCGCTCGGTCATTGCGGCGATGTAGCCCATGAGCGGGATCGGCTGCATGAAGGCTGAGTGGGCCAGATAGTGATGCCCCAGAAACAGCGCATCAAACTGGACATCTTCGGCAAGGCATGCCTGTGCGGCAAGCTCTGCCACTCCTCTATGCATATCATAGCCCGGCTCAAACTGCGCAGACATGAACAGACCAATCTTGGCAGCCATCCTAACCCCTAATTTAATACCATCCGGTCGGTATTATTTTCTACAGGCCCTTTTATCAAGCTTTTTCTGGAACGAATGATCCTGCGAAATAGCTTTTTACCAGGCTGCGGAACCATATAGTCCGCCATCAAGACTTGCCCCTAGGCTGCCGACTTATGGGCAACCCTAACACCAAGGAAAAACTTGATGCTTGCGAGGTCTCTCGGATGTGTGTGACCCGAAGATGATCGCTCACCGGACACTTTTGGGGGAACAGAGGTCAGACCCCCCTGATATCCGGGCCGCCTAACAACATCCTCCAGTTCTCGCCATGGTAGCGCGACAGCAGCGCTCGCAACGCCTTCATCTGCTCTGCTTGGGCGTTCATTTTCGCACAGACATCGAACAATGGATCGTGACAGTTATTGCTGTAGAGAATCCTCTCTCAGCAAAACTCTCCAACAGGCTTGGAGCCAGCTTTACGCTTTAACTCCTTCATTTCTTCGGGACTGAATGTCACCGCGATACGGCACCTTTTCCGCTTCTCCTTTGGCCTGCTAGAGGACATGACTATCCCCCCATCTTCGCGCGTCAGGCGTCGTGACAAAGCCGACATCACGAAGCGATAGCGACACGATGCCGTCACGTGCGGGACACCCACACCCTTGCTGCAAAAGTTCTAGGGTCCAAGCCCAATCAGCCGCTTGATGTTTGATGGTTAGCCTGTTCCAGGGAGCCTCCGCTGTGCAGGAGGCTGCTTGGAATGTCGCGATCGTTGTTCTGGTTGTCGGATCAGGCTTGGGCTGCGATCAAGCCGCACTTGACGTAGATCCAGCCTGGAGCGCGATCTATGGCCACCCCGCGTCGTGCAGGCCGCATCAACGCGGACGAGCTCGTAACAATGTCTGTTGGCGAAGGGAAAACCCTGTGCAGGGCGCGTGGATACCTGGGTGTTTTTGAGAGGTCGGTCTTGCCCATCCGGCCGGGCCGATTCATACCCGTTCCATCAAGGCCACGACAGGGTGCTACAGGGTTTTGACTCGAAGACAAACCCGTCTATTTTCAGTCTCTTGAGCTTCAAGAAAAAGTTGGCAGGGGTGACAGGATTCGAACCCGTGGCCCTCGGTTTTGGAGACCGATGCTCTACCAGCTGAGCTACACCCCTGCAGCGTTGCAGGGGTGCCCTTTATCGAAGCCCATGCGCTTAGGCAACGCCCGATTTGCGATCACCTTGCGGGTCGCTGGCGCTGGGGCATGATAATCCTTTGGCTGGTGCAGCGCGCAGGCACGCGGTATTCTGCCTGTCAGACATGCACGCGCCTCACTCACCTTTGCCGCCGATTCCGGTCGAAACCCTGCTGCTGGCCTATCGCAGCGGCATCTTCCCGATGGCCGACAAGCGCGAGGATAGCGACATCTTCTGGGTTGAGCCGCGCGAACGGGCAATCCTGCCATTGGATGGCCTGCATCTGTCCAAATCCTTGCGCAAGGTGATCCGGTCGGATCGCTTTCACATCACCGTCAATCAGGCCTTCGAAGCGGTGATCCGCGCCTGCGCCGCGCCGCGGCCGGGGCATCCGGAAACGTGGATTTCCGAACGCATCGTGCAAAGCTATCTCGCGCTGCACCGGGTCGGCCATGGCCATTCGCTCGAATGCTGGCTGACTGACGAGGCGGGCGAACGGCGGCTGGTCGGCGGGCTTTACGGCGTGTCCTTCGATCAGGTGTTCTGCGGGGAAAGCATGTTCAGCACCGCCGACAATGCCAGCAAGGTCTCGCTTGCATGGCTGGTCGCGATCTTGCGGCGCGCGGGCTATGCGCTGCTCGATTGCCAGTTCATGACCGAACATCTGCGCAGCATGGGCGCAGTGGAAATCCCGCAGGCCGATTATCTCAAACGCGTGCATGCCGCCCGCAAAAGCCCGCAGACCAGTCTGGGAACGGCGTGGCGGGCGTTTATGGCCGCCGGCAGCACGGATCAATCGGTGGCGGTTGCGGGCGCCGGAGCAGGGGCCGGAGCAGGGGCCGGAGCAGGGGCGCGCGCCGGTGCCGGGCTTGCCGAAGGCTTGGCAGGTGGCCCAGCCTCCTCGCCCGGAAAGGCCATTGTGCAATCCTTGACCCAGACATCATAGACCGGATGTTCGACCACATTCAGGCTGGGCGATTCGCGGAACAGCCAGCCTGAAAACACCCGCGTGGGCGCTGCGCCTTCGCGCTCGCGGATGTCGACCTGCACGAAAGCGCCGACTTCCTGCGGCATTTCCCAGGGCGCAGTGCGCTCGCATGCGGACAGGCGGATGGTGACGGGGCCAATGTCGCGCGCTTCGCCGGGCTTCAGTTCGATCTCTTCCGAGACATTGTTGCGCTTGTTGAGCAGGCCCAGCTTCGCGGTGCGTTCGGCCATGGGCGTGGCGCCAGTATCCTGCGCAGCGACCGCCGCGCCATTGGCGGGTTTGGCAGCAGGCGCAGGCTTGGTGATGGGCACTTCGACGGTTTCGGGCGCGTTATTCGCCTGTTCGCAGCCAGCCAGCAGCCCAAGCACTGCCATCAGGGCCGCGCCGCTGAAGCCGGGAATCATGCGCCGCATCGCGCAGCCTCAGCCCTCTTGGCCGGGCGACCAGGCCTCGTAATCACCGACCGCGCGCGCGCGCTGTCCGCCGCGCTCCAGCGCG
The DNA here is from genome assembly GCA_045377215.1 of Erythrobacter sp. Classification (GTDB taxonomy): domain Bacteria; phylum Pseudomonadota; class Alphaproteobacteria; order Sphingomonadales; family Sphingomonadaceae; genus Erythrobacter. The sequence continues at coordinate 220,612 of JBJIOB010000027.1, forward strand.
CCTTGCGGACGGTAGGCAGCGGGTGTGCCAGTGGCATTGGGGGTATAATCCACTTCCCACACCTTGGGCGGGGGCAGATGGCTTTCGGGCACATCATCATAGGTGCCGTGCAGCCAGCCGTGCCATTCGGACGGCACGCGGCTGGCATCATTGGCGCCGTTATACATCACCCAACGCTTTTCACGGGCCGTATAGGAGCCGGTGGGCAAGCCGGCGCGGGCGCTGCTGCGCTTTTCGCGGAAATACCTGTTGCCTGCACTATCCGTGCCGACCTGCTCGCCATTGCGGCGCGAAAACAGCAAGGTGCCGATGGTGGCACCGTCCCACCAGGTGAAGATCTTTGCGAGTATGCCCATAGCGCCCCGCGCCTAGCGGAAACGACCGGATGCGCCAAGGGGGGATCGCGCGTCCGGCGGTGCGATCGGTCGCGTTAGCGACCGCGAGCTCACGCGAGCGAGCTCGCCAAGTGCCCGGAGCGCAGCGGAGGAACAGCACCGAGGAAAAACCCGCTCAGACGGGTTCGCAATCAATATTCCACCTTGTCCCCCGGCTTGATGCCCAGCGCCGCCGCGCGGCCCGCGCGCAGTTCCAGCACTGCCGAAGCCAGCCCCGCAGATGATACCGGATCAAGCGAATAGGGCACGGTATCGGCCGCGATATTGGTGATCCGCCCATCGGGGCCGACAAAGATGATGTCGAGGCTGAGCGGCGTGTTCTTCATCCAGAAGCTGCGCGGTTCCGGCGCGGCAGAAGGAAAGATCATCCCTTCGAAATCGCCCAGTTCGGTGCGATACATCAGCCCGCGCGACTGGGCAGCGGCGGTATCAGCCACTTCGACCCGGAAAGCGTGCTCGGCACTGCCGCGCACTACCAGATCGACAACCCTGAGGCCCGACACCGGATGGCGCGCAGCCGCATCAACGCTGCTGGCGGCAGCAGGCGCGCGCGCGGTGGCGCTTTCGCCTTGCGAACAGGCCGCCAGCACCACTGCGGCGGCCATCAGGATCATCCTTACCATGGCTCATTCATCCCTTCACCATCATCGCCAGCGCTGTCTGCTTCGGCCAGCCAGTCCGCAATCTCTGCCGGGCTGGCGGCATCAAGGATAAAGCGCGCATGCGCAAACTCGTGGCCTGCCCGCAGCATTGCTGCAACGGCTTTTTCGCGGAGGCGCGGATCGGCGGCCACTTCGCCGCGGGCAAAGGGGCCAAGCCGCCGCTTTTCCGCCAGCCGTACTGCGGCGCGCCGCCGGGCGGCTTCGCCGGGCGCGTGATCGGCGCGGATGGTTTCGCTGACCCCGGCTGACCACAGGGCCTGCTCGATCCGCCTTGCGCCAAAGCCGCGCGCTGCCAGATCGCGCGACCGCACTCGCGCATAGGCGTCATCATCAACATAGCCGAGTTCGATCATGCGGCCCACAAGCGCCGGAATGTCGATCACCGCGCTCCTGCCCTCGTCATCCTCGGCCTGCCCGCGTGTCCGCAGCTTGCGCGCAAGGTAGGCTTCAAGCTTGGCGCCCGTGGTGGCAAACCGCGCCGCATAGGACAGCGCCAGATCATGCAACGCGGCCTGATCGAGCGGGCGCGCAGGCTTGTTCACGCGCCGCTCGCGCCGCCCCGCGCGCGCACCCCCGGCACCGGACGGCGGGCCGGGATCGCTACCGCTTGATGACGAATTCGCTTTACCTGACACCATTTCGCCTTATTCGTGCCACACTCCTTGGGAAATGCAAAAAACGGGAAGGACGTGGGGCGCTGCCTCACCGCTACGGGGTTACTCTGGACAGGCACCACACAATACCGGGCCGCTCCACAAGTTACGGGTATCGCTAGAAATATGACCGACGCCGCCTTGACGCCGACGCCGAATGATTGCGACCTGCCGCGCATTCGCGCGCAATTTGCAACTTTCAACGACGCGATTGATTATGCGGCCCGCAGCAAGAAGGGCCTCAATTTCCACGATATGCGCGGGGAATTGGCGCGAGTCTATCCCTATGCCGAGATGCGCACCGATGCCCTTGCGATGGCGCGGCGGCTGGTGGCCTTCGGGATCGGCCGCGAAGACCGGGTGGCGCTGATCGCCGAAACCGGCGCGGATTTCGCTGCCCTGTTCTGTGCCTGCATCTATGCCGGTGCCTGGCCGGTGCCGCTGCCGCTGCCCACCAGTTTCGGCGGCAAGGAAAGCTTTATTGATCAACTCGCCGTGCAATTGCACAGCTGCGATCCGGTGATCCTGCTCTATCCCGCCGAAATCACCGAGATGGCTGCTGCCGCTGCTGCGCGCCAGGGCTGCCATGCGGAAAGTTGGGAGGATTTCGGCCAGCGCCCCGCGCCCGATTGCGATCTGCCGCAGGCGAGCCCCGATGATATCTGCTATCTGCAATATTCCTCCGGCTCGACGCGTTTTCCCACCGGCGTTGCCGTGACCCACCGCGCGCTGCTGCACAACCTCTATGGCCATTCGACCACGATGCATCTGGGCGAGAATGATCGCTGCGTCAGCTGGCTGCCGTGGTATCATGATATGGGGCTGGTCGGCTGCCTGCTTTCGCTGATCGCCAATCAGGTGTCGGGCGATTATCTGAAGCCCGATGCCTTTGCCCGCCGCCCGCTCGCATGGCTTGACATGATCAGCCGCAATCAGGGCAACACGCTGTCGTACTCGCCGACCTTCGGCTATGATATCTGCGCGCGCCGGATTTCCAGCCAATCCAACGTGGCCGAACGCTTTGATCTGTCGCGCTGGCGCATTGCGGGCAATGGCGCGGACATGATCCGCCCTGACGTGATGCAGAACTTCGTCAATGCCTTTGCCCCTGCCGGGTTCAAGGCGGCCTCGTTCACCCCGTCCTATGGCCTGGCCGAAGCGGTGCTGGCGGTGACAGTGATGCCGCCGGGCCAAGGCATCCGGGTCGAACTGGTCGAGGAAGAACGCCTGTCGGGCGCGCCGCGCGATCTGTCGCGCCCCGCGCGGTATCGCGCCATCGTCAATTGCGGCAAGCCCCTGCCCGACATGGAAGTGGCCGTGCGCGGCGAAGACGGGACATCGCGCGGCGATCACCAGATCGGCAAGGTGTGGTGCCGCGGCCCCAGCGTCATGCATTCCTATTTCCGCAATGCCGAAGCGACCAGCGATTGTCTGGTTGATGGCTGGCTCGACACCGGCGACATGGGTTACACCGCCAAGGGCTATCTGTTCATCGTCGGCCGGGCGAAGGACATGATCATCATCAACGGCAAGAACCACTGGCCGCAGGATATCGAATGGGCAGTGGAACAGCTTCCCGGCTTCAATCATGGCGACATCGCAGCTTTCGCAATCGAGCTTGAGAATGGCGAGGAAGCGCCCGCCGTGCTGGTGCATTGCAAGGTCAGCGATCCGGAAGAGCGGGTGAAGCTGCGCGATCAGATCGCCGACAAGGTGCGCTCGGTAACGGGGATGAGCTGCGTGGTCGAACTGGTGCCGCCGCGCACCCTGCCGCGCACGTCCTCGGGCAAATTGAGCCGCGCCAAGGCCAAGAAGCTCTATCTGGCAGGCGAAATCGTCCCGATTGATCTGGCGGCCTAGGCCCCGTCGCCCCGGCCAGTCGCGGCGCGGCGTGCGTGCCGGAAGCGGTCGGCGCCCGGCAGCTTACGGGGCATAAAGACATAGCCGCAATCGCACGATATGAGCGCGCGATGGCCCGGCTGCTTTTGTTCAACAAACCTTTTGGCGTCCTGTCGCAATTCACGGATCGCGGATCGCCGGCGGTGCGCGCGACCTTGTCGGATTTCATTGCGGTCAAGGGCGTCTATCCCGCCGGAAGGCTCGACCGGGACAGCGAAGGCCTGCTGCTGCTCACCGATGATGGGCGGCTGCAGGCGCGCATTGCCGATCCGCGCTTCAAATTGCCCAAGACCTATCTTGTGCAGGTCGAAGGCGATCCGCAGCAAGAAGCGCTGGCGCGTCTGGCACAAGGCGTGCGGCTCAAGGACGGGATGACCCTGCCCGCCGAGGCGCTGCGCATTGATCCGCCGGACCTGTGGCTGCGCGATCCGCCGATCCGCGAGCGCAAATCCATTCCCGATGCCTGGGTGAAAATCACCATCCGGGAAGGGCGCAACCGGCAAGTGCGCCGCATGACAGCAGCGGTCGGCCTCCCCACGCTCAGGCTGGTGCGCTGGTCGATCGGCGACTGGACGGTCGCAGGGATCGCGCCAGGCCAGTTTGCAGAGATCGCGGTCTAGCCGATGAATTATCGCCATTCTTTCCACGCTGGCAACAGCGCCGATGTCGTCAAGCACAGCCTGCTGATCGCCCTTGTGCGCAGCCTTCAGCAAAAACCCTCCGCGCTGACGCTGATCGATACCCATGCGGGCTGCGGGCTCTACGACCTTTACGGCGATGAGGCCGGGCGCACGGGTGAAGCGGCGCAGGGCGTGCTGCGGGCCTTTGCCGATCCCAACCCCTTGCTGGACGATTACCGCGCCGCCGTGCTGGCGGTGAACGAAGGGGGGGATGAACAGGCCGGGCCGCGCCTTTACCCCGGAAGCCCGCGCATTCTGGCGCAGTTGCTGCGCGCGCAGGATGGCTTGATCCTCAACGAGAAACACCCTGACGATGCCCGCGCCTTGCGCGGGGCGATGCGCGGCACGCCTGCGGCCGTGCACACGCGCGATGCCTATGAATTGTGGCTGGCGCTGCTGCCGACCCGCACCCCGCGCGGGGTGGTGGTGGTCGATCCGCCCTACGAACAGACCGACGAGCGCGCCCGCATCACCGCCACCCTCGCCGCCGCGCATCGCAAATGGACGCACGGCGTGACGGTGATCTGGTATCCGCTCAAAGACCGGGCAGCGCATCTGCGGTGGAAGGAGCAATTGCGCAGGCTCGCCATTGCGAAATTCCTGACCGTGGAGCACTGGCTCTATGATGCCGATCAGCCCGGCATCTATAATGGCGCAGGCCTGTTCATCATCAACCCGCCCTATGCCTTCACGCAAGCTCTGCCGCCGCTGCTGGAAGCCCTGCGCGCCGCGCTGGCACCCGAAGGGCATAGGGGCGCGATCACCGCTGACTGGCTGCGCGCTTGAGATAAACGCTCATCGCCGGTTTCGGGCCCGCTGCAATTTGCCCCCGGCAGCGAAACCGGCGTAGCTATTGCACCTCCTGCGCCCAGCCTGCGCGCAGCGGTGCAGGGCCGGTCTCGATCGTGACGGCAGCGCCAGCCTTGCGCAGGACTTCGGCGGCGGCTTCTGCCTGCGCGGGACCGCCCGTCAGCACCACGCTGCGGCCGGTGCGCTGCGCGGCCCAGCCGATCAGGGTGAGTGCCTGCATTCCGGCGGCATCGGGAGCATCTTCGGCAAAGGAGATCGTCGCGGGCAGCGGGCTTTCGGGCGGGATCACTTCGATCACCCAATCAGGCTCGGTCGCAGCGATGCGCGTTTCGAGCGCGCGATAGGTCGCAAGGCCCGCCCCCGGCAAACGTGCAGCGCGCACCAGCGCCCGCTTGCGGCTGCGATCAATCAGCACCTCGCCTTGCGCCACGCCTGCGACCAGCGCCAGCCGCAAGGCCAGCGCATCGCTGCGAGCGCGGGCATCGGCTTCCTCGCGGGCACGGGTGGCGGAAAGCTGGGCCTGCTGGGCCGCACTGGCGCTGGTGCCAACCTGATACTGGTTGAGCGTCAGATCCACCTCGCGCCCCAATCTCGCCGTGAGCGCGCGGGCAATATCGGCCTCGGCATCATCCTTGAATTCGGGTGTCAGCATGGTCGCATTGATCGCCAGCGGAGTGGCGGAAAAATCAATCTCGAAGGTGTCGATCAGCGAGCGGTTGTCGAATTTCTCGCGGATTTCGCTGCGCACGATGCGCTGGGCATTGGCTTCCCACGCGATCTGCTGGAGCGAAAAACCGAGCGGCACGGCCAGCGCGATGAACACCGCTGCCACCGCAAGGTTCTGCGCGCGGGTCTGGCCTTTGCTCAGATCGCTGCTGAAGCCATAAAGCCGCGCCATGCCCCATGCGGTGAGCGCGATGGTGAGGAAGTTGGTGGCAAACAGCAGCAGCGCGCCTGAAAACACCGTCCAGTTGAGCGTCGCCAGCCCGAAGCCGACCGTCGCCAGCGGCGGCATCAGCGCGGTGGCGATGGCAACCCCCACAATGGTGCCCTCGCGCCCGCGGATCATGGCATAGGCGCCTGCGAGCGCGGAAAACAGCGCCACAAACAGATCGAACAGATTGGGCCGGGTGCGCGCCGCAATCTCGGAAGTGATGGTCTGGATCGGGGAGAAAAACACCAGCACGGAACACAGCATCACCGCCATCACCGCACCCCAGGCCAGCGTGCGCGCGGATTGCTTCATCCAGCGATAATCCCCGATCGCCAGGGCAAAGCCCAGCCCCATGATCGGGTCCATCAGCGGCGAAAGCAGCATCGCCCCGATCACCACCGCAGGCGAAGACAAAAGCAGGCCGAGAATGGCGATCCCGCCGCTCATGGCAATCATGAACAGATAGCGCTGCGACAAGGCGCTGTCCTCGCGGCGCTTCTCGATCACCTCGCCATGTTCGATCTCGGCCACCACGTCGCGCAGCCACCAGCGCTTGAGGCCGAACAGTGTCGCCCCGAAGGTTTGGCGCAAGGCGCTGGGCGGCGCATCGGGCGCGGTCTCGGTCTTGGTTTCAAGCCCGTCGGCAGGCACGGCAGTGTCGTTCATGGATCATCCCTTGGCGGCGCATTTTTTCGGTGTGAGAAGCGCGCGCAATGTCCTATTGTTCAAAGCCTATACAGCGATCAAGCGGCCCAATGCCAGCGCGGCAGACAGGCAGATCATCTTGAAAGCCGTGTTTTAGGTACCTAATACAGTCGTCGGCGATATGCCGCAGGACGCTGCTGACACACAGAGGCCGAGGGAGCACCAAGCCGGATGAGCACTGACAACCAGACCGCCACCTCGATTGCCACCGCCACCAAGGCGGCGACCGATTTCACTCTCACCCCGCCCGATCCGGTGCCGCAGGTTGCGCCCGAACAGGCTATCGGGCTGGTGCCGGTGACCAGCGAGCAGAAGACCAAGCTCGACACCAAGGTCGATGCTTTCGTCCAGGATCTTGTCGCGGCCGATTCCAATTCGCCCGAATTCGGCGAAAAGGTCGATCAGATCACCCGCATGGGCCAGGAACAGATTCGCGCTGCTGCCGCGATGTCGAACCGCTTTCTCGATCGCCCGGTGCGCGCGATGGACGGCGATGGCAGCGTCGGCTCTGATCTGGCCGAACTGCGCCGCACGGTCGAAGATCTCGATCCGGGCCGCAAGGGCAAGATGACGGGGCGCAAGCTGCTTGGCATCATCCCCTTCGGCAACAAGCTGAAGAATTATTTCGACAGCTACACCTCTGCGCAGGGCCACATCCAGTCGATCCTCCAGCGGCTTGAAAGCGGCAAGAAGGAATTGCACCTCGATAACGCCTCGATCGACACCGAGCGCCAGAAGCTGTGGGCAGCGATGGGCGAGCTTGAGCAGATGATCCACATCGCCAAATCGCTCGATGCCAAGCTGGAAGCCAAGGCCTATGAACTCGACAGCTCCGATCCCGCCAAGGCCAAGGCCCTGCGCGAATCTGCGCTGTTCTATGTCCGCCAGCGCACGCAGGATCTGCTCACGCAAATGGCGGTGAGTGTGCAGGGCTATCTCGCGCTTGATCTGGTGAAGAAAAACAACGTCGAACTGATCAAGGGCGTTGACCGCGCCAGCACCACCACGGTGGGCGCGTTGCGCACCGCGGTGACGGTGGCGCAGGCGATGACCAATCAGAAACTGGTGCTCGGCCAGATCACGGCGCTCAATCAGACCACCAGCGACATCATTGATTCGACCAGCAAGCTGCTGCGCGATCAGACCGCGCAGATCCACGAACAGGCCGCCAGCAGCACGATCCCCCTCGAAACGCTCCAGCGCGCCTTCCAGAATATTTATGACACCATGGACGAGGTCGACAATTTCAAGGTGCGCGCGCTTGATTCGATGAAGAAGACGGTCGAAACGCTGTCTTCCGAGGTCGAAAAGTCGAAAGGCTATATCGCGCGGGCCGAAGGGCAGGCGCAGGCCCAGGCCAAGGTCGCCGCATCCGAACCGTCGCTGCTGGCGCTGGATCGCTGATGCCTGACACCACCCGCGATTCGAACCGCATCCTGCGCGAGGCGAAATCCAGCCTCGCGGTGCAGCGCGAAGGCGGCACGCACCGCCCGGCCAAAAGCATCGGCAAAGGCTCAGCCGCGGCCAAGCGCAAGGCTTGGGCGATCCGGCTGCGCAATCTCGCCATCGCGATTGCGACGATCTGGGTGGGCGCGGGGATTGCGGGCGCGTTTATCGGCGGGATCGGGTTCTGGGGAGTGATGGCAGTGGTGATCGCCACCGCGCTCGCGGTCGCGCTGTTTTCGAGCTTTCCCAAGGTCAAGACGCCGAAACGTGCCGAGCTTGCCCAAGGCAGCCCGGCGCAGATGGTGGCGCGCACCGAATTGTGGCTGGAGGCGCAGCGCGCGTCGCTCCCGCCTGCCGCGGCGCGGATCATCGATCAGATGGGCGTGCAGCTCGACGCGCTCGGGGTGCAATTGCAGAACATTGATCCCGCTCATCCCGCCGCTGCCGAAGTGCGCGAGCTGGTGGGCGAATATATCCCCGAAACCATCGAGAATTACCGCCGCATCCCCGCCAATCTGCGCAAGGAAGCCCATATCGGCAAAAGCGCGGATGAACGCCTTGTCGAAAGCCTGACGAAACTTTCGGGCGAGCTTGATCGGGTGACGCGGCGCCTTGCCGAGGGCGCGCTTGATGATCTGGCGGTCAAGACCCGCTATCTTGAATATCGCTACGGCGGGGCCGAAGCGCTCGAAGCACCGGGCGCGCCCGATACCGGCGTGCCGCTGCCCGATTTCTCGGCCATGCCCGCAAAGCAGGAGCGCTAGGCGATGCGCGTCACCTTGCCCCATGATCTCAGCCGCGAAGAAGTGCGCCGCCGGATGCACGCCCACGCCAATGAAATCGCCAGCTTCTTCCCGCCCGGCCTTGCCGATGTCACCACCACCTGGCCCAGCGAGGATCGCATGGATATCACCGCCACGGTGGTGGGTTACACCATCCCCGGCGGGGTGGATGTGGGCGAGAAAGAAGTGGTGATCGAAATGCGCCTGCCGGCCATGCTTGGCATCATGCGCGGCGCGCTCGAGGCGGCGGTGAAGAAAGAAGGCGGGCGGCTGCTGAGGCCCTGATCCGCGCATTGTACCGCGCGAAGTTTGCATCGAAGTCTCGTTGCATTTCATGCAAGAATCTGTCATTCATGATGGACAACCATAGCGTTTGCTCGGGTTGACACGTCTGGTAACCGACCGCCGCTTTCCGGCGACCGGCGCATGGCCGGACAGGAAGGCAGCAAAGTGCCCAGCACGGCTCCCCAAGGCCCCGCAGAAGATCTCAGGCTGCATCTGCGCGCCGCGACGATGGCCGCCCATGATCTGCTCGATCACACGATGCAGGCGGCCAGCGGGTGGCAGACCTTGGCCGATTACGCCCGCTTTCTCAGCCTGCAACACGCCGCGCGCGCGCCCATCGAAGTCTGGCTGGAAGGCCATGCCCCGGCTGATCTGCGCCCGCCCGCCCAGACCCCGCTGATCGCCCGCGATCTGGCAGCGCTGGGGCTGGCCCTGCCTGCGCCTGCCGCCGATTTCGCGATGGCTGATCACGCAGCGGCAGAGGGCGAAGCGCTGGGCGCGGCATGGGTGCTGGCGGGCTCTGCGCTCGGCAACAAGGCAATCCTCAAACAGATGCGCCGCGCCAGCGCCGCCCATGGCGGCAACTGGCCGAGCGCCTTTCTCGGGGATGACGCCATGCTCGCCTATTGGCAGGGCCTGCGCGCCCGGATCGAACGGCCCGCCGCCGCCGCGCAGGCCCATGCCGCAGCCGATGCCGCCAGCGCGGTGTTCGATCATTTCATTGCGCATGCCAGCCACGCCGCCGCAGCAGGAGCCGCAGCATGAATCTGCACCACGTCCAGACCGCGCTGACGGAATGTGATCGCGAACCGATCCACCACATCGCCGCCGTCCAGCCGTTCGGCGCGCTGTTCGCAGTGGATGCGGCAGGGATCATCACGCAGGCCTCGCTCAATGCGGCGGGCGTGCTTGATCTGGCCGCTGCGCCCGCCGTTGCCGCAGGCACGCTGCTGAGCGACTGGTTCACCGCCCCTGCCATCGCCGAGCTGCGCGAAGCCTTTGCCCGCGCTCCGGCCGAAGACGGGGCCGAACGCTTGTTCGGGCTCGATCTCACCGGCGATGGCCGCCTGTTCGATTGCGCGGTTCACCCCAGCGCCCGGCAGATGGTGGTGGAGTTCGAACCCCATGCCTTGCGCGATTTCGCCGATCATCTCGGCCTGATCGGCCCGGTCATCTCGCAGCTCGAACGGCTGCGCGAACCGCAGGCCCTGTGCGATACCGCCGCCCGGCTGGTGCGCCAGATGCTCGGTTATGACCGGGTGATGGTCTATCGCTTTCACCCCGATGAAAGCGGCGAGGTGATCGCCGAGGACAAGCGCGATGATCTCGCGCCGTTTCTTGGCCTGCGCTATCCGGCAGCGGATATTCCCAGGCAGGCGCGCGAATTGTTCCGCCGCAACCGCTTTCGCGTGATTGCCGATATGGCCGCCGAAGCCGTGCCGATCGAACCTGCGGTGCAGCCTGACGGCACCCCGCTGGATCTTTCGATGAGCGTGCTGCGCGCCCATTCCAGGATGCACCTTGCCTATATGCGCAACATGGGCGTGGGCGCATCGCTGACGATTGCGATTGTCCGGCACGAGCGGCTGTGGGGGATGATTTCCTGCCACCACGAAACCCCGCGCCTGCCGCCCTTTTCGCTGCGCACCGTGGCCGAATTGTTCAGCCAGACCTTTTCGCTGATGCTTGACCGGATGCTGGTGCGCCGCGCCGAAAAGCTGCGCGAACATGCCCGCGATCTCAATGATCAGCTGATGCTGGAACTGGCAGGCGGCACCTCGCTCGCTGCCAATCTGCCCCTGCTCGAACAGTCGATCGGCGATCTCATCGCGCATGACGGCATGTCGCTTTTGGCGGGCGGCGAATATCGCGCGCTTGGCGCTGCACCCACGCGTGAGGAATTCATGGCGCTCGCCCCGGCGCTGGGCGAAGGGCAGACCGCCGCGATCTTCACAACCACCCAGCTTGCCGAACAGGTGCCCGCCGCGAGCATCTTTGCCGAACGGGCCACCGGCGCCATGATCCTGCCGCTGTCGCGAAGCCCGCGCGATTTCCTCGTGCTGTGGCGCCGCCCGATCGAACAGGTGGTGATCTGGGCGGGCGATCCCGACAAGGCCAAGGCGCCAGCAGGCACCATGCTCGAACCGCGCGCCAGTTTTGCCGCCTGGCGCGAAATCGTGCGCGGCCGCAGCGCGGAATGGAGCGAGGAGGAATGCGACTTTGCCGAAAGGCTGCGCCGCACCCTCATCGAAGTGATCCTGCGCATGAGCGAGGAGGTGATGCGCGAACGCCAGCGCGCTGCCGAACAGCAGGACTTGCTGATTGCCGAACTCAACCACCGGGTGCGCAACATCCTTGGCCTCATTCGCGGGCTGGTGGCCCAATCGCAGCACGACGCGATGAGCGTGGCGGGGTTTGCCGCGATCATCGGCGGGCGGATTTCCGCGCTGGCATCGGCGCATGATAACATCACCCGCGAAAACTGGTCGCCTGCGCCGCTATCCTTGCTGATCGAAAGCGAATTTGCCGCCTATCTGGGTGATGATCGCACCCGGCTGAAAATCACCGGCGAAGATGTGCTGATCCGGCCCGAGGCCTTCACCGTGATGGCGCTGGTGGTGCATGAACTGGTCACCAATTCGGCCAAATATGGCAGCCTCAGCGCGCGCTCGGGGATGGTGACGATTGCTCTGTCGCGCAGCGATTTCGGCGATCTGCGGATGGCCTGGCGCGAGGCTGGCGGGCCGCCGGTCACCCCGCCGGGGCGGCAGGGCTTTGGTTCCACCATCATCCAGCGTTCGATCCCGCATGAATTGCAGGGCGAGGCGGAGATGCGCTTTCGCCTGACCGGGCTTGAGGCGGATTTCCTGATCCCGCGCCGGTTTCTGGCCGAAGCCGCCGATCACAGCGCGCCCATGCAGGCGGCTGTGCGCCCGCGCAGCGGCCCCAATCCTGTCGAGCCCAGTCCTGCCGATGCCGCCGCACCGCAAGCGGCCCGCCCGCCGCGCCCCGGCAATGTGCTGGTGGTGGAAGACAGCATGATCATTGCCCTTGATACCGAGGAAAACCTCAAACGCCTCGGCGTGCCGTCGGTGCGGGTGGAAAGCAGCGTGGCAGGCGCCTTGCAGGCGATTGCCGAAGGGCCGCCCGATTTCGCCATCATCGACTTCAATCTCGGCAATGAATCGAGCGCGCCGGTGGCTGCCGCGCTGCGGGCGCGCGGGGTGCGGTTTCTGCTGGCGACCGGCTATGCCGAAAGCGCCAGCGAAATGGATCGGCTGGGTGCAGCAGGCGTGCTGCGCAAACCTTATGGCCGCAGCGACCTGGAGCGCGCCCTGAGCGAGTGAGCCACCTGCACGCGGGCACGCGGCATAGGCTCAGGCAGCGCGCACCAGCATCGTGACCTGGGCTGCGGTGAAATCGAGCGCGCTCAGCGAAGGCGCCAGCAGGCATTCCCCCGCCCCTGCCCGCACTGTGCCGCAGCCACTGGCCACCGCGCCCGCCAGCGGCAGGGCCAGCACCGGCGCAGCGAATGCGGCCAGCGCGCTTTCATCCGGCGCGCCCTCGATCCGGCCAAGCCGGAAATGCGGGCCATCCACCAGCATCGTGCCGCAGGCGGCAACGCTTGTGCGATGCCGCGCAGGATAAGGCTCGCCGCAGGCCACTGCCAGCGCCCGTTCGAGATGCAGCGCGCGCGGGCGGCCGTAATCGTACAGGCGAAACGTGGTGTCCGAAGTCTGCTGCACCTCAAGCAGTGTCAGGCCCGGTCCAATCGCGTGGACGGTGCCGGCGGGCAGGTAAAACACATCGCCCGCCTGCACCCGGTGCCAGCGCAGCAGCCGCTCGATCGAGCCATCCAGCGCCGCCGCGCGCATTTCCGCAGTGCTCACCGCGCGTTCGAAACCGATTGCAAGGCAGGCATCGGGCGCGGCATCAAGCACCAGCCAGCATTCCTCCTTGCCCGCCTCACCCGGCAAGGCCTGATGCGCCGCCGGATGCACCTGCACCGACAATTTTTCGCTCGTAAACAGATATTTGACAAGAATATCCGGCAGTTCGGGCGGCGGTTCGAACCAAAGCTCGCCAATGCGCGCACCATCGCGAACATGCGCGGCAAAGGGTTCGGGCAGGCAATCACGGCCCCATACTTTTTCGACCAGCACCGTTGTCAGGGGCCGGACCGCGCTCACTGGTTGATGGCTCCGGGCAGCTTGCCGACCAGCTGCGCGCCGTCCCGCGTGGTGACCAGCACTTCGCCGCCTGCAATGATCACGCAGACATCCTCCAGCCCGACTGCGGACACGCGCGGCCCATCGCTCATCACCATGACATTGCGGCAATCGACAAAATCAGCCGCCGCGCCGATGCCTGCACTGACATTGCCGCCATCTGCTGCGCTTTCGGGCATGGCGGCGAGCGCATCATGCAGCGCGGCGAAATTGCCGATGTCGCTCCACCCCATCTCGACCGGGACCATGGCAGCGCGCGTGGTGTTTTCCATCACGGCATAGTCGATTGATTCTGCGGCGATCTGCATGAACGGGGCAGGCGCGGGGTGAAACATCGTGCCATCTGCGGTGCCCTGCGCCGCCGCCGCGCGCACAGCTTCGGCCATGGCAGGCCGATGGCGCGCGAGTTCTTCAAGCAAGTAGCCTGCGCGAAAGGCGAAGATACCGCCATTCCAGCTATATTCGCCGCTCGCAAGATAGGCCTCGGCCGTGGCGCGATCCGGCTTTTCGACAAAGCGCCTGATGGCATAGCCGCCGGCCAGCGGCGCGCCGCGCTGGAGATAGCCATAGCCGGTTTCCGGATAACCGGGGGTGATACCGAAAGACACCAGATAATCTTGCGCCGCAAGGCCAGCCGCCGCCGCGACGGCGGCACCAAAGGCTGCTTCGTCGGCGATGTGGTGATCGCTCGGACATACCAGCATGATCGCATCATCGGGCAGCAGCGCGGCGGCAAGCGCAATGGCAGGCGCGGTGTTGCGCGCAGCAGGTTCGACAACAAGGCTGTAGCCTGCGCCAGCGGGCACCTGCGCCTCGATCAGCGACACATGTTCAGCGCTAGCCACGATCATCGGGGCGGCAAACACTGCGCTGTCGGCAACCCGCAAGAGCGCGCGCTGGAACAGCGTGTGGTCGCCCAGCATCGGGAGAAACGGCTTGGGTGCCTGCTTGCGGCTGAAGGGCCAAAGCCGGGTGCCGCTCCCACCACACAGGATAACGGGATGAATCGCGTCGGATTCTCGGGTGGTCTGGGTCATGGCGGTTGTGGATTTATCAACTCCTCCCGTCGTGACCACCAAAAAGGGCCAAGCAGCGAAACTTTTTCAGAACCAGCGCTGGCGCCAGAAAAACGGCGCTGCAACCGGATTTCCGGCGATGTCGCGCGCCGCGCGAAAACCAAGCCGTTTTTCGACCAGTTCACAAGTCAGGCGATCCGCCTCGGGGTCGGGGCTGGGGCGATAGATCGTGCAATCGCGTGCCCGCCCGTCCACCCCCACGATCACGCGCACGATCACTTCGGTGCCGCGCCGTGCCGCGCGCCCGCCGGACGGCGTGGGATAATCGCGGGCATTGTTGATTTCGCCCGAGATATGCGCAGGCTTGGTGGCAATCCCGCTGCCCTGCCCGGTGCCCGCATTGCCGCTGCCGGTGCCATCGCCGCTGCCCGCAGCCCCGGTGCCCTCGCCCGCATCGGCTGCGCCCGAAAAATTCGCTGTGCCGGTCGATGCCGTGCGCGGCGCGGGCGCCTCCTCGCGCAGCACGCGCCGCGATACCGGCGCGGCCACCGGCCTTGCCACTGCCTCGCGCCCGGGATCGCCCGCTGCGCCCTCTTGGGCGGCATCCGGTTCAGGCGCAGGTGGGGGTGGGGGCGGGGCCGGTGCCTCAAGCGTGAACGCGGCAACCACGCTGCGCTCCACCTCGGCGGTAAGATCGGGCGCGAGCGCGCGTGCGAGGCCATAGAACACCGCGACATGCAGCACCCCAATCGCCAACAGCAGCGGCCAGCTGAGCGGTTTGCGAGTCTCGCCAAAACGAGCCAGCGGCCCGGGGGTGCTCATCTGCGATCTCTCCATTTTGGACGCAGTTTCACCGGAAAATGCGCAAGACACGCTGTAACACAAGCGGGTTCATTTTCGAGGGAGTGCCAGAACAGGCCAGCAATGCACGGCGGAGCAAGCTCTCCTTCTGCCGCAACGGCGCGCGGTGATCGCGGTGGCAGCCCGGATCCGCCGGGCCGGGAAAGCGGCTCTGCGCCCATGCCTGCGCCTGCGCCTGCGCCTGCGCCTGCCCCTGCGCTGATCGCTGGCGGGCGGCCAGACGGGCCGAGCCTCTTTGTCGGCCTGCTGACAGGCGCACTCTACACGATCGTGGCCGCCGCGATCCTCTGGCCCCAACAAGAAGCAACGCTGGCGATCGGACTGTGGCCGCCCAATGCCTGCGTGACTGCACTCCTGCTGCGGCACCGGTTCAGCAATGAATGGCTGGTGCTGGCGCTGGTGCTGGCGGGCGGCATGGCGGCGCAGATCGCGGGCGGTTTTGCCCCGGCCACAGCGGCCATCCTGTCGGCGGCCAATGCGCTTGAAATACTGGTGGCAGTGGCGCTCACCCGGCACTTGTGCAGCGGCCAGCCCGATATGACCCGGCTTGCCGCGCTCAGCCGCTTTATCTGGGCAGGCGGTGTGGCTGCCCCACTGGCCTCGGCCGGCATGGCAAGCCTTGCGCTGACCGGGGATGCAGGTTCGTTGCAGAGCGATGCCATCACCTGGTTCCTGACCGGCAGCATGGCGATGATCCTGATCGTGCCGAGCGCGCTGCTGCTGCTGGACCGCCGCGTGGATGCGGCGCAGTGGCCGTCCGCTCATCTTGCCGAACGCTGCGCCTTGCTGGCCGCAGGGATGATCTGCGCGCTGCTGGTGTTCCGGCAGTCGGCCTTGCCGCTGATGTTCGTGATCCCGCCGATCACCCTGCTCCATGCCTTCCGCCTCGGCGCGCGCGGCACGGCGGTCTATGTGCTGGCAGTGGCGGCCATCGCCAGCGCGATGACGATCCTGGGATCCGGGCCGATTGCGGCAGCAGGTAGCGGCGGCGTGACGCAATTGTTGCTGCTGCAGGTGTTCATTTCGGCCAATTTCCTCACCGGCTTGCCGGCTGCCGCGATTCTCGCCTCGCGCGCCGAGATGATGGCCCGTCTGGCCGAAGGCAAGCGCCAGCTTGATATGCTGGCAGACAATATCGGCGATGCGGTGCTGCATTATGACATGGCATGGGTGTGCACCTATGCCTCGCCCTCGGTGCGCGATGTGCTGGGTGCCGAGCCGGAGGAATTTCTCGGCCGCCGGGTGAGCGCGCGGCTCCACGCAGAAGCGCACGAACCGGTCGCCGCAGTGCTTGATCGGCTGTACTCGGGCGCGGCGCAATCGGAACGGCTGACCTATCGGCGCTTGCGCGACAGCGATGATGGGAGCGCTGTCTATCTCGAAGCCGATTGCCGGGCTGCGCATGATGGCACCGCAGGCGCGATGAGCGGGGTGGTGGTGGCAGTGCGCGATGTGACCGCGCGGGTCGCGCTCGAGGCCGAGCTTACCCTGGCGCGCGAACAGGCCGAACAGGTTGCCCAGCTCAAATCGGATTTCCTCGCCAATATGAGCCACGAGATCCGCACGCCCATGAACGGCGTGCTGGGCTTTGCCGAAATGATGCTGGCCGCTGATCTGCCGCCCGAACAGCGCCGCTATGCCGAATTGATCGTACAGTCGGGCCGCTCGATGATGATGCTGCTCAACGATATTCTCGATCTGTCCAAGATCGAGGCGGGGCAGTTCACCATTGATGAAAGCCCGGTCGATCTTCACGCCACGCTGGGTGAGTGCGCGGCGCTCCACCGCCCTGATGCCGAAAGCAAGGGGCTCGTGCTGCGGTTTGAATGCGATTGCGGCGATGGTGATGGCCATGCGCTCGATCCAAGCTTGCGGCACTGGATCATCACCGACGGGCTGCGGCTGCGGCAGATTATCCTCAACCTGCTTGGCAATGCCGTGAAGTTCACCCAGTCCGGCATGATCCGCCTGACCTATCGTGTGGGCAAGGAACAGCTCGCCATTACGGTGGAAGATACCGGCAGCGGGATTGCCGATGGCCGGCTGGAAAGCATCTTTGCCCCGTTCAATCAGGATAGCGGCGCTGCGGCCCGCCAGCATGGCGGCACCGGGCTTGGCCTGTCGATCAGCCGCAAGCTGGCCGATCTGCTGGGCGGCAGCATCACGGTGGAAAGCCGGCTGGGCGCCGGATCGCGCTTCACCCTGACCTTGCCGGCAAGGGCTGCGCCGCCGCAGGCTCTGCCGGCACCGGTTGCCGTGCCGCTCGCTCTGCCGCCTGCAGCGCGCATCCTGCTGGCCGAAGATCACGATGTGAACCGGCTCTTGATGTGCGAGATGCTCGAACGCTGCGGGCAAAGCGTGGCGATGGCCTATGACGGCACCGAAGCGATCACCATGGTGATTGACAGCATTATCCGCGGGCGGCCCTATGATCTGGTGCTGATGGATGTGCAGATGCCGGGCTGCGATGGCTATACCGCCACCCGCGCGATCCGGGCCGAAGGGATATGCCCCGATACCCTGCCGATCATCGCGCTTACCGCCAATGCCTTTCCGGGCGATATTGCGGCGGCGCGCGCGGCGGGGATGCAGGCCCATCTGGCCAAGCCGGTGATGATGACGGAGCTCGCCCGGATGTTGCAGCGCTGGCTGCCGACCCGGATTGTCGAGGCCAGCCTGACCGCGCCTGAGCAAGCGCAGGCAGCCGCACCCAAACGCCGGTCGCAGCCGCCTGCCGCCAGCCGGATCAGCGCGCGCACCTGGGATCAGTGGATCGAAAATCGCAGCAGCGCGCTGGCTGCCATCGACCGGGCGCTGGCCGAAGGAAGCATGACAGGCACCAGCGGCGCACCTGTGCAGCCGCCGCGCAAGCTGATGCTGATGGTGCACAATCTGGCTGGCTCTGCCGCCGCATTCGGCGAGGCCGATCTGGGAGAGCGTGCTGCCGCTCTCGAACAGGCCTTGCGCAAGGGTGCCAGCCGCGACGTGTGCGAAGCACTGGCCCATGCCTTGCTTGCCGCTGCGCCCGGCGCGCCGTCAACAGGCGAAGCCAGCGAGCACGGCCTGGGCCAGCGCCGCGCACGCTAAACCCGCCGCCCCTCACCAGAGCGCCCATGCAAAAAGGGGCGACCCTTGCGGGCCGCCCCTTTTGTTGGCGGGTTATGCGTGACGCGATCAGAACGCAACGCGGATCCCGAAGCGCACGCCCCACAGCGAGGCTTCCGGCACCACGTTGAACACCGGCGGGGCAAAGCCCGCAGCCTGACGGTTCGCGAACTGGTACTGCGTGCAGGCCGCGTTGGCGCAGGTCACGTTCACCAGCGGAGCGTAGAACGGGAACCCGACCTGACGGAAGGTGCCAAGCTCGCTGTCGATCAGGTTGAGCACGTTCTCCACGTCGGCGAACAGCTGAACCTTGCCGCCGAAGACGAACGGCACGTCCTGACGGATCGAGAGATCGAGGCGGTGCCACCACGGTGCTTCGCCCACGTTCTTCGGCGCGATCTGGCCCTGGAAGCCATTGAGCTCCGAGTTCTGGATGAAGCGCTGGAACCCGGCAAAATCGAAGCCCGGCGCATAGGTCACGCGCGGATCGGCTGTCGGGCTGCTCACGTTCGGCACGTAAAGCAGGTTACGATCGTTCCGGCCCGTCACCCCGAAGACCGCCGAACGCGCCGTGCCCGATGCCTGATCGGCAAAGGTGTAGCTGAAGCGCTGACCCGAACGGGCAAGGTAGAACAGCTGGATATTGGTGTTGTTGTCACCAAAGATTTCAGCGTCATAGCCCAGCGTGAAGCGGAACTGGTGATCGGTCTGGTAATTCGAGGTGCCGAACGCCGAGAAGTTCGGATCAATACCCGCAGCCGAGTTGATGTAGTTCGAGTTCGCCACCGAAGAGGTGCCCGAGTTGCGATCATTCGCGGTCTGGTAGGTGTAGGCACCATCCATGTAGAAGCCCGAGGTGAAGCGCTTCTTGAAACGCGCCACCAGGCTCAAACTGTCACCCTGATCGACATTGGTGAGCAACAGGTCGTTGTTCACACCCGTCTGGCCCGGCAGGATCGAATAGCGGGCGCGGCCATCGGGCAGCGTGCCGGTAGCGATCGAGCGCAGGTCAGTCCATTCCAGCGCATTGCGCACCTTTGAATAGATCGCGTCAACGCCGAAGGTCCAGTCATCACCCAGCGGGCCGAGATTGGCGACATATTCCGCCGTACCCGAGAAACGCCACTGCGACTGCGGTTCGAAATTGGGATCGAGCGCATTGGTGGGCGCACCGGCAGTGCCCGCGGTGCGGATCGCCGCCACGAGTTCAGCCGGAATGCCGGTGCCGCCGCTTACATTGTTGAGCGTGGCAGCGCCAATCGCCTGCACTTGTGCAGGGGTCAGCCCCGAGACGCCCGCAACCGCAAACGTGCCGTTGTCGTTGCGACGCACCTGCGCACGGCCAAGCGTCGGGCCGGGGTTCGAGTAATTGTTCGACACCCACACCAGCGGGTTACCGCCGCCATAGATACCCGCCGAACCGCGCACGGTCAGACGATCCGTGGCGCGCCAGTTGAAGGCAAAGCGCGGCTGGAACAGATCGCGACCATTGAGGTTCGCGGTGTTCGGGAAGCCGAACCGGCCAAGGAAGGCATCGTTGAAGAACGGACGATCAGGCGTGTCGAACAGGTCGTAACGGAAACCGGCGACCACGGTGAGATCGTCGGTCACGTCGATCGTGTCCATCACACCGAAAGTCCACTGATTGTTGGCGAATTCGGCCGTGACAGTGTCGATGCCGCCGCGCAGCGGCACAGCGATGTCGACTTCGTTCGCGCGGCGAGCCTGAAGATCGGCAACCGAGTCGAAATACCACGCGCCCGAGGTGCGCTGGGCAAACAGGTTGCGGACATCCTGCAGACGGCGCTCGGCGATGAACTTGACGGTGTGGTTGTTCATCTTGAGCGTGGCGGCAAATTCGATGGCGAGACGCTGGCTGTCAAGCTCGTTGGCCTGGCGGCTGATGTCCGGGCCAAAGGTCAGGCTGCGCGTACCCGTCGGGCAGGCCAGCGCCGGCGCTGTCGAATTGGGCGCAAGACAGGTGCTGAACTGACCAAGCGAGGTGTTGCCACCGACCGGCACCTGCAAGCGCACGTAATCGGCGTAAGACACGCGCAGCATGGTCGAGAAGGTGTCGCTCCACTGGTTGTTCGACTGGAGGATACCAAAGTGGTTGATCGCGCCTTGCGTGTAGTTGTTGGACAGCAGGCTGAAGTTGGGGTTGGGCGAATTGGCCGCGCCTGCGCCCGTCTGCCCGGCCAGCACCGAACCTTCGTTCCAGATATAGGTCGCCGAAATACGGGGACCGGGCGCGACGTTCCAGTCGAGCTTGGTGATCAGCTTGTCGTCCTTTTCCGGCACGCTGTCCGCGACGCCGCCGGTGTCGAAACGATAGACGTTGTTGGCGATGTCGCTGATCTGGCCGATCTGTGCATCGGTGATGCCAAGCTGGGCCGGGCTGATCGCGGCGGGGACGCTGTCACGGGTACGCTCGTAAGTGACCGCGAAGAACAGCTTGTCCTTGATGATCGGGCCGGTGACCTGCGCGGTGTAGATCTGCGATTCGAACGCGCCGGTGCGGGTGAAATCGCGCGCGCGGGTGCCGCGCAGGCTGTTGTCCTGATAGAACGCCGCGCCAAGGAAGGTAAATTCATTGCCGCCCGACTTGAGCTGGGCGTTGATCGCGCCGCCCTGGAAGTTGCCCTGCTGAATATCGACCGGAGCGACTTCGACCGAGAATTCGCCGATCGCATCGAGCGGCACCGGGCCGCGGGTCGACACCAGGCCGCCAGCTTCGAGACCGAACGGGTCGGTGAAGTCCACACCGTCAACCGTGAAGCGGTTGAAGCGGTTGTTCTGCCCGGCAATCTGGATGCCCTGACCACCCGGCTGGATCGTCACCAGCGGATCGCGCTGCGCCAGGTTCTGGATGGTGCGGTTGACGTTGGCGATGCTGAACACGTCGCGCGCCGAAAGCACGGTGGCAGCGCCGGTAGCAAGGCTGATCGCCGAACGCTGGCGCGCGCCCGAAACCACGATGGTCTGGCCAGCAGGAGCCAGCGCAATGCCGACGCGCTGCGCCTGGCCAGCGGCGAGGAAGCCGATTTCTTCTTCGACCGCTTCGTAACCGTCAGCCGAAACCGACACCACGAACGGGCCGCCCAGACGCAGACCAACCGCGTTGAAATTGCCGCCTGCATCGGTGGTGATTTCCGAACGGGTGCCCGACGGCCGGTGAGTCACGATAACGCTGGCGCCCGGGATCGGATTGCCATCAGCATCGGTAACAGTGCCGCGAACGGCCGAAGTGGTTTCCTGCGCAGCGACAGGTGCGGCAACCATGGTGGTGGCTGCAAGGCTGACAACGCTCGCGGCGAGAAGATATCTGAGTTTCATTGAGAAAGCCCCTGATGACGAAAAAAGGATGGGCCCTTACGGCTGCATCCGCCCCTATGTTTATTGCGCTGCGGCAAAGCGACAATTTTGTGACGTTTTGATGAAACGATTGACGGGCGCATGACAACGGAGCCTTTCGCGGGGCCCGGCGCGATCCAAAAAGTCAGGATTTCAGCGCGCTCCACGCTGCACTGTTGCATCGGCGCAACGAAGCGGGATTATTTGAGGGGCGCGGCGGAATGGCAATTTACGCCGCTTTGGAAGGCTTGCGGCGGGGTGCCAACCCCGCCGGGCCTGCGGCGATTCTGGGATCAGGCGAGATTGATCTCGCGCAGGCGCTGCATCAGGAAATCATGCGCGCTGATCGGTTCGGCCGGGGGTGCCGGATCATCTGCCGAAACACATTCGGGCAGCGGGGTGATCAGGAAATCGGGCCGGAAATGCAGGAAGAACGGCATCGAATAGCGCGCCCGCCGGGCGGCTTCCCCGCGCGGGTTGACGACACGGTGCGTGGTGGAACGCAGGCGGCCATTGGTCTGGCGTTCCAGCATATCGCCGACGTTGATCACCAGCGCGCCTTCGGGCACGTCAATGGCGCGCCATTCGCCCGCGCGGGTGAGCAGTTCGAGCCCGGCTTCCTCTGCCCCCAGCAGCAGGGTGATGGTGTTGATATCGCCGTGCGCCGCGGCGCGAATCGCGCCTTCGGGTGCGTCCGGCCCCAGCGGCGGATAGTGCAGCAGGCGCATCACCGAATTGCCATCGGCAACGCTGGCCGCAAAGAAATCACGCGGGCGGCCAAGGTGGAGCGCAATCGCTTCGAGCACGCGCAGCCCGCTTGCCTCGAAAGCGGCATAAAGCGCGCTCATCACCTCGCGGAAATCCGCGATTTCCTCGGGCCAGACATTGGGTGCCATGAAGGGGGCAAGCGGGTGGCCTGCGGGCAGATCGCGCCCGACGTGCCAGAATTCCTTGAGATCGAAAACGTCGGCGTCCTTGGCTTTTTCAGTGCCGAACGGGGTGTAACCGCGCGCGCCGCCTGCGCCTTCGAGCTTGTAGGCTCGCTTTACATCCTCGGGCAGGGCGAAAAACGCCTTGGCGGCGGCTTCGGCACGATTGATCAGGTCTTGCGCAATGCCGTGATCGCGCACCACGGCAAAGCCATATTCGGCAAAGCTGCGGCCCAGTTCATCGGCAATGTCTTCGAGCGGCTGCGCCAGCGAGACGCTGGCAATATCGGTGTGTGTGTTGATCATGGGCGCGGGCCTTACACCCGGCGGGGCGTCCCTGCCAAGCACTGCGCGCGCGCCGATTTACAGCGGCATGAACAGGCTGGCGAGCGCCGCGCTCATCAGATTGGCCAGACTGCCAGCGGCCAGCGCCTTCAATCCCAGCCGCGCAATCACCGGGCGCTGATTGGGAGCAAGGCCGCCGGTTACCGCCATCTGGATCGCGATCGAGGAGAAATTGGCAAAACCGCACAGCGCAAAGGTGATAATGGCCCGGCTGCGCATCGTCAGCTCGCCCGCCTGCATCGCGCCCAGATCAATGAAGGCAACAAATTCGTTGAGCACGATCTTGGTGCCGAACAATCCGCCGGCAATCTGCGCCTGCTGCCAATCGGAAATGCCGATCAGGAACATCACCGGCGCAAACAGATAGCCGAGCAGTTGCTGGAAGCTGACATTTTGCAGCCATGCGGCAGCTTCGGGGCTCAAAGGCGCTCCGATGGCAGTGGCAAGGCTTGCCACCCCGCCGCCTATCCCTGCCAGCATCCCGTTGGCCAGCGCCACCAGGGCAACAAACACCATCACCATCGCGCCCACGGCAACTGCCAGCTTGACGCCGGTCTGGGTGCCTTGCGCAGCCGCTTCGATGATATTGGCGGGCCGGTGCCCTTCTTCGAAGGTTTCCGCGGCGAGCACTTCATCGGGCTTGCCGCTTTCGACAATCGCTGCCGGGCCGGCTGCACTGATCCGGGCCTGGGGGAGTTCCACCTCCTCGCCATTTTCATCGAGCATCACCACGCGGGTGGTATCAGCGTTGACAGCCTTGCTGCGCCGCGCCTTGGCAACGGCCAGCGCGCCGATGGAATTGTCCTGCCCGTCCTGAAGCGATGCATCATCGGGCATGATGATCTTGGCCATCAGGATGCCGCCGGGCGCCGACATGAAGGCGGCGGCCAGCAGGAACGGCACGGCTTCTTCGCCGATGAAGCTGGCGTAAGCCGCCAGAATCGTGCCTGCCACGCCCGCCATCCCGACGCTCATCAGCGTGAACAGGCGCGCCGGAGAAAGCGCTGCCAGATAAGGCCGCACCACCAGCGGGCTTTCCGATTGGCCGACAAAGATATTGGCCGCCGCGCCCAGCGCCTCGACCTTGCTGATGCCGGTGATCCAGCCAATCGCGCCGCCCACCCAGCGCACCAGCCGCTGCATCACGCCGAGGTGATAGAGGATCGAGACAATCGCGGCAAAGAACACGATCACCGGCAGTGCGGCGATCACGAAAGTATTGGCAAAGGGGTTGCCATCCATCGGGCCAAACACCGCCGCGATCCCCACCTTGGAGAAATCAAGCAGCGCAATCACCCCGTTTGATAATCCCCCGATCACCGCCACCCCGGCATCGGTGCGCAGCACGATCAGCGCGGTGAAGGCCTGCAGCGCAAAGGCCGAACCGACCACGCGCAAGCTGATCTTGCGCCGGGCCGAGGACAGCGCAAAGGCAATGGCAAGGATCGCAAGGATACCCGCCACGCTCGACAGGCTGGAAAGAGCACTTGAATTCACGGCGCGCGATGCCCCTGCTGATACGACCCCATGGCGAAGGCATGGCCGCGTGTTCCCGCGCACCTTGCAAGGGCGCAAGGGTTGGCAGTTTGTCCGCCGTAACGCAACTGTCAAAGGGGCCGCAACGCATGTCATGTGCGTGCGGCGGGTGACAGGCCTGCGCGCACGGCTTTTCTTTTGCCCCCACCGTGATTAGGCCATGGCCCATGGAACCCACGCAATCCACCGCGCTAGCTTCGCCGCAGCGCACCGCGCCCATCCCGCTTGGCCTGTTTGTGGCAGCGCTGGTCTATGGCGGAATGGCCGTGCTGGCCGGGTTCCTTGCATTCAAGCAGGTGCAATTATGGCCAACATCGCTGGCGGTGGAGGCGGGGATTTTCGCTTTCCTGCTGCTGGTGGTGATTTCAAGCACGATTGCCCAGCTTTACGGCAAACAGCTGGCCCAGCGGATCGTGTGGTGGGGGTTTCTGCCGCTGGCCTTTTCGATCGGCTTGATGACCCTGGTGCTGGCACTGCCGGTCTCGCCCGAGATGGTAGCGGGCAGGCCCGGCGCGATCGAGGCGTTTGAGCTGGTACATGGCCAGTTCTGGCGCGTGGTGGCCTCTGGCCCGGTCGCCTACCTTGTCTCGCTGCTGCTGAATGTGTGGCTGTTTGATCGGCTGCGCGGCACTGGCGAGGCAAGCACTCTCGGGCTGATGGTGCGCGGCGCGATTGCCTCGGCGCTGTCACAGGCGATTGATTCGGTGATTTTCGTGACACTGGCTTTCTATGGCGAGTTCGACATCACCGGGCTGTTGATCGGGCAGGTCATCGCCAAGGTGACGCTGAGCCTCGTTCTGGTGCCGGTGCTTATCACGCTGGCGGTGCGGCTGGTCGGCAGGCTGGACGCGCGCGGTTGACTTAGGCGAAGACAGGCATAGTCTTGGTGCATGGAAGGGGAGAAAATCATGGCAAAATCAGGAGCAATGCTGGCAAGCGCAGCAGCGCTGGTGCTGTCCGGCTGCATGACAAACGAAGTCGGCGGGCCGGGCGTGAGCGCTTATTATGATTGCGGCGATGGCGTGCGGCTCAAGGTTGATTCCTTGAGCGGGGATCGCATTCAGGTGCAGATGAACCAGAACGAACCGCTGATCCTGCCCGCCGTCAAGGCGGCCTCGGGCGCCCGCTACATGACCCCGCGCCACGAATTCTGGGACAAGGGCGGCGAGGCAACCTGGACGGTGGGCCGCATGGTGCCCATGACCTGCCGGAAAGTCACCGTGCCGCGCTGAAGCAACAACGCGCTCAAGCAGCGAAGCGGTAGGACGGAAAACATGTCCTCAAGCAGCGAAGCGGTAGGACAGAAAACACGTCCTCAAGCAGCGCAGCGGTAGGACAGAAAATATGGTGAGCCCGACAGGATTCGAACCTGTGACCCGCTGATTAAAAGTCAGCTGCTCTACCTACTGAGCTACGGGCCCACATGCCTTGCCGCGATAGTGCGGCTGCTTGCCCTGCGAGGGGCAGCAAGCGCGCTCACCTAGGCAGGGGGCGGGCGCGGGTCAAGCGTGCATTGCAGTGCGCAAGGCTGAACCCGCTTGCCGGGTCGCGCCAGTCGGGTGCAATGGCCGCCGCCGGGCCGAGCACGAAGGCGCGGTTGCGCAATTCGCGGTGCGGGATCGCAAGGCCGGCTGAACGCCATATCCCGCCGCTCCACAGGATGATGTCGCAATCGAGCACCCGGTCGCCCCAGCGCTGCGCGCCGCGCCGCCCGAATTCACGTTCCATCCGCTTTAGTGCAGCCAGCAGCGAAGGGGGTGCCAGTTCGCTTTCAAGCACCAGCGCGGCATTGGCAAAGCGGCGCCGTGCGGGCCCGAGCGGCGGGGTCTGCGCCACATTCGAGCGCGCCGCCACCATGCCGAGCGCGGCAATTTCCTCCATCGCCGCGCGCACCACCCCTTCGGGCCGCCCGTAATGATGGTGCGGCCGGTTGCTGCCGAGCGCGATCAGATAGGTGCCGGACAACGCGTCAGACGTCTTCGGCGATGCGGCCATAAAGCTGCGGGCGGCGATCGCGGAAGAACCCCATGCCTGCCCGGTGCGTGGCCGCGCGGGCGAGATCAAGCGTCGCCACCAGCACGCCGTTCTCGCCATAGCCATATTCAGCGACCAGATCGCCCCATTCATCGGCAATGAAGGAATGGCCGTAGAAACGCTGTCCGCCTTCGGTGCCAATGCGGTTGGCGGCGACCACCGGCATGCAGTTCGAGACCGCATGGCCGATCATCGCGCGCCGCCACATCCGGCTGGTGTCGAGATCGGCGTCATAGGGTTCGGAGCCGATCGCGGTCGGATACATCAGCAGATCAGCGCCGTGCAAAGCCATCACCCGCGCGCATTCGGGATACCATTGATCCCAGCAGATGCCGACGCCGACGCGCACCGCCTGGCCCGCATCACCCGGCACATCCCACACCCTGAAGCCGCTGTTGCCGGGGCGGAAATAGTATTTTTCCTCATAGCCCGGCCCATCGGGAATATGGCTCTTGCGATAGGTGCCCTGCACCGCGCCGTCCGGCCCGATCATGGCGAGCGTGTTGTAATAGTGGTGCCCGTCGCGTTCGAAGAAACTCGTCGGGATCGTCACCTTGAGCCTTGCAGCCAGCGCCTGCATCGCGATCACGCTGGGGTGCTCAGCCGTGGGCCGGGCGAGCGCAAACAGCGCCTCGTCCTCTTCGCGGCAGAAATAGGGCCCGCTGAACAATTCGGGCGGCAGGATCAGCCGCGCGCCTTGCGCTGCGGCCTGTTCCACGAGCGCGGCAACCGCAGCGATGTTCTCCGCCTCATCGGCAGAGCCGAGCGGCAATTGCAGGGCGGCGACAGTGATCATGCTCATGCCGCCGCCCCATAAAGCGATTTCGAGCCGGGTGGAACACCCGGCGGCTCGGAAATCGCGGCCATCAAAGGCGCCGCTTATTTCGCTTTCTTGAAGAGCAGCGTCATCCGGTCGCTTTCGCCAAGCGGTTTCAAATCCTCACGCTTGGTGGCCGAGATCGGCGGCATTTCCCACACGCCTTCCTTGTGATCGGCGGTATCCTTGGGATTGGCGTTCACTTCGCTCTTGGCGACGAGTTCAAAGCCGTTGATCCGCATGAAGTCGATGATGTCAGCCTCGCGCAGATAGCCCTTGGTGCCGTTGGCATAGCTCCACGGGGCATCGGGTTTGGCGCGGTGCTGCACGATGCCGATGAGGCCATCATCCTTCAAAAGCTCGCGCATGGCGCGGATTTCGGTATCGGCCGTGCCCGAACGCAGCATGTTGTGGAGCATGCGGATCACGAGGATACGATCGAAGGTGCCCTTCTGATCGGCGGGGATCGTCTCCAGCGTCATGCCGGCGAATTTCTCGGCAGGAAGCCCGGTATAGCCCGCCACCTCTGCCGGAAAACCCGCCGCGCTGTCACGCAGGCGCTGCTGGCGGGCAGGATCGGTGGTGGCAGTGATCGGGTTGGGATAAAGGCCAACCAGCTTGCCCTCGCCGCCCAGATAATGGCCGAGCAGGCGCGAATACCACCCGCCGCCGGGGGCATATTCCCCCACCTTCATGTGCGGGCCGACATGGAAGAAAGCGAGCGTTTCTGCCGGATGGCGGAACTGATCACGCGCGCGATCATCCTTGCGCGTGGGGTGATTGATCGCCCCTGCAAGCGCCTCGCCATGCTTCTTGTTGAACATGGCGGTATCGCGGATATGCGCTTCATCCACGGCGCCGCTGCTGTGGCCAGCGTGCTGGGCGATGGCCGGCGCTGCGAGTGCAGCCACGCTGGCCGCGCCCGCGGCGGCGATCAGGAACTTTTTCATCGAAGGTCTCTCCTCAAGCGAAATGCAACAAAACTACGGTTCGGGGCGTAGCAATCCTGGCGCTCTAGCCTATCTGGGACACGCATAAAACAACGGAGATTTTCGATGAGTGGTTTGCAGCAGGCGATCATTGCCGGGGGATGCTTCTGGTGCACCGAGGCGGTGTTCCGCGATGTGGTGGGGGTGAGCGCGGTGGAAAGCGGCTATATCGGCGGCGCGAAGGCCAATCCGACCTACAAGGAAGTGTGCACCGGCAGCACGGGCCATGCCGAAGCGATCCGCGTGACTTTCGATCCCCACGCCATCAGTCTCGCCGAAATCTTCGATGTGTTTCTGGGCACGCATGATCCGACGCAATTGAACCGGCAGGGCAATGACATCGGCACGCAGTATCGCAGCGCGATCTTCCCCCTCTCGGACGAACAGGGCGCCGAAGCCGAGGCCGCGATTGCGCGCTGGAATGCCGAACATGGCAAGGCGGCGGTGACCACCATCGAGGGGCTTTCCGGCGGTGTGCAGACGGCGGAATGGTATCCGGCGGAGGATTACCATCAGGAATACTGGGACGGCGAAGGCCAGCGCAATCCCTATTGCCTCGCAGTGATCCCGCCCAAGCTGATGAAGCTGAGGAAGTCGTTTCAGAAATATGTGAAGGATTGAGCGGAAGGGCTGCTTTCGCAGTCACTGGGACAAAAGCTGCCGTTCAGCTATCGACCCCGCTGCGGACGTTGTGCAACCGTCTCATCCGTTGCATGTTTTCCAAATGATACGCTCGTTGCGCTTTCTTCTTTGGCTTCTCGTCTGCTCAGCTATTGCTGCGCAGGCGATTATGCTGCCAAGCCTCGCTTTCGCGAAACCCGCAGGTCACCTCGCTGCCGAGCAAACCAACAGGACGCTGACCTTCAAGCAGGAAGTTGGTAAAATCGCATCATCAGTCTTTGATGATTCAAAAGGTGTGATTGTCTTTGAAGTCTCCGTAAATGATCGAAAAGTATGGGCTTTGCTGGACTCGGCAACGAGCAACTCGATCATCGACACCAAGCTCGCCCGTGATCTTGATCTAGATCTTACGGCGGCTAACTCGCGGGCTCAAACTAGGCTAGCTGTGATCGAAAGCCTGATTGTTCATAAAGTGACTCTGGAAGTCCCCGGTCAATTCAGCTTAAATGGCGCCTTCAACAGCGTCGATCTGAGTGGTATTTCTAAAGCACTTAACAAGGAAATCAGCGTTGTCATTGGATTAGATGTAATCAAGGTTGCCGCAATATACATCGACCCGCCATCGAAGCGGATTATCTTCTCGCAATCAGGTTCAATCAAGTTTCCGAGTCCAAATGTTGCACGGATACCGGTGTCTGATGGCCGTATTCGCGGTCTGATACGTGGCAAGGAAGCCTCATTTGGAGTAGACTTAGGCAACAATGAGGGATTGGTGATCTCCGAGAGTTCGTGGAGCGCCTTCATCCCAAAGGATGCCCCAACAACGACCAAAACTAGTATCGATGGCAGCGGCCAATCATATCAATCAATTGCTACCAGTGGAGTCGATTTCAGGGTTGGTGAAGTCGAGGCTATAGCGAGTGCACGCAGAGTACCGCCTACCAAACAAGGCGTAGATGCGTTTATCGGATACGCTTTCTTTAGTGGTCGTCGAACCGTCTTTGACTATGCGGGCGGCGAAATCATTATTTTATTAGATTAGATGCCGTATGCCATAGCACCGTGTTGCGCGCCCTGCTCACGATCTGGCTTCCTGCGGCTTCGCCGGATATGGCCTCGGTCTGAAGCTCAATGACAGGCCAACAGTTCAATCTATCCCGACCCGAAACGCACATCGCATTCTTCATGGCCGACCAGATAGCCGCCATTCCCCTTCCCACCCATTTC
>JBJIOB010000028.1:0-2675 GCA_045377215.1 Erythrobacter sp.
CGCCTCGGCGGCCAGCGCATTGAGCCGCACCGGCTTGCCCGGCGCATAGTGGCTGGCAAGCTGGCCCGGAGCCTCGACAGCGCCCGTCCCGCCGCGCTCCCCCAGCGCAATGGGGCCGGGGCGCAGTTGTTCGATCCGGCCATCCGCGCGCACCGCCACAATGGTCGACTCCACCCCCGCCGCGCAGGCCCCGCCATCAAGCACCATGGCGATCCGCCCATCGAGCGAGGCCAGCACATGCTCGGCGGTGGTGGGGCTGATAAAACCGCTCCGGTTGGCAGAGGGCGCAGCCAGCGGAAAGTCGAGCGCTGCCAGCAATTCGCGCATCACCGGATGGGCAGGCGCGCGCAGGGCCACTGTCGGCAGCCCCGCCGTCACCGCATCAGCCAGCGGGGCATCGGCGCGGCGCGGCAGCACCAGTGTCAGCGGGCCGGGCCAATGCGAGGCCATCAGCGCGCGTGCTTCATCCGCAAGCACCGCATAGCGTTCAGCCTGCGCCGCATCCCGCACATGCACGATCAGCGGATTGAAGCTGGGGCGGCCCTTGGCGGCGTAAATCCGCGCCACTGCCGCGGGCGAATCCGCCCGCGCGGCAAGCCCATAGACAGTCTCGGTCGGCACCGCGACAAGCCCGCCCGATTCGAGGATGCGCGCGGCCTCAGCGATCCCTTCGGCGTCTGCCAGCACCACTTCCGTAACGTCCTTGCCGCTCATGCCAAGGCGCTATATTCAAAGCCGCCCGCTGCCAAGAGCCGCGCCGCATTTCCCCTGCCGTGCCAAGGACGAGAACGCCTGTGAACGCCTATACCCCGCCCACCGCCGACCAATTGCTTGCCATCCGCGTCAATGCCGGGATCGCCGAGCTGGCCGAGACCGAAACTTTCGCCCATGCCGAACCCGATCTGGTCGAAGCGATTGTCGCAGGCGTCGGGCAATTTGCTGCCGGGGAATTCGCGCCGCTCAATCGCATTGGCGATACCGAAGGCGCGCGGCTCGAAAATGGCGTGGTGCGCCTGCCCGAAGGATTCGAGAGCGCTTACCGCGCCTATGTCGAACAGGGCTGGAACGCGATTGCTTCGCCCATCGCGCATGGTGGGCAGGGCCTGCCCTTTACCCTTGCCTGCAATGTGCTGGAAAATCTCGGCGCGGCCAATATGGCCTTCACCCTGCTCCCAATGCTGAGCGTGGGCGCGATCGAGGCGCTGGAGCATCACGGATCGAAAGACCAGCAGGCGAAATATCTGCCCCGGCTGGTGAGCGGCGAATGGTCGGGTACGATGAACCTGACCGAGCCTGCGGCGGGCAGCGATGTCGGCGCGCTGCGCAGCACGGCTGAACCGATCACCGCAGGCGCACATGCGGGCAAGTACCGGATCACCGGCCAGAAGATCTACATCACCTGGGGCGAACATGATCTGGCCAGCAACATCATCCATCTGGTGCTGGCCCGCCTGCCCGGCGCGCCCGAAGGCAGCCGCGGGATCAGCCTGTTCGTGGTGCCCAAATATCATGTGAATGATGATGGCACGCTGGGCGCGCATAATGATCTGCGCTGCGTCAGCCTTGAACACAAGCTGGGCATCAATGCCTCGCCCACCTGCGTGATGAGCTATGGCGACAATGGCGAATGCATCGGCGAACTGGTCGGCCAGCCGAACAAGGGCCTTGCCGCGATGTTCACCATGATGAACAATGCGCGCATCAATGTCGGCAATCAGGGCAACCAGATTGCCGAGCGCGCCACCCAGCAGGCCTTGGCCTATGCCCGCGACCGGGTGCAATCGGCGCGCGCGGGTTCGCCCGACAAGACCCCGGTGGCGATTATCGAACACCCCGATGTGCGGCGCATGATCCTGCGGATGAAAGCGCTGACCGAAGGCTGCCGCGCGCTGCTCTATTACTGCGCAGGCCAGGTGGATCGCGGCAATCTGGGGGATGAAGCAGCCCGCAACCGCGCTGAAATCGTGGTGCCGCTGATCAAGGCGTGGGGCACGGATATCGGCGTCGAGGTGGCCAGCCTCGGCATCCAGATTCACGGCGGCATGGGCTTTGTCGAGGAAACCGGCGCGGCGCAGCACTGGCGCGATTCGCGGATTGCCCCGATCTATGAAGGCACCAACGGGATTCAGGCCGCAGACCTTGTCACCCGCAAGCTCGGCCTTGATGGCGGCGCGGCGATGATCGCCCTGTTTGAAACCATCGCCCGCGAAACTGCGGGTGAGGCTTTGCTGGCAAAGCTGGCGCAGGAATGCGCCGGGATTGCGCGCTGGATGCAGGATGAGGCCAGCCTTGATGATCGGCTTGCCGGCAGCGTGCCGTTCTGCACCATGGCGGCGGTGTGCGTGGCGGGCTGGCAGCTAATGAAACAGGCCGCCGCTGTCGCCGCGGGCGCAGCGCCCGAACTGGCGGAAACCAAGCCGGTGACCGTGCGGTTCTTCCTTGATCGCATCGTGCCCGAAGCGCTCGGGCTGAAAGCGGGTGCAGTGGCCGGGGCAGACCTGCTTTATGCGCTGACGGCAGAAAAGCTGGCGGGCTGATGTCCGAGGCGGCGTGGGAACGGATTGCTGCTGCGCTCGAACGGCTCAGCCCGCCGCCGCCTGCGCCGGTCGATTGGCGCAGCCCGCCCGCCTATTGGTGGGATGGCGCGGCCGCACATCCGGTTGCTGCCCCCGCCG
>JBJIOB010000029.1:0-3970 GCA_045377215.1 Erythrobacter sp.
ATTGTAGCCTTTACTGGTTCAGCATCGTATTGCTGTGCGCGAGCTGGATGATCGCGACGTGATGGCGCTGGCGCTGATCGAAAATCTCCAGCGCGAAGATTTGAACCCGATCGAGGAAGCACGCGCCTATCAGCGGCTGGCCGATGATGAAGGGATGACGCAGGCGGATATCGCCCGGCTGGTCGATAAATCCCGCAGCCATGTCGCCAATCTCCAGCGGCTGCTTGCCTTGCCCGATGCGGTGCTCGATCTGGTGGAGCGCGGCACGCTCAGCATGGGCCATGCCCGCGCGCTGGTGGGCCGCGAGGACGCTGCCGAGCTCGCCGATATTGCGATCCGCGAAAGCTTTTCGGTGCGCGATATCGAAAGCCTGGTGCGCAAGCTGGGTGATGGTGAGGCGGGGGCTGGAAAGAGCCAGCGCGGGCCTGCCCAAGCCCTGCCCGAAGGCAATGCCGACATTCTGGCCGTGCAGCATCATCTTGAGGAATTTCTAGGGCTTAACGTGCGGATCAAGCCCGAAGGCGATCCGCGCAAGGGCGTGATTTCGATCCGCTACACCACGCTCGATCAGCTTGATCTCTTGTGCCAGCGGTTGACGGGCGGCGAGTTCTAGAGCGGCGCGACATACCCGGAAAACCGAAGGCGCAGGCGGCGGTGTTCCCGCTGCCTGCGCCTTGGTGATTCTTGTGGCCTGAGCCGGGCTTAACGCACCTTGATCAGCTTGGTCGGGCGCGGGGCCGGGATCACCCGTGCGGCACCGGGCACGATTTCCTCGCGCACGGTCTCACGCACCACCACCTGCTGTTGCTGCTGGGTCTGGGTCTGCACCAGCACCTGCTGCGGCGGGGCGTAGCCATAGGCATAGGTTGGCTGCATCATCACCGGATAGGCATAGGCAGGCGGGGCGTAAGCCATCGGGATCTCGCGGCTGGCAAAACGCTGCACCGGCGTGCCTTGCGACATGTATTCATCGAGCGCTGCTTCGCAATCATAGCGGTTGCGCTTGCGCCCGTTGAACAGGCTGCCGATCAACCCGCCGCCAAGCCCGCCGCCAACTGCGCCCACAGCGGTGCCAAGCAGCTTGTCGCCCGCGCCGGCAATCAGGTTGCCCGCAACGCCGCCACCAATCGCACCGAGCAGCGCGCCGATGATCGTGCCGGTATCATTGCGGCTGCGCCCGGTGGTGCGGCGGCGGCATTCGTCGATCCACTGGGCGCGATCAAACACCACCTGCTGCATCCCGTAACCCATCGGCGCCTGGTGCATCGGTGCGTGCTGCATCGCGGGCGCGGTGTTGTGCGCGGGCATCCCTGCCGTCTGCGGCGCGGCGATGTAGCGGGTGCGGGTGATCGTTTCGACGCCGTCTGCGCCGATTGTCCGCTCGGTCCGGTCGGACATGACCGGCGCGGTGCGATATTCAGGGGGCAGCGTGTTCACCTCGGCCGGGCTCAGCGGCGGCATGGTTTGCGCCGCAGCGGTGCCTGCCATCAGCAGGGCAGCCGAGCCAAGCCCGAGGCCAGCGCCAAGCCGGGCCAGATTGCGAAGTTCAAGACGTGTGCTCACGGGCAGCTATCCCCCTGCTGGGGCCATGCGGGCGAAAGCGCGACTCGCTCCCGCATTCCTGCACAGCCAGATGGTTAGCAAGCGGTTTACCACCATGCGCGGCCATGGCCCAAGCCGGGCTTCACGCGCTGTGCCGTTTCGGGTCGAATATCGCACGAAAGGTTAGATGCGGTGCGCCAGCAGCGCGGCGAGGGCTTCGATCCCACGCGCATCCACCCAGGTAAAGCGGGCGGGCGAGGGGCTGTCGAGGTCGATCACCGCCACCACTTGCCCGTCGCGCAGCACCGGCACCACCAGCTCGCTGCGGCTGGCGGCATCGCAGGCGATGTGGCCGGGAAAGGCGTGGACATCATCGACAAGTTGCGTGGCGCGACTTTCCGCCGCGGTCCCGCACACGCCGGTGCCGAAAGGAATGCGGATGCAGGCCGGGCGGCCCACAAACGGCCCCAGCACCAATTCGCTCGCCCCGCCTGTCTTGGCAGGGGCGACGCGGTAAAACCCCGCCCAGTTGAGATCGGGCAGGAATTCCCACATGAGAGCGGCGACATTGGCCATATTCGCCACGCCATCCGGCTCACCCGCTGTCAGCGCATCGGCAGCGGCGCACAGATCGCGGTGGATTTGCGCCGGATCGGCACCGGGCGCAGGCGTGAAATCATACATGGCGAGGCTCTTTGACCAGTTCGCCCATTGCCGCAAGGGGGCGCGGGCTTTATCTGCGGCCAGATGGGCATTCTTCGCAAGATCGCAATCGCGCTTGGCATTCTGGTTCTGGTGGCCGGAGCAGCGCTGTTTTTCCTCACCCGCGGGCAGACTGCCGAGCTCGCCGTCGAGGATGTGGCCGGCACCGAGCCGACGCTGGCCAAGCCGCAGGAGCAAAGCTTTCCGACGGTGCAGGTGGCCGAGCCGGTGGGCTGGGCCGAGGGTGAGGCCCCGCAAGCGGCCAAGGGCCTTGCGGTACAGCGTTTTGCCGAAGGGCTGGAACATCCACGCACGCTGTACACCCTGCCGAATGGCGACGTGCTCGTCAGCCTGACCCGCGCGCCCAAGCCTGCCGCAGCGCCCAGCGGGATCATGGACAGGATCGAAGCCTGGGTGGCGGGTTATCT
The DNA here is from genome assembly GCA_045377215.1 of Erythrobacter sp. Taxonomy (GTDB): domain Bacteria; phylum Pseudomonadota; class Alphaproteobacteria; order Sphingomonadales; family Sphingomonadaceae; genus Erythrobacter. The sequence goes on from JBJIOB010000029.1 coordinate 2,673, forward strand.
GTTTGCCAAGGCCGGATCAGCCGGATCATCGCCCAACCAGATCGTGCTGCTGCGCGACAGTGACGGGGACGGCACAGCGGACAAGCGCACCGTGCTGCTCGAAGAGGGGCTTGATTCGCCCTCCGGCCTCGCCTGGCGCGATGGCACGCTGTACGTGGCAAATCATAATGCGGTGCTGGCGTTTGATTACACGCTGGGCACCGACAGAGTGACAAGCACTCCGCGCAAGCTGATGGATCTCGCCCCCGGCGGCGGCCACTGGATGCGCAACCTCAAACTGCATCCCACCGACGGCCTGCTCTATGTCGCGGTCGGTTCGGTCAGCAATATCGGCGAGAAAGGCATGGAGGTCGAAGAAGGCCGCGCCATGATCTGGGAATATGATCTGGCAGCAGGTCGCCAGCGGCCTTTCGCGCTGGGGCTGCGCAATCCCAATGGCCTTGATTTTAGCCCATGGAGCGGGGAGCTGTGGACCACGGTGAACGAACGCGACATGCTGGGATCGGATCTGGTGCCCGATTACCTGACGAATGTGCCCGTGGGCGCGCATTACGGCTGGCCCTGGGTTTACTACAAGGACAATTTTGATCGCCGGGTGAAGCATCCCATGCCCGCTTTCCTCACCGAATATACCCGCAATCCCGAATATGCGCTGGGGCCGCATGTGGCGGCGCTGGGCATGGTGTTCACGGCTGAGGGGCATCTGATGGGTGATGCCTTCGCCAGCGGGGCCTTTATCGCGCGGCATGGTTCGTGGAACCGCAAGCCGCCTTCGGGCTATGATGTCGTCTATGTGGCGTTTGATGCGCGCGGCAATCCGACTGGCAAGCCGGTGCCGGTGCTGAGCGGGTTCCTGCGCGAAGATGGCAAGACGCGCGGGCGGCCGACCTGGGCCGAATGGGCGGGTGACGGGGCGCTGCTGATTTCCGATGATACGGCGGGGATCATCTGGCGGGTGGCGGCTGCGGGCGCGGCTGCGGGCGCGGGCATTGCGCGGGTCAAGAGCGAGCGCCTGCCGCCCGCGCGCGAGCTGCGCGATCCGACCCGCGAACGCGAAGCCGATTACCTGCGCCAGAACGCGCCGCAAAAGGTGAATTAGAGCGCGATCCCTGCGCGCCCGGCGATTTCCGTGGCGAATTGCAGCGCGGTGCGGCCTGATCGGTTGCCGCGTTGGATGGCGAAAGCCATTGCCTCCTCCTCGTCAAAGGCAAGGCCGGGCGCGGCAAGATGGCTGCGGATCATCGCCAGATAAGCCTCGCGGTCAGCCGGGTGGAAGGCAAGGGTGAGCCCAAACCGGT
>JBJIOB010000030.1:0-4094 GCA_045377215.1 Erythrobacter sp.
TCGCTCGGCTGCGGTTGCCGGTAAAGGCGGGGGCGCGCAGGCGGCAAGGCTGCGGGCGAGGCGGCGCGGATAGTTCGACACCTGCTCCACCGCGATGCGGCTGAACAGATCGGGGAACATCCCCATCATCGTCTCGCGGTTTTCCAGCATGTACGAAACGCCCGAAGGCGTGCGCGCGTTATCTTCGAGGACAAAGAATTCATCCGGCCCGGTGCGCACCAGATCAATCCCGACAATATGCGTGTAGATGCCGCCCGGCGGGGTAAAGCCCACCATATTCGCCAGCCACGCCTCGTTATTGTGCAGCAGGCGTTCGGGCACGCGGCCGGCGCGGATGATTTCCTGCCGGTGATAGAGATCATAGAGAAAGGAATTGAGCGCGCGCACCCGCTGTTCGATCCCGCGCGACAACCGCCGCCATTCGCCCGCCGTGATGATGCGCGGCACCATGTCGAAGGGGATCAGGCGTTCTTCGGCCTCTTCCTCGCCATAGACATTGAACGTGATCCCGGTGCGGCGGAAGGTATCATCGGCCTCGCGGGCCTTGCGTTTCAGCCAGCCGGGTTCCTGTTCGCCGAACCAGCGGCAATATTCGTGATAAGCGGTCCGTGTCTGGCCGCCTGCATCGAACATTTCATCAAAGGTATCCGGCGATCCGTGCATTGCCCCCCGCTTGAACCCGCTGTGCAGGCCTTGCAATCTAACCGGGGTTTACCAAAAGAAAAGCGCTCGCTTGCGGTTTTTTGCAAGGAGGCCCTTGACGGTGGCCAGCGCAGATCAGTTCCGGCCGTCAAGCTCCTTGAGCAAGGCGGTCACCACCTCGGGCGAATAGGTATAGCCGATATGCGTGCAAGCGACCTTGATCGCGCGGTCACGCTCACCCGGAACGCCTGCCGCACAGGCAGGAGCGATCACTCCATCATTGGGGCTCCACAATGCCACGGTTTCAACCGGCGGCTTGGCCGGAAGATCGGCTTCGATCGGCGGGCTATCGACCGAATGGCCGGTGATGAACTGATAGACCCGCCACACATTATTGGCGCGCGGGGAACCGGAAAACGGCGATCCCATGGTGATGACCTTGCACACCTTGTCGGGCTGGCGCTTGGCCAACTCGCGCGCATAGAGCCCGCCAAGGCTCCAGCCCAGCAGCACCACTTCGCGCCCATAACGCTCGCTCATTTCGACAAGGCGCTGCTCAAGGAAATCGAAGCGTTCGGGATCAGGCCCCCAGTTGAACCCCAGCCCCCAGCGCTTGGTGCGGTGGCCGGCTGCTTCGAGCTGGCGCGCCAGATAGCGCATGCGGATGGGATGCGTGGCAAATCCGGGCAGGATCATCACCAGCTGCGGGCTTTGGGCAGGCGGGACTTGCGACGTGCGCCGCACCAGCCGGCGCGCCGGTTCGGCCAGCACATCAAGCTCGCCAATCAGGCGGGTGAATTGCGGGCGGCCCAACTCTTCTTCGGGCCGCACTTCGCGCGCCAGAGCAATGCGCCGCGCCAGATCGGTTGCGGCAAAGGCCTCGCGCGCCGCCTGCGCACCGGCCCGCGCGCGGGCGCGGCCTGCCTGCCAGCGCGGGATCGGATCAAGCGGTTCGGGACGGGTCATGGCAGGCCCTATCTGCCGCTCACGCTGAATCGCAGCTTAAGCATAAGGCAGCCCGTCACGGACAATCGCCGATCCTTTCGTGCTTGGCGGAAAACCGCATCGTGCCATTGCCCATGCCATCCAGATCCATCTTCATCCTGGCATCGAACTGCGATGTTGTCGGCGTGGCGGTGCCCTTCATCTCCATGCGCGCTTCGCCCTGCTGGGTCTGGCACAGCATCACGGCATCAAGGTTGCCGCCTGCAACAGTGAATTTTTCATAGCGGCATGATTTATCCTGCCCGCGTTTCATCATGTCTTCAAAACCTTGCGCAACATCCTCTTGCGTAAGGCAATACTCGTTGGTTGTGGTCATGCCGCCGCCATGGCCTTCCATCGCGGCACCCATGCCGGGCACATCAATGCCCTTCATCGTGATGGTGGCGCGGTAGAGCCCGGCCTCGGGCTTGGGCATATCGGCTGCGGCGCTGGCCGCCTCGCCTGCCGAAACGCTGCCATCGGCGTTGGCATCCACGTCGCCGCCGGGCGAACAGGCCGCCAGCAGCAGCAGGCTCGCCGCGCCTGCAAGAAATGCCCCATGCCGCATCACGTTTCCCCTGTACCGAGAGTAACAAATCCCAAGCCTACGCGCCCACGCCCCACTTCACAAGCGCTGGCCCGGCGCGCATATGGCAGCCATGGGTGAACTCGTAATCAGAAGAGGGCTTGCAGAGCCCGAAACCGGCGCGGATTTCGTGCCGCACCGGCCCGCGCGTCCGGAAAAGTCGATGGGCGGGCGTCCGTTCAAAATCGTCTCCGACTATGAACCGGCGGGCGACCAGCCGACTGCGATTGCCGAATTGTGCCAGAGTGCGCTCGCGGGCGAGAAAACGCAGGTGCTGCTCGGTGTGACGGGCAGCGGCAAGACCTTCACCATGGCCAAGGTGATCGAAACCCTGCAGCGCCCGGCGCTGATCCTTGCGCCCAACAAGATCCTCGCTGCGCAATTATACGGCGAATTCAAGAGCTTCTTTCCCGAAAACGCGGTGGAATATTTCGTCAGCTATTACGATTATTACCAGCCCGAAGCCTATGTGCCGCGTTCCGACACCTATATCGAAAAGGAATCCAGCGTAAACGAAGCGATTGACCGGATGCGCCATTCGGCCACCCGCGCGCTGCTGGAACGCGATGATGTGATCATCGTTGCGTCCGTTTCGTGCCTTTACGGCATCGGCTCGGTCGAAACCTATTCGGCGATGATCTTCGATCTCAAGGTGGGCGAAAGCCAAGACCAGCGCGAAATCATCCGCAAGCTGGTGGCGCTGCAATACAAGCGCAATGATGCCGCCTTCACCCGCGGCAATTTCCGGGTGCGCGGCGATAATCTCGAAATCTTCCCCTCGCACTATGAAGACATGGCCTGGCGGGTGAGTTTCTTTGGCGACGAGATCGAGGAAATCGCCGAATTCGATCCGCTCACCGGCACCAAAGGCGCGCGGCTCGACAAGGTGCGGGTCTATGCCAATTCGCACTATGTGACGCCGGGGCCGACGATGAAACAGGCCACAGAAGCGATCAAGTTCGAGCTGGAAGAGCGGCTCAAGGAGTTGGAAGCCGAAGGCAAGCTCCTGGAGCGGCAAAGGCTGGAACAGCGCACGCATTTCGACCTCGAAATGATCGCGGCGACCGGCAGCTGTGCCGGGATCGAGAATTACTCGCGCTTTCTCACCGGGCGGCTCCCCGGCGAACCGCCGCCGACCCTGTTCGAATACCTGCCCGAAAACGCGCTGCTGTTCGTCGATGAAAGCCACCAGACCGTGCCGCAGATCGGCGCGATGGCCAAGGGCGACCACCGCCGCAAGCTGACGCTCGCCGAATATGGCTTTCGCCTGCCGAGCTGCATCGACAACCGCCCGCTGCGCTTCAACGAGTGGGACGCAATGCGCCCGCAGACCTTCGCCGTCAGCGCCACGCCGGGAAGCTGGGAAATGGAGCAGACCGGCGGGGTCTTTGCCGAACAGGTGATCCGTCCGACGGGTCTGATTGATCCGCCTGTCACCATCCGCCCGGTCGAAGATCAGGTGCAGGACTGCATCGTCGAATGCAAAGCCACCGCCAAACTGGGCTACCGCACGCTGGTGACCACGCTGACCAAGCGGATGGCCGAAGACCTCACCGAATTCATGCACGAGGCCGGCGTGCGGGTGCGGTATATGCATTCGGATGTCGAAACATTGGAACGCATTGAGTTGATCCGCGATCTTCGGCTTGGCGTCTATGATGTGCTGGTGGGGATCAACCTGCTGCGCGAGGGCCTCGACATTCCCGAATGCGGGCTGGTGTGCATTCTGGATGCGGACAAGGAAGGCTTCCTGCGCTCAGAGACTTCGCTGATCCAGACCATCGGCCGCGCGGCGCGTAACGTGGATGGGCGCGTGATCCTTTATGCCGACCGCATCACGGGCAGCATGGAGCGGGCACTGGCGGAAACCGACCGCCGCCGT
>JBJIOB010000031.1:0-15294 GCA_045377215.1 Erythrobacter sp.
TGTCCTGCTCGTACCATCGTATTGCTCAGTGAGCAGCTTGTCACCGGTGAAGATCGAATTCGCGCCTGCGAGGAAGCACAGGGCCTGCGTGGCCTCGGACATCGACTCGCGCCCCGCCGACAGCCGCACCATCGAGCGCGGCATGGTGATCCTCGCGACCGCGACCGTGCGGACAAACTCGATGTCATCAATTTTCGCCAAGGGGGTATCGGCGAGCATATTGCCCAGCACCGTGCCCTTGACCGGCACCAGCGCGTTGACCGGCACGCTCTCGGGATGCTGCGGCAGGGTGGCGAGGGTGTGGATGAAGCCAACCCGGTCCAGCCTCGTCTCCCCCATGCCGACGATCCCGCCGCTGCACACATTGATCCCCGCCTTGCGGACGTGATCGAGCGTATCGAGGCGGCACTGGAAATCGCGGGTGGAAATGACGCGCTCGTAATATTCGGGCGAGCTGTCGATATTGTGGTTGTAGTAATCGAGCCCGGCTTCCGCGAGCATCTCGGCCTGATGCGGTTCGAGCATCCCGAGCGTCATGCAGGTCTCGAGCCCCATCGCGGAGACGCCCTTCACGATCTCGACGATGGCGGGCATGTCGCGGTCCTTGGGATTGCGCCACGCCGCGCCCATGCAGAACCGCTGCGAACCCGCATCCTTCGCCTGCGCCGCGCGCTGGAGCACGGCCTGCACGTCCATCAGCTTGGTCGCCTCGACGCCGCTGTCGGCATGGACCGACTGCGAGCAATAGCCGCAGTCCTCCGGACACCCGCCGGTCTTGATGCTGAGCAGGGTGCAGAGCTGAACTTCGGTGGCGGGGTGGTACGCGCGGTGGACGCTGGCAGCCTGGAACAGCAGCTCGGTGAAAGGGAGGTCGAAGAGGGCCGCGATTTCGGGGCGGGTCCAGTCGGTGCGGGGGTGGGTCATTTCAGAGCTTTCTGCTTTCAAGGGTCCGGTCTGCGGACTTTCCAAGTTTTCGTCTCGATAACCGGGGCATTGGCAGTCCAAGCACGTGCACAACATCTCAGGCTCCGTTCCGCCGTGATGATAGCCAATCTCATGGCCGCGATTTAGACAGTCACCGGGCATTCGAAGCTGTCGGTCAGACAATCATGCCGCCTTTGGTGCCGGAGCGCCTCGAAGCAACCCTTCAGTGCTGAGGTCCTCGTCAATCTCGGGCCAGTGGATGCCATAGCCCGCTCCGGCCTTCTCCCAATGCGCGCGCTGCTCAGGCGTCGCGTGCAGCAGGCGCGGATACCACGCGAGTGGCACGGCAATCGTCCGCCCGTCCATCAGATCAACGATCAGGCTGGCGTCATCAAAGCGCACGTCGAGCACGCGTTCCTCGTCCCCACTCTCGTCATGCTGAACTTGTTTCAGCATCCATGTTTCCCTTCGCGCCTCGGTTCGTGCTGCGAAACGGACCCTGAAACAAGTTCAGGGTGACTGCAAGAGGGTGTGAGGCGGCCTCACTCCGCCGCCTCGTCCAGCCCCTCGCCCAAGGGGGGCATGTTGTGGCCGAGCAGCACCAGAATATCCGCCGCGCATTCGACCACATTCGAGCCGGGGCCATAGATCCCCTGCACCCCCGCCTCGCGCAAGTAGTCGTAGTCCTGCGGGGGGATTACGCCGCCGGCGGTCACCTTGATGTCGCCGCGCCCGGCCTCGCGCAGCAGGCGGATCAATTCGGGGATCAGGGTCTTGTGGCCCGCGGCGAGGCTGGACGCACCGACCACGTCGACGTCCTTTGCCAGCGCCATCGCGGCGCTCTCCTCGGGCGTCTGGAACAGCGGGCCGCTGACCACATCGAAGCCCATGTCCGCAAAGGCCGAGGCGATCACATTCGCGCCGCGATCGTGGCCGTCCTGGCCCATCTTGGCGATCATGATGCGCGGCTTGCGGCCCAAGCGGCGGCCCACGGCTTCCACGCCATCGGTCACCTGCGCCCAGCGGCGGTCGAATTCGTAGGCGCTGGCATAGACACCGCTGACCGGCGCGGGGGTGGCATCGTGGCGGCCGAAGACCTCTTCCATCGCCGCAGAAATCTCGCCCAGCGTTGCGTCATGGCGCGCGGCTTCCACCGCCAGGGCGAGCACGTTCGCACCCGTGGAACAACCCTCGGTCAGCGCCGCCAGCGCCTCGCGGCAAGCAGCCTCGTCGCGGCCTTCGCGCACCTTGGCGAGGCGGGCGATCTGTCCGGTGCGGACCATCTGGTTGTCCACCTCCAGCGTCTCCAGCGCGTCTTCGGTTTCCTTGCGGTACTTGTTGACGCCGACGATCACCGTCTCGCCCTTGTCGACCTTGGTCTGCTTTTCCGCCGCCGCGCGTTCGATCGCGGCCTTGGGCGCGCCGGTGGCGACATAGGCGGTCATGCCGCCCGCCGCGTCGACCTCGGCCATCATCGCCTCGGCCTCAGCCACGAGGCGAGCGGTCAGCGCCTCGATATAATGCGAGCCGCCGAGCGGATCGACGACGTTGCAGATGCCGCTTTCCTCTTGCAGCACCAGCTGGGTGTTGCGCGCGATGCGGGCGCTGAAATCGGTGGGGAGTGCGATGGCTTCATCCAGCGCGTTGGTGTGGAGCGACTGCGTGCCGCCCAGCACCGCCGCCATCGCCTCCACCGTGGTGCGGATGACGTTGTTGTAGGGATCCTGCTCCTGCAAGCTCACGCCGCTGGTCTGGCAGTGGGTGCGCAGCATCTTGGAGCGTTCGTCCTTCGCGCCCAGATCGTCCATCACCTTGTACCACAGCGTGCGCGCGGCGCGCAGCTTGGCGATCTCCATGAAGAAGTTCATGCCGATGCCGAAGAAGAAGCTGAGGCGGCCGGCGAAAGCGTCAATATCCAGCCCGGCGGCCATGGCGCGGCTCGCATATTCCTTGCCGTCGGCGATGGTGAAGGCGAGCTCCTGCACCGCCGTCGCCCCGGCCTCGTGCATGTGGTAGCCGCTGATCGAAATCGAATTGAATTTCGGCATATTGGCCGAGGTATAGGCGATGATGTCCGCAATGATCCGCATCGAGGGCTCGGGCGGGTAGATATAGGTGTTGCGGACCATGAACTCCTTGAGGATGTCGTTCTGGATCGTGCCTTCGAGCTTGTCCTGCGACACGCCCTGACGTTCCGCCGCGACGATGAAGAAGGCCAGCACCGGGATCACCGCGCCGTTCATGGTCATGGAGACGCTCATGGAATCGAGCGGGATCTGGTCGAACAGGATCTCCATGTCGGCGACCGTATCGATCGCCACCCCCGCCTTGCCGACATCGCCGACCACGCGCGGGTGGTCGCTGTCATACCCCGGTGGGTTGCGAGATCGAAGGCGACGCTGAGGCCCTTCTGCCCGGCAGCGAGGTTGCGGCGGTAGAAGGCGTTCGATTCCTCGGCGGTGGAAAAGCCCGCATATTGCCGGATGGTCCACGGACGGCCCGCATACATCGAGGCTTTCACGCCCCGGGTGAAGGGCGCAAAACCGGGAAGGCCGGGGTCGAACCCGGCGTGATCTTCCTCCGTATACAGTGGCTTGATCGCGAAACCTTCCGGCGTTTGCCAGGTCAGGTCGCGGCCCTTCACTTCCTTGGCAGCGAGGGTGTTCCAGTTTTCGAGCGTCGGTTTTTGGGTCATGTCTCTACAATCCCGTCATGCTGAACTTGTTTCAGCATCCATGGCGCAAAAGAGGTAGCGGGGCCCCCGCCTGCGCGGGGGCTGCGGGTCAATAGTCCGCTGGACTATTGACCCTTGAATTCGGCCTTGCGCTTCTGGAGGAAGGCCATGCCGCCTTCCATCGCATCATGCGTCGCGCCTGCAACCGCTTGTGCTTCGGCCTCGGCCAGCAACACCATTTGCAGATTATTGTCGAGCGCGGTCGCGATATTGCGCTTCATCTGGGCATAGGCAATCGTCGGCCCGTTGGCGAGTTTGGTCGCCAGCGCGCGGGCTTCGTCCATCAGGTCGGCATCATCGACGCATTTGTAGATGAGGCCCCAATCCTCGGCCTGTTCGCCCGTGATTTTCTCGCCCAGCATCATCATCCGCGTGGCGCGGGCGCGGCCGATGGCGCGCAGCAGCAGCCAGGTCGAGCCGCCGTCCGGCACCAGCCCGATATTGACGAAGGCCTGCAGGAAATAGGCGCTCTTGGCCGCGATGGTAAAATCCGCCGCCAGCGCGAGGGAGCAGCCCACGCCCGCCGCCGGGCCATTGACCGCGCAGATCACCGGCACTTTTGCCCGGATCAGGTGGCTGACGGCAGGATTATAGTGATTGTTCAGCGCCTTGTGGCTGCCGCCCTTGCCCGTCACCGCGCTGGTTTCGCCGCGCGCCGAAAGGTCCGCGCCCGAACAAAAGCCCTTGCCCTCACCCGTGATCAGCACCGCGCGCGCGTCCCCCAGATCATAGAACGCGAGCCCGATTTCGTCCGCCATCTTGGGCGGCATCGCATTGAGGCGCTCGGGGCGATTGAGGGTGATGGTGAGCAGCGGGCCGTCACGTTCGACGCGGATGGTTTCGTAGGACATTTCTTCTCTCCGGGTGTTCAATTCGACCAGTGCGCGTCGTCGCGCGGTGTTTCCATGATTTCGGTCAGCATCCCGCCCATGTCTTTGGGATGGACGAAAAAGATGGGGGTGCCGTGCGCGCCGATGCGGGTGGGGCCGAGGATGCGCTTGCCGAGGTTTTCGAAATGGGTGCGCGCCTCGGCAATATCGGGCACTTCAAAGCAGATATGATGCTGCCCACCGAGCGGGTTCTTGGCGAGGAAGCCTGCAAGCGTGGAGTTTTCCTCCAGCGGCTCGATCAGCTCGATCTGGGTGCCGTTCATCGACCCGTCCGCAGCCGGAGTGTCGACGAAGCAGACCTTCACGCCCTGCTCCTCAAGGTCGAAGGGCGTGTGGATCTTCGTCGCGCCCATGACGTCGCGATAGAACGCGATGGAGTCCGCGATGGAGGGCGTGGCGACCCCGATGTGGTTCAAGCGGCCGAGTTTCATTTTCTAGTCCCTAAGATAACAAGCCGGAAATGGTTGCGCTTCCATCGGCGACAGCGGAAACCGCCCCATAAGCCTTCAGGGCCCAGTCAGCACGATCACTATTTTCCTTCACAATATCAAACGCTTTCAGTGCACGGCGGATTGAGGCAGCACACTTGGCCAAGATTGCTTTTTGCAGTTCGGCACCGTCGCCACCAAGCGATACGGCGCCCTCAAGCGCCATGTATGCAAGCAAAACATCTTTCAGGGCATCGACAGTGAACCCGCGCCCAAACCATGCGAGCCTTTCGAGACGAAAGAGAAACGCCTCTAGACCTTCTATCATAGCCTGCCTGAGAAACTCATGCTCCTCCGACTGCTGGTCATATAGCCAGCCCAAGAGCTGATTGAGATCATCAATAACCGACTGAACCTCTTCGTCGGTTAGGACAGGGTATGACACTCTTTCTCGTATTTGAGGAGAAAGCATTTTCAGCACAGTCAAATTCGAACCAGATACAGTCTGGCTGATTTGATCGCAGGAGTATTGAAGGACGTGCTCGCCGATGAATACATTTTTTATCTCAAAAATGCTTTGAAGAGCATCTTCTCTCAGATCATCGTCGAACGGCAAGTTTTTCACTTCCGCTATCAGAAAATCCATGCGGTCAAGTAACTCGAAAACTACTTGAAAAAAACCCTTCGACCAAGGCTCTACATTCGCCTTATCTTTCAATCTTTGCGAAAAGCTCACCCCTTTTGCGGCAGTGAGCAATCTTAACGTGTCTACAAGCTCCTTTGCCGGATCAGTCAGCATCGTTCACCTCACAGCGGAATATTGTCATGCTTCTTCCAAGGGTTCTCCAACTGCTTCGTCCGCAGCTTCCTTAGCCCCAGCGCAATCCGCCGCCGGGTCGAGTGCGGGTGGATCACCTCGTCGATATAGCCGCGCGAGGCCGCGACGAAGGGATTGGCGAAGCGGTCTTCATATTCCTTGGTCCGCTCGGCGATCTTGGCGGGATCGTCCTTTTCCTGACGGAAGATGATCTCCACCGCGCCCTTGGCGCCCATCACCGCGATTTCGGCGGTGGGCCAGGCGTAGTTGAGGTCGCCCCTCAGGTGCTTACTAGCCATCACGTCATAGGCCCCGCCGTAAGCCTTGCGGGTGATGACGGTGATCTTGGGCACGGTCGCCTCGGCATAGGCGAAGAGCAGCTTTGCGCCGTGCTTGATGATCCCGCCCAGTTCCTGCGCCGTGCCGGGGAGGAAGCCGGGGACGTCGACGAAGGTGATGATCGGGATTTCGAAGGCATCGCAAAACCGCACGAAGCGCGCGGCTTTTTTCGATGAATTGATGTCGAGCACGCCCGCCAGCACCATCGGCTGGTTTGCCACCACGCCCACGGTGCGGCCTTCCACGCGGCCAAACCCGCACAGGATATTGCCCGCGTGCGCCGGTTGGATTTCGAAGAAATCGCCTTCGTCCAGCACCTTGGCGATAACCTCGTGCATGTCATAGGGCTGGTTGGCATTATCGGGGATCAGCGTGTCGAGGCTCATATCGAGCCGGTCCCACGGATCGCCCACCGGCATCACCGGCGGCTCTTCACGGTTGGAGAGCGGCAGGAAATCGACAAAGCGCCGGGTGGCGAGCAGCGCCTCGACATCGTTCTCGTAGGCGAGGTCCGCGACGCTGGTCTTGGTGGTGTGGGTGATCGCCCCGCCCAGTTCTTCTTGCGTGACGACTTCATTCGTCACCGTCTTCACCACTTCCGGGCCGGTGACGAACATGTAGCTGGAATCCTTCACCATGAAAATGAAGTCGGTCATCGCCGGGCTGTACACTGCGCCGCCCGCGCACGGCCCCATGATGAGGCTGATCTGCGGCACAACGCCGCTTGCCAGCACATTCCTCTGGAACACCTCGGCATAGCCGCCCAGCGAAGCGACGCCTTCCTGAATGCGCGCCCCGCCCGAATCGTTCAAACCGATCACCGGCGCGCCGACTTTCATCGCCATGTCCATGATCTTGCAGATCTTCTCGGCATGGCGTTTCGACAGCGAGCCGCCGAACACGGTGAAGTCCTGCGAGAACACGAACACCAGCCGGCCATTGATCGTACCGCTGCCCGTCACCACCCCGTCGCCCGGGATGCGCTGGGTTTCCATGCCGAAATCGCTGCAATCATGTTCGACATAGGCGTCGACTTCTTCGAAGCTGCCTTCATCGAGCAGCACGTCGAGCCGTTCGCGCGCCGTCAGCTTGCCCTTGGCGTGCTGGGCATCGATGCGCTTCTGGCCACCTCCAAGGCGCGCAGCTTCGCGGCGACGTTCCATCTCGGCGATATTGGCAGACATTCCGTTCCCCTTGGATCTTTTGCGCCGCTGTCGTTGCCCCTTCAAAGGCCAAGCGTCAACGTGTCAAAAACAACAAAAGGGCATGAGCGGGCGCACTATTTGAACAGCACCAATTCTTCCGCCATGGTCGGGTGGATGGCGCAGGTGGCGTCAAAATCAGCCTTGGTCAGCCCGGCCTTCACTGCGATGGCGGCTGCCTGCATGATTTCGGGCGCATCGGGGCCGATCATGTGAATGCCGACCACGCGATCATTCGCGGCATCCACGATCATCTTGTAAAGCGCGCGTTCGCTGCGGCCCGCCACCACATGCTTCATCGGGCGGAAATCGGCCTGATAGACGCGGATCGAGCCAAGCTGGTTGCGCGCCTCGCTTTCGGTGAAGCCAACCGCGGCAATCGGCGGGTGGCTGAAGACGGCGCTCGGCACGCAGGAATGATCGACGCTGTAGGCCGGGCCCTTGCCGAACACGGAATCGGCAAAGGCTTGTCCCTCGCGGATGGCGACAGGGGTCAGCTGCACGCGATCAGTCACATCGCCGACGGCATAGATATAATCGACATTGGTGCGGCTGAATTTGTCAACGACAATCTCGCCGCGCTTGCCGAGTTCGACGCCGACTTTCTCCAGCCCCAGCCCTTCGATATTGGGCACGCGGCCTGTCGCCACCATCACGCAATCGAACAGGCGTTCATCCTGCCCCGTCAGCTTGACCCGCAGGGTGCCATCGTCTGCCTTCTCGACATATTCGAACTCGGCCTTGAAGCAGAATTCGATCCCCTTGGTGAGGCTGATTTGCAGCAACCGGTCGCGCACCGCCTCGTCATAGCCGCGCAGGATCGTGTCAGACCGGTTGGCGATCGTCACCTTGCTGCCGAACTGGTTGAAGATGCCCGCAAATTCATTGGCGATATAGCCGCCGCCAGCAATGAGGATGCGGCGCGGGAGGCTATCGAGATGAAACGCCTCGTTCGAGGTGATGACATGTTCGCTGCCCGGAAATTCCGGGACATGCGGGCGCGCGCCGGTGGCGATAAGGATGGTTTTGGCGGTCACGACTTTGCCGCTCGCCAGCGTGATCTGGTGATCGCCGGTGATTTCGGCGCGCTCGTTGAAAACTGTCACGTCGTGATTGGACAGCGTCTGGCCGTAAAGCCCCTCTAGCCGGGTGACATCGGCCTGCACGTGATCGCGCAAGCGGATCCAGTCGAAGCTTTTGCCTTCAATCGTCCAGCCAAACCCGGCGGCATCTTCGAGGTCTTCGGCAAAATGCGCGCCATAGACGAGCATCTTCTTGGGCACGCAGCCGCGAATGACGCAGGTGCCGCCGACGCGGTATTCCTCGGCCACCGCCACCCGCGCGCCGTGGGCTGCGGCAACCCGGCTGGCACGCACGCCGCCCGATCCTGCGCCGATGGTGAAAAGGTCATAGTCATAAGTTTCGGCCACAGCGCAGCTCCTCGTTTCGCCTGGAGCGCGCTATGGCCGAGAGCAGCCCTCATGCCAAGCAGGTCACGCGCTGGCGGAACGCGGTCGGCCACCGCCGCCGCCGCCGCCCGGACGACCGCGCCCGCGGCCACCACCGCCGCCGCCGCCGGGATGGCGTTGACCGCCACCACCGCCGCCGGGACGGCCTGCGCCATGGGCGTGCTGCGGTTTACGATCACCCTGAGCGCGGCGATCGCCTTCGGGGCGACGCTCACCCTGCGGGCGGCGATCGCCATCCGCACGGCGCTGTTCGCCCTGCGGCTTGCGTTCACCCCGTTCCTCCCCGCGCGGCTTGCGTTCACCCTGCGGGCGCTGGCCGAGCGGGCGCGGGCTCACACGCTTCATCGGCACGCGCGCCGCCGGCTTGGTCGGGCCTTCGCCTTCGACCACTGCGCGGAAATTGTCGGGCAGCGCGAGGCGTTCCAGCTCCGCGCCGGTCACCTTGCGGATGTCTTTCAGGTAAGCGCGTTCATCCTCGGCGCAAAAGGCAATCGCCACGCCTTCCTTGCCCGCACGCGCGGTGCGGCCGATGCGGTGGACATATTGTTCAGGCACATTGGGCAATTCGTAATTGATCACATGGCTGACGCCCGGAATATCAATCCCGCGCGCGGCCACATCGGTCGCGATCAGCACCGGCACCTTGGCCTTGCGGAATTCATCAAGCGCGCGCTGGCGCTGCACCTGCGATTTGTTGCCGTGGATCGCGTTGGCCGGGATGCCGGCATGGCTGAGGCGCTTCACCACCCGGTCCGCGCCGTGTTTGGTGCGGGTGAAGATCAGCACGCGTTCAAATTCGCCCGGCACGCGGTGGCGGCGCTGCAGGATCATTTCAAGCAGGGCCTGCTTTTCATCCTGCTGCACCATGAACAGATATTGGTCGATCCGTTCGGCAGTCGTGCTTTCGGGGGTGACCGAAACCTGCACCGGATTGTTGCAGAACCCGCTGACCAGTTCCTTGATCGCCTTGGGCATGGTGGCGCTGAAGAACAGCGTCTGGCGATCCTTGGGCGCCAGTTCGCGGATCTTGCGCAGCGCGTGGATGAAGCCGAGATCCAGCATCTGATCGGCCTCGTCCAGCACCAGCACTTCGATGCCGGAAAGGTTAAAGGCCTTCTGATCAATCAGATCAAGCAGGCGGCCCGGCGTTGCCACCAGAATATCCGTGCCGCGGTGCAGCTTGTTGCGATCCTTGCCCACCGAAGTGCCGCCGACGATCACCGCCACTTTGAGGCCCGCGAGCGCGCCGTAATCCTTGGCGCTGTCGGCAATCTGCACCGCGAGTTCGCGGGTGGGTGCCAGCACCAGCATGCGGCAGGATTTGAACGGAATTTGCTTGTCGGCGGCGCGCAGGCGATCAATGCTCGGCAGCATGAAAGCGGCGGTCTTGCCGGTGCCGGTCTGGGCAATACCGAGCAGATCGCGGCCCTTGAGCACGGGCGGGATCGCCTGCGCCTGGATCGGCGTGGGGATGGTGTAGCCCTTGAGATCAAGCGCCTGGAGAACGGGCTGCGACAGCCCGAGATCTTCGAAAGTCATAGATAAAAACTCGCATTATATGCGGCGCGCAGCCGAAAACACGGCGCGCGGCGCGGGGGTTCAAACCACCCGCGTGAAAAGGGAAGTCCTTGGGAAAAACCGAGGCGCGGCCGGGGCGGATGATGTTCAACTATCCGCCGCTTCACGCTGGCTAGCGCGCTTCGATGGGGCCGTGTGGCCGCTTAGCCGCGAAAAGTCAAGGCTGACGCCATTCGCCGTTGCGCGGCGGCTCCAGCACCGCCAGCCGCCGTGCCGTCACCAGCGTCTGCGCCGCGAACAGCAAGATCAGCACCAGCCCGATCACACCGACAACCATATCAAACCCGTTGAGCGAGCCCAGCGGGCTCGACCAGCGCGGCGCATCCACGCCCACAGCCATCATGGTAAAGGTCAGAGCAAGCAGGATAAAGCGCAGTTCGGTCGGCCCGGCATTGAGATAGGACAGCTTCAATTCGCCCAGCACCCGCACCGACAGAAAGGCATGGATCGACAGCAGCAGATAGCCCGCCAGCGCCACCAGCGCGAGTTCCATCGCGACATAGGGCGTAAAGCCAATGCCCACCACCACCAGCGTCGTCGCCAGCCCATCGCAGCTGTGATCGAGGAAATAGCCATAGCGCGGCCGTTCGATCTTGCGAAAGCGGGCAAGGCTGCCATCGGTGCTGTCGCCCAGCCATTGCACGAAATATCCGGCAATCGTCAGCCACAGCCACTCATCACCAAGATTGCTTGCGGCGTAACCGGCAAAGACCATGAAGGCCCCGACCATGCCGAGCCCGGTCAGCATATCGGGCGTGACCGCCGCCGGCAGGCGGGCGCAGATCCAGTTGAGCAAGCGGCGCTCGCTGCGGGCAAGCAGATTTTCCTGCACACGCGTAAAGGGTGCAGGCTGCCCCGTCTGGGCAGCATGAGGCAGTTCGCTCAAAACAGCGGTCCTTTTGTTCTTGTTATCCGCAGGCAACCTTAGGGGGGCAGCGGGTATCGGGGAACGCTGTAATAGTACCGCAATATTGTTACAGCAACCTTTGTCGCCCCGGCAGCGGGCCTAGCCCAGCCCTGCCGCCTTCATCAGCGCCTTGGTGCTCGGGTCAAACGTCCCCTCGCCGCTGTCGATCGCTTTGGCCATCGCCTTGCCCAGTTCCACGCCGAATTGATCGAACGGGTTGATCCCCATCAGCACCGCATTGGCAAAGGTGCGGTGTTCGTGAAAGGCAATCAGCGCGCCGAACATGGCGGGATCCAGATCATCGAGCAGGAAGGTCACCGAAGGGCGATCCCCCGGATAGGCGCGCGCCGGATCCTCTGCCGCCTTGCCCGCCATCAAGGCTGCGCCTTGCGCGAGGCAATTCAGCAGCAGATTGCGGTGATGTGCTGGATCAAGCGTGTCGCCCGGCGCAATGCTGGCGATGAAATCCACCGGGATCATGTGCGTGCCCTGATGCAGCAGTTGGAACACGGCATGCTGCGCATCAGTGCCCACCCCGCCCCAAGTCACCGGCGCGGTTGGCCCGTCAATCGCGCTGCCATCGGCCTTCACGCCCTTGCCGTTCGATTCCATTTCAAGCTGTTGCAGGTAATCGGGCAGCAGCGCGAGGCGTTCGTCATAGGCGAACACCGCGCGGGTCTGGCAGCCGCGCACGCGGGCGTAATATTGATCGGCAAAGGCCGCCATCAGCGGCGCGTTGGCGCGGCCTTCGGCGGCGCGGAAATGATCGTCAATCGCCTTGGCCCCTGCCAGCATCGCGGTGAAATCTTCCATCCCCACCGCCAGCGCGACCGGAAACCCGATTGACGACCAAAGGGAATAGCGCCCGCCCACACTTTCGGGGAAAGGCAGCACGCGGGTTTCATCCACGCCCCATTCCACCGCCTTTTCCGGCGCAGCGGTCAGCGCCACCACCCGCCCGCCGGGATCGGAGACGCCATTATCCGCCAGCCATTTCAGCGCGCTGGCTGCGTTGGTCATGGTCTCGGTGGTGGTGAAAGTCTTGGAAGCCACCGCAATCAGCGTGGTCGCCGGATCGCAGGCGGCAAAGGCCTGCTCCAAGGCGAGCCCGTCAATATTCGAGACCACATGCACATCCACCAGTGCCAGATCGCGGGTCAGGGCATCAATCGCCAGCGCCGGCCCCAGTGCCGATCCGCCAATGCCGATGTGAATGAGGTGCTTGATCGTGCCGAGCGCGCCTTCGTGGATCGCTTTCACCAGCATGCCCATGCGGGCGAGCAGCGCCTCGGCCTCTTCGACCTGGGGCCCCGTGCCGCTGCCGCGCATCGCGCCGTGGGTGGCGGCGCGGCCTTCGGTGGGGTTGATGATCCCGCCATCAAACAGCGCAGCGCGCGCGGCGGCAAAGCCGCAAGCGTCCGCCAGATCCTCAAACGCGGTCAGCGCTGCATCATCAAGATGGGTCTTTGACCAGTCGATCAGCATGCCGCTGGCATCGAGGCCATCGCCCGCCACTTCGAGCCGCAGCGACATGGCAGCAACCCGCCCCGGATCAGCCGCAAACAGCGCCGCCAGGCTGGGCCGCGCCATGTTTTCGAGCCGTTGCCAGATTTCCCCGCAATCCGATGCCGCTGAACCCATGATCCCACACCCTTTGCTAGATTGTGCCGGTGCGACTAAGGGGGTTGCGCATGGATGTTAAGCCCCAATCTTTTTCGCCCGATAATCCGCTTCGCCAGCCTGTGGCCAGGCATGACGAACCGCAGGGCGAACCGCAGGGCAAGAACGAAGACCAGCGCGGCAGTTTTGCGGTCTTTCTGCTCCAGTTACTGGGTGCGGTGCTGATTTTCCGCACCATTATCTTCTCGCCCTTCACCATCCCGTCGGAAAGCATGGTGCCGCGGCTGGTGAACGGGGATTATCTGCTGGCGGCCAAATGGCCCTATGGCATCTCGGCCAATTCGCTGCCCTTCCGACTGCCGCTGCCCGAAGGCCGCCTGTTTGCCAGCATGCCTAAGCGCGGCGATATCGTGATCTTCAAGCATCCGGTTGACGGCACCGATTATATCAAGCGCGTGATCGGCCTGCCGGGCGATAGCGTCGCCGTGGTGCAGGGCCGCGTGGTGCTGAACGGCAGGCCCTTGCCGCTCGCGCGCGCCAGCGATTTCGAGATTGCGCTGTCGCCCAATACGGCCTGCGCGTGGGGCGGATCGGAAGTGCTGCGCGCCGATGGCGGCAAGGTGTGCCGCTATTTACGCTTTACCGAAAGCCTGCCCGGCGGGCGCCGCCACGATGTCGTCGATTTCGGTCCGTCAGGCGCTGACAATTTTGCGCCCGTTACGGTGCCGCAGGGCGCAATGTTCGTGATGGGCGATAATCGCGACAATTCGCAGGACAGCCGCTTTCCCGCCGCTGCCGGGTTTGGCGTCGGGATGGTGCCGATGGACAAGCTGGTTGGCCGCGCCGCCATCATCGCCTGGTCAACCGATGGCAGTGCCGAATGGCTGAAGCCGTGGACATGGTTTTCCGCCGCGCGCTGGGAACGGATCGGGGTGCGGCTGTGATGAAGCTTGAACCCCAGACCCGAGAATGGCTCGCCGCGCTCGGCTTTCACGTGGCCGAGGAGACCCGCTGGCTCGAAGCGCTCACCCACGGCAGTTTCAACGGCAACAGCGGCAATCCCAACGAAGTGCTGGCCAAGGATTACCAGCGGCTGGAATTTCTGGGTGACCGGGTGCTGGGGCTGGCGGTTGCGGCCTGGCTCTATCGCGCGGGCGACGGGCCGGAAGGCAAGCTGTCGCAGCGCCTCAATGCGCTTGTCAGCGGCGCGACCTGCGCGCGCATCGCCCGCCGCATCGGCGCGCCCGATCACATCCGCCTCGGCAAGCAGGCGCGCGATGATGGCGGCAAGGATAGCGACAAGATCCTTGGCGATGTGATGGAAGCGCTGATCGGCGCAAGCTTCATCGAACAGGGCTTTGATGCCACCCGCGATGTGATCTACCGGCTGTGGGCGGACGAGCTTGAAGGCGATGTCGGCCGCGCCAAACATCCCAAAAGCGCGCTGCAGGAATGGGCCGCAGGCAATCGCCGCGCCATGCCGGTCTATGATGTGATCGACCGCAGCGGCCCTGATCACGCCGCGCGCTTCACCGTGCGCGTCAGCATCAACAAGGTGGGCGCAGCCCAAGCCAGCGCCACCAGCAAGGGCGAGGCCGAACGGCTCGCCGCCAAGGCTTTTCTCGAACAATTCGGGTAGGCTTTGTTCGCTAAATGTTCCACGTGAAACATCGCGGCTGGGTGGTGCGATGGCGCACAGCAGCGCCCTGCCCTTCGACAAGTGCCGCCGGACGCGATATGAGCGCGGCATGACACAAACCACCCCCACCCGCTGCGGCATGATCGCCGTGATCGGCGCGCCCAATGCGGGCAAATCGACCCTTGTGAACAGCCTCGTTGGCCAGAAAGTCGCGATCACTTCAGCCAAGGCGCAAACCACGCGGGCGCGGATGCTCGGGATTGCGCTGCATGAAGTGGCTGGCGCGCCCACGCAGATGATCCTGGTTGATACCCCCGGCATCTTCGCGCCGCGCCGCCGGCTGGACCGCGCGATGGTGAATGCCGCGTGGGAAGGCGCGGAGGCCGCCGATGCCGTGCTGCTGCTGGTCGATCCGATCAAACAGCGCCGCCACGAACTTGAACCCCTGCTGGAAGCGCTGGCAGGCCGCCCTGAGCGCAAGATCCTCGTCCTCAACAAGGTGGATCGCGCCAAGAAAGAACCCCTGCTGGCGCTGGCGCAGGAATTGGCGGGCAAGGTCGGATTTTGCCGAAATCTTCTTTGTCTCGGCGCTGACCGGCGAAGGGGTGGCGGAATTGAAAGACCACCTTGCCGCGATGATGCCGGCGGCGGAATGGATGTATCCCGAAGATCAGGTCTCGGATGCCTCCGAACGCCTGCTCGCCGCCGAAATCACCCGCGAACAGCTCTACCAGCAAGACAATGTGG
>JBJIOB010000032.1:0-2517 GCA_045377215.1 Erythrobacter sp.
ATGTGGTGGCAGGCGTGGTCTATCAGCCGATCACCGATCAGACTTTCTGGGCAGAAAAATCGCGCGGCGCATGGCTGCATGATGCGCGCCTGCGCGTCTCGGCCCGCTCGCGCCTGTCGGATGCGCTGGTGGCAACCGGGGTTCCTTTCTTCGGCCACGGCGATTTCTCCGAGTGGAGCCGCATTTTCGGCGCGATTGGCCCGGAAGTCGCAGGGATCCGCCGCTTTGGCGCGGCCAGCCTTGATCTTGCCTATGTGGCGCAAGGGCGGTTTGATGGCTTCTGGGAAAGCGGCCTCAGCGATTGGGACACGGCGGCAGGCTGCCTGCTGGTGCGCGAGGCGGGCGGGTTTGTTTCCGATTTCCGCGGCCGCAGCGCGTCCATTCATTCAGCCCAGGTGCTGGCCGCGAACGACGCGCTGCATTCCAAGCTGCACAAGCTGCTGGCGGGCGCCCTGCGGTAAGTGGTTGCGGCCTGGCTGCGCGCGGGCGCTTGCCAGCTTGCATTGTCCTCGCTAACAGGCGGCCCGCTGCTGTTGCCAATGCCCCTGTGGTGGAATTGGTAGACGCGCTCGACTCAAAATCGAGTTCCTAACGGAGTGCCCGTTCGAGTCGGGCCAGGGGCACCAGCAGCACCCTTCGGTACAAACCGCTTGTGTTTCTGCCCGAGCTTTGGGAAGCCTGCCCGCACAGGAACCATGCTCGAAGCACCATCCTATCACGCCATCGCCGCCATGGCGGTTACGGTCGCCATGTTCATCGCTTTTGCGCGGGGCCGCGCGACGGTGGAGATCATCTCGCTGATCACCATCGCCGTGATCGGGGTGGGGCTGTATTTCTTCCCGCTCGAAGGGGCCAAGCCCACCGATGGCCTTGCGCTGGCGTTCAGCGGTTTTGGCCATCAGGCGCTGATCACGATTTGCGCGCTGATGATCATGGGGCGCGGGCTGGTGGTGACCGGCGCGCTCGAACCCTTTGCCCGCCTGCTTGAACGCGTGTTCCGCGCCAATGCGCAGCTCGGCCTGCTGTTTGCGATCATGCTGGCCTTTGCGATCTCGATGTTCATCAACGACACGCCGGTGATGGTGCTGCTGATCCCGATCCTCGTGGCGCTGGCGAGCAAGGGGGTGATCGCCTCGTCCAAGACGCTGATGCCCGTCAATGGCGCAGTGCTGATCGGCGGGATGGCGACCACCATCGGCACCTCCACCAATATTCTGGTCGTCACCATCGCGGCAGACCTTGGGATGAAGCCCATCGGCGTGTTCCAGTTTACGCCGATCGTGCTGTTCGCAGCGATTGTCGCGCTGCCCTATCTGTGGCTGGTGATGCCGCGGCTGCTGCGCGACAACAGTGTGGTAGGCGAAGATGCCAAGCGCTTGTTCCACACCCATCTGCGGGTGGGCAGCAATTCGCTGCTGGCAGGCGCTGAACTGGCCGCGGTGCAGGGCAAGCTGCCCAAGGGCATCACCTTTCACGATGCGCCGCGCGGCGCGCTTCAGCCGCAGCAGCGCCTGCATATTTCGGGCAGTCACGAAGCGCTCGAAGAAGCCTCCCGCGTGCTCAAGGGCGAATTGGCACCGGCCTGGGTGATGGATCGCATCCGCCGCCTTTCTGCCGCGCAGGGCGAGGATATTGTCGCTGTCGAAATGACAGTGACGGCTGATTCGCGCCTTGCCATGCGCACGCTGGCAAGTTCGGGGATTGCCGATCTCTACAGCGTCGCGGTGCTTGGCATCCACCGGCCGAATCGCCTGCTGGGCGAACGCGAGGCCTATAGCGAAACCGGCGATCTGCGCATTCTCGAAGGCGATGTGCTGCTGGTGATGGGGCTTGAAGAAGACCTCACCAGCTTTGCGCGCAATGATGGGTTGCTGCGGCTCGAAGGTGCGCGCGAATTGCCGCGCCGATCCAAGGCGGCGCTGGCGGGCGCGATCATGGTGGGCGCGATTGCGACCGCCTCGCTTGGCTTGCCGTGGTTTGGCCCGGATGGTTTCACCACGCTCAAACTGCCGATTGCGATTTCCGCACTGGCGGGCGCGATTGCGATGTTCGTGACGGGCTGTGTCAAGTTTGACCGGGTGGGCCGTGCGCTTTCGGCCAAGGTGATCGTGCTGATCGCGGCGAGCATTGCCATCGGCCGGGTGATTGATGCGAGCGGCGCTGCGGCGTGGCTGGGGCAATCGCTGGCGCTGGGGCTTGCCTATCTCCCGCCCGCGCTGGTGCTGGCGGCGATCATGCTGTTTGTGACTTTCATCACGAATTTCGCCTCCAATGCGTCAGCTGCCACCATCGGCACGCCGATTGCCTTCAGCATTGCCAATCAGCTTGGCCTGCCGCCCGAACCGATGGTGCTGGCCGTGCTGTTCGGCTGCAATCTGTGTTACGCCACGCCGATTGCCTATCAGACGAACATGCTGATCATGGCGGAAGGCGGCTATGAATTTGCCGATTACATGCGGGCAGGGGTGCCGCTGGTGGGACTGATGGTGACGACGCTGTCGGTGCTGCTGGTGGTGT
>JBJIOB010000033.1:0-16177 GCA_045377215.1 Erythrobacter sp.
CCGCGCGCAAGGGGCCGCATTTCACCTTTACCGGACAGATGGATTACCGCCCCAATGAACAGGCGGCGCTCTGGGCTATTGAACGCCTGCTGCCCGCCTTGCGCCAGCGCTGGGCGGGGGCCGAAGTGCATATTGTCGGGCGTAACCCGGCACCTGCGCTGCTGGCGCTCAAGGCCCGCGAAGGCGCCAACATCTGGGGCGAAGTGCCCGATGTGCGCCCCTTCATCGCGGCGAGCGACTGCGTGATTGCGCCGCTGATGATCGCGCGCGGGGTGCAGAACAAGGTGCTCGAAGCCATGGCCATGGCCCGCCCGGTGCTGCTGACGTCCGAGGCGGCGACCGGGATCGCGGCGCAGGATGGTGCCGAATGGCTGGTCATGCCGGCCGACCCGCAAGCGATGGCCGCGCGCGTGCATGCGCTGCTGGGCGATGCGGGCAAGGCCGCAGCGATGGGCGCAGCGGCGCGGCGCTTTGTGCTCGATCATCATGCCTGGGACGCGATGCTCGCCCCGCTGGGGGTGCTGTTGGGCAAGGCTGAACGGAAACAGCGCCATGCCGCCTGACACGCTCACCCCGCCTGCGCATCGCTTTGCGCTGGCCGAACGCCTTGCGCCGGCATGGCGCGAACCGCTTGGCGCATTTGCCGTTGCCGCCGCGCTTGTCATGCTGGTGGCGCGGCGCGAATGGGGCGAGATGGCGCACCAGTGGTGGGCCATCGACACCTATAGCCATATCCTCTTGATGCCGCCGATCATCGCCTGGCTGGTGGCGCTGAAACGCTGCGAACTGGCGAAGATCACGCCGCAAGGCTGGCTGCCCGGTCTGGGCCTTGTCGGTGCCGCGCTGCTGGCGTGGCTGATCGGCCGGGCAAGCGGCATCAATCTCATTGCCCATATCGGCGCGGTTGGCGCGCTTCAGGGTGTGGCAATCGCCATCTTCGGGCCAAGGGCCGCGCTGCTGCTGGCCCTGCCGCTGGGCATGGGGATATTTCTGGTGCCATTTGGCGATGAAATCATCCCGCCCTTGCAGATGATCACCGCCAGCA
Organism: Erythrobacter sp.; assembly: GCA_045377215.1. Taxonomy (GTDB): domain Bacteria; phylum Pseudomonadota; class Alphaproteobacteria; order Sphingomonadales; family Sphingomonadaceae; genus Erythrobacter. Next base: position 1,046 of record JBJIOB010000033.1, read on the forward strand.
TCGCGATTGCGCTGACGGCATGGAGCGGGATTGACGCCACCATCGACGGGATCAATATCTACACGCCTGCAGGCTGGTTCATCGTGGCCGAAGCCTGTTCGGGCGTCAAATTCCTGATCGCCATGGTGACGCTGGCTGTGCTCGTATGCTTTACCCGCTTTGCCAGCTGGCGCAGGCGCGCAGCCTTCATGCTGGCCGCGTTCATCGTGCCGGTGCTGGCCAATGGCGTGCGGGCGTGGGGCACAATCTACCTTGCGCAGATTTACGGTGCCGAAGTGGCGACCGGGTTTGATCACATCATCTATGGGTGGGTGTTCTTTGCCATTGTCGTGGCGGTGATGCTGGCGGGCGCATGGCGCTGGTTTGAACGCGAGCCGGAAGAATATGGCTGGAACGCGGACGGCGTCGCCGCTTTGCCCGTGCTGGCACGGATTGACGGCATGTATTCCCCGCTGCCGCCGCTGTTATCCTTGCTGGCGATGATGGCGCTGGCGGCCAGCGCGCTTGACGTGTTCATCCCGCCGCTGCCGTTCGGATAGGCGACCATGTGCGGGATCGCCGGGATTATCGCGGGCGATAGCGCAAGGCCGGTTGTTACAGGCCTTGTGCAGCGCATGTGCGATGCGCTGGTGCATCGCGGCCCGGATGGCACCGGGGTATGGCCCAAGCTCGGAATCGCGCCCGGCGTCGTTTTGGGCCACCGCCGCCTTGCGATCATAGATATTGCCGGATCACCCCAGCCCATGGTGTCGGGCGACGGGCGCTGCGTCATCACGTTCAACGGCGAGATCTACAATTACCGCGCCTTGCGCGCTGAGTTGCAGGCCGAGGGGTTCGCTTTTCGCACCTCGGGCGATACCGAAGTGATCCTTGCCGCCTATGCACGCTGGGGCACAGCCTGCCTTGATCGGCTCGACGGGATGTTCGCCTTTGTCCTTTATGATATCGCCAAAGGGCAAGTGCTGCTGGCGCGTGATCGCTTGGGGGTAAAGCCGCTTTACTATGCGCAGCTTGGCGATGGCAGTCTGGCCTTTGCCTCGGAGCTGAAAGGCCTGCTGGCGCACCCGCTGCTGCCCCGCAAGGTAAGCCGCAGGGCCGTGGATGCGTTTCTCGCCTGGGGCTATGTGCCCGAAACCAACGCCATCCTCGAAGGGGTTCATAAGCTGCCCGCAGGCCATTTCTGGCGGTTCGAGCTTGGCAAGGAGCGGGGGGCGCCGCAGCGCTGGTGGGATGCGGATTTCACCGCCCGCAGCAACGCCAGTGAGGGCGAACTCGCCGAGGAGCTGCTGCGTCTGATGCGCGCTGCGGTCAAATCGCGGATGGAGGCCGATGTGCCGCTCGGCGCGTTTCTTTCGGGCGGGGTGGATTCGTCCAGCGTCGTGGCGTTGATGCACGAAGCGGGCGGCGGCGCGCCCGTGCAGACCTGTTCCATCGGCTTCGATGTCGCGAGCGTGGACGAGACCAGCTATGCCCGCCGGGTGGCGGCGCAATTCGGCACCGATCACCACGAACGCATCGTCGGGCGCGATGATTTTGCAGCGCTTGATACGCTGGCAGCGATGTTTGACGAACCATTCGCCGATCCTTCCGCGCTGCCGACATGGCGGGTGTGCCAATTGGCGCGCGAGCGGGTGAGTGTGGCGCTATCGGGCGACGGGGCGGACGAGGCTTTTGCCGGCTACCGGCGGCAAGTGTTCCACCATCACGAAGAACGCCTGCGGGGGATGCTGCCGCAAGCCTTGCGACGCCCGGTGTTCGGGGGGCTCGGCCGCCTCTATCCCAAGGCCGATTGGGCACCGCGCCCCTTGCGGGCCAAGGCCACTTTGCTGGCCTTGGGGGCGAGCGGCGAGGAAGCCTATGCCCGCAGCCTGAGCGCGATGACGCACGAGGCACGCCACGCGCTCTACACCCCAGCCTTTGCCAAGGCGCTCGGCGGTTTTTGCGCCGAGGATGAACTCATCGCGCTGATGCGCGCGGCGCCTGCCCGTAGCGGGCTTGACCGGGCGCAATATGCCGATCTTGCGTTCTGGCTGCCGGGCGACATCCTCACCAAGGTGGATCGCACCAGCATGGCGGTAAGCCTCGAAGCGCGCGAGCCGCTGCTTGATCACCGGCTGATCGCATTTGCCGCAAGCCTGCCCGAAGCGATGCGGGTGAGGGGGCAAACCGGCAAGGTTCTCCTCAAACGCAGCATGGAAGGCCGCTTGCCCCGCGATATCCTCTACCGGCCCAAGCAGGGCTTTGTGACCCCGATTGCCGAATGGCTGCGCGGGCCGCTCGCCGCCGAGGCACGCGGGATCGCGCGCAGCGGCGTGCTGGCCGCAACCGGGTTCTTCGCCGCGCCCGCGCTGGCTGATCTGGCCGAAGCCCACATCGCCGGGCGGCGCGATCATTCGCGCGAGCTGTGGCAATTGATGATGCTGGAAAAGTCGCTGACGGGGCTGGGGGTGAGCGGGTAGGCCCTACCCCTCAACCCCGTGGCCCAAGGCCATGTATTCATCAGACTGCATTTCCATCAGCCGGCTCACCGTGCGTTCGAATTCGAAGGCCCCATCGCCTGCGGTATAAAGCGCGCGCGGTTCGGCGGCGGCGGTGGCAAACAGCTTCACCCGGTGTTCGTAAAGCGCATCAATCAGCGTCACGAAACGCGCCGCCTCGTTGCGGTTTTCCGGCCCCATCTGAGGGATGCCGACCAGCACGACAGTGTGAAATTCCCGCGCAATCGCAAGATAATCAGGCGCGCCGCGCGCCTCGGCACACAGCTTCCTGAAGCTGAACACGCCGACCCCTTTCAGCGATTTGGGCACGTGCAAGCTGCGCCCGCCGCCGACGGGGAGTTCCTGCGAAGGGACGTGGGCTGCATCCTCGGGCGCAAAATCGGTAAGCCGGAAAAACGCCTCGCGCACCTTGGCTGTCGCCGCATCGCCCAGGGGCGTGTGCCAGGTGGCCAGCCCGCCGATCCGGTCAAGCCGGTAGTCCGTCGGGCCATCAAGGGTCAGCACATCCAGCTCGCGTTCGATCAGCGCGATGAAGGGCAGGAAATGTTCGCGGTTGAGCCCGTCCTTGTAAAGGTCGCACGGGGCGCGGTTGCTGGTGGTGACAATCGTCAGCCCGTGATCGCGGATCAGCGCGGTGAACAGCCGGCTCATGATCATCGCGTCAGCCGAATTGTTGACCACCATCTCATCAAAGGCGAGCACCCTGAGACCGGCCGCCAGCCTGGCGGCGACCGGCGGGATCGGATCGCCGCTTTCGCTCTTGCGCGCCTCACGCAAGGCGGCGTGGACTTCCTGCATGAAGGCGTGGAAATGGACGCGGCGCTTTTCGCGCAGGGTAAGGCACTCGTGGAACAGGTCCATCAGCATCGACTTGCCGCGCCCCACGCCGCCCCACATGTACAGCCCGCGGGCGCGCGGGGCTGCTGCGGTGCTGCGCTTCAGCCGGGCGAGGAAGCCGGGTTTGGAGGGCGGGGCCTCCAGCGCTGCCTGAAGCCGCGTCAGATGTTCGGCGGCGGCGCGCTGATCCGGGTCAGGGCGCAATTCCCCGCTGGCAATCAGCGCATCATAGCGCGCCAACACGCTGCTCATCGGCGCATCACTGCGGGCTGCGCGAGCGCATCTTGCGGATGATGCCGGAAAAACTGGCGATGATGTCTTCCGGCCCATCACCGCGCGCCTGCACGCACTGGCCGCGCAGGAACAGCATCTTGCCGGTCTCGCGCACGATCTCGGTCACGGCATCCAGCGGCAGGGCCGGATCGCCGCCGCCGACAAACTGCGTCGAAAGCTCGACCGTCACCGAAGGGCCAGCCTCGCCGCTGCCGTTGATATGCATCGCGGCAAACAGCGAGATGTCGATCAGCGCCAGCGTCACCCCGCCATGGACATTGTCGGTAAGGTTGGTGTGACGACGTTCGGGAAACATGCGCAAGCGGCACTGCGCCCCTTCGCGCCGCACCCGCATTTCGCCCAGCACCGCGGTGTTAAAGCGGGTGCGGTCCACCATGTTCCAGGTGAACCAGCCATGCTCCCCGCCGCATTCATCGGGCGGCAGCGGGCGATATTCGAACGGGATTGCGCGCCCGCTCCCGTCTGATTCCGCGTCTGCCATGTGCCGTGCTCGCCCCGCACGCCTCAGATGGCGCGTTCGGCCATCATCTTCTTGGTTTCGGCGATTGCCTTGGCCGGCGAAAGACCCTTGGGGCACACATTGGCGCAGTTCATGATGGTGTGGCAGCGATAGAGCCGGAAGGGGTCTTCGAGCTCGTTCAAACGCTCACCCGTCATCTCGTCGCGGCTGTCAGCCAGCCAGCGATAGGCCTGCAACAGGATCGCCGGGCCAAGGAACTTGTCCGAATTCCACCAGTATGACGGGCACGAGGTCGAACAGCAGGCGCACAGGATGCATTCGTAAAGGCCATCCAGCTTTTCGCGCTGTTCAGGCGATTGCAGCCGCTCCTTGCCCGAAGGCGTCGGGGTGACAGTCTGCAACCACGGCTTGATCGAGGCATATTGCGCGTAGAAATGGGTGAAATCGGGCACCAGATCCTTGATGACGTCCATGTGCGGCAGCGGCGTGATGCGGATCTCGCCCTTCAGGTCTTCGATCGCGGTGGTGCAGGCGAGGCCATTCTTGCCGTTCATGTTCATCGAACACGAACCGCAAATCCCTTCGCGGCACGAACGGCGGAAAGTCAGCGTGGGATCAATCTCGTTCTTGATCTTGAACAGCGCATCCAGCACCATCGGGCCGCATTCATCCAGATCAATTTCGAACTTATCATAACGCGGGTTTTCGCCGCTGTCGGGATCATAGCGATAGACCTTGAACGATTTCACGCGGGCACCGGCGCTCTTGTGTACCTTGCCCTGAGACTTGATCCTGGAATTGGCCGGAAGCGTGAAGGTCGCCATCTGATGATCCCCATGAATGTGCGCGAGTGCCTATCTAGCGCGATTATGACACGAGGCAAGCGGGCGTTGCTTGCGAGGATTGGCATAGATGTTGAGCGCGGCGCGCCGGTGCAAATGGCGCGCCTTTCCCCGCCGCAGGGCCGCCGCGCCGCAAAAGGGCGGAACCCGAACGACACGGCGCGACTTTATAAAGCATGAACGAGACAGAAAATCCGGCGCTGCCATGGCCGCGCACCGCTGCTGTGTTTGGCGCATCGGGCGGGATCGGGCGGGCTTTGGCCGAAGGGTTGGCAGCGCGCGGGGCGCAGCTGGTCTATACCGGCACCCGGCGCGGGGAAGGGCCGCGCGGCAAGCCTTTTCGCGCCTTCGATTTTGATCTCACCGACGAGGCGAGCCTTGCCGATGCCGCCGATCTGATGCGCGATGACCGCCCAGAATGGGTGATTATCGCCAGCGGCGTGCTGACATTGGCCGATGGCACCGGGCCGGAACGCGCGCTCAAACGGCTCGATGCCGGGGTGATGGCCGAAGTCTTTGCGCTTAACACCATCGGCCCGGCGTTGATCGCCAAGCACATGCTGCCGCTGATGCCGCGCGGCGAACGCTTTGTCTTTGCAGCCCTGAGCGCGCGGGTCGGCTCGATCAGCGACAACCGGCTTGGCGGATGGCATTCCTACCGCGCATCCAAGGCGGCGCTGAACATGCTGCTGAGGAATTTCGCGCTCGAAATGGCGCGCACGCATCCGCTGGGCGTGGTGGCGGGGCTGCATCCCGGCACCGTGGACAGCGATCTGTCGAAGCCCTTCCAGACGGGCCTGCCGGATGGGCAATTGACCTTGCCCGGTGATGCTGCGGGCAATCTGCTCACCGTGCTGGCGGGCCTGCAGCCTGACCAATCAGGCCGGGTGTTCGATTTTCGCGGGGATGAAGTCCCGGCCTGATCAGTCAAACAGTCCGACGGCGAGATGCGCCCACAGGGTGAGGAACATCAGCACCCCGAACAAGGCCGCGCCAATCCGCCAGCGGGGCGAATCGAGCAAGTACCAGCCCGCCTCGATCCCGCCGCACAGCGCTGCGAGCATGAGGGTGAACACCGCAAAATCTTGCGCACCCCAGTTCACCTCATCGCTGACCAGCGTGCCCAGCGCGGGGAAGGCCAGCAACATCGCAGCGCAAATCCACAAGGAGGGGTGGAACCGGAATGGCGATCTGGTCACGGTGGTTGTCGTCATGGCGTGATCCTGTCACTGCGTGGAAACGGCAATGTTTGCGCAGTCTGCCACGCATTGCTGTGGCAGGAAAGAGGGCAATCGGGGAGGAGCCGCAATGGGATTGGCAGACTGGTACGGAGCAAAGGTGATGCCAAAGCTTATCACCTGCGCCTGTTCGCAAGGCCAGGTGATGAAACGCCGCGCCGCCGTGGTGCCGCGCGCGCATGGGGCAGTGTTCGAACTGGGCTGCGGCGGCGGGATCAATCATGCCTTTTACGATTCATCCGCGATCACATCTTATGCCGGGATTGATCCCCATCCGGCCCTGCTTGATGGCGCGCGCGCAGCGGCGCAGGCCAAAGGCTGGCAGGCCGATATCCGGCAAGCCAGCGGCGAAGCGATCCCGTTTGATGATGCGCGCTTTGATACAGTAGTGTGCACTTTTACGCTGTGTTCAGTGGCCGAACCTGTGCAGGTTTTACGCGAGTTGCGGCGCATCCTGCGCCCCGGCGGCACGGTGCTGTTCTGCGAACATGGCGCTGCGCCCGATCCGGCCGTGGCGCGCTGGCAGGCGCGGATCGAGCCTGTGTGGAAACGGCTTGCCGGGGGCTGCCACCTGACCCGTCCGATCAGCGCAGCTTTTGCCGATGCCGGTTTTGCGGTGGAGCGGGTGGGCGAGGGCTACACGCCGCAAGCGCCGCGTTTTGCCGGGTGGATGGAATGGGGCGCAGCGCGCAAGCTGACATGAAAAGGGCGGGAGAGGTTCGCCCGCTCCCGCCCTGTTTCATGTTGGCTGTCAGCGCGGCCTATTGGCCAAAGGTACGCTGCCACCAGCCACTGCGCGGTTTGGCCGGGGGGGTGTCATCACCGGTTTGATCGCCGGTTTCGGCTGCAACCTCGCTCGCAGGCTCATCAGCGGCAGGCTCGGCGGGCGGCGGAGCCGGTTCGCTGACTTCGGCGACTTCTGAGGGTTCGGCATCGGCCAGCTTGGCTTTGCGCGGCGCACGCTTGCGCTTGGGCTTTTCTGCCGGAGCTTCTGCCACAGGCTCGGCCACCGCCTCGGCAGCTTCGGCGGGTGCTGCGGGTTCAGCTTCCACAGTTGCCGCACTGTCTGCCGCAGCCGCCGCTTCGGCTTCGGCGGCAAGCATCGCTTTGGTCTTGCGCGGCGCACGCTTGCGCTTGGGCTTTTCTGCGGGCAACTCGCTCTCGGTCGCTGGCACTTCTGGTGCAGGTTCGGCTGCGGCGACATCTGCGAGCGCGGCGGCATCCTCAGCTACGACAGCATCGCTCTCACCAGTATCGGTCTCGCCAGCATCGTCTGCGCTTTCGGCTTCGGCAGTGCCTTCGCCGTCCTCACCGCGCCGCTTGTTCCGGCCCCGGCCACCGCGCCGACGGCGCTTTTTGGGACGTTCGCCGGTGTCATCCGCGCCATCTGCCTGACGTTCTGAAGCAGCACTATCGTCCTGCCCCGGATCGCCGTCAGCATCGCCTTCGGCACCGCTGTCAGCTTCGCCTTCCTGATCCTCGCCCGCATCATCACCGTTCGAGTCTTCCGCCCCGTCGCGCTTGCGATTGCGGCCACCGCGGCGGCGGCGGCGCTTCTTGCGGCGCGCGCCATCCTCGTCCTCGCTGTCGCCACGCTCGCGCGGTTCGCGGCGCTCCTGCGTGGTTTCGGCCTCGGCTTCGTCCTCCTCGTCTTCGGGGAGATCGTCCTCGTCCTCGTCTTCCTCGATGATCGGATCAAAGCGCGGAGCCTGCGCCGGACGCGGGCCGGACGACGAGACGCTCATCTTGGCGCCTTCGTTCTCGCCTTCGGGCACCACCTCGACACTGACGCCGTAGCGCTGCTCGATCTCGACCAGATCGCCGCGCTTTTCATTGAGCAGGTAAATCGCCGCCTCGGTGCTCGCGCCCAAGCGGATCTGCGTGCCTTTGCCCTTGGCTGCTTCATCCTCGATCAGACGCAGCGCGGAAAGGCCCGCCGATGATGCCGTGCGAACAAGGCCCGTACCATCGCAATGCGGGCAGGGCCGGGTGGTCGCCTCCAGCACGCCGGTGCGCAGGCGCTGGCGGCTCATTTCCATCAGCCCGAACGAACTGATCCGCCCCACCTGAATGCGCGCGCGATCATGCTTCAGCGCATCCTTCATCGCCTTTTCGACTTTGCGGACATTGGAGGAATACTCCATGTCGATGAAGTCGATCACGACAAGGCCCGCCATGTCGCGCAGGCGCAATTGCCGGGCGATTTCCTTGGCCGCTTCGAGATTGGTGTGCAGCGCGGTTGCCTCGATGCCGTGTTCCTTGGTGGAACGGCCGGAGTTGATGTCGATCGACACCAGCGCTTCGGTGGGATTGATGATGAGGTATCCGCCGGATTTCAGCTGCACCATCGGATCATACATCGCGCGCAACTGATCTTCCGCGCCATAACGCTGGAACAGCGGCACCGGATCGACATAGGCTTTCACCCGCCGCGCGTGGCTGGGCATCAGCAGTTTCATGAACTGCTTGGCCGCCTTGTAGCCATCCTCGCCTTCGACGACGACTTCTTCGATTTCCTTGTTATAGATATCGCGGATCGCGCGCTTGATCAGATCACTGTCGGAATGGATCAGCGCGGGCGCGACCGAAGCCAGCGTCTTTTCGCGGATTTCATCCCACAGGCGCGCCAGATAATCGAAATCGCGGCGGATTTCCGGCTTGGTGCGCGAAAGGCCTGCGGTGCGGACGATCAGCCCCATCGAGCGCGGCAGCTTCATTTCCGCGACGATTTCCTTCAACCGCTTGCGATCGCTGGTCGAATTGATCTTGCGGCTGATGCCGCCGCCGCTGGTGCTGTTGGGCATCAGCACGGTGTAGCGACCGGCAAGGCTGAGATAGGTGGTGAGCGCAGCGCCCTTGTTGCCGCGTTCTTCCTTGACGACCTGCACCAGCAACACCTGGCGGCGCTGGATCACGTCCTGAATCTTGTAACGGCGGCGCAGCGCCATGCGCTTGGCGCGCACTTCGTCCACCTGCTTGGCGCGGCTGCGGCCATTCCTGGACTTGTCGCCGCCGCGATCACCCCTGCCGCCCTGACGACGACGCCCGCGGCGGCCACGTTCGCGGCCTTCATCGCTTTCGGCGCTTTCACTGTCGTCATCATCGTCGTCGTCGGACGAATCCTCGTCCACTTCGCCGCCTTCGATCGTGGCGACATCATCCTTGTCGCTGGTATCGACTTCTTCGATGCCATCTTCGGCAAGGTCTTCGGCGAGCGAGCCGCCGCTGTCATCCTCGGCGTCGTATTCGTCGCCGGGGGCAATGCCTTCCTCTTCTTCCTCGGCGCGCAGGCGTTCTTCTTCTTCGGCGGCCTCGGCCTCTTCGGCGAGCAAGGCTTCGCGATCAGCCTTGGGGATCTGGTAATAGTCGGGGTGGATTTCGCTGAAAGCGAGGAACCCATGACGATTGCCGCCAAAATCGACAAATGCCGCCTGCAGCGAAGGTTCGACCCGGGTTACTTTGGCAAGATAGATATTGCCCTTGATCTGCTTGTGTTCGGCTGATTCAAAATCGAATTCTTCAATCCGGTTGCCTTGCAGAACCGCCACCCGGGTTTCTTCCGGGTGGCGCGCATCGATAAGCATGCGCGTTGCCATGTGGTATTCTCCATGCGCCCGGCCTTGCCCGCATTGGGGCGTAAAGGGGGCGCGTATTGTGTCGGGAACCGGCGCGGGCAGAGCCATGGCCGGGGTTGGCTGTCGTGCCGTATTCGCACAAAGCGAAGGGCGCGAAGTTCGTGTCTGCTGCGACAAGATTGCGGGAAAACGCCGCACGCTGGCCCGCAACAACGCAGCCGCGCAAAGCGGGCCAGTTGCAAGTCTGCGGGAAAAAACGTCTCGTCACTGCATCAACCTGTTTTGAGCCGGGGACTGAAAATCGCCCGGCACAGGGACCACAGGCAAGACCGCGCTATCGCATGTCACCCCTTGGCCCCTCGTGTTCGGTTGCTAGCACCGTGGGTTAATCCAAGCAACTCTATTGCGCTGTTTAGGGCTCACGCCTTAAGCAATTGTCACGATGAGCCTGCGAATGCTGCTTTTGCTGGTGCTGGGGGTGCCGCTGTTGGTGCTGGGGGGTGCGGCCGTGATGGGCCAGCGCATTGCCTTGCCGGAATGGGGGCGCGGCTATGTGCTGCGGTTCGCGCTGGATGCGCCGGGCACGCCGCTGGAGTTGCCGCAAGTCGCAGGCCCTGATGATCCCGCGCGCCCGCTGGTGGTGATTGATGCAGGGCATGGCGGGCGCGATCCCGGGGCCATCGGCGAGGATGAGGCAGGCAAGCGCATTGCCGAAAAGGACATCACGCTCGCCATTGCCAGGGCCTTGCGTGATGAATTGCTCAAGACCGGCACGATCCGCGTGGCTCTCACCCGCGAGGATGATCGCATTCTTGCCTTGGCTGATCGCCCCGAAATCGCGCGCCAACTGGGCGCAGACCTGTTCATTTCGATCCATGCTGATTCTGCGGGCGAAAGCAACACCGTGAGCGGGGCGAGCGTTTACACCTTGTCCACCGAAGCTTCGAGCGAGGCGGCAGAGCGTTTTGCCGCGCGCGAAAACAATGCCGACAAGGTCAATGGGCTGGTGGTGGCCGGGCAAAGCGAAGTCGTCAGCACGATCCTTGTCGAACTGGCACAGGCGCGCACACAGGATGATGCGGCGCGCTTTGCCGGACTGCTGCTGCGCGAGGGCGAGGGCACGCTGGCTTTCGTCGCGCAGCCGCGCCGCGCCGCCGCGCTGGCTGTGCTGCGCGCACCCGATGTGCCTTCGGTCTTGTTCGAAAGCGGCTTTGTCACCAACGAAGCTGATCGCGCCCGCCTGACCACGCCCGAAGGCCGCCAGGCCTATGCCGCAGTGCTGGCCCGCGCGATCCGGATTTATTTTGCACGCCGCGCCGGCGAGGAAGGCTAGAATTGTGCCAGCCCCCCGTGCTAACCGCGCCGCGTGATGAACGAGACTGCCCCCCCTTCCGCCTGGGCCTATTTCCGCTACCGCGTCAATCGCGATATCGGCGGGCTGATCGCCTGGTTTGGCGAGAAATGGCGTTCCAGCCTGCTGTTCAAGCTGGTGGCGGTGGCCGCAGGGCTGGGCCTTGCCTTGTGGATTGCGGTGTTTGTGTGGCTGGCGCGCGACCTGCCCGAGGCCGAAGCGCTGCTGACCTATGAAACGCCGCTGCCCACGGTGGTGCGCGGGATCAACGGCGATATCGTCCATTCCTATGCCCGCGAACGCCGGGTGCAGTTGCAATATGCCGATTTTCCCAAGCAGCTGATCGAGGCGTTTCTGGCGGCAGAAGACAAGAATTTCTTCAGCCACGGCGGGGTCGATTTTGTCGGTACGGCCAATGCGGTGGTGGATTACACCGTCAAGATGGGCTCGGGCGAGCGTGCGGTGGGGGGATCGACCATCACCCAGCAGGTCGCCAAGAACCTGCTTCTGGGCGATGAATATTCGGTGACGCGCAAGCTCAAGGAGATGATCCTTGCGGGCCGCATCGAACAGGTGCTCACCAAACAGCAGATCCTTGAGCTTTATCTGAACGAGATCCCGCTCGGGCGGCGTTCATTCGGGGTGCAGGCCGCCGCGCGCGCTTATTTCGACAAGGATGTGAACGCACTCGAACTGCACGAGATGGCGTTTCTGGCCACTTTGCCCAAGGCGCCCGAACGCTATGGCCGCAAGGGGCAGGAACAGGCCGCGCTCGGGCGGCGCGCCTTCGTGCTGGAACGGATGGAGACCAATGGCTTCATCTCCGGGTCTGAGCGCCGCGCCGCGCTGGCCAAGCCGCTGGGGCTGGTGCAGCAGCGCACCGAACGCAGCGCCGATGCCGGCGATTTCCTCGAAGAAGTGCGCCGCGAGCTGATCGAACAATTCGGCGAGACCGCAGAAGATGGCGCGAACAGCGTGTATGCAGGCGGGCTGTGGGTGCGCACCTCGCTTGATACCACGATGCAGGATGCCGCGCGCGATGCCCTGCGCGAAGGGCTGCTGCGCTATCAGGGCGGCAGAGGCTGGCACGGGCCGATCGCCACGCTGGATGTGAGTGCGGGCAACTGGGCAAGCCAGCTCGCATCATCGCCGCTTGGCATCCGTTACAAGGACTGGCGCGTTGGCGTGGTGACGCAGCGTAGCGGTTCATCCGCGATGATCGGCTTTGCCGACGGCACGCAGGCCCCGCTGATCGGGCTGCCGGATCGGCTGAAAGCGGGCGATGTGATCGTGGCCAATCCATCTGGCAATGGCTGGGCGGTGCGAACCGTGCCCGAGGCGCAAGGCGCGCTGGTGGTGCAACAGGCCCAGACAGGCCGCGTGCTCGCGATGCAGGGCGGGTTTGATCACCGCCTGTCCGATTTCAACCGCGCAACCCAAGCCATGCGTCAGCCGGGTTCGACCATCAAGCCCTTCGTCTATGCGACGGGCCTTGATAATGGCATGACCCCGTCGAGCCAGATTGATAACTCGCGCTTCTGCTATTTCCAGGGGCGGGGCTTGGGCGAAAAATGCATTCGCGGCGGGCGCGGCGGGCAATTTCCGATGCGCTACGGGCTTGAGCAATCGCAGAATATCATGACCGTCCAGATCGGCATGACAGCCGGCATGCGCAATGTGGTGAAGGCGATCGAACGGCTCGATATCGGCAAGTTCCCGGCCTATCCTTCCACTGCGCTTGGTGCGGGCGAGACCACGGTGAGCAAGATGGTGGCAGCCTATGCCGCGCTCGCCAATCACGGCCGCCTTAACCCGCCCACGGTGATCGACTATGTGCAGGACCGGCGCGGCAAGGTGCTGTGGCGGGCAGATAAACGGGTGTGCCGGGGCTGCAACCTTGCCAAGTGGGACGGCAAGCCGATGCCGCGTCTGGGGATGCGCGGCGAACAGGCGATGGATGCCCGCACTGCCTTTCAGGTGATGCACATGCTGCGCGGCGCGGTAAGCCGGGGGACAGCGACCGTGCTCAACCCGCTGGGCCTGCCTTTGTTCGGCAAGACGGGCACGACCACCGGGCCGAAGGACGTGTGGTTCATCGGCGGCACCCAGCAGATTGTCGCGGGCGCTTATGTGGGTTTTGACAAGCCCCGCAACATGGGCGGCTATGCCTTTGGCGGCACGATTGCCGCCCCCATCATCAAGAGCCTGATCGAAAAATCGCGCGACAAATGGTCGGATCTTCCCGCCGTTGCGCCCGAAGGCGTGCGGATGGTGCGGGTGGATCGCCGTTCGGGCAAGCAGGTGTTTGATGGCTGGCCTTCGGATGATGCCAAGTCGGCGATCATCTGGGAGGCGTTCAAGCCTGATACCGAACCTGATCGTTATACCCGGCAGGATGAAATCGCCGCGCGGCGCAATGAAATCCTTGCGCTGATCCGGGCGGGCCGCGCCAATGCGCAGGTGCGCGAGGAGGAAGACCCCGACGCCATGCCGCGCAACCTCGCCGAAGAACAGGGCGGGATCTATTAGGCAGGGCAGCGGCAGGAACCGCTGCCGCTCAGGAAGGTTTAAGCTCGCATGCAAAACATCATCATCAAATTCGCCGCTGCTGCCGCTCTTGCCATCGCCGCTGCTGCCCCGCTGAGCGCCGAACTGGCCGAAGGGGCCAAGGCACCGACTTTCACGACGCAGGCGGCGCTTGCTGGCAAGGAATTCGGCTTCTCGCTGCCCGCCGCGCTGGCGAAAGGGCCGGTGGTGCTGTATTTCTACCCCAAGGCTTTCACCAGCGGCTGCACACTGGAAGCCAATGCCTTTGCCGAGGCAATGCCGCAGTTCAAGGCGGCAGGTGCCAGCGTGATCGGCATGTCGAATGATGATATCGCCACCTTGAAGCGCTTCAGCCGCGAGGAATGCCGCGATGCCTTTCCCGTCGGGGTTGCCAGCGCCAAGGTGATTGCCGCCTATGATGTGGCGATGGGCAATTCGGGCCTTGCCAATCGCACGTCCTATGTGATCGGGCGCGATGGCAAGGTGGTTACCGTCTATTCCAGCGGCGATTATCGCGGGCACGTTGCCAAGACGCTTGAGGCGGTGAAGAAGCTGCGCAAATAGGAGCCATCGGCACGGGGCGCGGCTTTACAATCGCGCCCGCACCGTTAAGCGGCATCAGCGATTTTCGCGTGGTGAGACAGGTGATCTATGCGGGCTGAGGCCCTTTCCTATATCAATCGGATCGAGGCAGCGCTTGCGCTGGTGCGCCAGTCGCTTGACTGGGACCGGGCGCTGCGCCGTCTGGATGAACTGAACGCAAGGGTGCAAGACCCGGCGCTGTGGGACAGGCCCAAGGAAGCGCAGGCGATCAGCCGCGAACAGAAAACGCTGGAAAGCGCGGTCAACACCGTCAACCAGATCGCTGCCGAAATGGCCGATGCCATCGAATTCATCGAAATGGGCGAAGCCGAAGGCGAAGACAGCATCGTCGAAGATGGTCTTGCCACGCTTGCCGGGCTGGCGGAACGGGCCGATGCCGACAAGGTGCAGGCGCTGCTTTCGGGCGAGGTTGACGGCAATGACACCTATCTCGAAATCCACGCGGGCGCAGGCGGCACCGAAAGCCAGGACTGGGCCGAAATGCTGCTGCGCATGTATGCCCGCTGGGCCGAACGGCGCGGGTTCAAGGTGGAAACGGTCGAATATCAGGCGGGCGAACAGGCCGGGATCAAATCGGCGACGCTGCTGCTGAAAGGCGAGAACGCCTATGGCTATGCCAAGACCGAGAGCGGCGTCCACCGCCTTGTCCGCATCAGCCCCTATGATTCGTCCGCCCGGCGTCACACCAGCTTTTCGAGCGTGTGGGTCTATCCGGTGATCGACGATTCCTTTGAAATTGATATCAACCCGGCCGATCTCAAGATCGACGCCTCTGGCGCGTCGGGCGCAGGCGGGCAGCACGTTCAACACCACGGATTCCGCGGTCCGCATCACCCACCAGCCCAGCGGCATCGTGGCGGCGAGCCAGCAGGATCACAGCCAGCGCC
>JBJIOB010000034.1:0-10955 GCA_045377215.1 Erythrobacter sp.
TAGGTGCTGTAATCGACATCGTAATTGCGCCGGCAGCAATTGCCGAAAAAGCTTGCGCCAAAGCCTGCCGTCCCGTTCTGCGTTACCCGGTTGCCGCCTGCATTGACGATATCCACCAGCACCGCGCGTCCGCCGCCTTCGATGGTTTGCACCTGGCTGGTCCACAGCCAATCAGTGTTGATGGTCTGGCGCGAGGCGTAGAAACCACCGGTAAAGGCCAGCCGCGAACCGCCCAGATCGAAATCATTGCTGATGCGGAAATCATTGGTGATGTTGTTGAGGCTGTTCAGCCGGACATTGAACATCACCACATTGGTGAGCAGCCCATTGCCGCCAATATTGGCCGGATTGGCCAGTGCGCCAGTGTTCGGCCCGGAGGCAAAGCGGATGGTCGATCCCGCCCCGCCAATGCCGTTGGCGATGGCTTGGGCTGCGCCTGCTTCTGCCGGTAAAGGCGAGGTAAAGCTGCCTGAATTGTCGGCAAAGCGGAACCGGTTGGTAACCTGCCAGCCCGAACCAATATCGAACTGCGTCTCGATCCCGAAGGCCGCGCTTTCAACACTGAGGCCATCATTGATGTTGAAGCTGGCCGGATTGTTGCTGCCATCCAGCGTCACGGCCTGCGTGATGAACGGGCTGTAAAGCGCGTCCGTGCGCGGATCGAAGCCGGCGATCCCGCGATAATCGGGCCGCCCGTTGGTGCCGCCCACCTGCACCGGCATCGGCAGGATCGTGGGCGTGCGATCATTGAGATACTTGCCGTAGAAACGGATATAGCCGCGATCAAATTCCTTGGTGAGGTTGGCCTTGATCTGGCCGCCGTCAAACCCGTTAAAGCCGATATCGCGTGGGCCGTCGCCAGTGCGGTAGAACCCGCCGACGTGGAAATAGAGATCATCGGCAAGGCGGCTGCCGTAATCGAAATCCATCCGGTAGGTTTCGAAATCAAGCCCGACACTGGCCTGAATGGCGCCGCCTTCCTGCTTGCCGGTCTTGGAAATGAAGTTGATCACCGCGCCCGGCGCGTTCGAGGCAAAGGTCGAGGCCGAACCGCCGCGCACCGCTTCGACGCGGGCGACATTGCGATCGGCGCGCAGGAAATTGTCGGCATTGCCGAAAATGATGTCGCCGAATTCAAGGATCGGCAGGCCATCTTCCTGCAGCTGGATGTAGCGCGCACCGCCCGTTGAAACCGGCAGGCCGCGCACCGCGATATTGGCATTGCCTTCGCCGCCCGATGCTTCGGAACGGATGCCGGGGATCTGGCGGATCAGATCGGCGGCCGATGGCGGGGCGAGCCGCACGATGGTTTCCTCTGACAGCGTGCTGACCGAGATCGAGGTTTCCAGCCGGTTCTGGCCGCGCGCGGTGGCAGTGACGATAATTTCGCCATTGTCCGCGTCTTCGGCCGCATTGTCCTGTGCCAAGGCTGGCTGGGCGGCGACACTGGCCGCGGCAAGAGCCAGGAAACTCGCGCTGCGCGCGTGGTGCATTTTCAACATCCTCAAACTCCCCCGATAGCAATTTTTTGCCTGTGGAGCGGTGGAATTAGCTTTGCTGCAAACGATTGCAAGAAGAATCTGCAAACGTTTGCAATTTGGCGGCGCTTGTGCCACCCCGCGCAATATCGCACGGCGCATAATGATCGTAGCGGGGATGGAGCGGATGGGCATGGCACAGGGTAAGCCGCGGTTATCATTGCTGCGGATCGTTGAAATGAACATCGGCTTTTTCGGGCTGCAGTTCTCCTTCGGGCTCCAGCAGGCCAATATGGGGCCGATCTACGACTTTCTCGGCGCGGACGAGGCAACCATGCCGCTGCTCTGGCTGGCAGGGCCGATGACAGGGCTGATCATCCAGCCGATCATCGGCGCGATGAGCGACCGGACCACCTCGCGCCATGGCCGCCGCACGCCCTATTTCCTGATCGGCGCGGTGATCTGTTCGATCAGCCTGTTCCTCATGCCCATGTCATCCGCGCTGTGGATGGCGGCAAGCCTGTTGTGGATTCTCGATGCTGGCAACAACATCACGATGGAGCCTTACCGCGCCTATGTGGCAGACCGGCTGGTGCCGGATCAGCGCAGCATCGGGTTCCTCACCCAAAGCGCTTTTACTGGCCTCGCGCAAACCCTGTCCTATCTTGCGCCCAGCCTGCTGACGGCGTTTGTGGCCAGCGACGTGCTTGATGCCAATGGCATTCCGGTGATTGTGCGGATTGCCTTTGTGATCGGGGCGATCCTTTCGATCTCCACCATCGTGTGGTCGGTGTGGCGGGTGCCCGAATTGCCCTTGCCCGAGGAGGAGCGCGCCGCGATGGCGGCACTGCCTTTGACTGTGCGCGCAACCCTCGCCGAAATTGCCGATGCGATCCGCACCATGCCGCGCCCGATGAAGCAGTTGGCAGGCGCGATGCTGTGCCAGTGGTATGCGATGTTCGCCTATTGGCAATACATCACCTTTGCGGTGGCGCGTTCGCTTTATGATACCGCTGATCCGGCCAGCGCCGCCTTTCGCGCGGCGACGCTGACCACGCAGCAGGCGGGCGCGCTGTACAATTTCATCGCCTTTGCCGGGGCGCTGGCGTTGATTCCGCTGGTGGCAAGGCTGGGCGCGCGGATGGTCCATGCAGCCTGCCTCACCGCTTCGGGCCTTGCCATGCTGATGATCCCGGGTGTGGAAAACGCCGCTGGCCTGTTCGCGTTGATGGTGGGTATCGGCATCGGCTGGGCGGGCATGATGGGCAACACCTATGTGATGCTGGCCGATTGCATCCCGCCGCAGCGTACCGGCATCTATATGGGCATTTTCAACATGTTCATCGTGATCCCGATGCTGATCCAGACGCTCACCATGCCGCTGATCTATCGCCCGCTCTTGGGCGGCGATCCGCGCAATGTGGTGATGCTTGGCGGCGCATTGATGCTGGCGGGCGCGCTTGCTACGTTGCTGGTGGATGCAGGGCACCGCGCGCGAAGCGGGGCGGCGGCGCCGGCAAGCTGAAACCACCAGCTGATGGGGGGCAATGGGCGAGAGCGAAACCAGGGGCAGGGGCGCAGGGGTGCGTACCATCACCGATCTTGCGCGCCTCGCGGGGGTATCGCCGGGCACGGTCAGCCGCGCGCTGGCGGGCAAGAGCCTGGTCAACGCCAAGACCCGCGCAAAGATCGAAGCGCTCGCGCGTGAACACGGCTTTCGCCCCAACCAGATGGCGAGCGGCCTGCGCCGTCAGAAAACCGGGGTGATCGGGGTGGCGATCCCGCTGGGCCATGATGTGCGCCAGCAGATTTCCGACACTTTCTTCATGACGCTGCTGGGCCTGCTCGCGGATGAGCTCACCGACAAGGGTTATGATCTGATGCTGCGCCGGGTGGTGCCGGTTAATGACGAGGACTGGCTCGATCGCTTCATCGGTTCAGGCATGATCGACGGGGTGATCGTGATCGGCCAGTCCGATCAGTTCGAACGGATCGAGGATGTCGCCGATGGCTATCTGCCGATGGTGGTGTGGGGCAATCACACGCAAGGCCAGCGGCATTGTGTCGTCGGCACGGATAATCGCCTTGGCGGGCGGATGGTGGCGGAACGGCTGATTGCGGCAGGTGCGCGCAGCCTTGCCTTTCTGGGCGATACTGCGCCCATCGAATTCGCTGCGCGCCATGCCGGGGCGCGCGATGTCGCGGAGCGGATGGGCGTGCCCTTGCGCGTCCTGCCGACCCACCTTGCGCCCGACCAGTTGAGCGCAGAAATCGCGGCGCACCTTGCGGCCCATGCGGGCGAGGTGGACGGGATTTTCGCTGCGACCGATACCATCGCGGCGGCGTGTCTGGCGGAATTGCGGGCGCGCGGTGCGGCCGTGCCCGAGGGCATAAAAATCGTCGGCTTCGATGATTTGCCGATCGCATCGCAAACCGTCCCGCCGCTCACCACCATCAGGCAGGATATCCACGCAGGCGCGCGCGGGCTGGTTGACCTGCTGCTGAGGCGGCTGGCGGGCGAGGAGACCGAAAGCCTTGTCCTGCCCCCGCAGCTGAAAATCCGCGCAACCGCCTAGACGAAACAAGTCACCGGCACGCAGCCCCGCGCCTTGAGCAACCGGGCGATAGGCAGATCATGCGCGCCAGCCAGCGCGCCGTCCAGCACCGCGCGCTTGTCTGCCCCCCGGATCACAAACATCATCGCATCGCACGCCAGCAGCGCCGGGATCGTCAGCGTGATGCGATCAAACGGAGCTTCGGGCGGGAGCGGATCGGGGGTGAGGCGGCGCACGCGTGCCGGGTCATCCACTTGCGGATCGGTGTTGGGAAAGAGCGAGGCAATATGCCCGTCTGCTCCCATACCAAGCCACACCAGCGCAAAATGCGGCGGGGCGGTATCGTGCAACAGCGGGTGAACCTGCGCGCCCGCAGGCTCCAGCAGGGCGCGCAGCTTGCCAGTGTTGCTCGCGGCATGGTCTTCGGGGACGAGCCGATCATCGCCCGGATAAGCCACCACGCGCTGCCAGCCAATCGGGTGCTTCACCAGTTCGGCAAGGATGGGGAAGGGGGTTGAACCGCCGGGCAGGGCGATGGCGACATCATTGCCGCTCGCCCCGAGCGCAGCTTTGAGGGTCTGCGCGATCCATGCCGCAATGGCTGGATCATCGGCGCCTGCGATCAATTCCACATTGCGCATCGCCATCACGCCTCATCATCCATGCGGGCAAAGGCGCGCTTCGCCAGCGGGGTCGCCATCGGGGTGGTCAGCATCGTGCTCATCACGGCCATCAGCAGCAGCGCGGTAAAGGTGGTGCTGGTGATGATCGCCTTGTCGAGCAGGATGCTGGCAAAGATGATCATGATCAGCGCCTTGGTTTGCAGCAGCCAACCGATCAGGCTCGCCTCGTTACGAGTTCCAGCCAAGGATCCAGCCCGCCAAATGCACGCCGAGCAATTTGCCGCCCACGGCTGCCACCAGCAGCAGCAGCGCCGCGCCCAGCACCATCACGCCGCCGCCGTCCCATTCGGTGCGCAGGCCTGTCGAGAGGAAAAACACCGGCATCACTGTCATCAGCACCACCGCGCGGAAGCGGTCCATCGCCTCGTGCCCGAACCAGCGCGCTTCCAGCACCACGCCCGCCAGAAACGCGCCGACCATGTAATGCAGGCCCGACCAATCGGCTGCCAGCGCCGCCGCGATCAGCCAGATCAGGGCAGCAGGCCAGCGTTCATCCTTGTTGAGGCGTTCCATCATCCGGCGCACGCCCCATGCGGCGAGCGCAAAGCCCGCCACAAACAACGCCTGCCGCCCGATCCGCGCAAAATCGAGCAGGATCAGCGCCAGCACCGCCCAGATCGCGATATCATCAAGGCTGGCATAGCGCAGCACGCGCTGGCCCATCTGGCGGCGCAGGATGCCCATCTTGTCCATCAGCAGGATCAGGATCGGCAGCGCCGTGACCGCGCAGGCCATGCCAAGCCCCAGCACCACTTGCCACGCCGCGCCCTCGGGGCCTTGCCAGCCGGGCCATTGCAGCAGGAACGCCGCCGCGCCTGCGCCCATCAGCAACGGCACGCCCAGTGCAAGGCCAGCGGTAATCCCGGTTTCGGCGCGGTGTTTCCATGCGGTGGCAAGATCAAGCTCGATCCCGGCCACCCACACGAACAGCATCACCGCCCACCACGCGACCCCGTTCAGCGAATGGATTACCTCGGGCCGGAACACGAAGGCGTAATATTCGGGGAAGGCTGCGCCCAGCACGCCCGGGCCAAGCAGAATGCCGCCGACAATCTGCACCACCACCAGCGGCGCCCAGTAATCCATGCGCAGCACGCGCCACGCCAGCCATGGCAGCGCGAAAATGATGAGCAGCGCAATGAGATAGATTTCGGTGAGGGTCATGAATGCCGCAGGTCTAGCCCGCGCAAGGCTCGGCGCAAAGCGGTTTCGCTGCGGCGCAGCAAGGTCTCAGACAGGACGCAGTGCAGCGGCGGCTGTGGCCATGGCGGTGATGGCGGCACTATCGGGCGCGCCCTTGGGCGCTACCCAGCTGCCACCCACGCACAGCACCGGATCAAACGCGAGCCACTGCGCGGCATTATCCGGCCCGATCCCACCCGTCGGGCAAAACCGGACGCTACCGAACGGCGCGGCAAGCGCTTTCAGCGCGGGCAGGCCGCCTGCGGCCATGGCGGGAAAGAATTTGAACCGATTGAGCCCCATATCCAGTCCGCGCATGATGTCGCCGGCATTGGCGATGCCTGGCAGAAACGGCACGCCGCTGGCAATCGCCGCCTTGCCCAGCGGTTCGGTTAGGCCGGGCGAGACAATGAATTCGCTCCCCGCCGCCAGCGCTGCGTCAAGTTCAGCCGGATTGGTGACCGTGCCTGCGCCCACAATCGCGCCCGGCACCTGTTTCATCGCAGTGATCGCAGACAGGGCCGCAGGCGTGCGCAGCGTGACTTCGAGCACGGGCAAGCCGCCTGCCACCAGCGCTGCGGCGAGCGGCACGGCATGGGCCACATCGTCGATCACGATCACCGGGATCACCGGGGCTGCGCGCATCAGATCGTCAATTGTCGCCATCGTGCTACAATCCTGCAACTGTCATCATGGCGCTTGCGCCCTGTTCTGCGCCATCGGCAAAGCGGCGCATCATCGCGAAAATCTCGCGCCCGGTGCCGCTTTCGGCAGCAGGATCGGGGGAAGGGGTGCGGCTGGCGAGATCGGCATCGGTCGAAAGCGCGCCCGTGTGCGCACATAGCCGCACCATATCGCCATCGCGCAGCAAAGCCAGCGGGCCGCCACCCAAAGCCTCGGGGGTGCAATGGATCGCGGCAGGCACCTTGCCCGAAGCGCCCGACATGCGCCCGTCGGTGACGAGCGCGACCTTGAACCCGCGATCCTGCAACACGCCCAAGGGCGGCATCAGCTTGTGCAGTTCAGGCATGCCATTGGCGCGCGGCCCCTGAAACCGCACGACGACCACGACATCGCGGTCCAGCTCGCCCGCCTTGAAGGCGGCGGCAACGCTGGCCTGACCTTGAAACACGCGGGCCGGGGCCTCGATCGTCCAGCGGCTTTCATCAACCGCCGAAGTCTTGAAACAGGCACGCCCGAGATTGCCCTGAACCAGCCGCATCCCGCCATCCGCCTTGAACGGGCTGGCGACGGGCCGCAGCATCGTATCATCCATGCTTGCGCCCACGTCGCGCCACACCAGCGCGTCTTCATCGAGCCCCGGCTCCCTCGCATATTGGGACAAATCGCCGCGCCCCACGGTCAGGATATCGCGGTGGGCAAGGCCTGCCTCCAGCAATTCGCCGATCACGAACCCCATGCCGCCGGCATTGTGGAAATGGTTCACATCGCCCGCACCATTGGGATAAATCTGCGCGATCAGCGGCACTGCGCTGGACAGTTCGCTGAGATCATTCCAATCAAAGATCACGCCTGCCGCGCGCGCCATCGCGGGCAGGTGGATCGCGTGATTGGTTGACCCGCCGGTCGCCAGCAGGCCGACAGCGGCATTGATGATCGCCTTTTCATCGACGCATCGCCCGAGCGGGCGGTAATCATTGCTCTTGGGGCCAATGCTTGCGACCCGGTGCACCGCCTCGCGGTCAAGCGCCTGCCGCAGCTTGGTGCCCGGCTGGATGAAGGCGCTGCCGGGAATGTGCAGGCCCATCATTTCCATCATCATCTGGTTGGAATTGGCCGTGCCGAAAAAGGTGCAGGTGCCGGGCGAATGATAGCTGCCCATCTCGCTCGCCAGCAGTTCGGCGCGGGTTGCCTTGCCCTCGGCGTAAAGCTGGCGCACGCGCTGCTTTTCCTTGTTGGGTATCCCTGAAGGCATCGGGCCGGACGGCACGAAAATGGTCGGCAGGTGGCCAAAGCGCAGACTGCCCATCAGCAAGCCCGGCACGATCTTGTCGCAGATGCCGAGCATCAGCGCGCCGTCATACATCGCATGGCTCAGCGCCACCGCAGTGGACAGCGCAATGACATCGCGGCTGAACAGCGAAAGCTCCATCCCCGTCTCGCCCTGCGTCACCCCGTCGCACATTGCGGGCGTGCCGCCTGCGACCTGCGCGGTCGCGCCGATTTCGCGGGCGTAGATTTTCAGCCTGTCGGGATAGCGGCCATAGGGCTGATGGGCGCTGAGCATGTCATTATAGCTGGTGACGATCCCGATATTGGGCCCGCGCCCGGCCACCAGCGCGGCCTGATCCTCCAGCGCACCGGCAAAGGCATGGGCAAGGTTCGAGCACGAGACCGCGCTGCGTTCCCCCATATTGTCCGCCTCGCGGGCGATCAGATCGAGATAGGCCGCACGGGGGCCGCGCGAATTGGCGATCACCCGCTGCGTCACCTTGTGGAGGGTGTCATTCATGCCAGGTTACTCCGTCTCTTTCGGCCAGCGCAATCGCCGCGCTCGGCCCCCAGCTTCCCGCGGTATAGGTTTTGGGGTGAGGCCTTCTGCCTCCCAGCCAGCGCGGATTGCATCAATCCATTCCCACTGCGCTTCCACCTCGTCGCGGCGCACGAACAGGGTCTGATCGCCTTCGACCAGATCGAGCAGCAGGCGTTCATAGGCAATCCGCCGCACTGCGCCGGTAAAGGCATCGGGCATGGCGATATTGAGCGGCACTTGCCGCAGCCGCAGCCCCTCGCGGTCCAATCCCGGCACTTTGGCCATCAGCGACAGGGTGATGTTTTCTTCAGGCTGGATGCCGATGACAAGGCTGTTGGGCTGCATCGTTGCGCCTTTTCCGGCAAAGATCGAGTGCGGCACGGCGCGGAACCGGATGATGATTTCGGTCACGCGGCGCGGCAGCCGCTTGCCGGTGCGCAGGTAGAAGGGCACGCCCTTCCAGCGCCAGTTATCGACATGAGCCTTGATCGCGACAAAGGTTTCGGTGCCGCTGTCTTTGCCCAGTTCCTCGTCATAGCCGGGCACCGCCGCGCCGCCGATAGCGCCTGCGCGATATTGCCCTGTCACCGTTTCCCCGGTCCCGACACGGCGCAGCGCGCGCAGCACTTTCACCTTTTCATCGCGCACTGCGGTAGCATCGAAGTGGGCAGGCGGCTCCATCGCGACCAGCGCCAGCAGTTGCAGCATGTGGTTTTGCACCATGTCGCGGATCGCGCCCGCATCATCATAGAAGGCCACGCGCCCTTCAAGACCCACGGTCTCGGCGACCGTGATCTGGACGTGATCAATATGCGCGGCATTCCACAGCGGTTCGAACAGCAGGTTGGCAAAGCGCAGCGCCAGCAGGTTCTGCACCGTCTCCTTGCCGAGATAGTGATCAATCCGAAAAATGCGGTTTTCCGGGAAGGCGGCGGCGACCGCGTCATTGATCGCGCAGCTTGAGGCAAGATCGGTGCCCAGCGGCTTTTCAAGGCACATCCGCACATTTTCGCCTGTCAGCCCGGCGGATTGCAGCCCGCGAATGGTGGGTTCGAACAGGCTCGGCGCGGTGGAGAGGAAGATCGCAAGGCCGCGTTCCGGACTGCCAACCTTGGCGGCCAGATCATCAAAACCTGCAATGGTGGTGGCATCAAGCGGCTGGTAGAACAGGCGCTTGAGGAAGCTGTCGATCCCGCTGCGGCGTTCGGCGGGAAGATATTTTTCCAGCGCGCCGCGCGCGAAATTGCGAAAAGCGGCATCATCCATGTCGCTGCGCGCCGTGCCGATGATCATCAGGTCTTCGGCCAAGAGGCCGTCAGCATCAAGCGCGGCAAGGCTGGGCAGCAGCATGCGCTGGGCAAGGTCTCCGGTTGCGCCGAACAGCAGCAGACGATCAGCGGTAAAGCTCATGGAGAACGGCCCTTTCTCCGTGCCTGCTACCTAGGCGCACAGGAGCTTCACCGCCAGTGCGCCGCATACTTATTCAGATCACGCTGGCTTGCGCGCGAACACGCCAAAGCCTGCAATAATCGCATAACACGCCGCGGGCAGCACCAGGGCGAAGGCCAGGCTGGTCGCATCCGCCAGCGCGCCGTACAGCACCGGGATCACTGCGCCGCCGCAGATCGCGACATTGATGATCCCCGATCCGTCCGCCGCGCGCGGCCCCAGTTTTTCGCAGGCGAGGCTGAAGATCGTCGGGAACATGATCGCGTTCATCAGGCCCACGGCCAGCAAGCTGTAGCCTGCCAGCGTGCCGGTGGCATTGGCCGAGATTGCAAGCAGCATGATCGCGCCCGCAGCAACACTGGAGAGCAGCAGGCCGGGGCTCACCAGCCGCAGCACGGCCGAGCCGATGAACCGCCCCACCAGCGCGCCGCCCCAATAGAGCGAGATCAGCTTGCCCGCATCCTGTTCGGGAATGGCGAGCACATCGCCCTGCATCAGGTAATTGACGATGAACGTGCCAATCGCCACTTCCGCCCCGACATAAAGGAAAATGCACGCTGCGCCGTAGCCAAACCGCGGGCGTTTCAGCAGGGCGAGGCCATCGGCCAGGCTGGTGCGTTCGTGGCGTTCCCCTTTCAAGCGATTGCGGAACAGCCACACCACGCCCGCCACCACCGCCAGCGCGCTCGCCAGACCAAGATAGCCGTTCACGATCGCCTGACTTTCCGCAGTGCGATAGGAGGCGAGTTCCGCGCCAACAAGCTGATCCGCCGAAACGCCCGCCAGACTGCCGAGAATCAGGATCGCACCGAAATAGGGAAAAATCGTGGTGCCCAGCGAATTGAAGGCTTGCGCAAAGGTCAGGCGGCTATGCGTGGTGCGCGCCGGGCCAAGCACGCTGATCAGCGGATTGGCCACGATCTGCACCAGCACCACGCCGCTTGCCAGGACGAAATAGGCAAACAGGAACATCGGGAACAGCGCAGTCTGGCTCGCGGGAATGAACAACAGGCAGCCTGCCATCATCATCAGCAAACCCGCCACAGCGCCGCGCATATAGCCCAGCCGCTTGACCAGCATCGCCCCCGGAATGCCGATCACCGCATAGGCAATG
>JBJIOB010000035.1:0-8006 GCA_045377215.1 Erythrobacter sp.
TGAGCCTGTTCCCGTGATGCAGACGGCCGATCATGGCCGCGTTGTCCGCATGCATCTTTCTGGCCTGCGCCTATCTCGCTTGGTAGTGGGTCAGGTGCAGGTGCCCGTAAGTGAACGGGCCCTCGGGCAGATGATAGATCGCCTCGCCTTCGCTGGCGAGAAACCAGCCGCCGACTTCGCGGTAATTGCCGAGCGGCGTGGACCAGCGCGCAAGGCGCAAGCTTCGGTCTTTCTCCAGCATGCCGCGGTCGTCGGATACAAAATCGATTAGTTCGTCATCATCATTGAACACGAGCTCGGCAGAAACGGCGTTGGGGCCGAGTGTGAAGGTGACCCTTGCATGCCGATCATCCACCGCCAGCCAGCTCAGGCGGGGGTCAGCGAGGCGCGAGGGCGCGAAGAATGCCAGATCATTGAGGATCGTCACAGTCTCGGTCCGGGTCAGCTCCGGCCCGCCGAGATCGACAACATTGACCACCCCGGCCAGACGCACGCGCATTGTCGCCTGATTGCGATCGAAATCATGCAAGACCGCGACCGGCAGCCCTCTCATCCTGGTTGTCATGAAGAACAGGCGATCAGGATGATCGAACCGTTCGTACTGGACAACCGGCCCCGCCATGCCGGCCGCGCCCGGCGCATCATACATGATCGCATCGAAACGCATCTCGATCTCGGTCACGACCGCACGGCCCACCGATCCTGTCCGCGTGATGTAGCGCTGCAAAGGGGCAGGCAGATGGGCAAGGTCGCTTTTGCGCAGAACATGCGCGTCAGGCAGCGGCATGGCGGCCACGGCTGCTCTGCGCCTTGCGAATGCGCGCGAAAGCCCGGACGACCAGACGTAAAGCCCGGTACCGGCGGCAATCAACAGCCCTGTGCCCAGCAACCACATGGGAGCCATTCTCCTTCGCTCGGCCCCCGAGCCGCGAAATTCGCGGGGGCAGGAAGACTATTCGCGATGATATCGGCCCGAGAAAATCAGGAATTGACCGAGATCAAGCTTGGCCGTCCATCTCCCGCGCCAAAGGCACAAGCCGCGCGTGAACCGGCATGGGGTATTTGCCCCATAGAGCGTGCCACCTTTGGCTTGCCACCTTGGCCGGTGTCGCGCACAGTTGCCTTGTCGGAGGCACGATCAGGCTCCGGCTGGAGGAGCACCGCTGATGTTACTGCGCGATCTCGGGATCATTCCTGCCCGCAAGGCAGGCGCGGCGGGCGACGGCCCAAGCCCCTATGTCAATCTCAGCCGCCGCGGCTTTATCGGCGGGGGCGGGCTGTTCGTGCTTGGCGTCACGCTGGCGGGCTGTTCGGGCTATGTCGAACCCATCATTGATGCCAGTGCCTTCGATCTGCCCGGCGCCGGGCCCAGCCCGCTGACCGGGGTCAAGGGCGGCGATGCCACGCCTGCCTTGTGGATCGCGATCGAAAAGGACGGCACCGTCAGGATCACCTGTCACCGGTCGGAGATGGGCCAGCAGACCTGGACCGCAATGGCCCAGATCATCGCTGACGAGCTTGAGGCCGATTGGGACAAGGTTGTGATCGTGCAGGCCGAAGGGCACGAACGCTATGGTGATCAGAACACCGATGGTTCGCGTTCGGTGCGCTTCAATTTCCACCGCCTGCGGGTGGCGGGCGCGGCGATGCGGCAGATGCTGGTGGCAGCGGCGGCGCTGTACTGGAAACTGCCTGCGGCGGAATGTTCGGCCAAGGGCGGCATCGTCAGCAATACCCAGAACAGCGAAACTCTCTCTTACGGCAATCTGGCGGAGCTTGCCGGGCGGCTGGCCATCCCGGCCGAGGCTGACATCACGCTGAAAACCCGCAAGCAATGGCGTTATATCAATGCCGAAATCCCGTCATTAACAGTGCCGCGCATCGTGAAGGGCGAGGGCACTTTCGGGATTGATGTGCAGCGGCCCGGCATGGTTCATGCCGTGGTGGCGCGCCCGCCGCAGCTGTTCGGCAAAGCTGGCCAGTGTCGATGATGCCAAGGCGCTGGCCATTCCCGGCGTGCTGCGCACGGTGCGCCTGCCTGATGCCAAACCTCCCGCCTTGTTCCAGCCGCTGGGCGGGGTGGCAGTGGTGGCGCGCGACACCTGGGCCGCCATCGAAGGCCGCCGCGCGCTTGAGATTGCCTGGGCTGCCGGGCCCAATGCGGGTTATGATTCCGAAACCTATGCCAAAGAGCTTCAGGCCACAGCCCGCCGCCCCGGCAAGGTGCGCCGATCGCGCGGCAATGTGGCCGCAGCGCTGGCAGCGGCGGCCAAGCGGGTGACGGCGGAATATTACACCCCGCATCTGAACCAGTCGCCGATGGAGCCGCCAAGCGCGACGGCAGAATGGGATGGCGGGAGGCTGGAATGCTGGGCCTGCGTGCAAGACCCGCAAAGCACCCGCGAAACTCTGGCCGAGGCCTTGGGGATCGACAAGGAGAACATCACTGTCACCCCGACCTGGCTGGGCGGTGCCTTTGGCCGCAAGTCCAAGCCCGATTTCGTGATCGAGGCCGCCCTGATCGCGCGTGAGGTGGGCAAGCCGGTGAAAGTCACCTGGACGCGCGAGGATGATATCCGCCATGGCTATTATCACACCACCAGCGCGCAATACTGCGAGGGCGGGCTTGATGCCGATGGCACTTGCACGGCCTGGCTGCACCGCACGGTCTTCCCGCCGATCTCGTCGACTTTTGACAACACCGTCGATCAGCCCAGCGATGGCGAACTGGGCATGGGCGCAAGCGACGTGCCCTTTGCTGCGCCCAACCTGCAGGTGGAATCGGGCAATGCCAAGGGGCATGTGCGGATTGGCTGGCTGCGTTCGGTCGCCAATATCTACCACGCCTTTGCCGTGCAGAGCTTTGCTGCCGAACTTGCCCATGCTGCCGGGCGCGATCAGAAGGATTATCTGCTCGAACTGATCGGCCCGCCGCGGCTGGTTGATCCCACCGCAGAAGGCGCAGAATACGGCAATTACGGCGCGTCGCTGGAAGAATATCCGATCGATACCGCCCGGCTGAGGGCGGTTGCCGAAAAGGCGGCGGACATGGCCGAATGGGGCCGCAAGCTGCCCAAGGGGCGCGGGCTGGGGATTGCGGTGCACCGCTCATTCCTGTCCTATATCGCCACCGTGATCGAAGTGGCGGTGAGCGCGGATGGCACGCTGCGCATTCCGGGCGTGTGGCTGGCAGTGGATGCGGGCACGGTTGTCAACCCGCGCCATGTGCGTGCGCAGATGGAAGGCGGCACGATTTATGGCCTCTCGAACGCGCTTTACGGTGCCATCACCGCCAAGGATGGCGCGATTGTGCAGGATAATTTTCCCAGCTGGCGCTTGCTGCGGATGGAGGAGGCACCGCGCGAATTCGAAGTTGCCATCATGCCTTCGGAAGCGCCGCCGGGCGGGGTTGGCGAACCCGGCACGCCGCCTGCCGCTCCGGCGCTCGCCAATGCGATTTTTGCAGCGACCGGCCACCGCTTGCG
The DNA here is from genome assembly GCA_045377215.1 of Erythrobacter sp. Lineage (GTDB taxonomy): Bacteria > Pseudomonadota > Alphaproteobacteria > Sphingomonadales > Sphingomonadaceae > Erythrobacter. Next base: position 3,486 of record JBJIOB010000035.1, read on the forward strand.
CAGCTTGCCGCTGATCGGGGCGGAGGGGGTAAAGCTGCGGCTGCCCACCCGGCAAACCGTCTAGAACAAGGAAGCTGGCATGGCCATCACGCTGACAATCAATGGAAAATCGGCCAATGTCGATGCAGCTCCCGGCACGCCGCTGTTGTGGGTGCTGCGCGATCATCTTGGGCTGACGGGCACGAAATTCGGCTGCGGGGTGGCCCAGTGCGGGGCCTGCACGGTGCATGTCGATGGCGCACCGACCCGCGCCTGCATCACGCCGCATGACAGCCTCGAAGGGGCGGCGATCACCACCATCGAAGGTGTCGAAGGCGCAGCCGCCGACGCAATCCGCAAGGCGTGGGTGGCGAATGACGTGCCGCAGTGCGGCTATTGTCAGGCGGGCCAGATCATGACGGCAACGGTGTTGCTGCAGGACAATCCCAACCCCGATGATGCCGCCATCGACGCAGCGATGAGCGGCAATCTGTGCCGCTGCGCCACCTATATGAGCATCCGGCGCGCCATCAAGGAAGCTGCTGCCAGCTTGTGATCGGCGCAGCCGCCGTGCGGTGCCTATGCCAGAAACAGCTCGGCCATGGCATCAAGGATCGCCTCGCTATCGAGCCGGTAGGTGCGATAGAGGTCGATCAGATCGCCGGTCTGGCCGAAGCGGTCGGTGCCGAGCGGGCTGACCCGGTGCCCGCGCACCCCGCCCAGCCATGACAGTGCAGCAGGCGAACCGTCGAGCACCGTGACAAGGCCCGCATCGGGCGCCAGCTGGCCAAGCAGCGCTTCGATGTGGCTGGGCTGGCGGGTGCCTCCCTGCCAACGCGCCGCGCGGGCGGCGGACCAGTCGCGGTGCAGCCGGTCGGGCGAGGTTACGGCGAGGAGGCCGAGGCCGGGGAGATCGTCCTGCAAGGCCTCCCACGCTGCCAGCGCTTCGGGCGCGACCGCGCCGCTATAGGCAATCGCCGCCTTTGCTCCCGGCGCGGGCGCGCGCAGCCAATAGGCTCCGGCCAGTGCGCCGGCTTGCCATGCGTCGCTGCTGCGCGCCGGTTGTGCGATCTGGCGGGTGGTGAGGCGCAGATAGACGCTACTGCCATCATCGGCCTGCATGTGTTCAAAGGCGAAACCCATCAGCAGCGCAACCTCATCGGCAAAGGCGGGTTCAAAGCTTTCCAGCCCCGGCTGGCCCATCCCGATCAGCGGCGTGTTGATGGATTGATGTGCGCCGCCTTCGCCCGCCAGCGTGATGCCCGAAGGCGTGCCGACCAGCAGAAACCGCGCATCCTGATAGCAGCCATAATTGAGCGCATCGAGCCCGCGCGCAATGAACGGATCATAGACCGTGCCCACCGGCAGCAGCCGCGTGCCGAAATGCGGCGCGGCAAGGCCCAGCGCGGCGAGCAGCAGGAAGAAATTATGTTCGGCAATGCCCAGTTCGATATGCTGGCCCGCGCGCGTTGCTGTCCATTTCTGCGCGGAAGGAATGCGCGCCTTCTGGAACACATCGGCCAGTTCCTGCCGCCGGAACAGCCCGCGCTGGTTGACGAAGGCGCCGAGATTGGTGGTCTGCGTCACATCGGGCGCGGTGGTGACGATCCGGTCCGCCAGCGGCGCATCGGACTTCGCCAGATCATACAGCACCTTGCCGAACGCCCCTTGGGTGGATTGCACCGCGCCTTCGGGCACGGGCAGGCGGGCAGGCACGGGGAGGGCAGGCGCGGCATGTTCGGCCGCCTTGCGGGCAATCGGGCTGGTGTGCACGAAGGCTTCGAGCGATGCGGCAAGATTATCGCCAAGGCCCGCCCACTTGCCCCATTCCTCGCCCGGCGCGATGCCGAGTTCGCTGCGCAGGCCCTCGATCTGCGCGGTGTTCATCATGCCCGAATGGTTATCCTTGTGCCCCGCCAGCGGCAGGCCGTAGCCTTTCACCGTATAGGCGATGAACAGCGTCGGCTGATCGTCGGTCACGCCGTCAAACGCATCAAGCAGCGTTTCGATGCAATGCCCGCCAAGATTGGTCATCAGCCGGGCGAGGCCTGCATCGTCATGCTGGCCAAGCAGATCGGCGACGCCCGGCTCGCCTGCCAGATCGCGCTCCAGCCGCTCGCGCCAGGCCGCCCCGCCGAGATAGGTCAGCACGGCAAAATCGGCATTGGGGCAGTTTTCGATCCAGTCTGCGAGCGCCTTGCCGCCGGGCCGCCCGAACGCCTCGCGCTGGAGCTTGCCGTGTTTCAGCGTCACCACCCGCCAGCCGCAGGTTTCGAAGATATCATCAAACCGGCGGAACATCCGGTCAGCCGTGGTCGCATCAAGGCTCTGGCGGTTGTAATCGACCACCCACCAGCAATTCCTCAGATCATGCTTGTAGCCTTCGATCAGGCATTCGTAGATATTGCCTTCATCGAGTTCGGCATCGCCCATCAGTGCGATCATGCGCCCCGCTTCGGCCTCGGCCAACTGGCCGTGAGCGATGAGGTAATCCTGCACGAGGCTGCTGAACGCCGTCACCGCCACCCCAAGCCCGACCGATCCGGTGGAAAAATCCACCGGGATCGTATCCTTGGTGCGGCTGGGATAGGATTGCACCCCGCCAAGCCCGCGAAACCGATCGAGCTTGTCGCGGGTCTGCTGATCCAGCAGGTAATGGATTGCGTGGAGCACCGGCCCGGCGTGCGGTTTGACCGCGACCTTGTCCTGCGGGCGCAGCGCATGGAAATAGAGCGCGGTCATGATCGCCGTCATCGAGGCGCAGCTTGCCTGATGCCCGCCGACTTTCAGCCCATCGCGCTTTTCGCGCAGATTGTTGGCGTTGTGCACTGTCCATGATGCAAGCCAGCGCAGGCGCTGTTCGATGGCTTCGAGCAGGGCGATATGTTCGGCGCGGGAAACAGGCGCGGCGGAGCGGGTGGGGGCAGGCATGGGCATCCCTTTGGCGCGAAATGGCAGCGCAGGCAAAGGCCAATTGCTGTGCTTCCACGGGCGGAGATTGCAGTCATTGGCTTTGCATCGCGTTGAGGGCTTGCCAAGCGCAATTTGTCCGGACAAATTATATCGCGGAATCACCACAGGAGTTTGCATGCCGTCCACCACCTTGATCCTTCGCCGCGCGCTGCTGCTGGCTGGCGCTGTGTGCGCGCTGGCTGCGGGCCCGGCTTATTCCGGCAGCGGCGAAGCGCCCGCCGCCAATGCAGGCGCTGCGGCGGCCGCCCGCGATGCTGCTCCCGAGGAATTCCGCATGTGGATTGATGCCCGCGCTGGCACGGGCGAACCAGTGCACTGGGTCTCCGAAGGCGGGATCTATGAATATCCCAGCGGCAAGAAATTGTTCGGCATGATCGGGTTTGATTCCAGCCGCGTGTTCTGGCCCCAAAAGCCCGGCGATCCGGTGGTGCATCTCACCCGCAAGACCTATGCCTATACCGATGCCGAAACCGGCGAGATTCTCACCGAATATAACGGCCAGAAGGTTGAGCCTATCGCTTACCCCTACCAGATGATCACCTATCGTTACGAAGGTGGGCGCATCTATGGCGATGTGGAACAGGGCGTGGGCGCGGGCGTGCAGAAGATCGCGTCGAAAACCGGCATGACCTGGCGCTGGATGGGTAAGGATACCCTCGCCATCACTGCGCCGGTGTTCCTTGATTTCGCGCTGCCGAATGGGGCGCGGTATGAGGCCTGGGAGAATTACGACTTCTTCATCCACCGCCCCGGCACCAATGCCGAACCGCACCAGATGGCATGGCAGCGCTATGGCGCGCTGCCGCCGTTTGCGGGCAAAGGGCAGGCGATTTATCACCTGCTGTCGTGGCGGGTGGACAGCAATGCCAAGTTGCCGCCCAAATTGCGCGCATGGGCCGAGCGGGAAAAGCCGATGTGGCTTAATCCGCCCAAGGATATCGCCGAAATCCGCGCGCTCCAGCAGGGCAAGGCGGGCGAAGGCTGGGCGCGCTGATTGCGCGCCTTGCGCCGCTGATGCAGTATGATCCAAGTCAAAGACGCGCGGCGCAAAGCTTGACAAACCCGCGTGTGACGTGAATTTGTCCGGACAACTTCTCCGGCTTAGCCGAAAGGTGCTGCAAATGGCCAAAGACCTGCCCCCGCCTTACACCGCGATGAGCCGCCATCCGATGATGCCGCGTGCGGCCCATGACGAAGCCGCGCGGTTCAATTTCCTCACCCACTTCAACCGCTATCTTTCGGGCAGCATCGGGGCGGGCAACCGGCTTGCCTATGAAAAGCGCGTGCTGCCCGCTTTCCGTGCCGAGCATTGCCGCGATCCCGAACACCGCTATGAAATCCGCGACGCGATGAACCGCGATGAGTGGCACCGCATGTGGTCGGCGCTCAAACGCAATTCGATGGAGATGCGCCAGCATTTCGGGCGACAGGTGGTGCTGCGCCAGCTTGACGAGCTTGATGCGATGGCGCGCCAGTTCAACGAACATTCGGGCCAGCTTGAGCTTGATCCGGCAATCGAGCAGCCCGCCTATCAGACGGCGGTGGATATCCACTGCCAGCCCGGCGGCT
>JBJIOB010000036.1:0-175981 GCA_045377215.1 Erythrobacter sp.
CACGCGCTTCGCTCCACGCTGAATAGGCCGGGATGCGCCACTGCGATTCGTAGATCGAATGGTGGAGCGCAGCCGAAATCCACGCCAGTTCCTCCTCCACTGCGGCAGGGGCCATCGGGTGGATGGATTGCATCCACGGGTTGAGCACGCCCAGCAAGGCGAGCTCCACCGCTGCCTTCGCCCGGTTGAGCCCGCCGCGCGCGGGGACAGGGTGATAGGCATCGCAGTAGCGGGTGTGTGCATGGGCCGGATCAGCGGCCAGCAGCTTGTGAATGCGGGTGGTGCCGCTGCGCATATGGCCGATCACGATGATCGGCGGGGCCAGCGGGGTAGCGATCAGTTCGGGGCGCCTGGCCCACAGATCGCCAAGCGCGAGCCGGGTTTTCACATTGCGGATCAATTGGCCAAAGGCCATCGCCTGTCCCAGCGGGTTGAGATCAGCCTCGTCCACCACGCTGGCGCACAGGCGGGCAAGCCGTTCGCGGAAATCGGCGACATCTTCGTTGCTGCGCCCGCCGCGTTCCGCCGCCTCGGCGCGCGCGCCAAGGCCCTTGGCCGCGATGGCCCACAGATTTTCTGCGTCAAGCCGGGGCGGCGGCAGCCAGCCCTTGTCCCACGCCCGGCCAAGGAAATCATTGGCCTGATCGGCACGTTTCCCCCGCGCCAGCAGGTGGGGGCGGGCAGGGGGCTTGCGCGCCATCAGAATTCGTCCGCAATATCCAGGAGCCGCGTCAGCCGTTTGGGCGCGGCGCTGCGCCAGCTGCGCGCGAGCCATGCGGCAACATCGTCCCAATCGAGATCGCGGCGATCCAGCACCATGGCGATCCACCCGCTCGCACCGTAAAAGGCGGGCTTGAAGTAGATATCGGGCTGATCCTCGATCAGGCTCGCCATTTCTTCCGGCCCGCTCGCTTTCACCAGCAGCGCGATCCGATCATGGCCATGAGGGCGCGCGGCAAAGTAGGCGAAATACTTGCCGCTCTTGCCGTCGCCTGCGCGAAAGCCCTGCGAGCCGAAGCTTTCCTGTTCGCTGGTTTCGGGCAGGGCAAGCGCGCGGGCACGCACTTGTTCCAGCAGCCAGTCAGGATTGCGCCAGCGCGACAGGTAATCGGCGACCGCGCGCGGGAACAATTGGTGTTCGGCCAGCCGCACCCCGCGCGGCAAGCGTTTCGGGCGTGTCATCGCGCGCAATCGCAACACGCGCCTGCGCCAGCACTTCGCCCGAATCGAGTTCATTCGTGACCAGATGCACGCTGGCGCCCGCATGGCTATCGCCCGCCGCGATGGCGCGGGCATAGGTATCAAGCCCCTTGTATTTGGGCAGCAGCGAAGGGTGGATATTGAGCATCCGCCGCTGCCAGCGCGCGACGAAGCCTTCCGACAGGATGCGCATATAGCCCGCCAGCACAATCACCTCAGCGCCCGCTGCGATGGCGGCGGCTTCCATCGCGGTATCATGCGCCTCGCGGCTCATCCCCTTGTGGGCAAGTGCGAAGGTGGCCACGCCTTCCAGTTCGGCCAAGGCAAGGCCGGGGGCGGCCGGATCATTGCTGGCCACCAGCACCACGTCATAAGGGCACGGGCTCATCCGGCTGGCATAAAGCAGCGCTGCCATATTGGTGCCCGCACCCGAAATGAAAATCGCGATGCGGGTTTTATCGGGCATTGCTTCAGGCAAGATGGGTCGCGCTCCAGTCTGCCTTGGCCGACCACGTTTCGACGCTTCCCCGCACCGTGCAGCCGCGGGGCTGGGCGGTGATTTCGCCAATCGCAAAGACCTGTTCGCCGCTTTCTGCGAGTTTGGCCGCGACTTGCGAGGCTTTATCCGCCGCCACCGCGATCACCATGCCGACCCCGCAATTGAAGGTGCGGGCCATTTCTTCGGGCTCGATCGCGCCTTGCGCTTGCAGGAAGGCCATCAGGCGCGGCTGAGGCCAGAGGTCGGCATCCACCACCGCATGCGCGCCTTCGGGCAGGATGCGCGGTATGTTTTCGAGCAAGCCGCCCCCGGTGATATGGGCAAGGCCGTGGATCAGCCCTGCACGGATCAGCGGCAAGAGGCTTGCCACATAGATCCGCGTCGGTGCCATCAGCGCATCAATAAGCAATTGTTCCTGATCGAAAATTGCAGGGCGGTTCAGTTTCCAGCCCTTGTCTGCCGCCAGGCGGCGCACCAGTGAATAGCCATTGGAATGCACACCCGATGATGCAAGGCCAAGCAGCACATCGCCCGGTGCCACACGCTCACCAGTGAGTTGTTCGCCGCGTTCGACCGCGCCCACGCAAAAGCCCGCCAGATCATAATCGCCGGCTGCATACATGCCCGGCATTTCGGCAGTCTCGCCGCCGATCAGCGCGCCAGCCTGCGATCTTGCAGCCTTCGGCAATGCCCGCAATGACCTGTTCGGCAACGCCGTTCTCCAGCTTGCCAGTGGCGAAATAATCAAGGAAGAACAGCGGCTCAGCGCCTTGCACGATCAGATCGTTAACGCACATCGCCACCAAATCAATGCCGACAGTATCGTGGCGATCATGATCAATCGCCAGCTTCAGCTTGGTGCCCACGCCATCATTGGCCGCAACCAGCAAAGGATCGCTGTATCCCGCCGCGCGCGGATCGAAGAACCCGCCAAAACCGCCCAATTCGCTGGTTGCACCGGGGCGCGCAGTTGCCTTGGCAAGCGGGGCAATCGCCTTGACCAGCGCATTGCCCGCGGCAATCGACACGCCGGCATCGGCATAGGTGTAAGAGGGGTTCTCGGTGCTCATGCACGGTCTTTAGCCTTTCGCGCTTGGAATTCCACTCGCCTTTGGGCAAAGGAGACGCGATTTTTGCATGACCGCGCTCGCCCCGTCTTTACGCCCGCAATTTGCCAAGGCCCTTTCCGGATTGCAGGGACGCATGCCCTTTGGCGCGCGCAGCCGCACGGGCGCAGGGGCCGTGCTGGCGCTGGCACTGCTCGGCGGCACCTATGCGCTGGTGCTGGCGCAGGTTTCGGGTGATCGCGGCATCGCGCCCACCGCGGCAAGCGCGGATATCGAAGTGCGCGGCATTACCGTGAATGTCACCGGCGAAACGCCTGAAAAGGCGCGCGCCAATGGCTGGCGCGAGGCCCAGCGCAAGGCGTGGGCCAAGGCAGGCGGGCCCAAGATCGCCGACGGCCAGCTTGATTTCATCGTCTCGGCCATCGTGATCGAGAAGGAACGGCTCGGGCCCAGGCGCTATGTCGCCACGCTTGGCGTGGTGTTTGATCGCCAGCGCGCCGGGCGGTTTCTGGGCGGCGGGGCGCAGGCGGTGCGTTCTGCGCCCATGCTGGTGATCCCCGCGCTGGCAACGGGCGGGGCCTTCACCACTTTCGAAATGCGCAACGCCTGGCAGCGCGCCTGGGCCGAGTTCAATCCGGGGGCAAGCCGGATCGACTATATCCGTCCCAGCGGGGCCGGACGCGATTCGCTGCTGATCAATTTCGGCCAGACCACGCGCCGCAGCCGGACATGGTGGCGCACCACGCTTGATCAATATGGCGCCTCGGATGTGGTGATGGCCTTTGCCCGGCTGGAACACAGCTTTCCCGGCGGGCCGATCACCGGCACTTTCACCGCGCGCTATGGCCCGGACAGCACTTTGCTGGCGCGTTTCACGCTGGATGCAGCAGGCCCGGATGAATTGCCGGCGATGCTGGCGCAGGCGGTCACCCGGATGGACACGATCTTTTCCGCCGCGCTGGCCGAGGGCAAGCTGCGCCCTGATCCCACCTTGCGCATGGCAAGCGGCGGCGAGATGGATCCGGCGATCCAGCGCCTGATCGAGATCGGCCGCGCCGTGCAGGCCCGCGATGCTGCGGCCCGCGCAGCAGCGGCGGCGGCCGCCGCAGCGACAGAGGAACCGCGCATCGAATTGCAGCCGATCATCACCACTCCGACGGGCGCGGCGACGGTGCGCACCATCGTGGTGCAATTCGCCACGCCCGATGCAGCCGCCTTTGATGGCGGGCTGGGCGCGGTGCGCGGTGTTGCCGGCGTGCGCGGGCTTAATGTCACCAGCACGGCGGTGGGCGGCACTTCGGTGATGAGCGTGAGCTTTGCCGGCACGCAGGAAGAACTGGCCGCTGCCTTGCAGGCGCGCGGATACAACGTCCGGCAGGGCCAGAACGCGCTTGCGATCAGCCGTTAGGGCCGAACGGCAGGAACGCGCCATGCCCGGGGACGAACCTTCGCTATTCGCATTGCCTTCGCAGATTGCCCTGCCGCTTGGTGCGCCCGCCTTGCACGCGCCGCAGCGGCTGGTGATCGGCAATGCCAATGCGCGCGTGATCGAAGCGCTGCAAAATCCGGCCAGCTGGCCGTTTCGGGTGGCGGTGCTGACAGGGCCGCCGCGTTCGGGCAAATCATTGATCGGACGCTGGCTGGCGGGGCAGGCAGGGGCCACCCGGATTGAAGTGATCGACAATGCCGAGCAATGCGATGAAAGCGCCTTGTTCCATCGCTGGAACGCCGTGCAGCAAGCGGCCGCGCGCGCTGAGGCCGAGGGGGGCGAGGCGTTGCTCTTGATCGTCAATGCGCGCCCTGACGGGGGCGGCTGGCAGATCGCCTTGCCCGATCTTGCCTCGCGCATCGGCGGATCCTTGCAGCTTGCCATCACCGAGCCGGACGATGTGATGGCCGCCGATCTGCTGCACGCGCTGGCCGAACAGCGCGGGCTCGCCTTGCCGGAAGGGGCGGCTGATTATCTGGTGCCGCGCACGATCCGCAGCTTTGCCGCATTGGAAGCGCTGGTCGCCGCGATGGACCGCATCAGCCTTGAACGTCAGAGCCCAGCCACCATGTCTGTGTGGCGCGCGGCGCTTGAAGCCTTGCAAGGGCCCGAGCAGCAGCGCCTGTTTTGACCTGCGCGCATTGCAATGCGCCGCGATTGGTGGGAATGAAGTGCGATGTTTGAGCGGCTCATCAGCTATCTCGAACTCCGTGCAAGCGCGCGATCCCGCGCCGCGTTCACGCTGGGAGATCCTGCTTTATCCCGGCGTGTGGGCGCTGGGCTTCCACCGCGTGGCGCACTGGCTGTTCGAGGCCAAGCTGTATTTTCTGGCGCGGTTTGTGAACCATCTTGCGCGCCTGCTGACCGCGATTGACATTCACCCCGGCGCGCGGATCGGGAAGAATTTCTTCATCGACCATGGCTTTACCGTGATTGGGGAAACTGCCGAAATCGGCGATAATGTCACTATCTATCAATGTGTAACGCTGGGCGGCACGAACCCTGCCAATGGCAAGGGGGGCAAGCGTCACCCGACCTTGATGGATAATGTGATCATCGGATCGGGCGCGCAGATCATCGGGCCGATTGTGGTGGGCGAACGCGCGCGCGTGGGCGCCAATGCGGTGGTAACCGATGATGTGCCTGCGGGCGCAACCATGGTGGGATTGAAGGCGCGCTCCACGCTGGTTCCGGCTGAACAATGGCTGCGCGAATTCATCCCCTATGGCACGCCTTGCGATGATCCGCCCTGCGATGATCAGGGCCGCCCGCGCGGCGATTGCGTGGAAAAGCTTGAGGCAGAACTCGCTGCCCTGCGCGCCGAAATGGCCGAATTGCGCGCGCGCGTGCAGCGCGATGCACCAGCGGATGTCCCTGCCTTGCGCAACGGAACCAAGGATTGATGAGCGCGCGCGATAATGCCACCAGCAGCGGGCAGATTGTTGCTTTTCCGCGCGGCACAGCCGGGCAGGTGGGTTTTGAACGGGCGGAATTGACCCGTATCCTCGATCTTTATGGCCGCATGGTCGCAGCGGGCGAATGGCGCGATTATGCCATGGATTTCGATCGCCACGCCGCCACCTTCGCCGCTTTCCGCCGCGCCGCCGAACGCCCGCAGGCGCGGCTGGAGAAACGCCCGGCCCTGCGCGCCAAGCAGGGCATGTGGACGTTGTTCGGCGAACACGGCCAGGTCTTGAAGCGCGGCCATGATCTGGCGAACGTGCTCGCGCCGATGGAGCGACGACTGCTGAAAGCGGTCGAGGACTAGTCTCGTCTCGTTGCGCGCTGTGGCGGCGAAGGTGGCAGCTTTCGGGCTTGCGGCTGGCCTTTCGTGATGTCTGGAGGTGGGTGGTGCGTTGCCCTCGCGCCGTGCCCACCCCGCTGCGACTAAGCGCGCCTGCGGCCCGCTAAGTCTCGCTCCCCTCCCGCTTGCGGGAGGGGCTGGGGGTGGGCCCGCGCGATGTCCATAATGGGGTCGAAAGCCGAATGGCAGGTTTTGGCGGGCAGCCAGCCATAGCCGACATTTCCTACACCTCTGCCCACCGCTAGCTTTCGCCGCGGCTCTTTCCCATCGTTCTGCATGGCCTGCGAGGCCGCCCGATGTTCGAGGCATGAAAACGCGCCGTGCTTCCGTGTCCGTCCGCTTGCGCATAGCGGATATATATGTTTGAAAAAATTGATATAATCGTAGATTGGCAAAGCGGACAGGGTGTCCGCTTTGTCCGCTTTGTCGGCTTCAAAGCGAAGGCCCGCCCCCTCGCGGGGACGGGCCTCGTCAATTCTGCTTCGAAATGCCGGATCAGCCGCGGGCGCTGGCGGGGCCGGTGCCGGTGACCTTCTGCATCGCGCGCAGGATATTGCCCGATTGCTCGCTGCCCGATTGCGGGGCGATCAGGTTGGTGAAGGCGTTGATCTCTTCCCAGCGGGCGGCAAAGCCTTCGACGGTGCGATCTTCGTCCTTCAGCCACACGGCATCGTTCATCACTGTCCACGAGGAGTGGAAACCGCCTGCGCCCGCGCCGACAATCGCGTTGGTGGGCGCATCTTCGCTGACGAGGAACAGGGCGGCAGGCACCACGTTTTCCGGCGCGAACAGCTTGAAGGCTTCTTCGGGGAAGAGGTCTTTGGTCATGCGGGTGCCGGCAACCGGCGACAGGGTGTTGCAGCGCACGTTATACTTGGCGCCTTCGAGGGCCAAAGTCTTGGTGAGGCCAGCCAGACCCAGCTTGGCCGCGCCGTAATTGGCCTGACCGAAATTGCCGAACAGGCCGGTGGAGGACGCCGTCATCAGGATGCGGCCATAGCCTTGCTCGCGCATGGTTTCCCACGCGGCCTTGGTGGCAAAAGCCGAGCCGGTGAGGTGCACCTTCACCACGAATTCGAAATCGGCCGGTTCCATCTTGGCAAAAGTCTTGTCGCGCAGCACGCCCGCATTGTTGATCAGCACATGCACGCCGCCCCACTTCTGCTTGGCATCGGCGATCATCTTTTCCATCTGTTCGTATTCGGTGACAGATGCGCCATTGGCCATCGCCTCGCCGCCCATCGCTTCGATTTCGGCAACAACCTGCGCTGCTGCGTCCGAGGTGCCGGTGCCATCGCGCGATCCGCCGAGGTCATTGACGACCACCTTGGCGCCGCGCCGCGCGAGTTCGAGCGCATAGGCCTTGCCCAAACCGCCGCCTGCGCCGGTGACAATGGCAACCTTGTCCTTGAAACTGATGGTCATGGATGTGTCCTCCTAAGTGATGCGTGGCTTTACGCCTACGTCAAGATGGCGGCTGCGTGGCACTTTCCGAGGTGGCTTGCAACAGCCCATTGGCAAGGGGCGCAATGCCGTAAGGTCAGGGCTGGGCGCGAAGGCTCATCAGCGCGGGAATCAGGCCGTCAAACGAATCGATTATTGCGTCAGCGCCCAGTTCTTCGGCGGCGCGGTCGCAATAGCCATAGGCCGCAGCCACCACCGCAACGCCCGCCGCGCGCGCGGCACGCATGTCATAGGTCGAATCGCCGATGAACACGAAGCGTGCCGGATCGGTGATGCCGCAAAGCGCCATCGCGGCTTGGATCGGGGCGGGGTGCGGCTTGGCCAGGAATTGCCCGTCTGCGCCCTTGCCAAGCGAATCGCCGCCGATCACGCCCTTGAACAGCCCGATCATATCAAGCTGGGTGAGGACATCGCGGGCAAAGCCTTCGAACTTGTTGGTGACGACCACCATCGGGATGCCGCGCACCGCCAGATCGTGCAAGGTGTCGCGTACATGCGGGTAGGGCACGGTGTGCACCGCACTATGTTCGGCGTAATAGCCCAGCATCGCCTTGTAGAGCGCTTTGAATTCGTCATCGGGCAGGCCGCCCTGGGCCTCCACCGCGCGGGCCAGCATGATTTTGGCCCCGCCGCCGATCAGGTCTTTCGAGCTTTCGACCGAAACCGCCTTGAAGCCGCCCAGCACCAAGGCATGGTTTACCGCCGCGCCAAGATCGCGAAACGTATCGAGCAGCGTGCCATCAAGATCAAAACCGATGGCGTCAAAAGGAATGCTTTGCATGGCACGCCGACTGCGCCATGCGACACGAAACCGCAAGCATTTGCTGGCAGACGCGGCTCTGCCATAGAGAGACCTTATGACGACTTCATCTCCGCTCCCCTTTGCCGCCATCATCCTTGCCGCTGGCAAGGGCACCCGCATGAAAAGCGACCTGCACAAGGTTCTGCACCCGATCGCGGGCAAGCCGATGCTGTTTCACCTGCTTGATAGTCTTGGCGAATTGGCGCTGGCGCACACCGTGGTGGTGGCGGGCGACCGGCACGAACAATTGGCGCGCGCGCTGGCCGGGCGCGAGGTGATGGTGGCCTTGCAGGAACCGCAGCTTGGCACCGCCCACGCCGCCTTGCAGGCCAAGGAAGCTTTGGCGGGATTTTCCGGCCCGGTGCTGGTGTGTTTCGGCGATTGCCCAATGGTGCGCCCCGATACAGTGCTGCGCCTGTTCGCTGCGCTGGAAGGCGGCGCGCAGGTGGCGGTGCTGGGCTTCCGTCCGGCCGATCCGCTCGCCTATGGCCGGATCATTGCAGACAGCGATGGCACGGTCAGGAAGATGGTCGAATTCAAGGACGCCAGCGCTGAGGAACGCGCGGTGCACCTGTGCAATTCCGGGCTGATTGTCGCGCACTCGGATGATCTGTGGCCCCTGCTTTCGGGCGTCGGCAATGATAATGCGCAAGGCGAATATTACCTGCCCGATGTGGCGACGGGCGCGATTGCGCGCGGGGATCGGGTGGTGGTGATCGAAACCGATGCGGATGAAGTGGCAGGCATCAACAGCCGCGCCGAACTCGCCGCCGCCGAAAGCCGCTGGCAGGCCGCGCGGCGCATCCGGGCGATGGATGAAGGCGCCAGCCTGCAGGCGCCTGAAACCGTGTTCTTCAGCCATGATACCGTGCTGGGCCGCGATGTGACGATCGAGCCCAACGTGTGGTTTGGCCCCGGTGTGAGCGTGGCTGATGGCGTCACAATCCGCGCCTATTCGCACATCGAAGGCGCGCGGCTGGCCAGCGGGGTCAAGGTTGGCCCGTTTGCGCGCCTGCGTCCCGGCACGGTGCTGGAAGAAGGCAGCTTCATCGGCAATTTTGTCGAGGTGAAGAACGCGGTCATGCATGCAGGGGCCAAGGCGAGCCACCTCACCTATCTGGGGGATGCCACGATAGGCGCGGGCGCGAATATCGGCGCCGGCACCATCACCTGCAATTATGACGGCTATTTCAAGTACAAGACAGTGATCGGCGAGCGCGCCTTTATCGGTTCCAATTCGGCGCTGATTGCGCCTGTCAGCATTGGTGCCGATGCGATTGTGGCGGCGGGATCGGCGGTCAGCCGCGATGTTGCCCCCGGCGAATTGCGCATGGTGCGCGCCGAACAGCTGATGAAGCCGGGCTGGGCTGACCGGTTTCATGATGCGATGAAGAAAAAGAAAGCGGCCGAGAAAAAGTGAGCGCCGAAATCGCCCCGCTCACCTGCTGGCTGTGCGAGCGCCCGCTGGGCGATATTGTGCAGTGGCATCACCCGGTGCCCAAATCGAAAAAGGGCAAGGTGAAGGTTCCCGTCCACCCGATCTGCCACAAGACGATCCATGCCAATTTCACCAATAATGAACTGGCGCGCATCGGCGCTGATGCAGGCGTGATCAGGGGCCATCCGGCAATTGCCAAATTCGTTGCCTGGGTGGCCAGCAAGCCCGCGGATTTCGACGCGCCCACGCGCTGATCGGGCCCGCTGCTTGCGCAAGGGCAGCACCATCCCCATCTCGTGATGCAACCGCCTTCGGGCAGAAAGCAGCATCATGTCGATCAGGAAATGGATTTTTGCAGGCTGCGGCCTTGCCATCATAGGAGGCGCTGTCGCCTTGGCTCAATATCGCAACACCGAACAGCCGGAATTCGCGCTGGTCAGCCGCGAGGGTGACTTTGAGGTGCGCGATTACCCCGCGCTGGTGGTGGCTGAAGTCATCTCGGCCGGAACGCGTGAGCAGGCGAGCGGTGCAAGTTTTCGCCGTCTTGCCGCCTATATCTTCGCGCAGGATCGCCCCGCTGGCGGCGAGCAGATCGCGATGACCGCGCCCGTCTTGCAGCAGCCTGCCAGCCCCGATGAACCAATCGCCATGACTGCGCCTGTGTTGCAACAGGAAGCGGGCGGCAATCAATGGCGGATGCGCTTTGTGATGCCGGCCAAATATACGCTCGAAACATTGCCTGCCGCCCCGCGCGACATCACCTTGACGCAAATTCCCGCCCGGCGGGTGGCCGCCGTGCGGTTCAGCGGGAATGGTGGCAGCGCTGATCTGGCGCGCATGACGGCCAAGCTTGAAACATGGATCGCAAAGCAGGGGCTGAACGCAGCTGGTGAGGCGGAATATGCCTTTTACGATGCGCCGATGGTGCCGGGCAGCTTGCGCCGCAACGAGGTTTTGATCCCCGTCGCTGCGCAATAGGGCAGCGCAGCTTCGCGCCGCGCTGCCCGGTGTTTGTACCGGCCTACTTGCGGTCCATCAGCCGCTTCATGAGATAGACAAATTGCAGCGCCTGCAATTTGGCGCGCTGATCATTGTCCACCCCGCCCGAATGGCCGCCAGTGGTATCCTCGAAATAGTAATAGGGCTGGCCCAATGCCTTAAGCTTGGCTGCGCCCTTGCGCGCATGCGCCGGGTGGGTGCGATCATCCGCGGTCGAGGCCCACAGGAACGGCTCGGGATATTCCACGCCAGCGACGATCTTCTGATAGGGCGAATAGCCTTCGATCCAGGCGCGCTGTTCGGGAATGCGCGGATCGCCATATTCGCCAATCCACGAAGCCCCGCGTCCGATCAGGTGATAGCGCAGCATATCGAACAGCGGGATCTGCACGATCGCGGCGCCAAACAGATCGGGCCGCTGGGTGAAGGCAGTGCCCACCAGCAACCCGCCTTGGCTGCCGCCCTGAATGCCGAGATGCTTGGGGCTGGTAAAGCGACGCTTCACCAGATCATCGCCCACCGCGATGAAATCATCCCAGGTGCGCTGCTTGTTTTCGCGGATCGCGGTCTGGTGCCAGTTGGGCCCGAATTCCCCGCCGCCGCGCATGTTCGCCAGCACAAAGGCCCCGCCGCGTTCGAGCCACAGCTTGCCGGTGGTGCCGAGATAGGCAGGCAAGCGCGGCACCTGAAAACCGCCATAGCCCGTCATCAGGATCGGCGTGGTGCCATCCACTTTCATGCCCTTGGGCTTGACCAGGAAATAGGGGATTTTCGTTCCGTCCTTGCTGGTGGCCTGATGCTGTTCGACTTCCATCCCGGCAGGATCGAAATAGGCAGGCGAGGTCTTGAGCACCGCAGGCGGCGTGCTGCCATCGGTGTAATAGAGCGTGGTCGGTTCGAGGAACCCGCTCACGGTGTACATGATCTGGTCGGTCTTGTCCGAGGCGGTGGCAATCCCGATGGTGGCATTGGCGGGCAGGGCAACCGGGGTGCTGACCCACTTGCCATCCTTGAAATTGAACCGCAGCACCTTGCCCACGACATTATCGAGCAGGCTGACATAAAGCGCAGCGCCCGTCACTGCGGCGCCCTGCTTGGTCTGGCGCTCGCCCGGTGCCCAGACGAGCGTTTTCTTCGCGCCATTGGGATTGGCGCGGAACTCATCCAGCTTGACTGCGATCAGGCTGTCAGCGGGGAAAGTCTGCCCGTCCACCGTCCAGTCAACATCGGTCGAGAGCAGCAGATGGCCATCCATGATGCCATAGGGCGAAGCCTTTTTCGGCAGATCGAGCAGCGTCCACTTGCCGTCCACTTCGACATAGTGAAGCCGTTCGTGGAAGCTCACCCCGCGATAGGCGACGCGCGCCTGAATGACGCCGTCATTATCGCGCAGCAGGCTGACACCGGCCCAGACATCACTGGCCTCGCCACGGAAGATTTCGGGCGCATCAGCTATGCTTGTCCCGCGCTTCCACACGCGGGCGGTGAAGGGATATTCGCTGTCAGTCAGCGTGCCGGGGCCAAAGCTGCGGTTTACCAGCAGGGTGTTTTCATCAATCCACTGGATGCCGCCCTGGCTTTTCTGATCGAGCACGAAGCCGCCTGCGACGAAGCTTTTGGTGGCAGTGTCGAATTCGCGCATGATGCTGGCATCTTCGCCGCCATCCGACAGCGCGACCATGCACTTGTTCATGGCAGGTGGCAGGCAGGTCATGCCCTGATAGACCCATTCCTTGCCTTCCGCCTTGGCGAGCGCATCGACATCGAGGATCACTTCCCATGTGGGGGCTGCGGTGCGGTAGCTTTCCAGCGTGGTGCGGCGCAGCACGCCCTTGGGGTTCGCCTTGTCCTGCCAGAAATTATAGAGGCCATCGGGGCGGAACGAGGCAAAGGGGATGCGATCATTGCTGTCAAAAATCGCCAGCGCTTCGGCCTTCAATTGGGCAAAGCGCGGGTCGCTTTCCAGTGCGGCCAGCGTGCGGGTGTTTTCCTTGCCCACCCAGTCGAGCGCTTCGGGGCTGCGGGCTTGTTCGAGCCAGATATAGGGATCCTGTTCCGGGCCGGGCACGCCGGGGACGGGGGTTTCCTGCGCGGCTGCACCAGTGGTGGCAGAGATCGTCATTGCGAGAGCCAATGCGAAAGTGGAGACAAGTTTCAAGCGTCCTCTCCTCAGGGGGTTATGCCTGCGGTTGTGCCGAGGCGGAGGCGAAAAGGGAAGGGCACAAACAAAAAAGGGCAGGCCATTGGCCCGCCCTGATTGGCTGTTGGTCGATTGGGATGGGCGGTTCAGCCTTCGACGTGTTCGGCCAGCACGGTAATGCCGTTTTCGCCGACTTCGGCAAAGCCGCCGCGCACTTCGATCAGTTCGGGCGCGCTGCCCGCAGTCTTGTAGACCTGCACCGCGCCGTCGCGGATCGTGCTCATGAAGGGCGCGTGCCCTTCCAGCACGCCGAATTCGCCTTCAGCGCCGGGGACGACCACCATGTGCACCTCTTCCGAGCGCACCAGTTTGGCCGGGGTTACGAGTTCGAAATGGAGTGGCATGGTTTCTTCCTAACCCCCCTCCCGCTTGCGGGAGGGGCTGGGGGTGGGAATGGGCCGGATGAGGCCCACCCCGCTGCGACTAGCCAGCAAGCTGGCAGGTGTCCTTTGGACAGCTTCGCTTCCTCGCTCCCCTCCCGCAGGCGGGAGGGGGAAACGGAGATTACGCCTCTTCAGCCAGCTTCTTGGCCTTTTCGACCGCCTGATCGATCCCGCCGACCATGTAGAAGGCGCTTTCGGGCAGGTGATCATATTCGCCGTCAACCACCGCCTTGAAGCTCTTCACGGTGTCTTCAAGCTGCACGAACACGCCGGGGATGTTGGTGAAGACTTCGGCGACGTGGAAGGGCTGGCTGAGGAACTTCTGGATCTTGCGCGCGCGGGCAACCGTCAGCTTGTCCTCTTCGCTCAGTTCATCCATCCCCAGAATGGCGATGATGTCCTGCAAGCTCTTGTACTTCTGCAGGATTTCCTGAACGCGGCGGGCGGTTTCGTAATGCTCGGTGCCGACCACGCGCGGTTCGAGCACGCGCGAGGTGGAGTTCGAGCGGGTCCACCGCCGGATAGATGCCGAGTTCCGAGATCGCACGGCTCAGCGTGGTGGTCGCATCCAAGTGGGCAAACGAGGTGGCGGGCGCCGGGTCGGTCAAGTCGTCGGCAGGCACGTAGATCGCCTGCACCGAGGTGATCGAACCCTTGGTCGTCGAAGTGATGCGTTCCTGCAGGTTGCCCATGTCGGTCGAGAGCGTCGGCTGGTAGCCCACCGCCGAAGGAATACGCCCCAACAGCGCCGACACTTCCGAACCCGCCTGCGTGAAGCGGAAGATGTTGTCGACGAAGAACAAGACGTCCTGGCCTTCGACGTCGCGGAAATATTCCGCCATGGTGAGGCCCGACAGCGCCACACGCGCACGCGCGCCCGGCGGTTCGTTCATCTGGCCGAACACGAGCGCCACCTTGGAGCCTTCCGAGGTCGCATTGCCTTCGGCATCCTTGGCGATAACGCCGGCATCGAGGAATTCGTGATAAAGGTCGTTGCCTTCGCGGGTACGCTCACCCACGCCGGCGAACACCGACACGCCGCCGTGACCCTTGGCGATGTTGTTGATGAGTTCCTGAATGAGCACGGTCTTGCCCACGCCCGCGCCGCCGAACAGGCCGATCTTGCCGCCGCGCGCATAGGGCGCGAGCAGGTCGATCACCTTGATGCCGGTGACAAGGATCGCCGCTTCGGTCGACTGATCGACGAAGGCCGGGGCTTCGGCGTGGATCGGGGCGGTGGTTTCCGCGCCGATGGGCCCGCGCTCGTCAATCGGCTGGCCGATCACGTTCATGATGCGGCCCAAAGTCTTGGGGCCAACCGGCACCGAGATCTGCGCGCCGGTGTTGACGACTTCCTGACCGCGGGTGAGGCCTTCGGTCGCGTCCATCGCGATGGTGCGCACGGTGTTTTCGCCAAGGTGCTGGGCAACTTCGAGCACCAGCGTGTTGTCGCCGTTGCGGGTTTCGAGCGCGGTCAGGATCGCGGGCAGTTCGCCGGGGAACTGCACGTCGACAACAGCGCCGATAACTTGCGAAATCGTACCGTTGGTGGTCTGGTTAAGAGCGGGGGCGGTGGCCATTGCTAACTTCCTATGGCTTCACTGCACTTGGCAGTTGTTGGGCAGATCAATCAGAACGAACGTGTCAGCGTCCGCGGCGATAAGGGTTTCAGACGGAGTTTCGGTGTCTTGGGCCTCTTGGGTGTAGGCGCATTTGAATTCGGTCGGATCCTCAAGAGCAGTGCAGGTGGCAGAGGCAATCTTCGGCTGACCGGGACAGGACTTGTCGAAAGCAGCCTGAACCTGCGCGGTACCGGGCAGGGTTGCGGCTGCGGCAGGCGCTTCACCAGCAGGCGCTTCAGCTGCGGGCTGGGCCTCGGGCTCAGCCGCGCCGCAGGCTGCCAGCGAAATAGCAAGCAAGGCGATCCAGGGTTTCAAAGCGCTTCTGCCCCGGCGATGATTTCGATGAGTTCGGTGGTGATCGCGGCCTGGCGGCTGCGGTTGTACTGGATGGTGAGCTTGTTGATCAGCTCGCCCGCGTTGCGCGTCGCATTGTCCATCGCCGTCATCGAGGCGCCCTGTTCCGAAGCTTCGCGTTCCAAGAGCGCGCCGAACAGCTGCGTTTTCACGTAGCGCGGCAGCAGCTCGGCGAGGATTTCCTCCTCGCCCGGCTCATATTCCACCACGGCATCGCTGCTGTCGGCCGTGGCCGGGGCAGGGACGGGGATCAGCTGGTTGATGGTGGGATCCTGCGCCAGCGCCGATTTGAAGGTCGGGTAGACGAGGTGCGCGACATCAAACTGGCCTGCCTCGAACATGCCGAGCAATTCAGCGGCAATCGCATCGGCTTCTGCAAAGCCGGGCGTGCGCACATTGCTGGTATCGAAGCCTGCGCCCACCAGTGCCGGGAAATCGCGCTTCAGGGGCGCGCGGCCTTTCTTGCCGACGAGGTAGAAGCTCACGTCCTTGCCATCGGCCAACAGTGCCTGCGCCTTGGCGCGGGCGGCCTTGACGAGGTTCGAATTGAGACCGCCGCACAGCCCCTTGTCGGTGTTGACCACCACGAGCAGATGGCGCTTGTCCGAACCGGTGCCGGCCAGCAGGCGGGGTGCCGCATCGCCCGAAACCTTGCCCGCAAGGCTCGCCATCACGGCAGCCAGCCGCGCGGCATAGGGCCGCCCGGCCTCAGCCGCCGCCTGGGCACGGCGCAGCTTCGCAGCCGCGACCATCTGCTTGGCCTTGGTGATCTTCTGGGTCGATTTGACCGAGTTGATCCGGCCTTTCAGTTCCTTGAGTGAAGGCACGAGGCGGTGTCCTTACGCAAACTGCTTGGCAAAAGCGTCAAGCGCGGCCTTGGTCTTGTCGGCCACTTCGCCTTCGAACTTCTTGCTGGTGCGGATTTCGGCCAGCACATCGCCGTGGTTCTGGCGCATGAAGCTGAGCATCGCGGCTTCATATTCGTTCACGCGGTTCACCGGAATGGCATCGAGATAGCCATTGGTGCCAGCGTAGATCGACACGGTTTGCTCTTCGAACGGCATCGGCGAGAACTGCGCCTGCTTGAGCAATTCCGTCAGGCGCGCGCCGCGATTGAGCAGCTTTTGGGTAGCGGCATCAAGGTCCGAGCCGAACTGCGCGAAGGCCGCCATTTCGCGGTATTGCGCAAGGTCGAGCTTCATCGAGCCCGACACCTTCTTCATCGCCTTGGTCTGCGCGGCCCCCCCGACGCGCGACACCGACAGACCGACGTTAATCGCCGGGCGGATGCCCTGGTAGAACAGGCCGGTTTCAAGGAAGATCTGGCCATCGGTGATCGAAATCACGTTGGTCGGGATATAGGCCGACACGTCGCCTGCCTGCGTTTCGATGATCGGCAGCGCGGTGAGCGAGCCATGGCCATTGGCCTCGTTCATCTTCGCCGCGCGCTCAAGCAGGCGGCTGTGGAGATAGAACACGTCGCCGGGGTAAGCTTCGCGGCCCGGAGGACGGCGCAGCAGCAGCGACATCTGGCGGTAGGCGACAGCCTGCTTCGACAAGTCGTCATAGACGATCACGGCGTGCATGCCGTTGTCGCGGAAAAATTCGCCCATGGCGCAGCCGGTGTAGGGCGCGAGGTACTGGAGCGGGGCGGGCTCCGACGCGGTCGCGGCGACCACGATCGAATATTCCATCGCGCCGTTTTCTTCGAGCTGCTTGACGATCTGCGCCACGGTCGAACGCTTCTGGCCGACAGCGACATAGACGCAGTAAAGCTTCTTGCCTTCATCGTCGCCCGCGTTGACTTCCTTCTGGTTGATGAAGGTGTCGATGGCGACAGCGGTCTTGCCGGTCTGACGGTCACCGATGATCAGCTCGCGCTGACCGCGGCCCACCGGCACCAGCGCGTCAACCGCCTTGAGGCCGGTCTGCACGGGTTCGGACACGGATTCGCGCGGGATGATGCCCGGCGCTTTCACTTCAACGCGGCTGCGCTTGTCCGCGACAATCGGGCCCTTGCCGTCAATCGGGTTGCCGAGCGCATCGACCACGCGGCCCAGCAGGCCCTTGCCCACCGGCACGTCCACGATGGTGCCGGTCCGCTTGACGACATCGCCTTCCTTGATTTCGCTGTCCGACCCGAAGATCACGACGCCGACATTATCGGCTTCGAGATTCAGGGCCATGCCCTGCACGCCATTGGCGAATTCCACCATCTCGCCGGCCTGCACCTTGTCGAGGCCGTGGATGCGGGCGATCCCGTCACCCACGCTCAAAACAGAGCCGACTTCGCTGACTTCGGCTTCGGTGCCGAAATTGGCGATCTGGTCCTTGATGACCTTGGAGATTTCTGCGGCGCGGATTTCCATGGTTTTGTCCTTTAAGCCTTCATGGGCGCTTTTTTGAAGGCTTACGCCTTCATGCTCTGGGCAAGCGAGTTGAGACGGGTGCGGATCGAGGCATCAATGCGCTGCGAGCCGATGGTGACGACAAGCCCGCCGAGAAGATCGGGATCAACCTCGGCAGACAGCATGACGGTGCGGCCCTGACGGGCGGTGAGTTTGTCCTTGAGCGTCGCCAGCTGGGCTTCGGAAAGCGGGTGCGCGCTCACGACCCGGGCCGAAACCTCGCCGCGCTGGCCAGCGGCAATCGCCTTGAACGCAGCGATCATGCCGGGCAGCGCCGACAGGCGGCGGTTATCGGCCAGCACGCCGAGGAAATTGGCTGTGAGGCTGTTGAGCTTCAGGTGCTTGGCGAGCGCCGCCATCGCAGCGCCTTGTGCGCCGCGCGACAATTGCGGGTTGGTGGTGGCAGCGCGCAGTTCGGGCGACTCGCCCAGCGCAGCCGACAAGGTGCCGAGATCTTTTTCGACAGCGGTAACCGTCCCGTTCTCGCTCGCAAGGTCGAACAGGGCCGAGGCGTAACGCCCCGCTAGGCTAGCCCGAATACCGGCGGAAATATCCACGCGCTTGAGGTCCTCTTGGAAGATTCCAGATGATGTTCGCGAGGGGACAGTTCAGACTCGATGCTGACGCGGCCCCGTCAAGTTCGGCGCGCGCCTAGCACCCACTATGCTGCGATGCAACCCGGACGAGGTGATTTGGCGCGCAGGCCGCAGCCAGGCCGTGCAAATCACTTTCCGGGCGCGGAAGCAGCACCGAGGTGCGGCGCGCCGACCCGCACGCATTCGCTGTCATAGACATCGAGCATGTTCTGCTTCATCCGCGCATTGCTCGCCAGATTGACAACCTCATTGCGAGCCCTGGTTCTGATCCGGTAAAGCCCGCACAAATAGGCGCGATCAAAGGTGGTCAAACGCTGGGGGGCTTTGCTGGGCCCCTCTTCGAACAGCGACAGGATGGTGGGCACGCCGGCATTGGCGGGATCGGTGGCGGTGCGCGGCGAGCCGAGCAAATGGACAGTCGCGAAATCGGCCAGCTGGTGGACATGAACCCCGTTGAGCCGCTGGAAATCCACCAGCAGCACTGCACTATCGCGGAGGTTGCCGCCAAGCGGCGCCCCGCGCGATGCATTCCATCCCCAAAAGCCCGCACTTTGCGGCTGTCCGGCCAGCAAGGCCCCATTTTGCAGCGCGCCGAAGCCGAGTGTGCTCCACGAAACGGCGGGTTTCTTGTCGCGCAACTGCGCCTTGAGCGTGATCAGCGAATATTCGCGCAAGTCGGGCAGGCCGATCAGGAACTGGCGCTTGTGGTAAATGCTGTCGAAGGTGCCTTGCATGTCATTGGTGATGATCATGATCGCATTGGGACGGCATTTGGGCGATTTAGCCACCTGAAGCCCGACCGCAGCAACATTTTCGCGGATGCGGGCGGCGATCTTTTCATCCGCCCGCTCGCCCAGCCCGATCACCAGCACGCAGACCGGCGTTTCAAACCGCGCAATCGCAGCGAACAGCCCGGTGCGGCGGGTGAGATGATCGACCGCGTTGCCGATTTCCTTGGGGGTGAGCGGGCGTTCGCCTTTAACGATGATTTCGGGATCAAGGCTTGCCGGATCTTGCGGCATGGTGATGGATTGGGCAGCAGCTTCGCCCGGCAGCGACAGCGCCAAAGCAGCGCCCGCAGCGAGCGCAGATGATAAGAACTTCACGACCCGGGACCCTTTCTCAAATGTCAGCTTTTCTCCTGATAACAGGGGGATGCTGGCATTTTTCGGCTGAACGGGAGATGAAGGCGTAGCCCCTCAGGGCTTGGGAGCACAGCCATAGACCAGCCGTTCGTTGGGCCGATCCGGCAGCAGCGCAAGCAGCGCGGATTGCTGTTCGCCCAGCAGGCGCGCGGCATCGCTCGCCCCGCAGGCAGGCGGTTCGTACTGGCGGCGGGCCTCGCGTGCGGCTGCCATGGCAGCCGCGCCCAGCAGATAACGTTCGGTGCGCAAGATGCGCGTGGCCGGATCATAAGTGTTGACGGCGACGGCGTCTTCATCGCCGGGCACGAATACCCGGCTCCATTCGCCCTGACTGGTGCGGCCATACTGGCTGCGACCGTTGACGCAGCCATCGGCGGACCATGCCAGATCGACATCATCGGGGCGCGATAAGGTCACCCGGCTGCGTTCGGGCATCAGTGTGCAGATCAGCGCGCCCTCACTCGCCGCTGCGGGCGCGGCAGGCACTGGTCCGGCTGCATCGGTTGGTTTGGCAGCAAGGCTTGCGGCGATTTTCTCCTCGATGGCAGCAAGGCCGGGGCGGGTTGCCCACAGCAGGCCTGCACCGATCAGCGCTGCCGCCGCCGCTGCGCCTGCGCCGATGATCTGCCCGCGCACGGCCCCGGCGCGGTGGAGGTGCCAGGCGGCATAGCCGCCCCCCAGGCTCGCCAGCAGCAGCAACAGCGCTGCTGCCACATGGGCTTCGCGCGCGGCGATCACCTCCATCTGCGCGCCCAGCAAAGCCTCGTCACGCGCGGCCCGCATGCTTGCCTCGCGCTTGGCGAGCTTTGTGCGCACCGCTTCCTGTTCCGCCTCAAGCCGGCTGCGTTCCTCGGCGTTCAATTCCTCGATCGAACGGCAGGGCAGGGCGTTGACCTGCGGCTCGACCCCCTGCGCGCGCAGGAACGGGATCAGCTCACGCAAGGATACCGCGAAGAAAAACTCCGCCCCGCCGCCGCCGCTATCGGCGCTGAAGGAATTGACACCAAGCACCCGCCCGCACCCATCCAGCAGCGGCCCGCCCGAATTGCCGCTGGCAATGGGCGCGGTGTGCAGGATGGTATCGAACTGGCGGCTGGGTCGCTCGCCTGAAAGGAAACCACGACTTTTTACAGGGGGTTGGGCGCGGAAGATGTCACCAATCGTGAGGCCTTGCGCCAGATCCACATTCATCGGGTAGCCCACCGCCACCACTTCGCCCATCGCGCCGCTATCCTGCCCGCCTGCCAAGGCCAGCGGCGACAGACGCAGCGCGCCGCCGGTGATCTCGATCAGCGCCAGATCATTGCGGGGCGAGACAGCGATGATCCGGGCATAGGCCGAGGTTTCGCCCTGGCTCGGCACCACCCCGATGCGCAAGCTGGTGTCCGCCAGCGCTTCGCGCAGGACATGGGCATTGGTGACAATCCGGGTGGGCGTGACGGCAAAGCCGCTGCCGTGGGTAACGGGCACCAGCTGATCGCCATCCTGCCCGACCAGCACCACCCGCACCACGCCGCGCGCGGCGGCGGTGACATCGCCGGGGTCGGCTGACAGGGGGTGAAAAAAGCTCGTAATCGCTGCAAATAGCGCCAAAAGCGATGATAAGGCCCGCATGGCGGCGCTTATAGCTGCTTTTTGCAGGGTTGCGAGAGCAGGGTTGGGGAGCTTTGAAAATGACGCCTGAAGTGCATTGGGCGCTTGCCACCACAACGCTCGGGCTGGTGGTGATAGGGGCCGGGGATGCCGGAGTAAGCTGGCTATCGTTTGGCGAGGATCGCGGCGGCATGCGCGCGCATTTTTCGGGCAGCCGTCTGGTCGAAGGCGGCGCGTTGGTGACAGCGCTGCGTGATCGGGTGGTGGCTGCAATCGAGGCACCGTCCGAGACGATGCGCGACATTCCCGTCGCCCCGCGTGGCACGCCGTTCCAGCAGCAGGTGTGGCAGGCCTTGCGCGCCATCCCTTGCGGCCAGACCCGCTCTTACGGCGATCTGGCGGGGGCATTCGGCAAGCCGGGGGCAAGCCGCGCCATCGGCGGCGCGAACGCGGCCAACCGCATTGCGGTGCTGATCCCCTGCCATCGGGTGACTGCGAGCGACGGGACGCTGGGCGGCTATGCCTGGGGGCTGGAGATCAAGGCTGAGTTGCTGCGAAGGGAAGGGGCGGGGCTGCTGCTGTAGCCCGCGCTGTCAATCTAGCTTGGGCGGCATGCCGGGTTCACACTTGGCCATCGCGCGCTGGTAGGCGGGACGCGCGCCAATGCGCTTCAAATAGGCTTGCAGGTTCGGCATGCCTTCGATGCTCATCCCGCTCATCGCGCGTGAGGTGGTGAGCTGGAAGCCCATCATGATGTCCGCTGTGGTAAGCTGCGCGCCGCCGAAATATTCTGCCTCGCCGAGCCGCGCTTCCACGATGGCCCAGCCTTTCTGCACCCGATCCGCCACGAAAAACGGCAATTCCTTGGCGCCCATGAACTGTGCGACCAGCGCCATCATGCCATTGGTCATGAAGGTCGCGTTGGCCCAGTGGAGATAGAACAGGTGATCGGCGAAGTCGGGGTGATCCACGCCCGGCACCAAGGTGGTATCGGGCGCATACTTGGCGATGATGTAATCCATGATCGCGCCGCTTTCGCCCAGCACCACATCGCCATCGGTGATGACCGGCGCAATGCCCATCGGATGCAGCGCCTTGTATTCATCGGGCGCGAGGCGATTATCGGTGCGGCGGGTGTAGAGCTTGCATTCGTAATCCAGCCCCAGCTCCTCAGCCAGCCAGACAATGCGTTCGGATTGCGACAGGCGCAGGTGGTGGATGGTCAGCATGGCTCTTTCCCCTCTTCAACGGCGTGTTCGTTTCTGGCCCAGCCTTTGCGCGCGGGCACCAGAGAGTCGAGAAACTTTTCCGCCGTGCCGAGATATTCTGCCTGCTTGGCCGCGCCCATCCGGTCCCATGTCGCATAGATGCGCCCGA
This sequence comes from Erythrobacter sp., assembly GCA_045377215.1. GTDB lineage: Bacteria > Pseudomonadota > Alphaproteobacteria > Sphingomonadales > Sphingomonadaceae > Erythrobacter. The sequence continues at coordinate 22,441 of JBJIOB010000036.1, forward strand.
TGCGGTGATTGCTTTCCAGCGCTGAGCGGTTCGCTTCCATGAAATGCCAGTAGAGCGGATTGAACGGGCAGGCATTCGGCCCGGTTTTCTCGCTGACCTTGTACCGGCACTTGCCGCAGTAATCGGACATCTTGTTGATATAATTGCCGGATGCCGCATAGGGCTTGGTCGCCAGCCTGCCGCCATCGGCGTAGAGCACCATGCCCGCCACATTGGGCAGTTCGACCCATTCGAAGGCATCGGCATAGACGGCAAGATACCAATCGGCGACTTCGCGGGGCGAGATGCCTGCGATCAGGCAGAAATTGCCGAGCACCATCAGCCGCTGGATGTGGTGCGCATGCGCATCCTCGCGCGTGGTGCGGATGCAATCGGCGAGGCAGCGCATGTCGGTTTGCCCCGTCCAGAAGAATTCGGGCAGGGGGCGGTGCGCGGCGAGTTCGTTGGCCTCGGCCAGCGCTGGCATGGCGTGCCAGTAAAAGCCGCGCACATATTCACGCCAGCCGATGATCTGGCGGATAAACCCTTCGACCGAATTCAAGGGCGCGCGGCCGGCGCGATATTCCGCCTCGGCACGTTCACACAATTCGCGCGGATCAAGCAGCCCGATATTGAGGCTGGTCGACAGCATCGAGTGATAAAGATCATCCTTCCCGTGTACCATCGCATCTTGGTAAGGGCCGTAAAGGTCGAGGCGCTGGGCGAAGAAGGCTTCGGCCGCTTCCAGCGCTTCAGCGCGGGTGACGGGCCAGCCGAAGGGCTCAAGATCGCCGAAGTGGTCTGCAAAGCGCGCCGCCACCAGCGCGATCACCTCCGCCGTGATCGCATCAGGCGCGAGTTTGGGGGCAGGGGGTGCCTTCATTTCCCCCTTGGGCGGCTCGCGGTTGTCGGCATCAAGGTTCCACTGGTCACCTTCCGGTTTGCCGTCATCGCGCATCAGCAGGCCCGTCTTGCGGCGCATTTCGCGGTAGAAATACTCCATCGTCAGGTGCTTGCGCCCGTCGGCAAAGCGGCGGAAATCCTCGTGGCTCGCGATAAAGCGCGTATCGGGCAGGATGGTGACGGGGCAGGGCAGGCGGCCCTCCCATTCGCCCATTGCCTGCTGCACGCGCCATTCGCCGCTTTCCGTCACGCGCACCTCGCCCGCGCCGTGGCGTTCGACTGCGCGGGCAACCTCGCCGGTGAAGCTGCCGGTGTTGGCCGGATCATCCAGCGCCACGTAATCCACCTGCCAGCCCGCCTCGCGCAGCTCAGCAGCAAAATGGCGCATGGCCGAGAAGATCAGCACGATCTTCTGCTTGTGGTGTTTGACGTAAGTCGCCTCGTCCCACACCTCCATCATCAGGATACGGGCCTCATCGGGGGCAAGGCCGTCAAGGCTGGAAAGGTTGCGCGAAAGCTGGTCGCCGAGGATCGGCACAAGGATGGGGCGGGTCATGCGGAGGATACGCGGAGCGCATCTTTTGGTTTCGTCATTGCGAACAGCCGCGGGCTGCGCGGCAATCAAGGCGTATCGCTGGCCGCTCTGGATTGCTTCGCTACGCTCGCAATGACAGATTAAACGAAGCTGTAGGGGTCAATATCAATCCCCACGCGCACGCCGGGCGCGAAGCTGTGCGAGCCGATCCATTCGCGCAGCACTTTCTGCAAGGGGGCGCTGCGCCTTGCATTGACGAGAAAGCGAAACCGGTATCGCCCGCGCAGCATCGCCAGCGGCGCAGGCGCGGGGCCGAGCACGTAGAGATCATCGCCCCCCGGCTTGTTCTGCCCCAAGCGGTGCGCGGCCTCGCGCGCTTCCTTTTCGTCTTCGGATGACAGAATGATCGCAGCCCAGCGCCCGAACGGCGGCGCGCCCGCATCGCGGCGGCTTTCGGTTTCGGCGGCGTAGAAGCCATCGCGGTCGCTGGTCGCAAGGGCCGCGATGACAGGGGCATCGGGGTGGCGGGTCTGGATCAGCACTTCGCCCGGCTTGGCCGCGCGGCCCGCCCGGCCTGCGACCTGCGCGATCTGGCTGTAGGTGCGTTCCGCTGCGCGCAAATCGCCGCCTTCAAGGCCAAGATCGGCATCCACCACGCCCACCAGCGTCAGATCGGGAAAGTGGAACCCCTTGGTCACCAATTGCGTGCCGATGATGATGTCGATCGCGCGCCCTTCGGCCTGTGCGATGAATGCGGCGGCACGTTCGGGGGTATTGAGCGTGTCGGATGTGGCCACCACGATGCGCGCTGCCGGGAACAGATCGCGCACTTCATCGGCAATCCGTTCGACACCCGGCCCGCAGGCGACGAGACAATCGCTTTCCCCGCATTCCGGGCAGGCATCAGGCACCCGCGTTTCAAAGCCGCAATGGTGGCACGCCAGCCGCGCTGACAGCCGGTGTTCGACCAGCCATGCGCTGCACGAGGGGCATTTGAAGCGGTGCCCGCAATTGCGGCACAGCGTCAGCGGCGCATAGCCGCGCCGGTTCAAAAACAGCAGCGATTGTTCGCCCTTGTCCAGCCGTTCCTGCAAGGCCGTGATCAGCGGGGCTGCCAGCCAGCGCCCGCTGCCCGGTTTCTCAACCGTCAGATCGACCAGCTGCACCCGCGGCAAGCTCGCCCCGCCAAACCGGCTTGGCAGTTCGAGCCGCTGGTAAGTGCCCTGGCTTGCCATGAACAGGCTTTCCAGCGCCGGGGTGGCGCTGGCAAGGATCACCGGGAAACTTTCAAACCGCGCGCGCATCACCGATACATCGCGGGCATTGTAACGCACGCCGTCATCCTGCTTGAAACTGACCTCGTGGGCTTCATCCACCACGATCAGGCCAAGCCTGGCATAGGGCAGGAACAGCGCCGAACGTGCGCCTACCACCACCTGCGCTGATCCATCGGCAATCGCACGCCATGCGCGGCGGCGCGCGGTCGATTTCAACGAGGAATGCCACAGCACCGGCGCTGCGCCAAAGCGGGCGGCAAAGCGCGCAAGGAAATTCTCGGTCAGCGCGATTTCGGGCAGCAGCACCAGCACCTGCTTGCCGATCCGCACTGCCTCGGCAACCGCTTCGAAATAGGTCTCGGTCTTGCCCGAACCCGTCACCCCGTCGAGCAGGAACGGCGCGAATTTGCGCGCCTTGACGGCGGCCACAAGGGTTTGCGCGACCTCCGCCTGCTTGGGCGAAAGGTCTGGCGGGGCGTGATCGGGATCAGCCGCAGGATAGGGCCGATCAATCGCCACCGTGACAGGTTCGAGCAGCCCTGCGCCCATCATCCCGCGCAAAACCCCTTCGGATACGCCCGCTTGGGCGGCCAGTTCGCGCATGGTGCCCTGTTCGCCTGCCAGCTTTTCCAGCGCGGTCTTGCGCTGCGCGGTGAGGCGGCCTGCGCCCGCGGCGTTGCTGAGCCGATATTCCGTCATGGTGGCAGGCCCGCCCAGCGCGCCGCCGCTCGCCAGCGCCATGCGCGCCACACTGGCGAGCGGGGCGCAGTAATAATCCGCTGTCCATTCGATCAGTCGTCTGAGCGGTTCGGCAAGCGGCGGGACAGGCAGCACTTCAAGGATGGGGCGCAGGCGTTCAAAGGCGATCTCCTCGCCCGGCAAGCGCCCTTCGTCCCACACGATCCCCATCACCTTGCGGGGCCCAAGCGGCGCCATCACCACACTGCCCGCAGGCGCATGCACGCCTTCGGGCACGCGGTAATCGAGCGCGGCGAGCGCTGCATTCAGCACAAGGATCCGAATTCGGTTCATCGTGGCTTTATATGGGCTCAGCCACTAGGGTGCGACAAGCAGGGAGCATGCGCCAATGACCGGGAATCTCACATCTCTTGCCAGCCGCCGCGCCATTCTGGGCGGAACGCTGAGCGCAGGCGCGCTCATGCTGCTGCCGGGCTGCGCGACCACCGGGCCGCTCAGCATGGAAGAAGCGATCCGCCGCCTGCTGCTGCTTTCGGCTGAAAACGCCTTTGCGCGCCTCACCATGCCGGGCGGTTATTGGGACGAACAGATTGCGCGCGCGGGCCTTGGCACGATGCTGGGCGCGCGCGGCGATGTGTTGACCCGCATCCTTACCTCGGGCCTCGTCAAATCGCGGCTTGAGGAAGAATTTGCCCGCGTTGCGGTGGAAGCAAGCTTTCGCGCGGCACCTGTCGTGACCGATGCGGTGCGCATGATCGGCATCCGCAATGCGGTGGATCTGGTGCGCGGCGGGCCGAGCGCGGCGAGCACTTTCCTGCGCGGCGAAGTGGGTGATCGGTTGATTGATGCTATCGTGCCGGGCCTCGGTGATGGCCTGCGCATGGCGCGCGATCCGGTGCTGTCCGAAGCGGTGCGCGCGCTGACCGGAGTGGATACCCGCGCTGCCGCCAACCGGCTTGGCCGCGAGATCGACACCGCCATCTGGGGCGAAATCGCGCGCGAGGAAGCCGCGATCCGCGCCAACCCCCGCGCCACCCGCGATCCGCTGCTGATCGGGGTGTTCGGGGCAAGCGGCCTGTTGTGACACCTCACAATTTCACGAAAGCCTTGATCCACAGAACATGATCCATCCGGTCATCGCGTCCTTCGCGCGGTGAATAAAGGTTCATGTAACCCGGCATAAGATCCAGATGCTTGCTGACCGGGATCAGCACGCCTGCGAAATTGCGGATCTGTTCAAAGCCGCCGGGGAAATTGGGATTGTCGTTGAGATTGAAGAACGGCTCGATGAAATAGACCGGGCCAAACCCGCTCTCCGTGAGGGGCAAGGTCATCTGGACCATCGAACGAATGCGGATCGAATGATCGGGGATATTTTCCCACTGGCGGCTTTCCAGCCGCGAGCGGGTGTCGATCTTGATGCCCGGCCGGTCCAGCAGGCGATAATTTACCTCGGCATAGGCGCGGTGTTCGAAGATGAAACCGTTTGCGCCCGCATCGTTCTGGGTGCGGAAATAGGCATAGCCTCCGCCAATCTGGAGATTGTCGTTCGCCTGATAGGCCACATAGGGCCGCAGCACGAATTGCCCGAGCGTGGTGACATCATTGGTGACGCGCTGCTGGGCTTCGAGCCGCACAAAGATCTTCTTGTCTTCATCGGCGTGGAATTTGATGAACTGGGCGTTCCAGATCGCCGCATCCTCATTGGCTGCGACCGCCGGAAACGCGCCGAATGCCGCGACCAGCGCGGTGGAAAGAAAGGCAAAACGCATGAAATACTCGGGCCAGGGGGTGTTTCATGCTGCAGTTGCACATGGGGCGCTGAGGGGGAAGGCGGGCAGGCGGGCGCAGGGCTCGGCCCATCCGGTTTAAGTCTCGGGACATCCCAAAGCCGCGCTTGGCCTCGTGCTAAAACCTATAATTCAGCGTGATTTGCGGAATGTGGCTGATCGCATCGGGGCGATTTTCGCGCGGCGTGATCTGGAGCATGTAGCTGGGCTGGATTGCGAGCTGCTCGCTAACATCGAATGCAACGCCGATGATGCTGCGGACCTGTTCGGTGCCGCCCGTTCCCGCAGCGCGGCGCGACTGGATGATGCCGAACCATTCGGACGAGGCAAGCGCATTGACGCCGGGTGCGACCGGGTGGGTATATTGCACGCGTTGGCGCAGGCGCAGTTCAACCTGATCGGCACCTTCGAACCAGCGCTGTTCAAACCGGGTGCGCACATCAAGCCCGCCCTTGGCATAGCGGAATTGCTGGTGCAGGCGCGCCTCGCCGATCGTGCCGTTCTGGAACCATGATATCCCGCCGCCCAGCTTCACGGTGTCGGCGACTTTTTGCTCCACCGTCACCCGAAATGTCTGCTGGTCAGCGCCGAACAACGGATCGCGCCAGCGCTGCGAGGTGTCGATGGTGAGCGAGATGTCGTCCGAAAGATTGCCGCGCACAAAGCCGACCAGCCATAATTGGGTGTCTTCGGGGTTCGCTCGCGCACTCGACGGTTGCCAAGCCGCGATCAGGGCGGCAAGCAGCATCGCATAGCGTTTGTGCGGTTGTGTCACGCCTGACCTTCAAGCTGATTCCCTGCCTGCGTGCTACATCGAAATTCTCTGGAGCATCCCATGAAATTCTTCGTCGACACCGCCGAGATTGACGCGATCCGCGAACTGGCCGCCACCGGCCTGCTCGACGGGGTCACCACCAATCCCTCGCTGATTGCCAAATCGGGGCGGGATTTCATGGAAGTGACGGCCGAGATTTGCAGCATCGTGGATGGGCCGGTGAGCGCCGAAGTGGTCGCGCTTGATCATGCCACCATGATGAAGGAGGCCGAAGTGCTGCGCAAGATTGCCGACAATGTCTGCATCAAGGTGCCGCTGACGGTGGATGGCCTCAAAACCTGCAAGGCTTTGACGGGGGAAGGCACGATGGTGAATGTCACCTTGTGTTTCTCCGCCAATCAGGCGCTGCTCGCGGCCAAGGCGGGGGCAAGCTTCATCTCGCCGTTTGTCGGGCGGCATGATGATAACGGCTTTGACGGGATGGATCTGATCGAAGACATCCGCCTCATCTACGACAATTACGATTTCGCCACCGAAATCCTCGTCGCCAGCGTGCGCCACACCACCCACGTGTTGCAAGCCGCCAAGATCGGCGCTGACGTCATGACTGCGCCGCCCGCCGTGATCCACGCCCTGTTCAAGCACGTGCTGACCGACAAGGGCATCGAAGGCTTCCTTGCTGATTGGGCCAAGACCGGCCAGAGCATTTTGTGACGGGTATTGTCTACGGCATGGCTGATCAATCCCCGCTCGACACTCTCAAGCAGGCGCTGACCGGCGCTGCGCGGGCGATTGCGCGCGATGGCGAGGTGGAAATCGCCTGGAGCGCCGATGTGCCTGGCGCGGCGGGCAATCGCTTTCGCGTGCCCTTGCCGGGGCGCGATCTCCCGCAAGATCAGGTGACCGAAGCGCGCGGCTTTGCCGATAGTTTTGCGCTGAAATTGCGCCACCATGATGCAGGGCTCCACGCCCGCAGCGCTCCGCCCGAACCCGTGGCGCGCGCCTGCTATGATGCGATCGAGCAGGTGCGTTATGAGGCTTTGGGCGCCAATCGCTTTGGCGGCATCCGGGCCAATCTTGATGCCGCGACCGAACTGCGCACGGCTTCTGACAAGATTGTGCGCGCGCAGAATTCTTCCGAAGTGCCGCTCGAAACCGCGCTTGCCCTGCTGGTGCGTGAGGCGCTGACGGGCGAGGCGGTGCCTGCCAAGGCGCGCGGCGGCATCGAACTGGTGCGCGATTTTCTTGAGGAGCGCGTCGGCGGGGATTTTGCCGGATTGGCCGATAAAATCGCTGATCAGGAGGCATTCCAGCGGCTCGCACTCGATATGCTGCGCGAGCTTGATCTCACCCGGCCCACCGATGCCCCCGACGAAGCCGAGGGCGATGATGGCGAGGATGATGACGGCGCCGACGATGATCAGACCGGCGAGGATGAAAGCGAAGGCCAGGGCGATCCGCAGGCTTCCGAAATGGCCGGCGACATGTCCGAAGGCGAGGGCGATGCCGATACCTCATCGGAAATGGCCTCGGATAGCGACATGTCCGAAGGCGAGCCGGGCGACGAAGGCGATGCGCCCAATGCGCCCCAGCGCCCCAACCGCCCGCAAGGCGAAATTCCGATGGGCCTTGAATACAAGGCCTTCACCACGAAATTCGACGAGGTCGTGGAAGCCCCCGACCTGTGCGATGCCGAAGAACTCGATCGCCTGCGCGCCTATCTCGATAGCCAGCTGACCGGCCTGCAAAGCGTGGTGACGCGGCTCGCCAACCGGCTCCAGCGCCGCTTGATGGCACAGCAGAACCGCAGCTGGGATTTCGATCAGGAAGAAGGCGTGCTCGATGCCGCGCGCCTCAGCCGCGTGGTGGTCTCACCCGGGATGGCCTTGAGCTACAAGGTGGAACGCGATGTCGAGTTCAAGGACACCATTGTCACGCTGTTGATCGACAATTCGGGCTCGATGCGCGGGCGGCCCATTTCCATTGCCGCGATCAGCGCGGATATTCTGGCGCGTACGCTTGAACGGTGCGGAGTGAAGACCGAAATCCTCGGCTTCACCACCCGCGCATGGAAGGGCGGCCAGTCGCGTGAGGCGTGGCTGGCCGATGGCAAGACGCCCAATCCCGGCCGCCTCAATGACCTGCGGCACATCATCTACAAACAGGCCGACGAACCCTGGCGCCGCGCGCGCCGCAATCTCGGACTGATGATGCGCGAGGGATTGCTCAAGGAAAATATCGACGGCGAAGCGCTGATGTGGGCCCATTCGCGCCTCATCTACCGCCGCGAGGAACGCCGCATCCTGATGGTGATTTCAGACGGCGCGCCGGTGGACGATTCGACCCTGAGCGTGAACAGCGCGGGCTATCTCGAAGCGCATTTGCGCAGCGTGATCGAATGGATCGAGAAATTCTCGCCGGTGCAATTGGTGGCGATCGGGATCGGGCATGATGTGACCCGCTATTATCGCCGCGCGGTGACGATCATGGACGTGGAACAGCTCGGCGGCACGATCATGGAACAGCTCGCCGAATTGTTCGAGGATGAGAAGGGGCCGAAAGGGGCGGCGGTGATGGGCAGCGATGGTCTGTTCCTGAGCTTGGGTATCATGCTTGCTGCTGTGTCACTTGGGGCAATTGTCCGTCCTGACACGTTGGTAAAGGAATCCCGCCGCAATCACGATGCTCGTCTTCGCGAACTTGACGCTGGCGCGCCCGAGGCCTTTTTCGAGGAACGCCGCGAGCTTGATGCCTATACGCCGCGCTTCGATCTCTCCCATCGCAGACTGCGCCAGTTTGGGCTGATCGGACTTATACTCGGAATAATGTGCATTTTGAGAGGCCTGAACTGATGAACGTCACCGAAGCTGTCACCACCCGCCGCTCTGTCCGCGCCTTTCTTGATAAGCCGGTTGATCTTGCCACCATCACCCGCGTGATGGACACAGCGCGCTGGGCGGCTTCGGGCTGCAATTTCCAGCCGTGGGAAGCGAGCATCCTTACCGGCCAGCCTTTGAAGGACTTGCAGGCGATCATCACCACCACCCCGCCGCAGGCCGCTGAATATGACTGGACCGCGCCGGGCAACGAGCCTGCCTACAAGCAGCGGCTCAACGGTATTTCGGCGGGGATGTTTACCGCGATGGGCATTGCGCGCGATGACGGGGCCGGGCGCATGGCAGCGATGATGCGCAACGCCACCAGCTTTGATGCGCCCGCGGTCATGTTCGTGTATTTCCCGCGCCTGATGAAGGAAGCCCAGTGGTCCGACACCGGCATGTGGCTCCAGACTGTTGCGCTGCTGCTGCGCGAGGAAGGGCTCGATAGCTGCTTTCAGGAATACATGGGGCTTTATGCCAATGTGATCCGCGACTTCCTTGGCCTTGATCACGAACGCTACATGTTCTTCTGCGGCATGGCGATCGGGTATCGCGATCCGGATGCACCGGTGAACAATTTCGAACGCCAGCGCGTGCCGCTCGATGAACAGGTGCGCTTCCTCGGCTGGGATTGACGCCGCCCGCTAGGCCAAGCAAAGGCGCTGCCCATGACTGACGCGCCGCTCAAGCTGTTCAACTCGCTCACCCGTTCCATCGAGGTGTTCGAGCCTGTCCACCCCGGCGAGGCGCGCGTCTATTCCTGCGGGCCGACGGTTTATAACTACCAGCATATCGGCAATATGCGCGCCTATGTGTTTGCCGATACCCTGGGGCGCACGCTCGAATGGAAGGGCTATAAGCTCACCCACGTCGTCAACATCACCGATGTCGGCCACCTCACGTCTGACGCCGACGAGGGCGAGGACAAGATGGAGCGCATGGCGGCGCGCGAGGGCAAAAGCGCGTGGGACATTGCGGCTTTTTATCAGGCGGATTTCGAGGCGGATCTGGCGCGGCTGAACGTGCAGCCGAAACAGCACCCGCGTGCCACCGAATATGTCGCAGCGATGATCGACTGGGGCAAGTCGATTGCCGGCAAGCACTGCTATGAGCTGGAAAGCGGGCTATATTTCGATGTCTCGACCGTGGCCGATTATGGCCGGTTGGCGCGTGCGGTGACCGAAGACGGCGAGGGCCGCATCGAAAGCGTCGAGGGCAAGCGCAACCCTGCCGACTTCGCAATCTGGCGCAAGACCCCGCCGGGCGAAACGCGCCAGATGGAGTGGGATTCGCCGTGGGGCAGGGGCGCGCCCGGCTGGCACCTTGAATGCTCCGTGATGGGCGAGGCGCTCTTGGGCTTTCCCTTCGACATTCACACCGGCGGGATCGACCACCGCGAAATCCACCACCCGAATGAAATCGCGCAGAATCAGGCCTATTGCTGCACGAATGGCTTGGATGACCCGCGCAATTCGGGCGCGAAGATCTGGATGCACAACAACTTCCTCGTCGAGCGTTCGGGGAAGATGTCGAAGTCGTCGGGCGAATTTCTGCGGCTGCAATTGCTGGTCGACAAAGGCTATCATCCGCTGGCGTATCGGTTGATGTGCCTGCAGGCGCATTATCGGTCCGAGTTGGAATTCAGCTGGGAAGGTCTGGGCGCAGCGCTGACGCGGTTGAAGCGGATGGTGATGGCGGTCGAGAGCCTCAAGGCCCGTCTTCCCGGCGAAGGCCGGGATCCAGAAGCGCTGGGCCCCGGCCTGCGCCGGGGTGACGATTGGGGCAAGTTGCAGCCGATGCTCGACAAATTCGATGCGGCGATGGCGGACGATCTCAATACAGCTGTGGCGCTGACGGCATTTGACGATATCTTGGCCGCCAAGAAGGTCGATCCCGAACGCAAGGCGAGCCTCGCAGCGGCGATGGATGCCGTGCTCGGCCTTGATCTGTTCAACCTCACCCGCGAAGACTTGCGCATCCGGCCCATCTCCGCGACCATTACCGAGGCCGAAATCACCGCCGCGCTCGCTCGCCGAAAGGAGGCCCGCGCAGCGAAGGACTTCGCCACCTCCGACGCGATCCGCGACGAACTCGGCGCGGCTGGCGTTGAGGTGATGGATGGCGATCCGTTGGGGTGGGAATGGAAGCTGGGCTGAAAATTCCCCTCCCGCTTGCGGGAGGGGTTAGGGGTGGGCAAGAGGTGCAAGCGCCGCGTGCGGACAGGCCCACCCCCGGCCCCTCCCGCAAGCGGGAGGGGAGACCGACACCATGACCATACTCGCCATCTCCGGCCTGATCCGCCCGATGCTCGAAAGCCGCCTGCCGCAAGGCCTCGACGTGCGCTGGTTCATGAACCACGATGAAGCAATGGCCGCCGTTGCGGACGCCGAGATCGGCTGGTTTGACATGAATGATCAGGCCGCCATGGCCGAAACCCTGCGTGCTGCGAAAAAGCTGAAATGGCTCAATTCGATCTATGCCGGGCTCGATTTCCTGCCCATGGATGTGCTGATCGAACGCGGGATCACGGTGACCAACGGGGCCGGGATCAACGCCATCACCATCGCCGAATATGTCGTGATGGGGATGCTGAATATCGCCAAGGGTTTCCGCGAAGTGGTGCATGCGCAGGATGCGCGGCAATGGCTTACCGACAGTCCGGGCAAGCGCGAGTTGGCGGGATCGAAGGCACTGCTGCTTGGCTACGGCGCGATCGGCCAGATGATCAAACCGCGCCTCGAAGCCTTCGATGTGGCTGTCAGCGTGGTGCGGCGTTCGGGCGGGGAAGGCATGCTGCGACCCGATGCGTGGCGCGCGCGGCTAGGCGAGTTCGACTGGGTGATCCTTGCCGTGCCCGCCACGCCCGAAACCGAAATGATGATCGGAGCGGACGAGTTGGCGGCGATGAAATCCGATGCGGTGATCGTCAACATCGCGCGCGGGAGCGTGATTGATCAGCCCGCGTTGGTGGAGGCGCTTTCGGCAAAGCGCATAGGCGGCGCTTTCCTCGATGTCACCACGCCCGAACCGCTGCCTGCCAATCATCCCTTGTGGAGCCTGCCCAACGCGCACATCTCGATGCACCTGTCGGGCCGGGCGCAGGACAAGATGTTTGTGCGCAGCGGGCAGAGGTTTCTGGAAAACCTCGACAATTACCTGAACGGCCGCCCGCTCGCCCCGATCTTCGATCCTGCCAAGGGATATTGAGCGCAAGAGGCGAGCGGCGCGTGTGCTTAATGCTCCTCCAGCAGCAGCAGCACGCAGGTAACAGTGAGGCGTTCTTCGGGGCCGAACAGGTGATCGACCGCGCTCACCGCTGCATCGGCCACCAGATGTCCGGGGATGGCGAATTCGTGATCGGGCAAGCGCTCGATCAGATCTTCGCCCGCCACCACCGCATCAATCCCGGCAAATTGCAGCACCACCTCGTGGCGCGATCCCGAAAAGGTGATCGAGGCCCAGGCCTTTTCTTCATGACTGAGCACGGTTGCCCGCCCGGCTGCCAGCTTGCCGAGCGCGGTGCGCACCCGATCACCCAGCGAACGGCGCGGGCGCGGCGGCGCGGCGGATTTGACTTCGCACGCGCTGTCGGCGCGGCCACCGAGCCAGTAATCCTGTGCAGCATCATTCAGCATGGGCGGGCTCCCGGTCGGCAGGGGCGGAGACTTCGGCGGCTGCGGCCACGGCGCAAGCATAGTCGCGCATCCAGGCGAGGGTGCGCGCTTCGGTTTCGGGACGCGGGGTGCGCCCCATCCTGAGATCGAGGACAAAGCGCGGATCATGGGCGGCGAGGCGACCGAATTTTGTGACAGGCATGGCGTGTTGGGTAAGGAATTGCTCGATTCTCCGAAGCAGCATGGTGCGTCCCTTTCTGCGCTGTGGCGGCGGCATGGCACCGGGTGATTCGCCCGATGTTCCTGAAATGTTCCAACTCTTTTCCTACTTGTCTAGGATAAATCCTATGTATAGGATCGAATCATGGTAAACGCCGCAAACCTGCCGACCGATGGTGCCCGTGCCCGCCTGCTCGAATTGGCGCAGGGGCGGGGCGTGAGTCTTGCCAGCCTGTCCGACTTGCTGGGCCGCAATCCGTCCTATCTCCAGCAATTCATTCGCAAAGGATCGCCGCGCCGGCTGGAGGAGGAAGACCGCCGCAAACTCGCTGCTTTCTTTGGCGTGGCGGAGGAGGAGCTGCGCGATGTGCAGGATAAATCCTACGGGGCAACACTTAGGCCGGCGGCGTGGATCGAAGTGCCGCGGCTCGATCTCGGCGCTTCGGCGGGGCCGGGGCGCGTGGCGGGCGATGAGGCGGCGTTTGACACCTTCCGTTTTTCGCGTCGCTGGCTCGCCGAACAGGGTCTCGACGGCGCGCAGCTTTCGGCGATCACGGTCGCGGGCGATTCGATGGAGCCGCTTTTGAATGATGGCGACGAGATCCTCGTCGATTGTTCATCGCGCCCGTTTCGCGATGGCATCCATGTGGTGCGGCTTGGCGATACGCTGCTGGTCAAGCGCGTTGCGCAGGCAGGGGCAGGGCGGCTGGCGCTGCTGTCGCAGAACCTTGCCTATCCGCCGGTCGAGGTCGCGGCTGATGAGGTGACGATCATAGGCCGGGTTGTGTGGAAAGGCGGGCGGGTTTAACGCAAGCGCAGTTTGAACCCCGTATGCGTCGGCACAAAGCCGAGCCGTTCGTAAAAGCGGTGCGCGGCGGGGCGCTGGGTGTCGCTGGTGAGTTGTACGAGATAACAGCCGCGCTGCCTGCATTCCGCAATCGCCCAGTGCATCATCGCCTCGCCAATCCCACTCCCGCGATGGCTGCTTGCGACGCGCACGAATTCGATCTGGCCGCGCCATGCTCCGCCCAGCGCCACGCCGGGAATAAAGCTCAATTGGAAGCTGCCGACGCGCTCTTCTGCGAGCTGCGCCACCAGTAGGCGGTGGCACGGATCAGCCGCAATCGCCGCAAAGGCTTCGCGCTGGTAGGTGGCTTCCTCGCCGGTGGGCTTGTCACGCGCGGCGGCGATGGCGTCATCGGCGATCAGCCCGACGATGAAGGCAAGGTCAGCCTCGCAGGCGTCGCGGATGGTGAGGTTCTCCATGATGCTTGCTCTAGCTGCCAAGGCCTGCCCCTTGCAATCGCGGGGCGGGGGCGGCACATCTTGGGCCATGACCGACACTCCAACTCTCCCGATGCGCGCCGCGATCCTTCCGGTGACGCCCTTGCAGCAGAATTGCTCGCTGATCTGGTGCACCAAAACGATGAAGGGCGCGCTGGTTGATCCGGGCGGCGATCTCGACAAGCTGAAAGCGGCCGTTGCCAAGGCGGGGGTGACCCTCGAAAAATTGCTCGTCACCCATGGCCACCTTGATCATTGCGGCCAGACGGGCATGCTGGCTGAAGAACTCGGCCTGCCGATCGAAGGCCCGCACGAGGATGATCGGTTCTGGATCGAACAACTCGATGCCGATGGGCCGCGCTGGGGGATGGTGGCGAAAAGTTTTGAGCCGACCCGCTGGCTGGGGCATGGCGATACTGTCACCGTCGGCGAATTGACGCTCGATGTGATCCATTGCCCCGGCCACACACCCGGCCATGTGGTGTTTTATCACGCGCCCAGCCGCTTTGCGATTGTCGGCGATGTCTTGTTCCAGGGGAGCATCGGGCGCACCGATTTTCCGCGCGGCAATCATCAGGATCTGATCGACAGCATCACCCAGCGGCTGTGGCCTTTGGGCGAGGATGTGATGTTCATCCCCGGCCACGGCCCCACCAGCACCTTCGGGCGCGAGCGCAAGACGAATGCTTTCGTGAGCGACTACGCGCTGAGCTGAGGCAGCTATGCAAGGCGAGGTGGTGGCAGTTGCCCAGAGCGCCGCTCACCAGTTTTCCAAGCAACGTGTCGAAGCAATCGAGATTATTGCCGGTCTGGGGGTATCCGGCGATGCCCACGCGGGGCCCACAGTCAAGCACCGCTCGCGGGTGAAGGCCGATCCCACGCAGCCCAATTTACGGCAGGTTCACCTGATCCACGCCGAATTGTTTGGCGAAGTGGCGGCAAAGGGCTTCGCTGTCTCCCCTGCCGATCTTGGCGAGAACATCACCACCCAAGGGATCGACCTGCTCGCCCTGCCGCGCGGCACCGTGCTGGCGGTGGGCGAGAGCGTGCGACTGGAAGTGACCGGCCTGCGCAACCCTTGCGCCCAGATCGACGCGTTTCAGCCCGGCCTGCTGAAAGCCGTGCTCATCAAGACATCCGATGGCGCTCTGGTTCGCAAGACGGGCATCATGGCGATTGCCTTGACCAGCGGTATGGTGCGTGCGGGCGACGCGATCCGCGTTCATCTGCCCGAGCCGCCTTTTCTGCCGCTCGAACGCGTTTAGCGCGCAGGCTTACATCACCCCGCCAGCAATCAGCGCCGCCACCACGGCAAGGCCCAGTTGCACCAGCATGGTCAGCAACGTGCCCACCATCCTCCCGAATTGCGCATTGCCGCCGTCCATCCCGAAGGCATGGGCGATGCGCCCGATGAAATAGGCCGCCGCCACATAGGCAAGCCACCAAGAACCCTTGCCCGACAATTCGATGGCGCCGATCAGCACCAGCACGAAGGCGGTGTTCTCGACAAAGTTGAGCTGCGCCCGCATCCGCCGCTGCAAGCTCTGGTTGCCGCCATCGCCCACGCTGATGCCGGTCGCCTGCCGCACGGCGCCGATCCGGATCGACAGCCACAGGTTGAGCAATGCGGCTGCCGCAGCAGCGGTGAGTGTGACTTGCAGTATGGCCATGGCCTGATGTCCCTTGCGAATTCGTGCCTGACTAGGCCGGGCGCGATGCGCTTGCAACGCGCGTTTTTTCCGCTATAGCGCGCCCCTTCCCGCCAAACACGGACAGGGCCTGGCAGCACTTGCAAATGCTTGTGCGCGCAGCCGCCTTGCCCTAAGGGCGGCCCTGAGCAAGCGCGTCGCGAGACGCACCAAACATT
Source organism: Erythrobacter sp. (assembly GCA_045377215.1). Classification (GTDB taxonomy): domain Bacteria; phylum Pseudomonadota; class Alphaproteobacteria; order Sphingomonadales; family Sphingomonadaceae; genus Erythrobacter. The sequence continues at coordinate 38,262 of JBJIOB010000036.1, forward strand.
GGTTATTTGAGGAATTGGTGCCACCATGGCTGTCCCCAAGAGAAAAGTATCGCCCAGCCGCCGCGGCATGCGCCGTTCGCATGATTCGCTGAAGGTCGAAGCCTTCCATGAATGTTCGAACTGCGGCGAGTTGAAGCGTCCGCACAACCTGTGCCCGCATTGCGGCTATTACAACGGCCGTCAGGTCGTCGCCGTCGGCCTCTAACGTCCCGCTTGCGGGTTACGGAAAGGAAGCGCAATGAGCCTGCCGCGTATCGCTGTCGATGCGATGGGCGGCGACGAAGGCGTGCGCGTGATGATCGAGGGCGCGGCGCTGGCACGTCGTCGCCACGAACGGTTCCAGTTCCTGCTGGTCGGGGATCGCCCGCGCATCGAACAGGCGCTTGAGGCGCACCCCAATCTGCGCGCTGCGTCGGAAATCCTGCATTGCGATGATGTGGTTGGCGGCGATGAATTGCCGAGCAAGGCGATCCGCCGCGCCAAGACCACCAGCATGGGCCTTGCCGTTAACGCGGTGAAAGAAGGCGCGGCTGGCGCGGCTGTCAGCGCGGGCAATACCGGCGCGCTGATGGCGATGAGCAAGATCGCGCTCAGGACGCTGCCCGGCATTGATCGGCCCGCGCTCGCAGCAATCATGCCGACTTTGCAGGCGCATGATGTGGTGATGCTTGATCTGGGCGCCAACACCGAAGCGGATGCGCGCAATCTGGTGCAGTTTGCGGTGATGGGCGCGGCCTATGCGCGCATTGTCAACGGCGTCGCGCGCCCGGTGGTGCGGCTGCTCAATATCGGCACCGAAGAAATCAAGGGCACCGAACGGCTGCGCGATGCCGCCGCCATGCTCACTGCTGCCTCGATTGAGCACGGCGGCGGGCTGGCGATGCAGTTCGACGGTTTCGTCGAAAGCGACAAGATCAATCGCGGCGAAACCCATGTGGTGGTGACCGATGGTTTTTCCGGCAACATCGCTTTGAAGGCCATCGAGGGATCCGCGCGGTTCGTCACCGATCTGCTGAAGCAGGCGTTCACATCCTCGCTGCGCTCCAAGATCGGCTTTCTGGTGTCGCGCCCGGCGACAGAATTGCTCAAGCACCACCTTGATCCCAACAACCACAATGGCGCGGTGTTTCTGGGCCTGAATGGTGTGGTGGTGAAAAGCCATGGCAGCGCGAATGCCAAGGGTGTGGCCAATGCGGTCGCAGTCGCTGCGAGGCTGCTCGAAGACAAGCTGATCGAGCGGATTGCCCATGATCTGGGCGAGCTCAATGCCGATACCCTGCGCGGCGCAAAGCCGGGGCAAGAGGCTGCCTCGTGACGGGATCGCGCGTCATCGGCACGGGTTCGGCCTTGCCGGCGCGCGTTGTGACCAATGCCGATCTGGCCGCGCAGGTCGATACCTCGGACGAATGGATTGTTGAGCGCACCGGCATCCGCCAGCGCTATATCGCCGGAGCGGACGAAACCACGGCCACGCTTGCTACCGCAGCGGCGCGGGCCGCGCTGGCCGATGCCGGGGTCGATGCTGCCAGCATCGGTCTGATTGTGCTCGCCACCGCCACGCCCGACAACACCTTTCCCGCCACCGCTACCAAGGTGCAAGCCGCGCTCGGCTGCCATGGCGGCGTTGCCTTTGATGTGGCGGCGGTGTGCTCGGGCTTTCTCTATGCGCTGGCCACTGCCGATTCGCTGCTGCGAACGGGGATGGCCAAGCGTGGGCTGGTGATCGGGGCGGAAACTTTCAGCCGGATTCTCGATTGGGAAGATCGCACCACCTGCGTGCTGTTCGGCGACGGCGCAGGCGCCGTGGTGCTCGAAGCGCCCGAGGCAGGGGCGCCAAGCAATCCGGCGGCGCCCGGCATCATCGCAACGCGGCTTCATGCCGATGGGGCGCACCACGATCTGCTCTATGTCGATGGCGGCCCGTCCACCACGCAGACCACCGGTCACCTGCGGATGAAGGGGCGCGAAGTGTTCCGCCATGCCGTCGGCAATCTTGCCGCTGTATTGCAGGAAGTGCTTGATGATGCTGGTCTTTGTGTGGCCGATATTGATTGGGTCGTGCCGCATCAGGCCAATGCCCGCATCCTTGATGCGACCGCCAAAAAGCTCGGGATCGCGCCGGAAAAAGTGGTGGTGACTGTCCACGAACACGCCAATACTTCGGCTGCCTCGGTGCCGCTGGCGCTGGATGCAGCGCGGCGCGATGGGCGGATCAGGCCCGGCGATCTGGTGATGCTGGAAGCGATGGGCGGCGGGTTCACCTGGGGTGCCAGCCTCATCAGGTTCTAGGCTGTGCAAGTATCTGTAGCTAGCAAAAGCGATAGATATTGCGGAAAACTCAACATTTCGCTGTGTATCGCGTTGCAAAGGCGGCGAAAATTAGCGTATAAAGAATGTCTGGACGGGTCGCGCCAACCAGGGGGTAAAACGCATGATGCGTTCGGTAGGTACGCTCACTCGGGCTGATCTGGCAGAAACAATAAACCGGAAGATGGGCCTCAGCCGCGCAGAATCGCTGGATATGGTCGAGGCTATCCTCGCCAAGATGAGCGATGCTTTGGCACGGGGTGAAAACGTCAAGATTTCGGGCTTCGGCAGCTTTGTGCTGCGCGACAAGAATGAACGGATCGGCCGCAATCCCAAGACCGGGATCGAGGTTCCGATCACCCCCCGCCGGGTGATGACATTTCGCGCCAGCCAACTGCTCAAGGAACGGATTACCAAGGGCGGCTGAGGCGGCCGGCGCGAAAGGATAGAGGGCTGATGGCCGGGTTCGATGATGGCAAGGAAGATGGCGCGCTGCGCACCATCGGCGAAGTCAGCGAAGCGCTCGGCATCAAGCCCCACATCCTTCGTTACTGGGAGCAGCAATTCCCGCTTCTCAAACCTTTGAAGCGCAGCGGCGGCCGGCGCTATTATCGCCCCGCCGATGTGGCCATGGTCGAGACGATTGATCGCCTGATCAACCGAGAAGGCTACACCTTGAAAGGTGCCGAAGCCGTGCTGCGCGCGGGCGGGAAGGGTGATGGCGAGCGCCGCACTGGCGACCGCCGCGCCGCTTCTGCAGAAACAGCGCCCGCAGGTGTGCGGCTGGTGATCGAGGATGCGCCCGATACCGCAGCCCTGATCGCGGGGCTGAAGGCGGTGCGCGCGAGGCTCGCCGCCGCGCTTGAGGGGTAGGGCGCGGCAAGGGGCGGGGTTTAGACCCCCAGCAAATCGAACAGCAGAGCCTCAGCTTCGGCTGCGAAACGTGCTGGGTCGAGCCGCTGCGGCACCTCCTCGGCCCGTGCAAGTTCGCCGGTAATCAGCGCCTCGAGCTCGCACGACCGCCTGGCGGGAGCGGCCTCCTTCGTCTCGGCCTTGAGCGCCACCAGCTCCTCGATCTGGCGCGCTAGGCCGGGCGGCAAATCGGTAGTCGCCATCAGCCCTTGCAGGTGCATCGGCGGACGCGCAGCCGGGTTCAACCGCAAGGCCCGCACATTCAACGCTGGGCGTAGCGCGTAGAAATAGCGCTTCACCGAAAGCGTCGCGGCGTCCTCGTCCCAGCGGGCCACGTTGTTTCGCCCGAGGCTTGCATAATGCCGGGCATAGCCGCGCGGGTTGAAGTGGCGGTCGGCAATGTCGGCCAGCCGCGCGACGAAGGGGTCGTCCGGTTGGTAGCGGATCGGCGAGTTGATCCACTCGGCCACCACCGCGTTGTGGTTCAGCAGCAGACCGAGCGTCTTATCGATATCCCATCCGTTGACGTCAAACAGGTCCAAGATCGGCCGCTCGACCACGTCCCGCACCGGCGTGAGGCGCAGATAATCGCGAACTGGGCGGACATAGATGAAGCGCGCATCATAGTCGCTGTCGGGCGAGGGGAAGCCTCAGGCGCGCGACCCGGATTCGACCGCCATGAGGATGCGGATACCTTCCTCCTCGGCGATGGCGTGAAGGCGGCGCTCGATCTCGGCGCGGGGTTCGGGGGCGATGTCGGACATGATCACTCCGCCGCCAGCCTTTCGGCCTCGCCCAGATCGACGCTGACCAGCCGCGAGACGCCTTTTTCCGCCATGGTCACGCCGAACAGCCGGTGCATGCGGCTCATCGTCACGGCGTTGTGCGTGACAATCAGATATCGGGTCGCTGTGGTGCCCACCATCGAATCGAGCAGATCGCAGAAGCGCTCCACGTTCGCGTCATCGAGCGGCGCATCGACTTCATCGAGCACGCAGATTGGCGCGGGGTTGGTGAGGAACAGGGCAAAGATCAGCGCGGTGGCCGTCAGCGCCTGTTCGCCGCCCGACAGCAACGACAGGGATTGCAGCCGCTTGCCGGGCGGCTGGGCGTAGATTTCAAGCCCCGCTTCCAGCGGATCATCGGAATCGACCAGCGCCAGATGCGCCGCCCCGCCTTCGAACAGGCGGGTGAACAGCACGCGGAAATGGCCGTCCACTTCTTCAAAGGCCGTACGCAGCCGCTCGCGACCCTCGCGGTTGAGGCTGCCGATCGAACCGCGCAGCCGCGCGATCGCCTCGGTCAGTTCGGCCTGTTCGCTGGCGTTATGGCCAAGCTCGCCTTCGATCCGCGCCAGTTCATCGGCTGCCACCAGATTGACAGGGCCAATCCGCTCGCGTGCGGCGGTCAGCCGTTCGAGCTCTTCCAATTCCGCAGTCGCCTCGCGCAAGCCATCCTCGGCAAACCCGAATTTCTCCGACAGCAAAGGTGGCGGGCACTGGAACCTTTCGCCCGAAATGCGGGCCATTTCGGCGCGGCGCAGTTCCTGATTTTCCGCGCGGGCAGCCAGAGTGGCGCGGCCTTCGCGGGCCTCGGCCAGGGCTTCGGTGCGGCTGGCGAGCGCGGCTGAGGCGCTGCGTTCGGCATCTTCGGCCGCGCGCATTGCGGCTTCGGCGGCGCGCAATTCATCCGCCAGCCGCGTGCGGGCCTGCTCGCCCGCTTCGATCTCGGCCATCAGCGCAGGCGGCTTGGCCTCGTGAACGGCGCGTTCCTCGGCGATTTCGGCAAGGCGGGTGGCGGCATCGGCCATGCGCCGGGTCGCCTCGGACGAGCGCGCTTGCCAGCTGGCATGATCGGAAGTCTGCGCGGCGAGCCGTTCGCGCGTCACAGCCAGCGCCTGATCATGCGCGGCCAGCGCGGCGAGCGCAGCTTGCAACCCGGTGCGCGCCGCCTCGTTCTTGGCGCGCGCAGCCTCCAACGCGGCGCGCCCGGCATCGCGGCCGGGCAAGGCAGCGCGCTCGGCCTCGGCGCTGGCGAGATCATTTTGGGCCGCGCGTACCTGTTCGGCAATGTCGCTGGCCGATGCGGCAAGTTCGGCAGCGCGCGCGGCAAGGCGTTCGCGGGCGGCCTCGGCGGCATCGAGCCGGCGCAGGGCCTGGCGCTCCGCCTCAATCGCGCTGGCGATGCCGCGTTCCTGCGCGATCAGCGCGGTTTGCAGGGCGCTGAGTTCCTCACGCACTGCACGATCCCGCGCTTCGGCGGTGCTGGCTGCGGCGCGCAAAGCGGGCAGGGCCGCGTCCAGTTCGGCAAAGCGGTTGGCCGCTTCAAGCTGTGCTGCCTCCGCCGCGCCTTCGCCGCGCGCGATGAAACCATCCCAGCGGCGCAAGTGCCCGGTGCGGGTGACAAGCCATTCGCCGGGAGCCAGCATCCGGCCATCATCGCTCTCCACACAATGCACCAGCGCAAGGCGGGCGGAAAGTTCGGGCGGGCAATCGGAGAGTTGGGACAGGAGACTTTCGGGCACTTGCGCCTGTGGGGCAGCGCCGGTCCAGAAACGCCCGTCCTGCGGCGTGGTCGGAGCGCCGAGCGGGGCCTTGCCATCGCGGCCCAGCACGGCGGCGAGCGCGCGTTCATAGCCGGGAGCAACGCGCACCCGGTCAAGCGCCGTGGGCAGGCCCTGCCGGGAGGCCTCGCGCTTTGTGCGCGCTTCGCGGTCGCGCAGCAGCGCGCTGTGTTCGCGTTCGACTCCGGCAAGTTCGGCGCGCGCGGTGGCAAGCCCGGCAGCGGCTTCATCGCGCAGCCCCTGCAATTCGGCCTTGCGCGCCTGATCGGCCTCAAGCCTTGTGCGCAGCGCGGCGAGATTGCGCCCAGCCTGAGCCACGGCGTCGCCTGCGGCGGTGATTTCTGCTTCGGCGGCGCTGCTGGCGGCAAGATCATGGCGCAGCGCTTCGATCCGTTCGGCCTCGCGGGCGAGCCGTTCGGCCCGCGCGCGCGCCTGATCGATAGCGGCCTCTGCCACGCGCCATTCTGCCTCGACACCGGCCTGATCGGCGGTGGCTTTTGCCAGCGCGAGTTCGGCGGCGCGGCTGGCGCGTTCGGCATCTTCGGCCTTTGCTGCCAGCGCCGGGCGGGCGGCCTCGGCCTCTGCCAGCGCGGCGCGCCCGGCTTCGAGATCGCGGGTGAGGCGGGCCAGCGCTTCCACCGCATCGCGGGTCAGCCGGTCGGCATCCTGCCGGTCTTCCTCCAGCCGTCGCTGCTGGCGAGCAAGATCGGCAAGGCGGGTCTGGGCAGCTTCAAGCTTCTCGCCAAGCGCTGCCATCCGGTGGCCATGGGCGCTGGCATCATCGCGCCGGTCGGCCAACTCGTCGCGTGCCTCGGCCAGTGTGCCCGCTGCTGCGGCCTGTTCGCGCTGCGCCGCTTCGACCGCGCTCTGTGCTGCGGCAACGGCAGCCTCGGCTGCTTGCGCTGCGGCGCGCGCTTCCTTGGCCGCAGCCGCCGCCTCGCGCCAGCGGGCGAAGATCAGCCGCGCTTCGGCGGCTTGAATCTGCGCGGTCAAAACGGTGTAGCGTTCCGCCTGCTTGGCCTGTCGCCGCAGGCTTGCAACCTGCGCGTCGAGCCCGGCCATCAGGTCTTGCAGCCGCGCCAGATTGGTCTCGGCCCCGCGCAGCTTGGCTTCGGCATCCTTGCGCCGCACGTGGAGGCCCGCGATCCCGGCGGCTTCTTCGAGCATGGCGCGGCGTTCCGCAGGCTTGGCCGCGATCACGGCGGCGATCTTGCCCTGACTGACGAGCGCTGGTGAATGCGCGCCGGTGGCCGCATCGGCGAAGGTGAGCGCCACATCCTTGGCGCGCACATCGCGGCCATTGACGCGGTAGGCCGAGCCTGCCCCGCGCTCGATCCGGCGGGTGACAACCAACTCATCGCCCAAGCCATCGCGCGCGTGGAGCACCACTTCGGCAAAATCGCGCGGGGGGCGGGTGGAGGTGCCCGCGAAGATCACGTCTTCCATCCCGCCGGATCGCAAGGATTTGGCCGAGGTTTCCCCCATCACCCAGCGGATGGCTTCCAAGAGGTTCGATTTGCCGCAGCCATTGGGGCCAACAACCCCTGTCAGCCCTGGCTCGATGCGCAGTTCCGCCGGCTCGACAAAGCTCTTGAAACCGCTGAGCTTGAGCCGGGTGAATTCCATCGGCGCGCGCTTGCCCCGCTGCCTTTACCGCGCCGGCGCGTTGCAGCAGGGGTTCAACCTGTGGCCACTGGTTGGCGTCGATCTTCTTGCCGTTGAGCAGGAAAGTGGGGGTGGCCTGAATGCCAAGCTCTTCCGATTGCTTGTTCGAACCATTGGCAATCGCTTCGATCTTCGCCCGGTCGGCAAGGCAGGTTTGCGCCTGATCCGCGCTCAGCCCGCGCGCGGCGAAGAAATCAATCAGGCCGGTTGCCTGCGCGATGGCGATGAAGCGCTGTTCCACCGGCAGTTCACCGCTTGCCTGCAATTGCGCGTTGGCGGCATCGGCGCGCGCGAAGATATCATTGAGCGCGCCCCATGCCTCATCCGCGAGCGGCTGCATGTTTTCCTTGGGCCCGCAGCGCACCAGCGCCGCGATGGTGAGATCAATCGGATCGCGCACCAGATTGCGCAGTTCGAAGCTGACAACGCCGGTCGGGATATATTTCTGCTTGAGCGCGGGCTTGCCCTGCGCCGCGAACGCCGCACAGGCACCGCAGGTGTGCGAGGCATATTCGACCAGTTTGAGCGGCGCATCGGGATTGCCGATCAGATAGCCGCCTTCGGGCGTGACGGTGACGGTATCGGCCCAGCTGGTGCCCGCAGGCGCGGCGATGGCGGGCAGCGGCTCGCCATTGCTGACCCCATCGGGCGCATCAGCCTCGCCAGAGCAAGCGGCAAGCGCCAGCGGCGCGGCGGCAAGAACAGCAAGAAGCGGGCGGTTCAGTCTGATCATCGTGAGGCTTTCATTTTTGCGGTGTGAGAATAGTCGGGCACAAGGGCCTGCGGCAAGGCTGGCAAGGGCGCGATTGTGCACAAATTGTCGCAGCAATCAGTGCGCGCTGGCCATCACCCCCCTGCAATGCTGCGCTAGGGGCGCTGGGCGGCCCCTGCCGGCGGGGTGGGGGTGGGGGAGAAATGGGCCGCAAGCACCGGGTAAAGCGCTTTCCAATCATGCACATCCTTGATGAGTTTGCCATCGAGTGCGAAGCTCGGCGTGCCCGGCACGGCAAAATCGCTGCGGGCGGCATCGGTATCGGCAAGCAGCTTGGCAGCGGCCTTGTCGTCCATCAGGCAGGCGGTGAGCACGCTGCGCGATTGCCCCCCTTGGCGAACATATCGACCAGCCCCAGCGCATTGGCGGCGTTGACGCGGGCATTGGCATCGCCGCGAAACCACATCTCCAGCTGGGCGCGCGGCGCCTGACGCGCTTTTTCGAGCCAGTCGCCTTGCGTCATCATCAGGCGGCGGTGGCGGTCCTTGAACCCCTGCACCGGGCCGCAGGCCGCCAGCAGCGAGACTGCCAGATCAATCGGATTGCGGATGAAAGAGCGCACTTCGAGGTTCATCTTGCCCGGGCTCACCAGCACCAGATCAAGCCCGCGCTCGCCTTCGTCGGCGAATTCGGCGCAATGCGGGCAAGTGTAGCTGATGAATTCGATCATCGTGCTGGCGGCTTTGGGATTGCCGATCAGGTGGCCTTGCGCGGTGCGCGTGACATGGGCGTGCCACGAATCATTCTTGCTGCTGGCGGCAAAAGCACTGTCGGGATTTGCCAGATCCTGCCGGGGGGCAGCGCTGGTCTGTGCCAGCGCGGGCGCGGGCGCGGCGCTGAGCGCGGCCGCAGCAAGCGCAGCAGCAGCGGCGATGGCGGATTTCATGAGCGGTCCTGTTCCTTCTTGCGGTTTTCGCTGGTTTCCAGACTGCGGGCGAGCGATTGCAGCACCATGCGCAGTTCCGGATCACCGATATCGCGCAGACTGTCGCCCAGTTCCATCGGTATCGGCTTGAGCGAAGGCGGCGGCTTGGCCGCGGGCGCGCCTGCGGGCGGTTTGACTGCGCCATGCCGCAGCTTGATCCGCGCCACCGCCTTGTAGCCGAAGAAGCGGTTGACCCGTTCGATGATTTCGGGGGTCACTTGGCTGATCAGCGGCGCGTGCGCGGCAATCACCACCAGTTGCAGGATGCCATCGGCCTTTTCCCCGGGGGGAAAGCGGATCGCTTCGGGCGCGCAGACGCGGGCATGGGCCGGGCCGACAATCTCGGGCCAGCGGGTGACGACCGAGCTTTGCACAAAGCCGAAGCGTCGAAATGCGGTGCGGCCGATTTCGGGGGTGAGATCGCCAATCGCCTTGGCCCCGCCGCCGCGCGGGCGGGAATAGGGTTTGGCTTGCCGACTGGTCGAAGCCTTGGCCGAAGCTTTGGCCGGAGCCTTTGGGGGGGTGTTCGCGCTTCCCATGATGACTGCTGCCATGCCATAGGCGGCGCGTGACTGCCAGCCTCTCCGATCACTTGCTTGCATGGTATGATGGGCATGCCCGCGATTTGCCATGGCGTGCGCCTCCGGGTGGCGGGCTGCCCGATGATCCCGATTGGCCGTACCGGGTGTGGCTTTCCGAAGTGATGTTGCAGCAGACAACAGTGGCTGCGGTGAAGCCCTATTTCGCGAAATTCACGGCCATCTGGCCGAGCGTGTTCGATCTGGCGGCGGCTGATGATGATGCGGTGATGGCTGCCTGGGCAGGGCTGGGCTATTATTCGCGGGCGCGCAATCTGGTGAAATGTGCCCGTGCAGTGGCGGCACGCGGCGGCTTTCCCGATACCGAGGCAGAATTGCGCGGCTTGCCGGGGCTGGGCGCTTACACTGCGGCTGCTGTGGCAGCGATTGCCTTTGGCCAGCGCGCTGTGGTGGTCGATGCCAATGTCGAGCGGGTGGTCGCGCGCCTGTTCGCCATCACCGAGCCCCTGCCGGCTGCGCGCAAGGCGATCCGCATGCGCGCAGATGCCATCACGCCCGATAGCCGCGCGGGCGATTTTGCGCAGGCGATGATGGATCTCGGCTCGCAAATCTGCACCACGCGCAGCCCGCGCTGCCTGCTGTGCCCCTTGCGCGAGGGGTGCGCGGGCTATGCTGCCGGGGTGCCTGAAAGCCTGCCGGTCAAGCCTGCCAAAAAGGCGGTGCCCGAACGGCGCGGCACGGCATTCTGGATCACCCGGTCAGGCGGCGCAGAGGTGTGGCTGGTCACCCGCCCCGGCACCGGCATGCTGGGCGGGATGCGCAGCTTGCCCGATGATGGCTGGAGCGCCGCGCGCGATGGCACCGGGGTGCTGCCGCTGGCGGGGGCATGGCGCGATCTGGGCGCGGTGCGGCACAGCTTTACTCACGCGCATCTCACGCTTGCGGTGATGGGCCTTGCGAGCAAAACGCCGCCACCGGGTGAGGGCGAATGGTGGCCGCTTGACCATCTTGCCGAGGCCGGCCTGCCGACGCTTTATGCCAAGGCCGCGCAGCGTGCGCAGGGTGCCGGTTAGAACAGGCCGCCGCCCAGCATCAGCCGCACGCCTGCAATAAGCAGCACAATCAGGCAGAAATCGCGCCCCGAATTCTTCGATGACAGCGCGCCCGCCACGATCCCCAGCACAATCACCGGCAGCGCAACCCAGTTCGCCCAGCCCAGCAAGGGGATCGTGCCGGGATCACGATGATCAGGCTGGCAATACCAAGGGCGAAGCTGATGAGGTTGAGCATGTGTCTTATATGGCTAGCACACCGCGCCTTGGCAAGCCTTGCCGCCAGCGCCAAGCTCGCGATTGACCCTTGGCGCGTGCTGCCGCACACAGGCGACAAACCGAACCAGCCGGAGATTCCCTGACATGGCCTTTCGCGAATGTGATACCCCTGCGATCAATCCTGCACTGTCGCGCCGTGCGCTGTTTCGCGGGCTCGCCTATGCAGGTGCCGGTGCAACGCTTGCCGGAATGCCGTTCGGACGGCAATTGCTGGCGGCGCATGATGTCGCGGAAAGCTGGCCCCATGTCGCCAAGCTGGCCGATAGCTATGTCTCCTCGCGCAAGCTCGCGAACCTGTTCCTGACCTTCGGCTGGGGGCAGGAAGATCATGCGCATACCGTGGGCGGCGGTACGCTGTCGCTGGCGCGGCCTGCGGCGGTGGATGAAAACTCGCTTTATCGCATTTATTCTATGTCCAAGCCGATCACCGGCATGGCCACCATGATCCTGATTGACGAAGGCAAGCTGGGGCTGGATCAGCCGCTTTACGATATCCTGCCCGCCTTTCGCGATATGCAGGTGCTGGTTGATCCCAAGGGCGCGCTTGATCAGACGGTGAAGGCCGAACAGCCCATCACCATCCGCCAATTGCTGACCCACACCTCGGGCCTTGGCTATCAGATCATCAGCGAAGGCCCGCTGCGTGATGCCTATAACCAGCTAGGCCTTGTCGGTGGGCGGGTCAGCCGGATGCCGATACCGGGCTTTCCGCCGGTGACGCCTGCGCCCGGCCTTGTCGCCTTTGCCGATCGCCTCGCCACGCTGCCGCTGATGTATCAGCCCGCGACCAAGTGGAGCTATTCGTGCAGCATTGATCTGCTCGGCCGGGTGATCGAAGTGGCCAGCGGCATGGAATTCGAAGCCTTCCTCAAGCAGCGCATTTTCGATCCTTGCGGCATGACGAGCACCTTCATGCAGGTGCCGCAAGGCGAAGCTGCGCGGATGACCGACAATTACGGCATCATCAATGGCATGCCTTTCCCGATTGATCCGGGGGTGAATTCGGTCTTTCTCGATCCGCCCGAAGTTCCCGCAGGTGGGGGCGGGCTGGTGTCGAGCCCCAAGGATTATGATCGCTTCCTGCGGATGCTGCTTGGCTATGGCAAGCTCGGCAATAGCCGCGTCATGAGCGAAAGCGCGGTGCGCGTGGGCGTGTCCGATCTGCTGCCTGCCACGGTTGATACCAAAGGCACCTGGCTCGAAGGCGAAGGCCACGGCGCGGGCGGGCGTTCCAAGAACGGCACCTTCGGCTGGGGCGGGGCGGCTGGCACGCTGGCGGCGGTCGATTACGGGCTCAATCTGCGTTCCGGCCTGTTCACGCAGTATATGCCATCGGAAGCTTTTCCGATCCGCGATGAATTCCTTGCCGCGATGGAAAAAGATCTCGCTGCGATGCGGATGAACGGCAAGAAGGCGGCGTGATGCATCTGCCCAGCTCCTCGGCTCCGCTTCCGATGGCCTTTGCCGGCTCGCCGATGGACCGGGCCGATCATATCCGCTCTGATCCGGCCGCGCTTGGCAATCTGATGAACTGGCGGGCGCGGGTAATGAACCTTGATGGCCTGCTGCCTGAATTCGACGACGACGGGCGGTTGCTGTGGCACACGATCGCCGATGTCGGGCCGGATGCCGAATTGGTGTTCCTCGGGATGATGGACGACAAGGCCCATTTTGCTCCGGTGCCGGATCAGGGTGCCACTGGCCCGGCGATGCCGCGCGCATGGCAAGTGATGCAGCTGCTTCAGCCGGAGGATCTGGCGATTTATGGCGGGGCGCGCAGCCTGATTGACTGGCACGCGCGGCATCGGTTCTGCGCGGCTTGCGGGTCGCCGACCAAGCTCGTCAAGGGCGGCTGGCAGCGGCATTGCGACAATTGCGGGGCGGATCATTTCCCGCGCACCGATCCGGTGACGATCATGCTGGTCGAGCATGATGATCGCCTGCTGCTGGGCCGCCAACCGCGCTTTCCGCCGAAGATGTATTCCGCGCTCGCGGGCTTTGTCGAACCGGGGGAAACCGTCGAGGAAGCGGTGGCACGCGAAATCCATGAGGAGGCAGGCGTGCAGGTGCGCGATGTGCGCTATATCGCCAGCCAGCCCTGGCCCTTTCCGAGCCAGCTGATGATCGGCTGCACTTCGGTGGCGGATGATCCCGCGCTCACCATCGACAAGACCGAACTCGAAGACGCGCGCTGGTTCACCCGCGAGGAATTGCAGGCCGCGCGCGCGGCAGGCGAGGCGGGGACGGATCTGCTGTACTTCCCGCGTCCCTTCGCGATTGCGCATCACCTGGTGACATGGTGGCTGGACCGATGAGCCAGACCCTGACGATCGACATTTACTCCGATGTCATGTGCCCGTGGTGCCTGATCGGCTATGGGCAGCTGGCCAAGGCTTTGGCCGAGTTGGAGGGCGAGATCGCGGCGGAAATCCGCTGGCGGCCGTTCGAACTCAACCCGCAGATGCCGCCGGAAGGCGAGGAGCAGGAAGCGCATCTGCAACGCAAATATGGGCGTTCTGCGGAAGCAGGCGCGGCCTTGCGCGGCCAGATGAAGGCGATTGCTGACAGCGCAGGCGTATCGCTGTCGTGGGAAGGGGCAGGTGACGCGCCGCCTGCCATGATGTGGAACACGCGCGATTGCCACAAGCTGCTGGCCTTCGCCTTGGAAGCGGCGGGGCCGCAGGTGCAGACCGCGCTGAAACTGGCGCTGTTCCGCGCGCATTTCAATCTGCGAAAGCCGCTGGGGGATCGTGCGGTGCTGCTGGATATCGCGGCCAGCATTGGCCTCCACCGCGCAGCCGCCAAGGCGGCGCTGGATGATCCCGATCTCGAAGCCCGCGTGCTGGCCGAGGAAGCGCAGGCCTGGGACATGAACATCTCGGGCGTGCCGGCGATGATCGTGGAGAACAAGTTCCTCATCCCCGGCGCGCAGACACCTGAGGTTTATGTCAATGCGCTCAGGCGGGTGGCGGAAAAGACGCGGGCGGCGGCGGGCTAGGGCGGTCCGCTTGCGGTGAAGGCGTTTACTGATCTTGGCACAGCCTATCGCCAGCTTGGCCCCTTGCGTTTCTCGCTGATCGCCGGGGGAACGCTGGCGGCCATTCTCGCCTTCACCATGGCCTATGTGATCTTGTCGGAACGGGTTGGCTGGCCCGAGGCTTATGGCATTTCGTGCTCTCGCAAGTGCGCTGGCCTGATAATCTGGCACAGCCCCAAGTTGCTCGAAAACGGCGCGGCTGACGAAGTGCTGCTGTTTCTGGTGATCTGGTCGATCCCGCTGATCACTGCGGTGATTGCTGTTCCCACCCTCCTGATGCGCGGGCTCAAACGGCGGCGCTAACGCATCGGGCCATTACGCTAAACTGCGGTCAAACCAGCCCCAGCCGCTCCAGCTTGGCGGCGAGTTTGCCGGGCAGGGCATCGCCGATGTCCTCGCCTTCGGCGACATCTTTCGGGGCTTTATCCTCCGTCAGATAGCGCCAGCCCTGATGCGCGCGCTTGGCCTGCTGGTGGACGCGGATCAGGCGCGGCTCAAGGCAGATGTCCCAGCGGCCATCATCGGTCTTGGCAAAGCCGATAATCGGTGATCGCGCCACAATCGCATGGTTGATGATCCAGTAGAGCGAGCCGCCGATGCATTCCTCGTGCCGGGTCGGGCGGTTGCGGGTGGTGAGGCGGATCTCGCCGCGGCCCCCCGTGCTATTGGCGTACCAGCCTGCGAGGTGATCATAGCTTTTCGCGCCGAAGGCGATCTTGGTGAGGTGGAGAGGCATGGCATACCCCTCACGCCCTCGCGCGCCGCTGTCAACGGCTCAGATATTCATCCAGCGTCAGATGCAGCTGGCGGATGCGGGCCTCCTGATAATTGCCGAGCGTCTGCGCGCCTTTGCGCGAGGCTTTGGCCCCGTCGCGCTGCAAGGCGAGATTATCGGTGTCCTGATCGAGGATTTCGGCCAGCGCAAGGCCTTCAACCGTGGTGTAGCTATCGGCCACGCCCAGCCGGATCGGGGTGGCAGGGGGAGGGCGCTCGCCGCCGGCGGGCAGAGGCTGGAGGATGAGGATTTCGTGCAGGCATTCATCCGGCCCCAGTGGACGAAACCGGTAACACAGCCGGATATTGATGCCTGGGAAAAAGAACGCGTTGGGAAACAGGAAATATTCGATCGAATCCATCATCTCGGTGGTTGAAACGCCCGAAAGATCCGTGCCGAATGCTGCGCCGAGTTCCTCTTTCAGCAGCCGCGCATGTTCGGCGCGTGCGCTGGTGCCCGGCGGCAGCGCAGCCGGATCGCGCCCCAATTTGGCAAACAGCACCTCCTCGCTCACCTCTTGCCGAAGGTGCGGGCTGGGCACGCCGATGGCATGGATGAAGCGCGAGACGTGCCGCCCGAAAACATCATACTGCGCATTGGCATCGGCAGCGGTGTACACCGCTTGGCTATGGGTTTCGAGCACGTGCCAGGCCTCAAGAAAGGCCTCCATCGCCATCTTCCAGTTGGCGGGCAGCACTTTTTCGGTGTGCATCGCGACATAGCGATCATCCATCGGCCACAGCTTGAAATGCTCCGGCATCACTTCAAGTTGCTCGGCCAGTGGCGGCGGGTTTTCACCCATGTGGATGAAGACAAACCCGCCCCACACTTCGCAGGCGACTTCATCAAGGCCAAAGGTCGCATCTTCGATATGCGGGAAATCCCAGCGGCAGGGCACTTCGCGCAAAGTGCCATCGAGGTTCCAGCTCATCCCGTGGAACGGGCAGCGGATATTCGAACGGCGCACCCCGCGCGATCCCTCGCTGGCGAATTTCATCCCCCGGTGCGGGCAGGAATTGATGAAGGCGCGGATCGCCATGTCGGCCCCGCGCACCACCAGGACAGAGTGGTGCCCGACATCATAGACATAGCGATCCCCGACGCCGGGGATATGCTCCTCGCGGCAGGCCCATTGCCACACATTGGGCCACAGCCGTTCCATCTCCAGGTCGTGGAACGCTGGATCATTGTAGCGGGCAAAGGGCAGGTCTTTGTTCCCCAGAAAGGTATAGGCCTGCTCGCGCATGGCGGCGGGCGGATTATCGCCATCGGCATCGAGAATGTCCTGCATCGAAGGGCCGGGGCAGCGGGCTTCGCCGGGGGCAAGCGCAGGGTCAGAAGGCGCGGTGAGATCGGGCTTCATGGCGTGGCTCCCATGGCGTGGCGATTATAGAGCGGATCGGCAGGCTTGCGCGCGCCGCGGAGGAAGGGGGCGTGTTCGAGCATCGCGTCTGAGGCAGGATCATCGCGCAGCCAATCGACCAGTTCAGAGCGATAAGCGATCTTCCAGACGCCCTCTCGCCGTTCGTAACGATCCACATAGCGCCCGGCGATGATCAGATCGCGCTTGCCGCCGGTCTCATCAGTGGTGCGGTGATAGGCCTGATAATAGACCTCGCCATAGGCCTCATCAGCGCTGGTGACATCAATCAGATGCTGGCCGAGCATGTGCTGGTTGGCATCGTGATCCTTGAGCGCCGCCATGCAGAAGGCAGCAAAATCAGCCGGGCCACCGCTGAAAATGCCATATTCAAGCCGTGCGTCAGGCCAGAATTGCGCGGCCAGCAGATCACCATCGAGCCGGTCAAGCCCGCGCATGTAGAGCGCAGCGAGATCGATGATGGCGAAGCGATCAGCGGGCGTCATCATGCCCATCTCCTCAGGCAATGCTCAATCCCCCATCGACGATGAAGGGCGCGCCGGTGGCAAATTTGCTTTCGTCGCTGGCGAGATAGACAACGAGATGCGCGATATCCTCGGCCTCGCCCATGCGCCCGATGGGCTGGGCGACAGCGAACGCCGCACGGGTGGCCTCGGGATCGGGCGTACCCTGAATGACGCTTTCGACATTGGGAGTAAGGATGGTGCCGGGCTGCACGCTGTTCACCCGGATGCCATTGCCCTCGCGCGCGCACCACAGGGCGATGCTCTTGGTCAGCATCGCGACCGCGGCCTTGGCGCTGTTGTAAGCGGCCAAGTCCGCGCTCGGCTTGTTGCCTGCCGCCGACGAGAAGTTGACGATGGAACCCCCGCCGCTCCGCGCCATCAGCGGGATCGCGGCCATGCAGCCCATGAAGATCGAATCGACATCGACCGTGTAGCAGCGGCGGAAATCTTCGGGGGAAATGTCCATCACCGATCCGAACACCGTGATTGCAGCATTGTTGACCAGCACATCGAGGCGGCCATGCATTGCCTCAACCTCGGCGATGATCGCCTGCCAGCGTGCCCAATCGGTCACGTCCTGCGGCAGAAACGTGCAGCCGAGTTCAGCAGCGGTGGCAGCGCCTGCCGCTGCGTTTACATCCGTGATGATGACTGCCGCGCCCTCAGCCAGCAGCGCCTTGGCCGCCGCGCGCCCCAAGCCCATCGCGCCGCCTGTCAGCAGCACCACCTTGCCTGCTACCCGTCCTGCCCTGTCTGCCACGCTTGCTCTCTCCCTTGTGGTTTGAGAACAAGGGCTATCAGGGCACCAAACCGCTTGCCACTGCCAAACCTAAGAAGACCAGGAAGCCCATCGAATCAGTCGTCATCGTCACGAAAATCGACGAGGCGATTGCCGGGTCGGCCTTCATCTTCTGCAAGGTGAGCGGCACGAATACGCCTGCAAAGCCCGCAATGACGATGTTGCACAGCATCGCCATGCCGATCACAAGACCAAGCTGAGCGTTGGCGAAAATAAGCGTGACAGCGAGCGCGATCACCACGGCGACTGTCATCCCGTTCAGCGCTGCAATCGAAAGTTCGCGCCGCACCGCGCGCCACGTGTTGGTGGCGGTGAGTTGGTTGGTGGCCAGCGCGCGCACGGTTACCGCCAGCGTCTGCGTCCCCGCATTGCCGCCGATCCCGGCGACAATCGGCATAAGGACTGCCAATGCCACCATGGCCGCAATCGTATCCTCGAACTGGGCAATCACGCTGGAGGCGACAGACGCGGTGATGAGGTTTGCCAAGAGCCAGCGCACCCGCGCCTTGTAGCTTTCGCGGATCGGCTCGTTGATGTCGCCGTCGCCCGCGCCTGACAGCAGCAGCGCATCCTCGCCCGCTTCTTCGGAAATGATGTGGACAATATCATCCACCGTCATCTGCCCGACCAGCCGCCCGGCATCATCCACCACGGCAGCTGAAATCAGCGCATATTTCTGGAACATCAGCGCGACTTCTTCCTGATCCAGCGTCACCGGGATCAGGGTCTGATCGCGCTTCATCACATCGGTCAGGCGGACGCTGCGCGGGCTGGTGAGCACCCAATTGAGTGCGCAGGTGCCGACCGGGCGATGATATTCGTCGATCACGAAGACTTCGTAGAATTCGTGTTCCAGATCGCCTTCTTCGCGCAGGTAATCAATCAGATCGCCCACCGTGAGATGTTCGGGCACCGCCACGAAATGCCGGCTGATCAACCGGCCGGCGGTTTCTTCGGGGTAAGCGAGCGCGCTCGATACCGCCTCGCGCGTCTCCGGCTCCAGTTCGGCGATCACCGCGCGCTGATCGGCCTCGTCGAGGTCTTCGATCAGTTGCACCGCATCATCGGTATCAAGCTGTTCGGCAATGGTTGCCACCGCCTGCGCGGGCAGGGCTTCCATCAGGTCTTCGCGCACGTAATCGTTAAGCTCGGCGATCACATCGCCGCTCATCAGATCGGTGATGGCGACGATCAGCGCCTCGCGGTGAGCGCGGTCGAAGACTTCGATCAGGTCGGCAATATCGGCCGGGTGGAGCGGTTCGACCAGATCATAGGCCGCACCCTTGTCGCCCCGGTCGAGCGCATCGCGGATGGCGCTGACATAATCGGGTTTGAGGCGGTTTTCGGCATCGAGCCGTTCGTCATCCACCCGATCATCCGGGCGCACCTCGCCCTCACCACTATCGGCGAGATGCAGATCATCGTCGAGGATGCGATTATCGGCCATGTGAGGCGTTTAGGCAGGGGCGCATGAAAAGCAAGGCTGGAGGGTGACAGGCGGTTTTTGGCTGCTAAAAGCTCGCCCCAATCAAACCCTAATCCGGAGAATACAGATGGCCGAGACTTTGACTTTCACCCTCGACACCGGCGATGGCGAGGCGCGCGATGTGGTGATCAAGCTGCGGCCCGATCTGGCGCCCGGCCATGTCGAACGCATCACTTCGCTCGCCAGTGAAGGTTTTTATGATGGCGTGGTGTTCCACCGCGTGATCGCAGGCTTCATGGCGCAGGGCGGCGATCCCACCGGCACCGGCATGGGCGGCAGTGATCTGCCCGACTTGAAGGCCGAATTCAATGCCGAGCCCCATGTCGAAGGCACCTGCTCGATGGCCCGCACCGCCGTGCCCGACAGCGCCAATTCGCAATTCTTCATCTGCCTTGATGATGCGCGCTTTCTTGACAAGCAATACACCGTGTGGGGCCAGGTGACGAGCGGGATGGAACATGTCCACGCCCTGCCCAAGGGCGAACCGCCGCGCTCGCCGGGCAAGATCGTCAAGGCCACTGTGGCCTGAGGCACATAGGCTGCGCGGGGCCGGGCGATTGTGCCCGGTCCCGCATCGCGCTATGGCAGCGGCATTCATGCACGCCGCCGCCGCCTTCACGGCCTTAAAGGCAACACGCTCAGGCGGGGCGCGGCGCATCGCTCTGCGGTTGCCCGGAGCGATGCTCGCCCTGCTGCTTTCGGCTTGCGTTACCTATCCCGATATCTCGCAATCGCGTTCGCCCTGCCGGATGGAGCCGGGCGGATGGTGCGCGTTCCTGCGCGAGGCCGCGATCGAGGCCTGGCCCTATGCCTTGGCATCCACCAATGCCTATGTTGGCGATAATGATCTGTTCGGCGATACAGGCCCGCTGCTTGAACGGCTTGAACGCCTGCCGATTGCCCCGGAAGACGCGAAGAAAGGCTTTGGCTACCAGATCTTTGCGCAATATGCGCCGGGCAGTGCAGGCAACCCCGGACGGGTGCCGACAGCGCGGATCATGGCATTTCGCGGCACGGATTTCGACGGGTTTACCGATGTCTTCTACGGCACCGTGCGCGATGATCAGATTGCGCTGGCGCTGCGCTATTTTGCGGCTGAGCGTGAACGCTGGGGCAATGATGCGGCCTGGATTGTGACCGGCCATTCGCTGGGCGGCGCGCTGGCGACCGAGGTGTCGGTGGCCCATCCCGAGGTGCGCGCTTACATGTTCAACACCTCGCCGTTTCACCCCAGCGATGCCATCATCAACCGGACCGCGCGCACTGTCTTCAACGAGCGCGGCGAAGTGCTGCGGCGGTTTTCGCGGTTTGATGTCGATCCGGCAGCGGCGGCCTTCACGATCAATTGCCGCCCGCAAAAGGGCACATTTGCCAAGCACCGGGTGCGCCCGCTTGCCGATTGCATCACCTGGATTGCCGCCTATGGCAGCGAGGATGCACTGGCGGTGGTGCGGGCCAACGCCGTGGCCAAACCGGCGGTGGAATGCGGCCCTGATGACAAGGCGCATCCCGGCAGGCAGCGCGGGGCGCTGGCGCCTTGCGTCCACGTGGCGCGGCGGGACAAGCCGAAAGCGCCCTAGCCCGGCTGGGCCCGCCGCCATGCCGCAGTCCTTGGCAGGTGCCGCGCTTGGCGCTAAGAGCGCGCAGCCATGAAACCCTCCGCGCCTCCCAAGACCTACCGCGTCAAGAGCTTCGGCTGCCAGATGAACGTCTATGATGGCGAACGCATGGCCGAATTGCTCGGCGAACAGGGCATCGCGCCCGCGCCCGAGGGCGAGGAGGCCGATCTCGTCATCCTCAACACCTGCCACATCCGCGAAAAGGCCGCCGAAAAGGTCTATTCGGACATTGGCCGGCTGGTGAAGGCGGGCGAGGCAGCGGGCAAAAAGCCATTGATCGCCGTTGCGGGCTGCGTTGCGCAGGCCGAGGGCGAAGAAATCATGGCGCGCGCGCCGGCGGTTTCCATCGTGGTTGGCCCGCAGGCCTATCATCGTCTGCCCGAAATGCTGGAGACAGCAGCGCAGGGCGGGCGTGCCACCGATACCGACATGCCTGCCATCGCCAAGTTCGATGCGCTCCCCGCGCGCAGGAAACGCGCGCCCGCCGCCTTTCTCACCGTGCAGGAAGGCTGCGACAAGTTCTGCACCTATTGCGTGGTGCCCTATACGCGCGGTGCAGAAATATCGCGGCCGTTCAAGCACCTGATGGCCGAAGCCGAGAAATTGGTGGAAGCAGGCGCGCGCGAGATCACGCTGCTGGGGCAGAATGTAAATGCCTGGGCGGGCGAGGATGACAAGGGCTGCGCCATCGGGCTTGATGGCCTGATCCGCGCTCTGGCGAAGCTCCCCGATTTGCAGCGCATCCGCTATACCACCAGCCACCCCAACGACTTCACGCCCGGCCTGATCGCCGCGCATGGCGAAGTGGACAAGCTGATGCCCTATTTGCACCTCCCGGTGCAAAGCGGCAACAACCGCATCCTCAAAGCGATGAACCGCCAGCACACGGCAGAACATTACTTGGCGATCCTCGAACAAGTGCGCGCCGCGCGGCCCGACATCGCGCTGTCGGGCGATTTCATCGTCGGTTTTCCGGGCGAGACCGAAGCGGAGTTCCAAGACACGCTCAGCATCGTTGATGAAGTGCGCTATGCCGCCTGCTTCAGCTTCAAATATTCGCCGCGCCCCGGCACGCCCGCTGCCACCATGGACGGGCAGATTGCGGCAGAGGTGATGGATGATCGCCTCCAGCGCCTCCAGAATCGCATTGGCCAGCACCAGCTTGCTTTCAATCAGGCGAGTGTCGGCAAGACCTGCACGATCCTGGTCGAACGCAAGGGCCGCCACGCGGGCCAATGGCTCGGCAAATCGCCTTGGTTGCAATCGGTGTGGTACGAGGGCGAGGGGGCCATCGGTGATCTCGTCGAGGTCGAACTGGCCGAAGCTGGCCCCAATTCGTTGAAGGGCCTTGTCCGCCAGACTGCGGCGGTTTGATGACTTTCCACCGCTGATTGGCTGGCGCGCGCTTGCTTTGCGCCCGGCTGTGCTTACCTTCCCGACTCATAGGGCCGGGGAGCGTCCCCGCGCCCACAAGCAAAGGAAGCTATGGGCCGCAGACCCTCACGCGCCGAACACCCGGCTCTTTCGCCCGATCCGCGCGGCATTCCCGCCCCGCGCCGCGCCCGCGCTGATCTGACCTTTGAAAATCAGGCCCTGCTTGGCCCTCTGTTCGGGCAGTTCGATGCCAATCTGGTGCAGGTGGAAAACCGGCTGGGCGTGTTCATCCATGCGCGCGGGCATCAGGTGGTGATCGAAGGGCCCGAGGATGATGTCGCCCGCGCCCGCGAAACCTTGAAAACGATGTATGATCGCCTCGCACGCGGCGAAGCGCTGGATGCAGGCGCGATTGAATCGCTGATCGCGATGTCGTCCGAACCCACGCTCGAAGGGATCATCTCGGGTGAGGCCAATGCGCCGCCGATCATGATCCGCACCCGCAAGAAAACCATCGTGCCGCGTTCGGCCACGCAGATCGCATATATGCGCGCGCTGGCAAAGGAAGACATCATCTTCGCCCTTGGCCCGGCAGGCACTGGCAAGACCTATATCGCGGTGGCGCAGGCTGTCAGCCAGTTGATCAGCGGCTCTGTGCAGCGGCTGATCCTGTCGCGCCCGGCGGTGGAAGCGGGCGAGAAGCTCGGCTTTCTGCCGGGCGACATGAAGGACAAGGTCGATCCCTATCTGCGCCCGCTTTACGATGCGCTCAATGATTGCATGCCGCCCGAACAGGTTGAACGGCGCATTGCCAGCGGCGAGATCGAGATTGCGCCGATTGCCTTCATGCGCGGGCGCACGCTGGCCGATGCCTTCGTGATCCTCGACGAAGCGCAAAACACCACGCGCGAACAGATGAAGATGTTCCTCACCCGTTTTGGCCAGAACAGCCGGATGGTGGTGTGCGGCGATCCCAGGCAGGTCGATATTCCCGGCGGCCCGCGCATGAGCGGGCTCAATGATGCGGTCGAGCGGTTGGAAGGCGTCGAAGGCTTCGGCACGATCCGCTTCACCGCTGCGGATGTGGTGCGCCACCCGATCGTGGGCCGGATCGTCGAGGCCTATGAGGGCAATGGCGAGTAAAGCTGCCGGCCTGTGGGAAGAGTGTCGGCAGGCGCGATTTTCTGTCTTGCGGCGCGCGTTTGAGTGATTAAGCTGTTAGATAGGGTGGACATTTTTCTGCCTGAAACTCGAAGGGTCGCAAACATGGAAGTTCTTTCCGAAAAGGAAATTGGATCGGTTAATGGCGGGGTGATCTTGGACAGCGGTGTTGTTTTGGCACCACGGGCTGTCAGGTCGGGCAAGAAGCTTGATGGCATTTGGGGGGCAGGTGATCCTCCGGGTACCAACAAGATCGCTTACGAGAAGTATCTTGCTGCTCTCGCCACGTGGCAGGCGCGTCACCCCAACCTTGATCCTGCGATCTTCGATTCGATCTACTTCCGGAAGTAATCCCTGCTTCGTGAACATGCTTGCTTCGATGCGAGCATGGCAATTTTCGGGCACTCAGTCGGAAGATTGGGTGCCCGATTTCATGAGAGCATGCGGTTCATGCGCCTGTCGCTGGCGGGGGCGCCCTGTTTCTTGGGAGTGAGGGCGATCAAGGCTCCGCGTGATCTCAGCCTACGGGCGGGGGGACAAGGCCAATGGCCTGCATCAGGCTCGCTTGCGCCATCATCACCGCCAGCCAGTGGAGGCTCGCGCTGATCGTCTGGCGGCGTTCCAGGCCCTGCGCTGCGAAAGTCACCGCCAGCACGGGCACCACAAAGCCCGCCCAGATCACCACCGCGCTGCCGAGCGCCATCACCCACACGCCCGCCTCGTCGGGGGCAAGGATCAGCGCGCCTGCAAGGATCGCGGCGAGCCAGAATTCGGCGAGTGCGGCTACCAGCAAGCTCTTCCAGCCCGGCACGGCAAGGCCCGAGACGCGCAGCCAAATGAAGCCGATCAGCAGCCCGGCAAGGGTGGCCGCGCCAATGGCGGCAAGGTTGATGAGAATATAGATCATGGCTCTTTCCTTGTTGCACCCCAACGCGCCGCAAAATGCAAGGTGCCGGGCCATCATCAGACCGCAGCCCTTTTCCAAAGCCGGGCTGAAGGGCTATGGGCGCGCGGGGCGGCTATTCGTTTCTGGACAGCGGCTCGGTGGTTTTGGACAGGGCGCTTATGCAGTGTGATATCGACATCGAGGAATGGCCTGCGGGCGATTGGGAGGCCTTGGCCGAACGGGCGGTGGCCGCAGCCGGTGAGGGCGAGCCGCTGCTTGGCAATGCGCGGCTGGCGGTGAGCATCCTGTTTACCACCGACGATGAAGTCCACATCCTCAACCGCGAATGGCGCGGGCGTGACAAGCCGACCAATGTGCTCAGCTTTCCGATGCTGCAACGCGGTGAACTGGCAGCGCTTGGCGGGGATGGCCCGCCCGTCATGCTCGGCGATATTGCGCTCGGCTTTGCCACCTGCGCGCGCGAGGCGGCGGACAAGGGCATCAGCCTTGAACATCACGCCGCGCACCTGATCGTTCACGGCCTGCTGCATCTGGCAGGCCACGACCATGTCGAAAGCGACACACAGGCCGAGGCAATGGAAGCGCTGGAGACAGCGATACTTGCAAAACTGGCTATCCCTGACCCATATGGGCGGTGAAACAACAGGAGCTTCACGTCCGGCCATGGCCGATTCTCCCTTATCCGCAGGAGATGCGGACAGTAGCAGCGGGCTGTGGCCTGCGATCCGCAAAGCTTTGGGGCTGGGTGAAAGCGCGCGTTCCCTGCGCGAACAGCTCGAAGAAGCGATTGACGAGCACGAGGACGAAAACGGCCTTGGCACAGCCGCGCCAGCCAAACCCAGCGAGAAAGGCGATCTGACTGCGCTCGAACGGCAGATGCTGCGCAATCTGCTGCATTTTTCCGAACATGATGCCGATGATGTCGCCGTGCCGCGCGGCGAGATCATTGCGGTGGATGCGGCGATTTCGTGGGATGAACTGGTCGCGATGTTCTCCGAACATGGCCATTCGCGGATGCCCGTTTACCGTGAGCGGCTGGATGATGTGATCGGGATGATCCACATCAAGGATATCTTCCCCTACCTTGCGACCCGCAAGGCCCCGCCTGCCGACTGGACGGTGCTGATGCGCCAGCCGCTTTATGTGCCGCAGTCGCGCGGCGCGCTGGATGTGCTGGCCGATATGCGCGCGCGGCGAGTGCATCTGGCGGTGGTGCTGGATGAATTTTCCGGCACCGACGGGCTCATCACCATCGAGGATCTGGTCGAGGAAATCGTCGGCGAGATCGAGGACGAGCATGATGAAACCCCCGCCGAACTGATCGTGCCCATCGGTGATGGCATGTGGGATTGCGATGCCCGCGCCGAGCTTGACGATGTCGCCAAGCTGGTTGATCCGCGCCTTGCCGAGGTGGAGGAAGCGGTCGATACGCTGGGCGGGCTGGCCTTTGTGCTGGCCGAGGCCGTGCCGCCGGTCGGCGCCATTCTGGAACACCCGAGCGGCTGGCGCATTGAGGTGACATCTGGCGACGAGATTCACGTCACCCGGCTGCGCCTGCATGCTCCAGCTGTTGCGAGCGACTTGCAATAAAGGCAAGTGCTGGCTGGATTTTACACATCCAATTCGATTTTTTGCATCCTTTGATCTTGCCGGGCGTATCTCACTCGATCAAGGAGCATTGCCATGCCTGCACGCCGCCTACCTCCGCTTCGCGCTCTTGAAGCTTTCATGCGCACCGTTCGCCTGGGATCGGCGCGCGCGGCGGCTGAAGAAATCGGGCTCAGCCCGTCCGCGCTGTCGCGCCGCATCACCAATCTGGAAGAATTCGTCGGCAAGAAATTGTTCACGCGCGCGCGCCAGTCGATGCAGCTGACCGATGAGGGACAGGCCTTCTACGAGGCG
This sequence comes from Erythrobacter sp., assembly GCA_045377215.1. Taxonomy (GTDB): domain Bacteria; phylum Pseudomonadota; class Alphaproteobacteria; order Sphingomonadales; family Sphingomonadaceae; genus Erythrobacter. Next base: position 64,223 of record JBJIOB010000036.1, read on the forward strand.
GTGAACCCGCACATGGAAGCCCTGGCGCGGGCGGTGGAAAGCCAGTCGGACAATATCGCGCTGCTGCGTCTGCGGCTTGGCGTGTTGCCGATGTTCGGCAGCCAGCGCCTGTTCCCGCGGCTGGGCGAATTGCGCAAGCGCCACCCGCTCTTGCACATTGATATCGACACCGCGCCGCACCTTGAGGACCGCGTCGGCGATACGCTGGATGCTGCGATCATCCTGTCGCGCGGCCCGGCCAGCGGGCTGCACGCGGTGCGGCTCGATCACAATCTGGTGCACGCCATCTGCAGCAAGGAACTGGCGCGCAGCATCGGCAATGTCGTCGCCCCCGAGACCATGGCCAAGCAGACCTTTCTCATCCACAATGAATTGCCCGAAAGCTTTGTTGCCTGGAAGAAAGCCAACCGGCTTGAGGATATGGACCCGGTGGCGATCGATCATTACGATTCCGGCCAGTTGATGCTGGAAGCCGCAGCCCAAGGGCTGGGCATTGCGATCATGCATGATGATCACCTGCGCCGCGCCGGTGACAACCGCCTTACCAATCTGCCGGGGGTGCCGGTGGAAAGCCCCTATTCCTACTGGTTTGTGTGCAAGCCGGTATCGCTGGAAAGCCGCCCGGTGCGGCTCTTCCACGATTGGCTGGTGCGCGCCGGTCTTTAAATTGGTTTCCCGTCGGGAAACGCAGACCTCCCGCCCTGCCTTTTTGCCCTTGGCCCAACCAAGCCACAATAGCCCATGGTAGCATTGGTGGCCGGGTGGGCCAGAACACCAGAAAAGGCGGGGCGGGGGGCTGCAGCGCGAGAAGCGCGCAATCAAATCAATTCTGCGGCTGGTAGCGCACCGGGGCAACTTCGTGCGCGAAGGGGCGCAGCGGCTTGCCGAGGATATCTTCAAGCGCCTCCTCGATGCGGGCGCGCGCTTCGGTGCTGATCGCCTTGCGCCCGCGGTGATGTGCGGGGCTGAAGGGCTCAAGGTAATAGACCTTGAGCGGAAATGTGCCCTTGCGCGCCAGCACGCGCTTGGCGTTGTTGAGCCCGCTTTCCTCACCGATCCACCCGATCCATTCGGCCACCGCGCCGTAATCGAGCACCACCGGCTGCACCAGCACGCCGGGCGGCGGCGGATCGAGCACTGACATCATCGAGGTTTTGAACGGCAGCAGTGATTGCCCGTCGGTGGTAGTGCCTTCGGGAAAAACGGTGACCGACCAGTTATCGACCAGGGCTTCTTTGAGGGCATTGATCTGTTCGGCCACGCCCAGCCGGTTTTCGCGCTTCACAAAAACCGTGCGGTTGAGGCTGGCAAGCCAACCTACCACCGGCGCTTCGGCGAGTTCGGCCTTGGCGACGAAGGCGGTGCCGCTGGCACCGGCCAGCGCGAGGATATCCATCCACGAGATATGATTGGCGATGTAGAAAACATCGCGCTTCAGGTGCGTGCCGATCACTTCCACCTTCGCGCCGCAAACCCTTGCGGCATAGCGCAGGAACAGCATGGGGAAGGGCGAGCCGTAGGCAACGGTGCGAAACGCGTAATGCAGCGGCACGAACACCAGGATCAAGGCGATCAGCGCCGCAGTGCGTGCACCGATCCGCAGCCAGCCGCCGGGCGAGACCGGCGTGGTCTCCCGCGCGCTGCTGCTGCGCGCAGAGCTGCGTCAGCTGCGTTCTTCACGCGACAGCCTGACGCCGTAAAGTTCCATCCGGTGATCGACCAGGCGATAGCCCAGCCGCTCGGCAATCTGGCGCTGGAGCGCTTCGACTTCGGGATCGACGAATTCGACCACCTTGCCCGTTTCCACGTCGATCAGGTGATCATGGTGCGCCTCGGGCACGGGTTCATAGCGCGAGCGGCCATCGCCAAAATCGTGCCGGTCGAGAATCCCGGCCTCTTCGAACAGGCGCACCGTGCGGTAAACCGTGGCGATCGAAATCTTGGAGTCGATTGCCGAGGCGCGTTCGTGCAGCAGTTCGACATCGGGGTGATCAACGCTTTCGGACAGCACCTTGGCGATGACGCGGCGCTGTTCGGTGATGCGCAGACCCTTTTCCGCGCAAAGCTGTTCGAGATCGATCTTCTGGCTCAAGACATGCTCCGGTGCGGGGGTGGATTGTGCCCGCCTGTTGGGAAGGTTCGCACCCTTTTACCGGGCATCGCCCCCCGGCTCAAGCCGAGCGGCAAAAAGCAGTGGAAGAGAGCCCGCCGCACGCGCCGCCCCGCACAGGGGCAAGGCACAGCACGCGCGGCGGCGGCCCGTATCAGCCCTGCTTCTTGGTGCGGCGCAGGCGCACCGTGGTGCCCGGCTTGCGGCCAAGGCCGATCTTCTTGGCGAGATCGCGGCGGGTTTCGGCATAATTCGGGGCAACCATCGGATAATCTGCCGGCAGGCCCCAACGCGCGCGATATTCTTCGGGCGTCATGTTGTAATTGGTGCGCAGATACCGCTTGAGCATTTTCAGCTTCTTGCCGTCTTCAAGGCAGACGATGTAATCGGGCTTCACCGAAGCGCGGATCGACACTGCCGGTTCCGGCTTGTTCTCCACCACCGGCGCAGCTTCGCCAAGTGCGGCCAGCGCGGCATAGACATTGGTGATCAGCGCGGGCACATCGGCCACCGCCACATCATTATTGCTGACATGCGCTGCGACAATGTCGCTTGTCAGAGTGATGAGAGTTTCTTTCATTTCGAATTCCAAGTCCTGCATGAGTTCCTCGTGGCATGAATGCCTTATATTTTCGAGATACCTTGAATGGCGCAGGCTGTCACGATTTGCAAGGGCGGCTGCCGAAAACTTGGCGAAAACTGATCCGGACTCAAGTTGAAATCGACAGGCCAAAAGTAATGGCATCAATTCGTTCGCCGCTTGGGGTGCGATAATAGTCACGCCGCTCGCCGATGGGGGCAAAGCCGATCTTCTGATACAGCGCGATGGCGGGATTGCCGCGCCGCATTTCAAGGAAAATTCGTGTCACGCCGCGCCTGCGGGAAGCGTTCAGCATATGCTCGACCAGCATGGCGCCCAGTCCCCGGCGCCGAAAGCGCGGGTCCACCGCGATCAGCAGCAATTCTTCCTCGTCGGCGGCATGGCGCGTGAGCACAAACCCGGCGGCGATGGCTGGCTGCGGCCCATCGGGGATCAGCGCGCCCGCAGTGTCGATCACCAACGCATGGGTGCTGGCAAGGGTCAGCGCATCGCTGACCTGACGGCGGTTCCATGCCTCGCCATAGGCGGGATCGAAAGCGGCCTCCATCACGGCCATGATCCGATCAAGCTGGCGCGGGCAGGGAGTCATGGCGTTGCCCTTGCGGCGAGCGGGGTGGCATCGGGCCCGCGGCCATAGATCGCCGCAAGATCGCGGGTCAGCAGTGCGGGCGGAATGGCAAGCGCGAACCGGGCATCCGGCAGCAGGTTCAGCGCCTCGCAACCACCCGGATGGGCGGCCCGCTGCGCCGCCCATTCAGCGGCACGATTGCCCGCGACCAGCAGGTGGCCGTGATGGGCGAGCGCGGCGGCAGGGGTGAGCGAGGCGGCGTCACCTTGCGGCAGGCCATCGCTGCCGAAATCGCCGACGAACCATTCGCCATGCCCGCCGTTCATGCACACAGTCACCGCAGTGCCGGGATGATCGCGCTGCGCCATGGCCGCAATCAGCGCAAGCGTGGGGTAACCCAGTACCTCTGCCCCCCAGGCAAAGCCGAGCGCCCGCGCTGTCGCCAGCCCGATCCGCACGCCCGTAAAGCTGCCGGGGCCAAGCGACACCACGATGCGTTCGGCACGGCCCTTGTCGGGCAGGGCGGCGATCATGGGCACCAGCGCTTCGGCATGGCCGCGCCCGATCACCCGGTTATCCCGCGCCAGCACAGTTCCGTCGGCGCCAAACAGCGCGACAGAGCAGGCTTCGCTGGCGGTCTCGATGGCGAGGGTACGCATGGGCCACGCCGATGCCTCAGCCAAAGGCGTGATGCAAGCGGGCGTTTGGCCTTTATGCGATGCGGTTGAAGCGGGCGAAATCCGGACGCGGTGAGCGATCAAAGATGCTGGCTGGATCGCCATAGCCGATCGAACAGATGAAGTTTGCCCGGTGGCGCGGCTCATCCGCGAAGAAGGCAGCGTTGACAGCGGCCGGATCAAATCCCGACATCGGCCCGCAATCAAGGCCCAATGCCCGCGCGGCCAGCATGAGATAAGCGCCCTGAAGCGAGGAATTGCGAAACGCGCCTTCTTCGCGGCCTGCCTCGTTGCCTTCAAACCAGCTTTTGGCATCGGTGTGCGGGAACAGCCAGGGCAGTTCTTCGTGAAAGTCGATGTCATAGCCGATCACGGCAGTGACAGGGGCTGACAGCACCTTGGCCTTGTTGCCTTCCATCACGCAATCGGCGAGCTTTGCCTTGGCGGCGGGCGATTTGACCCACACGATGCGCGCCGGCTGGATATTGGCCGAGGTGGGCGCCATCTTCACGAGATCCCAGATCGCGTGGAGCTGTGCATCCGACACCGGCTTGTCCAGCCAGCAATTATAGCTGCGCGCTGCGGTGAACAGCTGGGCGAGCGCATCGGCGCTCAGCGCATTATCGTGAAATTGCATGGATTACGCCGCACGCACTTCGGTGACTTGCGGCACGTAATGCTTGAGCAGGCCCTCGATCCCGTGCTTGAGCGTCGCGGTGCTTGACGGGCAGCCCGAGCACGAGCCTTGCAGCGTCAGGTAAACCACCCCGTCGCGAAACCCGCGATAGGCAATATCGCCGCCGTCGCCCGCCACCGCCGGGCGCACCCGCGTTTCGAGCAATTCGTTGATCGCTGCGATCACTTCGGCATCTTCGGGGCGTTCTTCGACCACGGCTTCATCTTCGGGCGGAACCGCAATGCCGCCCGCGCTGCCGCTGGCAAACAGCGGCGCTTCGGAGACAAAGTGATCGAGCAGGATCGCGATGACCTGCGGCCGCAAAGCGCTCCAGTCAGCGCCGGGGGCAGCGGTGACAGTGATGAAATCCCAGCCGTAAAACACGTTCACCACTTCGCCCGTGTCGAAAATCGCCTCGGCGAGCGGGCTGGCCGCGGCAGCCTCGGGCGAGGAGAATTCGCGGGTGCCGACATCCATCACCGTCCTGCCGGGCAGGAATTTGAAAGCATCGGGGTTGGGCGTGGTTTCGGTTTCGATGAACATGGCCGTGGATTTAAGAGCGATCTTGTCGGATTTCAAGCGCGCAAAGTGCTTTTCATTCACTATCCCTTCAGACCTTGCGCCCCTATAGTCTGCCCCATGACCATGCTTGATCGGGCGGGCCGCGCCCTCTTTCTGCTGGCGGCGCCTCTGGCGCTGGCCGCTCCCCTGTTTGCTCAGACCCCAGCGGCGCCGACGCCTGCGGCGGAAACTGCGGTTCCTGCGCCGCGATACTTGCAGCCCAAGGGTGATATGCCCTGGCTTTATCGCGGCAGCGATGTTCCGGTTGATGAACAATGGCTGTTCGGCGAGATGCCGAATGGGGTGCGTTATGCCGTAAGGCGCAACGGCGTGCCGCCGCGTCAGGTGTCAATCCGGGTGCGGATCGATGCCGGATCGCTGCACGAACAAGACTCCGAGCAAGGCTATGCCCACCTGCTGGAACACCTTCTGTTCCGCGAAAGCCAATATCTGGGGCAGGGCGCCGCAATTGCCGCATGGCAGCGCCTTGGTGCAACTTTCGGCAGCGATGCCAATGCCGAGACCAGCCCGACGCATACGGCTTACAAGCTCGACATCCCCAATATCGACCGCGCCAAGCTCTCTGAAAGCTTTCGCCTGCTGTCGGGCATGGTGCGCGCGCCGGTGTTGAGCGATGCCAATGTGCGCGCAGAATTGCCGATCGTGCTCGCTGAAAAGCGCGAGCGCGGCGGGGCAGGGCAGCGCGTTGCCGATCTTACCCGCAGCACGTTCTTTGCCGGACAACGCCTTGCCAGCCGCAGCCCGATCGGCACCGAAGAAACCCTGCGCGGGGCGACCGGGCGCAGTGTCAAGGCGTTCTATGATCGCTGGTATCGCCCGGAAAACACCGTGATCGTGGTGGCGGGCGATGCTGATCCGATGGAATTGGCGGCCCTTGTCGAACAATGGTTCGGTGATTGGCAGGGCAAGGGGGCGCCGGGCGTGGCTCCTGATTTCGGCGATCCCGTTCCGCCTAAGGGGGCTGCGGATGAACCGGTGATCGGCGCGCCGCTTGGCGAACTGGCGGTGGCGGTGGAACCCGATTTGCCGCGCAGCCTGACCTATGCCGTGATGCGTCCCTGGCGGGCCAAGAACGACACGATTGTCTATAATCAGGGCCTCCTGCTCGATGCCGTCGCGCAGGCGATCATCAACCGCCGCCTCGAAGCGCGCGCGCGGGCGGGCGGAAGTTTCCTGTATGCGCAGGCGCGCCAGGAGAACATTTCGCGTTCGGCCGATGCCACTTTCATCACCTTTGCGCCGCTATCGGGCGATTGGCAGGCGGCCTTGAACGATGTGCGCGGCGTGATCGCCGATGCGCTGGCCGAGCCGCCGACGCAGGAAGAAATTGACCGTGAAGTCGCCGAATTCGATGTCGTCTTTGCCAATGAGGTCGAACAGGCCGCCGTGCAATCTGGCCCTGATCTTGCCAACACGCTGATCAACGCCGTCGATATCCGCGAAACGGTTGCCGCGCCCGGCACGGTGCTGGAAGTGTTTCGCGGGATGCGCCAGCGGCTCAATCCGGCAGAAGTGCTCGCCAGCACCAAGCGGCTGTTTGCCGGCGCAGTGCTGCGTTCGGTCTATGTGACGCCGACTGCGGGTGAGGCGGACGCGGCAGGCCTGCGGCTGGCGCTGGTGCGCGAAGTGGTGATTGATCCCAGTGCGCGGCTCGCAGCGCAAAGCGTGTCTTTCGACGATCTGCCCCCGGTGGGCGCGCCCGGCGAAATCACCAAGCGCGCGCCCTTGGGCGTGCTCGAAGTCGAGCAGATCGAATTTGCCAATGGCGTAAAGGCGTTGGTGTGGGCCAGCGATGCCGAGCCGGGCCGCGTAACAGTGCGGGTGCGGTTTGGTGCAGGCCAGCGCGCCTTTGACGAGACATCCGCCGTCTATGCCGCGCTTGGCGAAGTGGCGCTGGTGGGTTCAGGCATTGGCGAACTTGGCCAGAACGAACTGGACCGGCTGGCGACCGGGCGCAAGCTCGGGTTTGATTTCGCGATTGGCGAAGGCGTGTTCACCTTCACCGCACAGACCCGGCCCGATGATGTGGCGGGCCAGCTTTATCTGTTCGCGGCCAAGCTTGCCAATCCGCGCTGGGATGCTGATCCGGTGATCCGCGCCAAGGCGGCAGCGGGTTTTGCCTACAACACCTTTTCAACCAGCCCCGGCGGCGTGCTGAAGCGCGATCTCGAATTCGTGGCGACCGGCAAGGATGCCCGGTTTGCCACGCCTTCGCCCGAAGCCTTGCAAGGAGCAACGCCCGAAGGTTTCCGTGCAGTGTGGGAGCCGCTGCTCAAGCAAGGCGATGTGGAAGTGCTGGTGTTCGGCGAGGTTGATCCGGCCAAGATCGCCGAACAATTGCGTGTGACTTTCGGCGCGCTCCCCCCGCGTGTAGCGATCGCACCTGAGATTGCCGCGCGCGTTCCCGGCTTTGCGACGCCGGGCGCGAAGCCTGATGTGCTAACCCACCGCGGCGATGCCAATCAGGCGGCAGCTTGCCGTGATCTGGCCGAGCGGCGGGGGCGTGACCTCGCTTCGCGAATCGCGCCAGCTTGAAATCCTCACCCAGCTGTTCAACAACCGCCTGCTCGATGCCCTGCGCGAACGGGCGGGCGCGAGCTATTCGCCGCAGGTGTTTTCGAGCTGGCCGACCGATGTGCCAAGTGGCGGGCGGATCACCGCGCTTGCGCAGCTGGAACCTGCTTTCGTCCCCATCTTCTTTGCCGAAGCGGATCGGATTGCGCGCGATCTTGCCGCCAATCCCCCTGCCGCCGATGAACTGGAACGCGTCACCGGGCCGCTTGGCCAGATGATCCAGCGGGCATCGACGGGCAACCAGTTCTGGCTGTATAATCTGGAAGGCGCGAGCTTTGATCCCCAGCGGGTGACGCTGCTGCGCTCGCTGCTGGTCGATTACACCCAGACGACGCCCGAAGTGATGCAGTTCCTCGCCGGGCGATACCTCACCCAGCGCGAGCCGCTGCGCCTTGCGGTAATCCCCGAAGGCCAAAAGCTCGCCGAACTGCCCGCGCCTCGCAATGGCACCAAGGGGGCGCGCAGGCGCTAAGGGAGTGAGAAATAATATTGTCTTGAAGGCCGTTGAGGCTTTACAATTGTAACCCGCGTCCTGTAGCGGCGCGGCCCTTGGCTGGAAATGGCCCTGCGCCCCTGCCATAGGGCCTGAAATTCTTGGAAAGACGTGCAAAGTGACGAAGACCTGGACCCCGCAAAGCTGGCAGACCCACGAGGCCCGCCATTTGCCGCATTACGAAAACGCGGGCGAACTCGCCGAGGCAGAGGCCACGCTTGCGTCCTATCCGCCGCTGGTGTTTGCAGGCGAAGCGCGCGCGCTGAAGGCGGATCTGGCGCAGGTTGCAGGCGGGCACGGTTTTCTGCTGCAAGGCGGAGACTGCGCTGAAAGCTTTGCCGAATTTCATCCCAACAATATCCGCGATACCTTTCGTGCGATTTTGCAGATGGCGGTGGTGATGACTTTCGCCTCCAAACGCCCGGTGGTGAAAGTGGGCCGCATGGCCGGCCAGTTTGCCAAGCCGCGCTCATCCCCCACCGAAACCATCGGCGGGGTAACGCTGCCGAGCTATCTGGGGGACAATATCAACGGTATCGAATTTGATCCGGTCGCCCGCCGCAATGATCCGGCCCGCATGGTGCGCGCCTATTCGCAGGCCGCCGCCACGCTCAACCTGCTGCGCGCCTTTGCCGGCGGCGGCTATGCCAATCTGCGGCAAGTCCACCAGTGGACGCTCGATTTCATGGGCCGCACGCCGTGGACCGAAAAATTCTCCGAAATGGGCGACCGGATCGGAGAAGCGCTTGATTTCATGGAAGCTTGCGGGGTTGATCCGGCCACTGTGCCGCAATTGAAGGGCACCAGTTTTTATACCAGCCACGAAGCTTTGCTGCTGCCTTACGAACAGGCGATGACGCGGCAGGATTCGCTGACTGGCGATTGGTATGCGACGTCTGCCCACATGCTGTGGATCGGGGATCGCACGCGCTTTCCTGGCTCGGCGCATATCGAATTTGCCCGCGGGATCGGCAATCCGCTGGGCATGAAGTGCGGCCCTTCGCTTGAACCGGACGCGCTGCTCACCCTGCTCGATACGCTCAATCCGCAGCGTGAGGCCGGGCGGATCACGCTGATCAGCCGCTTCGGCCATGACAAGGTGGAAGATGGCTTGCCCCGTCTGGTGCGCGCGGTGGAGCGTGAAGGGCATCCGGTGGTGTGGAGCTGTGATCCGATGCACGGCAACGTGATCAAATCGGACAATGGCTTCAAAACCCGCCCGTTTGATCGGATCCTGCGCGAAGTGAAGGGCTTTTTCGCGGTGCACCGCGCCGAAGGCACGCATCCCGGCGGCATCCATATCGAGATGACGGGGCAGGATGTGACCGAATGCGTCGGCGGCGCGGTGGCGATTACCGAGGAACGCCTCGGCGATCGCTATCACACCCATTGCGACCCGCGCCTCAATGCCGAACAATCGCTCGAACTGGCATTTCTGGTGGCCGAAATGCTCAACGAGGCCGCTGGCACGCGCGCGCCCTCGCTGGCGGCTGACGCGGCCTGATCGGGGACGCTTTCAGGGCGAGCAAAGCGGAAACTTTGCCGGTTTGCGCGCATTAAGCCTGCATGGAAGCGGTTTATCACGATATTCTGATTATCGGCGCAGGCATGGCGGGCCTTGCCTGCGCCCGGCACCTTGCCGAAGCCGGGCTGACGCCTGCCCTGATTGACAAGGGGCGCGGCCCTGGCGGGCGCATGGCCGCGCGCCGGGTGACCATTGCGGGCAAGGATGTGTCCTTCGATCATGGCGCGCAATATTTCACCGCGCGCGATCCGGCGTTCCGGGCAGCCGTGGCCGCGTGGGAGAGCGCAGGCGCGGCGGCGCGCTGGCCTGAGGCAGGCGAGGAAGCTTTCGTGGGCACGCCCGGCATGAACGGGCCGCTCAAAGCCATGGCGAGCGAACTGGCGGTGCGCTGGGGTGTGCGCGCGCTCAGCCTCGTGCGGCAGGGCGAGGTTTGGCGGGTTGCCACTGACGCAGGCGAGATAACCGCCCGCACCGTGCTGGTGGCGGTCCCGGCCGAACAGGCGAGCGAATTGCTCAGCGAGGCAGCGCCTGATCTGGCCGCGATCCCGGCCAGCGTGGTTTCGGCGCCATGCTGGGCCGTGCTGGCGGCCTTTGATCGCGCCGTGCCGCTGACGAGCGCGGTGATGCGCGGGGAGGGCGCGGTGAGCTGGGCCGCGCGCAATGCCTCCAAGCCGCAGCGCGCCGGGGCGGAGACCTGGGTGATCCACGCCTCGCCTGAGCGCAGCCGCGCATTGCTCGATCTGCCCAAGGATGAAGTCGCCGCGACGCTGCTGGAAGATTTCCGCCTCGCAAGCGGCCTTGCCAGCCTGCCGCCCACGCTGCACTGTGATGCGCACCGCTGGCTTTACGCACTGCCGCAGGTGGCAGCCGGCGCGCCCGCGCGGTTCGACCCCGCTTTGCGCCTCGGCATCGCAGGCGATTACCTGCACAGCCCGCGTGTTGAGGGTGCGTGGCTGTCAGGCCGCGCGCTGGCTCAGGCGGTATCGGGAACCAGCGCTTCGACAGCCTGATTGGCGAGGCTTTTGCCGGCGTTTTCCATCGTCAGATAGGTCTGCGTTGCGCCCGCCTGACGCAGGCGTTCGAGATGCGCCTCCGAGAGCACATGCGAGACAATCGGGCCGGCAAACTCCCTCTGTCGCAAGGCTGCGGCGGCGTGTTCCTTGGCTTCGATATTGTCCATCGCCAGGATCACCGCGCGCACCCCCGACAAATCGAGCCCGCGCCAGAAGCCCGCATCTTCGACATCGGCGAACACCGCGTTGCGTCCGGCCTCTCGGTGATCGGCAATCTTGTAGGGATCGGCATCGACGGCAATCACCTGCTGGCCGTGGCGGGCGGTCAATTGATCATAGGCCGCCGTGCCGGTGCGCCCCATGCCCAGCACCAGATAGCGCGCATCCCCGAGATCAGTGGGCAATTCGTCACGGTGGATGGCGGTTAGCTGAAACCGTTCAAGTGCCGGTTCGAACCGTTCGAACACCGCTTGTGCCCAGCGATTGAGCGGGGCCGAAACCATCAGCGACAACGCCACCGCAAGCGCCAGCGGCACCAGCCATTCCGGCAGCACGCCTGCTGCCACGATCAGCCCGAATTCGGAATAGGCAGTAAGGCTTGCTGCCGCCATGAAGGCACTGCGCGCGCGCAGTTTGAATGCAAGCAGCAGGAAGAAAAACAGCACGCCCTTGAGCGGCAGGATCGCCACCATGACCGCGGCAAACACCAGATCGGACAGCTGCGGCAGGCCATTCATGCCGATTTGCAGGAAGAAGCCGACAAGGAACACTTCCTTGAGGCTCCACAAGGCTTTCGACAAGGGCTTGGCCTGCTTGTGGGTCGAGAGCATCAGCCCCATCACCAGCGCGCCGATTTCGGAACTGAGGCCGACCGCCTCAAAACCCATCCCGCCGATCACCAGCGCCAGCAGCATCCCCAGCAACACCAGCAATTCATCCTCGCCGACATAATCGAGCAAGCGGTGCAGCAGTGGGCGCATGAGCGGCAAGGCCAGCACCCACAGCGCCCAGATCGTCGGGCTTTTGCCGCCCCAGATCGCCAGGATCACCATCGCGATGATATCCTGCACGATCAGGATACCGATGGCGGTGCGCCCGTAAAAGGCGCCGATGTCGCGCTTGGCCTCCAGCGTCTTTGCCGAAAACACGGTCGAGGAAAACGACAGCGCGAAGGCCACCAGCAGCGCCGTGTTCCAATCCAGCCCGGCCAGCACAATGAGACCGGTCGTGAACAGCGCTGATGCGATCGCAAAATGGCTCAACGCGCCGCCGGCCACCTGCGGCTGCACCAATTGGCTGAGTTGCAGTTTGAGCCCGACCGTGAACAGCAGCAGCAGCACGCCGAGGTGCGCGACATGTTTGAGGATCGCGCCGGTATTGTCCGGCAGTCCGAGTGGCGGGCCCAGGGCATTCACGGCAAAGCCTGCGATCAGGAACCCCACCAGCGGCGGCAGGCCGAAACGCCTGACAGCCAGCCCGAAGGCAAAGGCAAAACTGATGCAGATCACTTCAAACATGCGCGGTTTTCAGCCCTGGCGTTCCGGATAGGTGCGCCATGCTCTGGCGGCCTGTGTCCTGTGCATCAATTTATCCCGGCGACAATTCAGTCGCCATGCGGCAAGTAACTGAAATCTTTGCGCTAGAGGCCGGGGACTGCACAGCCTTGCGCATTTTTCCCCGTGCCTTGAATACTCCGCATTAACGAACTCCGGCGCAAGGGCAAGCTGTGTCAGATGCCGCGCGCCTTGCCTGTCTCAAGCGACTTGAGCTTGAGACCATGCCTGATCCCGAGATCTTCTCGCGGATCACCTTGCTGACCACTGCGACACTAGGCTGCCCGGTTTCGCTGGTGTCGATTGTCGAAGGCCAGCGCCAGTGGTTCCTCGGGCGCACCGGGTTCCCGCTGGCCGAAACGCCGATCGCGCATTCGTTCTGTACGCATTGTGTCACAGCGGGCGCGCCGCTCCTGATTGACGATGCGCGCACGGATCCGCGTTTCAGCGACAATGCGCTCGTCACGGGCGCGCCGTTGATCCGTTCTTATCTCGGCGTTCCGATCCGTTTTGAAGGCGGGGATTTGCTGGGCACTTTGTGCGCGATCTCGCCGCTGCCCGGCGCTTTTACGGCGGCGCAGATCAAGCCTCTGGAAATGCTTGCCGAATTTGTTGAACAGAACATTGCGCTCTATGCCCGGACCCGCGAGCTGCGGCGCAAGAATGCCACCTTGCGCGAGGCGGCAAGGGTGTTTCGCCATGCCGAGATGGCGGCCAATATCGGTTTCTGGCGCGTCGATCTGGCCACGGATGCGCTCCACTGGTCGGATCAGGCGCATGTGATCCACGGGCTTGAGCCAAGCCGCCAGCAGGTTACCATCGAGGAAGCGCTGGGCTTTTACACCGAGGCTGATCGCGCGGTGGTGAGCGCGCAGCTCGATGCAGCTGCGCTCAGCGGCGTGCCGGTGAAGTTTGAAACCCATATCACCCGCAAGGATGGCGCGCTGCGCCGCATCCGGGTGATGGGCGAGCGGATTGATCGCGATGGCAGGCCCGACTGTATCGCCGGGATCGTGCAGGATTGCACCGAAGAGCATCTCAGCAATCTTGCCTTGCAGCGCGCAGCACAGCACGATCGCCTCACCGGCCTGTTCAACCGTGCGGAATTCGATCGCCGTCTCAACATTGCCATGCAGACCGCTGATCGCGCGCCGGTGACGGTGGCAGTGCTTGATCTGGATGGCTTCAAGGAAATCAACGACACGTTAGGCCACCTGGCCGGCGATCAGGTGCTGACTGCGCTGGCCGGGCGGTTTCAGCGCATCATCGGCCCTGAAGTGTTTCTGGCGCGCTGGGGCGGGGATGAGTTTGCGCTGCTGTTTCCGCCAACCATAGGGCTTACCGATGCCAGTGTGGTTGCCGAGCGGCTGATTGCGGAAACGCGGCTGTTATCGGCGGAAAGCCCGCAGTTCGAATTGCTCGGCGCGACTTGCGGGATGGCGCGCACCGATGAAATCCTGCCCGGCGAAGAGCTGATCCGCCGCGCGGACCTTGCGCTGTACAAGGGCAAGCAGGAAGCCCCTGGCATGGTGGTGGTGTGGGACGAGACACTCGAAGCGCGGCAATCGGCGCGCAAGCTGGCGGCGATGCGGCTGCGCCATGCGCTGGACGAGGGCGAGGCCTTTGCCGCCTATCAGCCGATCATTGATCTTGAAACCGGGCAGATTGCTGCGTTCGAGGCGCTGCTGCGGCTGCCTGACGGGCGCGGCGGGGTGCTGGCGGCCTGCGAGATTTTCTCGGCGCTGCTGGATCCGGTGCTGTCGCGGCGGGTGTCGCAGATGATGATCCGGCAAATCGTGCGCGAAGGGCCGCAATTGCTCGCCGCTTTCGGGCCGGAATGCCGCATCGCCATCAACCTGTCCGAAGCTGACTTGCGCGAAGGTGACTTTGCGCATCAGATTTTGGGTCTGATCGAAGGCAGCGTGCTCGAACCTACCAATCTCACGATCGAGGTTACCGAAACCATGCTGCTCTCGGACGAGACCGGGGGGCTGCGGGCTTCGCTCAAGCTGCTTAATCAAGCCGGCTGCACGATTGCGCTCGATGATTTCGGCACCGGCTTTTCCTCACTCAGCAACCTGCGGCGCTTTCCGATCCGCAAGCTCAAGATCGACCGCGAATTCATCGCCAGCATTGAATGTGACAGCCAGAGCCGGCTTATCATTCAGGCGATTGTCGAGATGGGACGCGGGCTGGGCCTGCGCGTGGTGGCCGAGGGGGTGGAAACGGCAGCGCAAGAGGAATTCCTGCGCCAGATCGGCTGCACGCATGTGCAGGGCTATCGCTATGGCCACCCGCAGCCGCTGGATGGCTGGCTGGCCGAAGCGCGTGCTGTCGCACCGAACCAGCGCCGCCGCGCATGACGGCTTACCTCAGGGCTTGATCCAAAGGCGGATCGCCCAGGCCACCGCGCCCAGCACTGCGACGCTTGCCAGCCAGATCGCCGCCATCCACGCGAGGCGCTGCCACAGCGGAGTATCAGGCTCACCTTCGCGGTTCACGCTCAATGATATCCCTCATCGGCCACCTTGCCGCGGAACACCCAATAGGCCCATGCCGTGTAGCCGATGATCAGCGGCATCGTGATCGCCACGCCCACCAGCATGAAAATCTGGCTGCGTTCGGGCGCGGCGGCGTCCCAGATGGTGATGCCGGGCGGCACGACATAGGGCCAGATGGTGACGCCAAGCCCGCTCATCCCCAGAAAGAACAGCGCAATTGCCAGCCAGAACGGCTTGGAATTGCGCGCGTTCAAAATGCCGTGCAGCAGCGAAAGCGAAACCACCGCTGTCACAATCGGCACCGGCGCCACCCAGTAAATCTGCGGCGCGCTGAGCCAGTGGGCGGCGTATTCGGCATTGAGGGCGATGTTGTAGAGGCTGACGGCGCCCATCAGCGCAATCGTCGCCCCGCCTGCCCAGATGGCAAGCCGCCGCGCGTGATCCTGCTCCGGCCCGTCCAGCTTCCAGATGAGCCAGGTGCTGCCCAAGAGGGCATAGCCTGCCACCGTGCCGAGCCCGGTCAGCAGCGTATAGGGCGTGAGCCAGTCAAACCAGCTTCCGGCATAGGCGCGGCCATCCACCTCGATCCCTTGCAGGAGCGCGCCCAGAGTCATGCCTTGGGCGAGCGCGGCGACGAAGCTGCCGCCGGTAAAGGCTGCGTCCCAGAACTTCTGATGCCCCGGATCACGCCAGCGATATTCAAAGGCCACGCCCCGGAATACCAGGCCCAGCAGCATCGCGATGATCAGCGGATAGGTCGCAGGCAAAATCACCGCATAGGCGAGCGGAAAAGCCGCAAACAGCCCGCCGCCGCCCAGCACCAGCCAGGTCTCGTTGCCGTCCCATACCGGCGCGATGGAGTTCATCGCCCGGTCACGCGCGCGCCCCTGCTGGAAGGTCGGGAACAGGATGCCGATGCCCAGATCAAACCCGTCCATCACCACATAGGCAAAGATCGCAAAGGCAATGATGAAGGCCCAGATGATGGTGAGATCGATCATGGCGCTTACTCCGCTGGAACAGCGCTGGCGCCGGCCGAGCCGGGCAGGGTTTCCGCGCCGCCCGGATTCTGGGTCGGCCCCGGCGTGATCCCGGCAGTGCGGATCGGGCCGGTATCGCCGCGCTTGACCCCGTATTCGCCGGCGTGCGGGACTTTGCCCATGAGCTTGAGGATATACCACACGCCAATGCCGAAGACGGTGAAATAGACGATGATGAAAGCCAGCAAGGACGCCGCCACGGCAGGCGCGGCCAAGGGGCTCGCCGCGTCAGCGGTGCGCAGCAGGCCATAGATCACGAATGGCTGGCGGCCGACTTCAGTGGTAATCCACCCGGCCAGCACGGCGGCAAATCCGCTTGGCCCCATCACCACAGCCGCGCGGTGCAGCCATGGCATATCATACAGCCGCCCGCGCACCCGGCCATAAAGGCTCCACAGCCCGATCCCCAGCATCGCAAAGCCGATGCCGACCATGATGCGAAAACTCCAGAACACCATGCCAACCGGCGGCTGTTCATCCTCGGGAATGGTATCAAGCCCGGCGAGCGGCGCGTTCCAATCATGCTTGAGGATCAGCGAGGACGCCTTGGGAATCTCTATAGCATAGCGCACCGTCTTCGCCTCGCTATCCGGTATCCCGAACAGAATCAGCGGCGCGCCATTGGGATGGCTTTGGTAATGGCCTTCCATCGCCATCACCTTGGCAGGCTGATGTTCGAGCGTGTTAAGCCCGTGCATGTCGCCAGCGAAAATCTGCAAGGGCGTGACAATCGCCGCCATCCACATCGCCATTGAAAACATGGTGCGCGCGTGGGGGTTGGCCTTGTCTTTCAGCAAGTGCCATGCGCCCACCGCGCCGACCACGAAAGCTGTCGTCAGATAGGCGGCCATCACGGTGTGGACGAGGCGATAGAGAAAGCTCGGGTTGAAGACGATGTCCCACCAGCTGTCACCCGGCATGTACTGGCCATTTTCAGCGATGAAATAGCCCGTCGGCGTCTGCATCCAGCTGTTGACGCTGAGGATCCAGAAGGCCGACACAAAAGTGCCCAGCGCCACCATCAGCGTTGCGGCAAAGTGCAACCGCTTGCCGACCTTGTTCATCCCAAACAGCATGACGCCGAGAAAGCCTGCCTCAAGGAAGAAGGCGGTCAGCACTTCATAGGCCATCAGCGGGCCGAGAATGGGGCCTGCCACATCGGAAAACACCGCCCAGTTGGTGCCGAACTGGTAGGACATGACAATCCCCGAGACGACCCCCATCGCAAAGGCAATCGCGAAAATCTTGAGCCAGTATTTGAACAGATCAAGATAGACGGGTTTTCCGGTCTTCAGCCACAACCCTTCGAGCACTGCCAGATAGCTGGCAAGGCCAATCGAGAAGGCCGGAAAGAAGAAGTGAAAGCTCACCGTAAAGGCAAACTGGATCCGCGCGAGCAGCAGGGCATCAAGGTTGTCAAACATGGCTAGGCGCTAATCCCCTGGCGGCGTTGGTCAATTGCAATGGCTGCATAAGGCATACGATTTGCAGGCGAAAGGGTTGCAGCGCCGGGCGGAGAAAGAGAGAACCCGGCGCTGCAAGGGGGGAGGCAGCTCAGACGAGCTCGACCATCCGCAGATAGGGTTTGATCGTGGTGAAGCCTTGCGGGAAACGCTCATGCGCGACTGCATCATCGACCGACGGCGGAATGATCACCTTGTCGCCCGGGCGCCAATCGGCGGGCGTGGCGATCTTCATGCGGTCGGCCAGTTGCAGACTGTCAATCACCCGCAGGATCTCGTCGAAATTGCGCCCCACGCTCATCGGGTAAGTCATGGTGAGGCGGATTTTCTTGGCGGGATCAATGATGAAGACGCTCCGCACCGCTGCCGTTTCGGACTGATCGGGGTGGATCATGTCATAAAGCTTGGCAATCGCGAGATCCGGGTCAGCGACAATCGGGAAGGCGAGGGTGACGCCTTGTGTTTCATCGACATCCTTGACCCATGCGAGGTGCTCCTCGACCGTATCGGTGGACAGGCCGAGCGGCTTCACATTGCGCTTGTCGAATTCCGCGGCAAGCTTGGCCGTCATGCCCATTTCGGTGGTGCACACAGGGGTGAAATCGGCCGGATGGCTGAAAAAGAACACCCAGGCATCGCCCGCCCAATCGTGCAGGCTGATCGGACCGGTGGTGGTGTCGACGGTGAAGTCGGGGGCGATATCGCCGATATGCAGGCTCATGTGGTGTGCTCCTTGTGTTGGTGCAGCCGGTGTAGCGGGTATTCCAACTCACGACCAATTCAATTACTCATTATGTACAATCGAATATTCAAGTAAGGCCATATCGTAGTGCTTCACACCGAAATTCGCGTTTTCAACGCTTTTCGTTATGCAAAAATGCATAATTTATGACGCAGGTCGAGGTTGTGCGCCGTGCGGCTGGAGCAGCAGCAAGGTGGGGAGGGGCGGCGCGATGGGCACAAAAAAGGGACCTATATACATAACTAGCCAAAAATAATTTGACGGATACGAAAAATCTGGCTAGTTAGGTTTCATGACCGACAAGCCCGAAACCATCAGCCTGTATCAATTCTTCCAGCGCTTCCCGAATGAGGAAGCCGCGCGGCAGTATTTCGAGCGTAACCGCTGGAGCGGCGAAGCCCATTGCCCGCACTGTGGCAGCCTGTCGGTTGCCGAAGTCAAAGATCACAAGCCGATGCCTTACCGCTGCCGCGATTGCCGCAAGCACTTCAGCGTCCGCACTGGCACTGTGTTGGCCGAAAGCCGCCTTCCGTTGCACAAGTGGCTCATGGCGATCTACATGATGACCACGGCGCGTAAGGGCATCCCCTCAACCCAGATGGCCCGCGAACTCGGTATTACGCAAAAGTCTGCTTGGTTTCTCGCCCAGCGCATACGCGAAACTTGGCTTTCCAAGGCAGGCGATGATGACATGGGCGCGCAAGTCCAAGTCGATGAAACCTATTTCGGCGGCAAGGAAACCAACAAGCACGCCAGCAAGAAGCTTCGCGCTGGGCGTGGGACCGTTGGCAAGACTGCCGTTATCGGCATCCGTGGCGAGACCGGCAACGTCCGCGCCCAGATCATCCCGAACACCAAGATCAGCACTCTACAGGGCTTCATCCGCGACAACGAACCGGAAGGTGCTCTGGTCGTCACCGATCAGCATGCGGGCTACGTCGGCATCGCCAGCCACGGCTACCGCCATGTCAGCGTCAATCACTCGGTTGGCGAGTATGTCCGCGAAATGGCCCACACCAACGGCATTGAAAGCTTCTGGGCGCTGCTCAAGCGCGGCCACTACGGCATCTACCACTACATGAGCGCGAAGCACCTGCATCGTTACGTCAACGAATTTGCCTTCCGTCACAACACTGCCCAGATTGGCACCATGGGCTTCATTGATCGCACCGTTGGCCGCATGATCGGCAAGCGCCTCACCTACAAAGGCCTCATCAATGCCTAAGAACGAACAGATTATCGAACCGATCAACGCGTCTTTTGACGATGTAGCCCGCGCTATGACGCCAGCCGTAGCGGCTGATGAAATTGTGCCTAGCGCCCGCTATGGCGGCATACTCGCGATAGGGGAAATTCAGATACCTTGTTACGTTCTCGAGGATGGCACTCGGGTTATCCACCAGCGAGGGATGGTAAGCGCCCTAGGAATGTCGCGCGGGGGTAGTTCACGTGGCGGCGGTGACCGCTTGGCGCATTTCGTAGGTCAAAAGACGCTTTCTCCTTTCGTTTCCAGCGCGTTAGAAGCGGTGACCAAAGAGCCGCTCGTTTTTCGCACCGATAGGGGCGCGATGGCCTACGGTTATGACGCTACGGTGTTGGCCGACATTTGTGAGGCCGTCCTTGAGGCACGAAAGCAAGGGGCGCTCAGCAAGCAGCAAACCCACATCGCGGACAAGGCAGAGCTTCTTGTCCGAGCATTCGCACGGGTCGGCATCGTTGCCCTTGTCGATGAAGCAACTGGTTTTCAGCGTGATCGCGGACATGACGCCCTCCGCCTATTGCTGGAACAGTACATCGCAGATGGACTGCAAAAGTGGATACACACTTTTCCCGACTCATTTTTCGCAGAACTTGATAGGCTGTACGATAACGCCCCGACCACCTCTCGATCACGCCCTCAGTACTACGGGAAATTCATCAACAAGTACGTCTATGACCCCATCGAACACGGGTACATGAAAGCCGAGCTAGATAAGCTCAACATCACTGATGAGGGCAAGCGCCGCGCTCGCTTCCACCAATGGCTTACGGATGAAGGCCGCACGATCCTCACCCGCCAGATCGGCAAAGTCGAAGGCATCATGGAAATGTGCGAACATATCGAGCAGTTTAAGGAAGTGGCAAAACGCCGGAAGGCAGTCACCGTTGCGCCTTATCTTTTCGATGAGATGAACCGCATCATTGATTGACTAATCTTCAAACTGGTATGCACATTTCGTTCGATCTTTATGATAGGGATCGAAGAATACAACTCTTAGACAAGGGCCCTCTCTGACTCCATATACGCGAGTGCCTGCGTCAAGTCGGAGCGAGAATAGCGTATCCGCCAATACGCCCTTCTCTGTAAGCCTTTTCTCCACTTCGGGCTTGAACTTGTCTCTTGAGATTTCGTGGCTGTTGTTGCCAGCTTTTCGGCCGCCCGCAGCCCGAAGTCTCTCGCTGCACGTCATGGTCTCGAACGATGCGAGATGCTGCTCAACATGTGACCGCAATCTGTCTGCGCTCGCTGCACAGCTATTGTAACCCCAGTCGCTATCCCAGTCGAAATCAATAAACCGCCAAACTGGGGTCTGCTTTAGATAGGATTTCAGGGTCCGCGCCGACGCGGACACTTTCTGGCCCAGGGTTCTTCTTTGCCTTTGGCCGCTCTCTATCGCGCTTACGTGCCATTAAAGCGATGCGTAGTATCTTTGCATCGCCTTGGGTGTGATAACCGCATTGCTCCGAGCACCAGCTTTCGTGCCCCTACGAGCATCAAGCCACGGGTCTTCCGCGTGGGTAAGATCACTAAGCCATTGCGCGGAGTGCTCTCCATAAAACGCCAAGACCTGATCGATCGTGCGCTTTTCCCGTGGGGTCAGCTCACTCGCATCGCCTTTGGTTATCTGCGCAACACGAAACTGATTTGCATGCTCACGCCAAAGATCAGGACAGACAGGCCCATCTTTCCACGCCTCGATCGAAGCCTTGAAAAGCTGCTTGTCAGCCCAAATTGTGTGCCACGCCTGCGAATAATAAACGAGCTTCTGTAGCTTCATCGCAGACATGGCACCCTGCTTTTTCAGGATGTATTGAGCAACGTCATAAACGCTGGCCATGCTGCTTCTCCCTCATCCTGCCCCCGCTAGTGAGTGCGCGCCTACTTGTTTATCGGAAAAATTCACTCCCACCTTCTAGCCGCCCGTCCGCTCGGGGGCATGGCTAGTTAGGTATGTAGGTCCCCAAAAAAACCCCGCAGCGATGCGGGGTCTTGTCGGCTGGTTCGATGGTGGGCGTAGCAAGGATTGAACTTGCGACCCCTACGATGTCAACATAGTGCTCTACCACTGAGCTATACGCCCACGCTATCGAACAGCGCGCCCTTTCAGGCGGAGCGCGCCTTTAACCCAAGCGCGTAAAGGGTGCAAGCGATTCGCGGGCTTGCCCGATGCCGCAATCAGGAATGCGCCTCGCGCGCATCATCGAACATGCGTTCCACCTCCAGCACCAGATCGCGCAGGTGAAACGGTTTGGACAGCACCTTGGCCGTCGGCTGTTCGCGGCTGGCGCGCAATGACACTGCGGCAAAGCCGGTGATGAACATCACCTTGGTGCGCGGGCTGATCGCAGCGCAGTGCTGGGCCAGCTCGATCCCGTCCATCTCGGGCATGACAATGTCGGAAACCAGCAGATCGAAGTCGCCATTTTCCAGCAGCGGCAGCGCATCGGTGCCGCGCGACACCGCGCTCACCTCGTAACCGGCATTGGTAAGCGCACGGGCGAGATAGGTGCGCATGGCTTCTTCATCCTCGGCAAGCAGGATGCGCGGGGCAGCAGTCTTGTTCATGGTGCAGGCGTTAGCATACCGGGCCTTAAGAAATCTTTCCTGAAAGCACGGCTCGCCGCCCGCTTATGATTGCGCTTTGACAAGGCGGATCAATCAAGGCAGCAGTGGTACAGCATGGCGCGCCATCCTGATCTTCCTCGGCATTCTGTCCCGGTTGTTGCCGCCGGGCCCCCTGCACAGGCCGAGCGGCTGCGCATCAGCGGTGGGCGGGTGGCGCAAGGTTTTGACGAGCCGGCCTTTACGCTTGATGGCCCCTGCAATTCGTTACTGCCGGTGCTGATTGCGGTGCCGCATGGCGGGCAGGCCTATCCAGCCGATCTGCTTGCCCGGATGCGCGCGCCTGATCTGTGCCGTTTGCGGCTGGAAGATCGGCATGTCGATCAGCTTGGCGTGGCAGTGGCCGCGGCAACCGGCGCGCCGCTGCTGCGCGCCCATGCGCCGCGCGCGATGCTCGATCTGAACCGGGCTGAAAGCGATATCGACTGGGAGATGATCGAAGGCCCCCGGCTGGCCCGCCCGATGGCGGCTGCGGCCGCAGCGGCGGCGGCGGTGACAGGCTCTGCGGCGAATCACCGCGCGCGCAGCGGGCTTGGCCTGATCCCGCGCCGCTTGCCGGGCTATGGCGAGATCTGGCGTTCACGCTTGCCGCGCGCGGAACTGGATCGCCGGATTGCCGAGGTCCATCAGCCCTATCATCAGGCGTTGGGCGAACATTTGCAGCGCATCCGCGACATCTGGGGCGCTGCCTTGCTGATTGATCTGCATTCCATGCCGCCGCTGGCGCCGCGTGACAGCGATATGCCTGCACCCGTGATGGTGCTGGGCGACCGGTTTGGCGCATCGTGCCATCATGCGCTGGTGCGCTGCGGGCTTGGCTTTTTCGAGGGTGAGGGCGTGCGCGCGGCGCAAAACCGGCCCTATTCGGGCGGCTATGTGCTTGATCGCCACGGCGCCCCGGCCAATGGCATTCATGCGATCCAGATCGAGGTGTGCCGTTCGCTGTATCTCGATGATGATCTTGCCGAAGTGACGGATGAGGCCGCCGGAATTGCCGCCCTGCTGACACGGCTGGTGGTACAGCTTGGCCGCGAGACTGCGGCGCTCGGCCAGGCCCGCGCGATGCTGGAAGCGGCCGAATAGCAACGCCCGCCACTTGCGCCCTGTCATCAGGGGGCAAGCAGCGGGCGTGCGGGTTTGGTATGAGGCTTAGTTGACGGTCGCCGCCGGCGCTGCAGTCACGGCCGGCATCTTGCCCATGGCCGCCTGGCGTTCAAAGATGTGGCGCATCAGATTGAGCGAAAACAGGTGCGCGTGGATCAGCATGAGGATGCCGTTCTTGTTGATTTCCTCAAGCTTTTCGGTGGGCAATTCGCGCAGCTTGGTCTCGTCCACCATGCGGAAACCGCGATAGACGAAAGGTGTGTCGGGCATGTCGTTGCGGGTGATCGACACTTCGCCGTCCATCATGATGTCGAGTTCGTCGAGGATCTTGATGAAGGCCTGCGTGCGCTGTCCGGCTTCTTCGAACTGGCGGCAGAATTCGAGCACCTGCTGGGTATATTCGGTCGGCTCGCCCTTGTCGTTGAAGACGTCCTGCCCTTCGACATCCTTGCCGATATTGGTGACCGACGGATCAAAGCATAGCGACAAGTCCTGCGCATCGGGCTGAAGCCGCGCCAGCATGAACGGATAGCGGCGCACGTATGCGGGCAGATACACGTTTTCGATCAGCTTGTTATCTTCGCCCATGAAGGTGTTGACGCCATCATTGAGGCCCATCAGCGCGATCGGCACGGGGTTTTCGCCAACCGTGAACACGATCGGAAAATCGCGCTGCGCATCGACGAATTCTTCCACCGTCAGCGGGATCGCATGGGTATTCGCCATGAAGCCGGCATTCGGCAGCGGCCCGACTTTCCAGCCGGTGTGATCGCGGCTGTTGAGCGGAATGAGATCATTGTAGAACAGGGGCAAGGTCGGCTGCTGCGGCGCGCTGGCCATGGCGTCATCTCCGAGAATAGCGGGCCGGATCAGCCCTTGGATCTTGTCGGCGGGGCCTGCAAAACTTTCGCCCGCCCGCCGGGTGCGCGGCGCTTTAGGGCTTTGCGCATCGCGGTGCAAGCCGCTGCGGGAAAGCAGGCTTCAGGGTTTCAACAATTTGCCCGGATTAAGCAGGCCTTGCGGATCCAGCGCCTGTTTGACCGCGCGCATGATGCCAAGGCGCACCGGATCGGTAAGGCGGGCAAGTTCATCAACCTTGATCTGGCCGATGCCGTGTTCGGCGCTGATCGATCCGCCCCACTCGCGCACCAGATCATGCACGCGCGCGCTGATGGCCTTGCCCTGATTTGCTTCCCATTCGCCGGGCACTGCGCCCGCCGGAGCACGGACATGGAAATGGACATTGCCATCGCCAAGATGTCCGAACGCCGCCGCACGGCAACCAGGAAATTCCGCTTCGAGCGCCGGGCGGGCGGCAAGGATGAACTCGGGCATTTTTTCCACCGGCACCGAAATATCATGCTGCATCGCCGGGCCAAGCGCGCGTTCTGCCGCCGAAATGCCATCGCGCAGGCCCCAGAATTGCTCGGCCTGCCGCTCGCTCGCCGCGATCACGGCATCTTCGATCAGATCTTGCTCCAGCGCCTCGCCCAGCGCGGCCTCCACCGTGTCGCGCAAGGTTGCCGGATCGGCGTGGCTTGAGACAAATTCGATCAGCGCGTTCCACGGATGCGCCTGTTCGAGCGGGGCGCGGGTGGCGGGATCGTGGGCAAGAACGCTGGCAAGGCAGTGCGCTGGCACCACTTCAAAGCCTTCGAGCACATCGCCAAGCCGCGTCTGCAAACGCTGCAACAGGCTGCGCGCAGCGGTGATCGAAGCGAGCCCAGCCCAGATCGTGACGCGCGCCGTCGGGGCGGGCAGCAGCCTCAGGCAGGCCGCTGTCACAATGCCGAGCGTGCCTTCGGAGCCGATCAGCAGTTCTTTGACATCAAACCCGCGATTGTCCTTTTTCAGCGCGGCGAGCCCGTCGAACACTGCGCCGCTGGCGAGCACCGCCTCCAATCCCAGCACCTGCGCGCGCATCGTGCCATAGCGCAGCACCTGCGTTCCGCCTGCGTTGGTGGAGATCAACCCGCCGATGGTCGCCGATCCCTTGCCGCCAAGCGTCAGGGGAAAGCGCATGCCGGCGGCCTCTGCCGCCTCGTGCAGGGTTTGCAGGATCACGCCTGCATCGCACACCACCTTGCCATCGGCGGCGCTCAGCGCGCGGATGGTATTCATGCGCCGCAGCGACAGGATGATCGCCGTCCCGCTGGCATCAGGCGTTGCGCCGCCTGCCATGCCGCTATTGCCGCCCTGCGGCACAATCGGCACATGATATTCAGCGCACAGGCGCACCAGAGCCGCGACCTCGGCGGTGCTGGCAGGCGATGCCATCGCCAGTGCCCGCCCGGTAAAACGGCCGCGCCAGTCCGTCAGCCATGGCACCAGCAGATCGGGATCACTAGTGAAACCGCGCGGGCCCAGCAGATCATGCGCCGCAGCAAGAAAGCGCGACGTGCGATCCGCAGGCTGCGGGGAAGGGGGCTGGCAATTCATCTGGCCGCAATATGCCACAGGCACGGCGCGGCGCGCCAGTTGCTTTGCTGCATCACTGCATGCGTGGTTCGCGCGGGCGGCACGACAGTTCATTTACGGTTCAAGCACAGCTGATATGGCCGAGGCGGGATTGTTGCACGGCTGCGCGCCAAGGGTCGTTGTTTTCGGCACTTCAGGAGGAAATCCGGTTCATGCCTCGTCTGTCTGCTCTGGGAGCGCTGCTGGCGCTTGCGGCACTTTGCGTGCCGACCGGTGGCGAGTCAGGAGCCGAGGCCGCGCCGCGCGCTGACGGGTGGCGTGCGGTTGATCCGCTGTCTGTGCTGAAAGACGGGCAGATCGCCCGGCAAGTGCGGATCGAACAACGGGTGGTGGTGCGCATCTCCCCGCAACGGATGAGCAATCGCCAGGAACTCGCCGCCCAGGCTTTCGAACGCGAGATCGAAAACCGCTATCAGGAACGCCGCATCGGAAAATGCATCCCGCTCGAAGGGATTGCCGGGGTCCAGACCGCTGGCGGCAACCGCATCGTCTTGTTCCTGCGCGATGCACGCATCATTTCGGCAAGTCTCGACAAATCCTGCCGATCACGCGATTTCTACTCAGGCTTTTACGTCGAACCGCATCAGGACGGGCGCCTGTGCATCGACCGTGATCAGCTGCAGGCGCGCACCGGCGCGAAATGTGAAATCGAACGGATGCGCCAACTGGTCGAGACCAGCGATTGAGCAGCGGCGTGGCCACATTGGGTTATGCGCCGAACCCCGCAGATTTCTTGACTTTGGACGCCATTTGAGCAAAAGGCGCGGGGGTAGCCAGCGGCAGCATCGCCCCGGCACAGGAATTCCGGCAGCGATAACTGCCCCTTATCCGGACATTACACCCAGCATGACTTTCGCCGATCTCGGCCTTTCGCCCGAATTGCTTAAAGCCGTTGAAGATGCGGGCTACACCACGCCGACCGCAATTCAGGCGCAGGCGATCCCGACCGTGCTGATGATGAAAGACCTCATCGGGATTGCCCAGACGGGGACGGGCAAGACCGCCAGCTTTGTGCTGCCCATGATCGATGTGATGGCCGCTGGCCGCCGCCGTGCGCTGATGCCGCGTTCCCTGATCCTTGAGCCGACGCGCGAACTCGCCGCGCAGGTGGCCGAGAATTTCGAGAAATACGGCAAGAACCACGACCTGAAAATGGCGCTGCTGATCGGCGGCGTGCAGATGGGCGACCAGCTTAAGGCCCTGTCTGACGGGGTTGATGTGCTGATCGCAACGCCGGGCCGGCTGATGGACTTGTTCGAGCGCGGCAAGATCATGCTCAATGGCTGCGAACTGCTTGTGATCGACGAGGCTGACCGGATGCTCGACATGGGGTTCATCCCCGATATCGAATTCATCTGTTCCAAGCTTCCCGAAACGCGCCAGACGATGCTGTTTTCGGCCACCATGCCGCCGCCGATTGAAAAGCTTTCGAAGAAATTCCTTAACAATCCCAAGCGGATCGAAGTGAGCCGTGCGGCATCCACCAATGCCGATATCACCGCTTTCAAGGTGCCGGTGAAAAACCGCGCCAAGCGCGAGACCCTGCGCTGGTTCCTCGAAAATGATCTGGTGGAAACCGCCATCATCTTTGCCAACCGCAAGACCACGGTGCGCGAATTGAACCAGAGCCTGCGGCGCCATGGTTTCCGCTCCTCGGAAATTCATGGCGACATGGATCAGGGCAGCCGGAATTCAGGAACTCGAACGTTTCAAGGCGGGCGAAGTGAATATTCTGGTGGCTTCCGATGTTGCCGCACGCGGGCTGGACATCAAGGGCGTGAGCCATGTGTTCAATTTCGATACGCCCTGGCACCCGGATGATTATGTCCACCGGATCGGGCGCACGGGCCGCGCCGGAGCCAAGGGGCGCGCCTTTACCTTCGTGTCCGAAGAAGACGCCGAAGCCATCGCCAATGTCGAAAAGCTTACCGGCAGCGCGATCAAGGTGTTCGGCAAGGATGATGTGCGGGTCGATCTGTCCGAAGTGATCGCCCGCGCCGAAGCTGCCAAGGCGAGCGTGGCAGATGCTCCTCCTCGCGAGGAACGCACCGAACGCAAACCCCGCCGCGCCCGCTCCGAGAACGCCGAGCCGGAACCGCGCGAGGACCGTGCCGAACGCAAGCCGCGCCGTGACCGGGAAGACCGCCGCGATGTCCGTGCCGAACGGGCCGACCGCGCGGAACGCCGCCCGCGCCGCCACCACGAGGATGACGAGCCCGTGCCCGCAGGCGAATGGAACGGCCCGCGCCCGGCGTTTCTCGACGTTGGCTTCGGCTGATC
The DNA here is from genome assembly GCA_045377215.1 of Erythrobacter sp. Classification (GTDB taxonomy): domain Bacteria; phylum Pseudomonadota; class Alphaproteobacteria; order Sphingomonadales; family Sphingomonadaceae; genus Erythrobacter. Next base: position 92,086 of record JBJIOB010000036.1, read on the forward strand.
CGGCCTGCGGGCCGAGCTGGTTCGCTTAACGGTTTGTTCGCTCCTGCTGTGCCATTCTTGAAGCACCATGGAGACCGTTTTTTCATCGGCGCAGCTCGCGCTCGCCAAGATCGCGCCCGCCGCGCTGGTATTCATGGCGCTTGCTATCGTGATGAAGCGCGACAAGGTGCTGGATGCTGTCATGGCGGCGCGCCGTGAAATCGGTACCAATTTCGGGCTGTTCCTGATCAACGCGGCTGTGCTGGTGCCGCTGGTGACTGTGCCGCTGCTGGCGTTTCAGGAGGCACTGCCGCGCCTGCCGGGGCTAGCCGATGTCTGGGCCGCTGTTCCCGCAGTGCTGGTGGCGCTGGCTGCCTTGCTGGTCATGGAATTTTCCGCCTATTGGCGTCACCGCTGGGAACACAGCCCGCAATTGTGGCGCGTACATGCCACCCATCATGCTGATGAAGCGATGAATTGGCTGACCTTGCATCGCAAGCATCCGCTGGGCGAACTGCTGAGCCTGATCATCGACTTGATCCCTGCGCTGCTGCTGGGCTTGCCGGTATGGGCGATCATGACGATGGCGGTGCTGCGTTCGTGGTGGGGCTATTTCATCCACGCCGATGTGCCCTGGACGCTGGGAGTGTTCGGCAAGATGCTGATTTCGCCCGCTGCCCACCGCCTGCACCATATCCGCGACGAGACGCTGATGGGTTCGAACTATGGCAACACCATCACCTTGTGGGATCGCCTGTTCGGCACTTACATTGATCCGGCCCCCTATGTGAATTGCAAGACCGGCATTGCGGAAGGCACGCGCGATCTGGGCGGCGAATTGCTGCGCCCGTTCGAAGCGCGTTACTGGCGCAAGTCCGGTGGCAATGCTGGCGGCGAGGCGGTGATTGCTCCCACCCAGAATACGCCGTGATAGCGCCCGCCGCTGGCCTTGGCGGCGGTTTGGCTGATGTCGATAAAGGGCGGGCGGCTGTGGGACGCATCGGGTTTGTGCGCGTAGGCTGCGCAGCGGATCATCTCGTCCGTCACAGGCTCGCCCGGATTAAGTGTTACATCAGGCCGGGTGCGACAGCTCCACGAGGTTCCGCCTGCGTGCTGCATATCAAGGCTGATGACTGATCCATAGCCCGCCAGCCGCATCGCCATCGGCGCAAAAGCGGCGGCTGGGTTGCCAACCGTTACTGGCGCGATCTCGGCATGCAGGCTGCCCACCAGCACGATGACCCGGTCATAGTCCTTGCGCGCCGCCGCGTCAGCGATGTTTTCAGCCTGCGCGGCCTCATGCGGACCTTGTCCGGGAAGGTCGGCAAAGCGGGCCTTTTGCGCATCGTCGCGTGCGCCGTTGAAAGCCACGATGTCAACGCGGGCGCCTTGTTGTTTGAGCGCATGGGCGCCAAGCACAAGCGCCAGCATAGCCTCGCTCGCCACGCCGTCTTCGCGCCGGCGCCAACCGAGATCGGGAAGTGCTGCGCGAAAGTCATCATGCGGCAGGGCCCATGCCGCTTGCCATGCGGGGTTGTAAATCGCGCCATGCTCCACGGCCAGCAGCAGGCGCTGTCCGCGGGCTGCCTCGGCGCAGAGCAGATTGGCGACAAAGCCCGGTGCCTCATTCGTGCCGTGCCATTCGCCCAGCACCACAAAGCGCGGGTTTTGTGCAAGGATGTCGTCCCAGCCAGCAGGGACGGTGCAGGCGGTTGGCGCGGAAGGAGTGTTTGCCTGTGCTGCCAGCGCGGCCGGGAAAGCCAGCGCGAACGCGGCCACAAGCCATCGCATCGCGTGCTACCCCACGAGCCTGACGAAAGAATCGAGCACGCGCTTTTCACCAGCGGTCTCGAACATGATTGTCAGCTTGTTGCCTTCTTGATCCACCACGCAGCCCGTGCCGAACTTGTCGTGGGAAACCATCGCGCCGATGGCGATGTCGCTGCGGGCAGGGGCTGCAAAGCTGGGGGCGGAGCGGGTGTTTTCCTTCACGCGGCCGGCCGCGTATCATAACCCGATGCCAGTGCGCGCTGCCAGCCGGGGCCGCGTGTCTGCGCCATGTCGGGGCGGGTGGCGGCGACATGGGCGAAGGGATCCTCGCTCTCGCGCCAGTTCGCCCGCCACAGCGATGCGCCGCCCGATAAAGTCGATTCCTGCTCGATATGTTCGTCCGGCAATTCTGCGATAAAGCGCGAGGGGATGCTGCTTACCCACTGGCCATAGATGCGGCGGTTGGCAGCGTGGGTGATCAGGCAGCGGCGCTTGGCCCGCGTGATTGCGACATAGGCAAGGCGGCGTTCCTCCTCCAGCGACGCGAGCCCGCCTTCGTCGATGGCGCGCTGCGAGGGGAAGACGCCTTCTTCCCAGCCGACACAGAACACATGATCAAACTCCAGCCCCTTGGCGGCGTGGATTGTCATGATGGTGACGGTGTTTTCATCATCGCGCCGGTCATTATCCATGACGAGGCTGACATGTTCGAGGAAGTCGCCGAGGCTTTCGTACTCCTCCATCGCGCGGGCGAGTTCGGAGAGGTTTTCGGCGCGGCCGGCGCTTTCGGGCGTGCGATCAGCGGCGAGCATGGCGTTGTAGCCTGCTTCCTCCAGCACCAGCCTGAGCAGATCAGCCGGCGTCATTTCATTGGCCGCTTCCCGCCAGCGCAGGAAGTTGCGCATCAGCGCGCCGATGGTATTCGCCGCGCGCGCGGGGAGTTCATCGCTGTCCGCCAGTTGCAGCGCAGCCGCCGCCAGCGGCAGGCCCATGCGGCGCGCGTGCTGGTGCATCTTTTCCAGCGCCTTGGCCCCAAGCCCGCGTTTGGGCTGATTGTGGATGCGTTCAAAGGCGAGATCATCCTGCGGCTGGGCAATCACGCGCAAGTAAGCCAGCGCATCGCGGATTTCGGCGCGTTCGTAGAAGCGAAAGCCCCCGATAATGCGGTAATTGACGCCGATCTGGATAAAGCGGTCTTCGAATTCGCGGGTCTGGTACTGTGCGCGCACAAGGATCGCAACGCGATCTAGCGGCGCGCCTTCGGCCTCAAGCCGTTCAATCTCCTCGCCCACCCGGCGCGCTTCTTCGGGTGCATCCCACACGCCGATGACCTTGACCTTGTCGCCGCCGTTCACCGCGGTCCACAGCGTCTTGTCATGGCGGTGCGAATTGGCGCGGATCAGGCCGGATGCAGCGCCCAGAATATGCGGGGTCGAGCGGTAATTCTGTTCGAGCCGGATTACCTGAGCGCCCGGAAAATCCTGTTCAAAGCGCAGGATATTGGCGACTTCTGCGCCGCGCCATGAATAGATCGACTGATCATCATCGCCGACAACGCAGATATTCTTGTGCCCCTGGGCGAGCAGCCGCAGCCACAGATACTGGACTGCGTTGGTGTCCTGATATTCGTCCACCATGATATAGCGGAACCGCCGCTGGTAATCGCCAAGGATATCGGGGTGGCTGCGCAGGATGTTCAGCATGTGCAGCATCAGATCGCCGAAATCGCAGGCGTTCAACGCCTTGAGCCGATCCTGATAGGTGCGATACAGCACCGCGCCGCGCCCATTGGCATAGGCTTCGTTTTCCACTGCATCGAGATCAGCCGGGTTGAGCCCGCGATTTTTCCAGCGATCAATCAGCCCGGCAAGTTGCCGCGCGGGCCAGCGCTTTTCATCAAGATCCGCCTCGGTGATGAGCGCTTTCAACAGCCGCAACTGATCATCGGTATCGATGATGGTGTAGTTCGATTGCAGGCCGACGAGTTCCGCATGGCGGCGCAGCATCTTGGCGCAGATCGAATGGAACGTGCCGAGCCACTGCATCCCTTCGGCATCAGGCCCCAAATGCCCCGTCACCCGTTCGCGCATTTCGCGCGCGGCCTTGTTGGTGAAGGTGACGCACAGGATCTGGCTGGGATAGGCGCGGCCCGTTGCCACCAGATGCGCCATGCGCGCGGTGAGCGCGGCCGTTTTACCCGTGCCTGCGCCCGCCAGCATCAGCACCGGGCCTTCGGTGGCGAGCACGGCAGCGCGCTGCGGCGCATTGAGCCGCGCAGCATAGGCCGGAACAGGACCGGGATCGGCAGGGGAGGGGGCAATGTCGCGCATGGCTGGTTTGAACAGGTAGAGAACAAGCGGCGCGCTCGCAACCCGCCTCGTCGTGCTTGTCAACCGCTGGTGCGGCTTAGCCGAGGCGCATCAGGGTGAGCTTGCCCTTGCCGACCTGGCGTTCGCTGTCGATCACCAGTCCATCGAGCTTGGTCTGTTCCCTCGCCGAGGTTTCCAGCGCGATCCAGCTTTGCGCGCCCACCCAGCCGAGCCGCAGCAGGCGATCGAGCGCCACACTGCCTGCGCCGGTCTGATAGGGCGGATCGAGCAGGATGAGATCATAGGGCTGGGGGCTGGCGCGCAGTGCCATCACCGAGCCAGCCTCCACCTGCGTCTTTGCGCGGGCATCAAGCGCCGTGATATTGGCGCGGATGGCATCCACCGCTGCGCGGTCCTGTTCCACAAACAGGCAATGGGCGGCCCCGCGCGACAGGGCTTCAAGCCCCAGCGCGCCTGAACCTGCGAACAGATCAGCGACCTGCAAACCCTCGAACGAACCAAGGCGGCTGGTGAGCATGTTGAACAGGGTTTCGCGCGCACGATCAGCCGTCGGCCGCGTCGCTTCGCCCTTGGGCGCTACGAGCTTGCGCCCGCGCCATTCGCCCGCCACAATCCGCATCAGCGCGCCGTCCGGTCCAGCTGGCCAAGGAAGCGGGTGAGCGCCGGTTTGGGGACCGCGGCGGCTTGCCCGCGCGGCAGATCACCCAGTTCAAACGGGCCATAGGCCGTGCGGATCAGGCGGTTGACCTTGAGCCCAAGATGTTCGAGCACCCGGCGCACTTCGCGGTTCTTGCCTTCGGTGATCGTCATTTCGACCCACAGATTGCGGCCCGATGAGCGTTCGAGATTGGCATCAATCGGCCCATAGCGCACGCCTTCGATCTCGATCCCGTCCATCAGATCTTCAAGCTGCGCCTGCGTGACCTCGCCAAAAGCGCGCGCGCGGTAGGTGCGCGGCACCTGACTGGCGGGCAGTTCCATGCGGCGTTTCAATTCACCATCATTGGTCAGCAGCAGCAGGCCTTCGGTGTTGAGATCGAGCCGCCCGACCGGCATCAGGCGCGGCGTGCCTTTGGGCAGGGCGTTGCGCAGCGCGGTGTAGATCGTGGGGCGGCCAGCGGGATCGCGCTCGGCGGTGATGAGGCCGGTTGGCTTGTGAAAGGCATAAAGCTGGGCCGGTTCGGGCGCGGCGACGGCTGTGCCATCGACAGTCACGCCTGCAAGGCTGGTGAGGATGGTGGCAGGGGTTTCCAGCACCTTGCCATCAAGCGCAATGCGCCCTTCGGCAATCATCCGTTCGATCTCGCGGCGGCTGGCGATCCCGGCGCGGGCCAGCAGCTTGGCGATGCGATCACCCTCCGGGCGACCGGGCGAGCGCGCGCCAGCGGCAGGTGGGGCCTTGGCGGGCGTCTTCGAGGGCGTCTTGGCAGGCATGGCGCGGCGCCTACGCGCTTAGGTGGCCGCCTGCAAGGCTTCGGCCACGATTGCGTCAAAGCGCGCGATCCCGCCTTCGAGCGTGCCAAGCGTGAGATGATCAATCGCGCCGCTCGTCAGGCCTTGCTGGCCGAGTTCTGCCGCACGGAAATCTTCCGAAGCAAACACCCCGCCATCAAGCAGGTTCCAGCTCCTCTCCCAATGCGCGAGCGCCTTGTCTGAAGCGGGCGCTTCGGGGATCATCATGAAATCCTCCACCAGTGTCAGATCATGCGCCTGCGGCATCAGCACCATGATGTTCACATAATCGGGGCTGGGCACGATGATGGTGGCGGGCAGCAATTGATAGGCAAAGGTGATGACGCGGCGCAGGCTCGCCATGTCGTTGAGATCAACCCCCGCCATTTCCTCCAGCCGACCGACGGCAGAACGCTGGTGCGGGCCGATCTGATCGCCTGCCGTGATCCCGTCCTTGAAGAACGGGCCAATGGTGGCGGCATGCAGGCGGGTGACATGGTAGCTTTCGAGAAAGGCATCCATGATGAGCTTCCAGTTGCCCTTTACCGTATGCGTCTTGCGGCGGAACAGGTGGGCCTTGGGCAGGCCAAAGGCGGCCATATCCTCGCCAAGGGTGATGGCGTGGGAGAACTCCGCCGGGCCTTGCGGCGCGAACCAGATCAGCCCGCCTGCCTCGCACGACGGCAGTTCTTTGAGCCCGTAATCACCCTTGTCGAGACCGGGAAAGTCTCGGGCCGGGGCAGGGCCATCAGGCTGCCGTCGAGCCGATAGGTCCAGGCGTGATAGGGGCAGGTGAGGCGCTTGGCGCATTGCACCTCGCTTCCCTCCACCAGCCGCGTGCCGCGATGCTGGCAGACATTGAGGAATACGCGCACTGCGCCGTCGCCATCGCGCGTGATCAGCAGCGGGCGGCCAGTGCCATCATGGGCGACGGCCATGCCGGGATCGGGCAGCAGCGAAGATGGAGCCAGCACCTGCGGCAAGCGATCAAACAGCGCTGCTTTTTCAAGCGCAAAGTGATCTGGGCAGGTATAATTGCGCGCCGGAACACGCCGGATGCCTGCGCTGCGATTGGCCGCGCCATCGCGGATTGCCTGTGCCAGCGCCAATTGGCCGGGCGTGGGCGACATTTTGCGTAAATCTGTCGTTATGGCGCTCATCGCTCTTTTCTCATCCTCTCGTCCGTGCTGAGTGTGCCAGAGATCGGGATCAAGCAAAAGGACGAGCGTGCATGAACGACATCGGGGCCGCCGCGCAGCGCGATTGGCTGAGTGCGCTCAAACCCTATCTGGAAAAGGAACCGCTGGCCGCGTTCTTTCTCGGCGTATCATCGGGCTTTCCCTATGCGCTGATCGGCGCGACGCTGACTTCGCGGCTGGCACAGGACGGGATCGACAAGAAGACCGTGACCGCCTTCACGCTGGTGTTCCTCGCCTACAACTTCAAGTTCCTGTGGGCCTGGGTGATCGACGGGGTGCGCCTGCCGGTGCTGGGCCGGCTCGGCCAGCGGGTCTCGTGGATGCTGCTGACGGGCGCTCTGGTGATCGCGGCGGTGGCCAACCTTGCCTTTGTTGATCCGGCGGCGAATATCGGCTGGGTGGCGACATCCGCGATCCTGGTCGGGATCGCCGGGGCGACATTCGATATCGTGATCGACGCCTACCGGATCGAGACACTGAAGCCGGAACAGCTTGGCGTGGGATCGGGCATGACCCAATATGGCTGGCGGATCGGTTCGGCAGCGGCGGGCGCGCTGGCGCTGGTGCTGGCGGCAAGAGTGGGCTGGGAACTGGCCTACCTTGTCTGCGCGGGGTTCGCGCTGCCTGCCATGTTCACCGCGCTCTTGCTGGGCGAGCCTGCGCGTCGCCGCATCGGCCAACGTGCCAAGGGCATCGGCGAGGCTTTGCGCGCGGTCTATGGTCCCTTTACCGAATTCTTCATGCGCAAGGGCGCCCTGCTGGTGCTGCTGTTTATCCTGCTCCACAAGATCGGGGATACGCTGGCCAACCTCACTGTGCGCCTCCTGCTTGATGACAAGGGCTATTCGAACGACGAGATCGCGCTTTATGACGTGGGCGTCGGGTTCTGGGCATTCCTGATCGGGATTTTCATTGGCGGCGTGGTTTATTCGCGGCTCGGGATGAAGCGTTCGGTGCTGCTCAGCCTTATTCTGATGGGGGTGTCCAACCTCAGCTTTGCGGTGCTGGCAGCGGTCGACAAGACCAATGCGGGACTGGCGGCGACTTTCCTGTTCGAAAACATCGCCAGCGGCATCGGCGGGGTGACGGTGGTGGCCTATTTCGCCGCGCTGACGGATCTGCGCTTCACCGCCTCGCAATATGCGCTGATTTCCGCTGCGGCGAGCATTGTCGGGCGGGTGCTGACGGGGACGACAGCGGGCGCGCTGGTGGATGCGTTCGGCTATGTGAATTTCTACCTGTTCACCACGGCCGCCGCACTGCCGGGCATCGTCTTGTTCTGGCTGATGATGCGCGCCGGGCTGATCGACGCCTCGATCGGGACAGCGGGCACCGAAGGAGGCGGCAGCGGCTAGCCCGGTAACTCGCCGTTAAGCCGCAGTACTTCGCCTGCAAGGTAGAGCGAGCCGGTGATCAGCACCGGCACGCCATCATCTGGCAATAGCGCCAGCCCGCTTGCCACATCAGGAGCAGCGCGCGTGTGCGCGCCAAAGGCCTCGGCGGCGAACCATTCATGCCCCGGCACCGGCACAGCAGTGATGCTGGCAAGCGACGGGGCGAGCGGTTCGACCAGCGCGCGCGGGTCTTTGCCTGCGATCATGCCGATCACCAGATGCAGGCGCTGGCCTGCGAAATGTTCTGCCAACATCGCGCCTGCCTGCGGGTTGTGCCCGCCATCAAGCCATACGGTGCGCGAATGGATCAACGGGCCGGGGGCAAGGCGCTGCAACCGGGCAGGCCAGCGCGCCGCCACAATCCCTTGCGCCATTGCCGCCGGGGTTACCGGCACCCGGTCCTGATGGCGCAGCATGGCAAGGGCTAGGCACGCATTGTCCACCTGATGCGCGCCGCGAAGCATAGGCAGCGGCAGATTGAGCGTGCCTGCTTCATCACGGTAGGTCAGCGCCGCGTTGGCGGTGCAATCCCATGCCTTGCCCTTCATCCCCAGCAGCGCGCCCGTGCGCTGCGCAGCTGCTGCCACCTCGCGGTTCGATTCGGGGCGATAATTCAGCGTCAGCAGCGGCACGCCGGGTTTCACGATCCCCGCCTTCTCGAACGCGATCCGCGCCATCGGTTCGGGCGGTGTGCCGTCTTCGGGCGCGAGCAGGAAGCGTTCGTGATCAAGCCCGAGTGCGGCAATCCCGCAGGCTGCTATCGCGCCAGGTTCGAGCACATTGGTCGCATCGAACCGCCCGCCGAGCCCGACTTCGACCACGCAGGCATCGGCGGGCGTTCGGCTGAACGCAAGGAAAGCGGCGGCGATGGTGACTTCGAAGAAGCTGGGGCCGAGGTCTTTGCCTGCATCGAGCACCTCCTCCAGCAGATCGGCGAGCAAATCATCGCTGATCAACTTGCCCGCCAGCCGGATACGCTCGTTGTAGCGCACAAGATGAGGGCTGGTGGTGACGTGGACCTTGTAGCCCTCGGCCTCCAGCATCGCGCGCAGGAAAGCGCAGGTTGATCCCTTGCCGTTGGTGCCGGCGACATGGAACACCGGCGGCAGCTTGCGGTGCGGATTGCCGAGCCGCTCCATCAACGCGCGGATCGTCTCCAGCCCCAAGCGCCCTTGCGGCAGGCTCAGCGCGGCGAGGCGATCAAGCTGCGCCTGAACCTCTGGATTATCTGACTTTCCGAAATCTCTCATACCCACCTCGTCACCCCAGCGAAAGCTGGGGCCTCAGGCGGCAAGCGCCGCACGTGACGCCCTAGGTCCCAGCTTTCGCTGAGATGACGTTGTTTGTTACGCCGCCTTCACCGGGGTGAGATAATCCAGCACTTGTGCGAGCGTGGCGCGCAGTTCGTGGCGCGGCACCACCATATCGACCATTCCGTGCTTGTGGAGATATTCGGCGCGCTGGAAGCCTTCGGGCAATTGCTCGCGGATCGTGTCCTGGATCACCCGCTGGCCGGCAAAGCCGATCAGCGCGCCGGGTTCAGCAATGTGGATATCGCCAAGCATCGCATAGCTTGCGGTAACCCCGCCGGTGGTGGGATCGCTGAGCACCACGATATAGGGCAGGCCTGCTGCCTTCAACCGCCGCGTCATCACGGTGGCGCGCGGCATCTGCATCAGGCTGAGGATGCCCTCCTGCATCCGTGCGCCGCCCGCTGCCGTCACCACGACATAGCCGCAGCGGAGGGCGAGGGCGGCCTCGGCGCCCTTGCAGAAGGCCTCGCCCACGGCCATGCCCATCGAGCCGCCCATGAAGCTGAAATCCTGCACGCCGACCACCGCCGGGCGCGCATCAATATGGCCTGAACCCACCACAAAGGCATCGCGGTGCGGATTGGCCGCGCGCGCAGCTTTCAGCCGGTCGGTATATTTCTTGGTGTCGCGAAAGCCGAGCGGGTCTTCCGAAACCTCGGGCATGGGCAGCAATTCAAAGCCGGGATCGAGCAGCATTCCCATCCGCGCATCGGCATTCAGCCGCCCATGGTGCCCGCACGACGGGCAGATCTTGAGGTTCGCCTCATAGTCCTGAACAAACAGCATTTCCTGGCAATTGCTGCACTTGATCCAGAGGTCTTTTTCGGTCGTCTTCTTCTCAGGCGTGAAGCCCAGCGAATTGCGGACGCGGGTGAACCAGTTCATGCGGCGTGCTCCTCTCGGGCAGCGTGGACGGCGCTGGCAAGCGCGGCGGTAAGTTCCTTTAGCTTGGCCGGAGCATCTGCGCCATACTCCCCGCAGATTTCCACCAGCGCCGAGCCGACGACAACACCATCGGCCACTTTCGCGATGGCAGCAGCTTGCTCAGGCGTGCGCACGCCAAAGCCGACCGCGACGGGTAAGTCGGTCGATTGCTTGATGCGCGCGACATTCGCCTCGATGCTGGCGATCTGCGCCTGCTGCTTGCCCGTGATCCCCGCGACCGAGACGTAGTAGAGGAACCCTTCCGACCCGGCGAGCACCTGCGGCAGGCGTGCCGCATCGGTGGTGGGGGTGGCGAGGCGGATGGGGGCGATGCCACGCTCGCGCAGGGCGGGGCCGAGCGCGTCGTCCTCTTCGGGCGGAATGTCGACGCAGATCACGCCATCGACGCCCGCAGCGGCGGCTGCTTCGGCGAACCACTCCGGCCCGCGCCGCACCATCGGGTTGGCATAGCCCATCAGCACCAGCGGAATTTGCGGGTGCCGGGTGCGGAAATCGGTGGCGTAGCGCAGCACGTCCGCCGTGGTCGTGCCCGCGCCCAGCGAGCGCAGATTAGCGCTCTGGATCGCGGGGCCATCGGCCATCGGATCGGTGAAGGGCATGCCCAGTTCGATCACATCCGCCCCGGCTTCCACCAGCGCATCGAGATTGGCCGCGGTGTCGCCATCGCCTGCGGTGATGAAGCAGACGAGCGCGGGGCGGGGCTGGGCGAAGGTGGTTTCAATGCGTTTCATTTGAGCCTGCTACGAAAGGCCGGTGCCAGGATCGCCACTGCAATAATCAGCGGCAGGCCTACGGCGAGCGCTGTTTCTGAGCGCAGCGCGGGAAATATTCCGCCGATGAGCCAGAAGGCTCCCAGAATGCACACGACGGCTAAGGTTGAGATGAGCGTGACGGTTTGACGAGCGTTCAAAGCTCCACCCCCAGACGCTCCGCCACAGTGAAGATATCCTTGTCGCCGCGCCCGCACAGATTCATCAGCACGATTGCATCCTTGGGCATGGTCGGCGCAACCTTCGCCACGGCGGCAATCGCGTGCGAGGGTTCCAAAGCAGGGATGATCCCCTCGGTGCGGCAGAGCAGTTGGAAGCCTTCGAGCGCCTCGTCATCGGTGACGGCGGTGTATTCGACCCGGCCCGATTCCTTCAGCCACGCGTGCTCGGGGCCAATGCCGGGGTAGTCCAAACCGGCGCTGATCGAGTGGCCCTCGGTGATCTGGCCGTCTTCGTCCTGTAGCAGATAGGTGCGGTTGCCGTGGAGCACGCCGGGCGATCCGCCGAGCAGGCTCGCGGCGTGTTCGTCGCCATCGAGGCCGTGGCCCGCCGCTTCGACGCCGAGCATCTTCACCGAAGGATCATCGAGGAAGGGGTGGAACAGCCCCAGCGCATTCGATCCGCCGCCGATGCAGGCGACGAGCAGATCGGGCAGGCGGCCCGTGCGGCTCAGCATTTGCGCGCGGGCTTCCTTGCCGATCACGCTCTGGAAGTTGCGGACCATCTCGGGGTAGGGGTGCGGGCCGGCCGCGGTGCCGATGATGTAGAACGTGTCGTGGACATTCGCGACCCAGTCGCGCAGGCCCTCGTTCATCGCGTCCTTCAGCGTCGCGCCGCCACTGGTGACGGGGATCACTTCCGCGCCGAGCAGCTTCATGCGGAACACATTGGGCGCCTGCCGCTTCACGTCCTCTGCGCCCATGTAGATCACGCAAGGCAGGCCGAAGCGCGCGCAGACCGTCGCGGTGGCGACCCCGTGCTGGCCCGCGCCGGTTTCCGCGATGATGCGGGTCTTGCCCATGCGCATCGCCAGCAGGATCTGGCCGATGCAATTGTTGATCTTGTGCGCGCCGGTGTGATTCAATTCGTCGCGCTTGAACCACACCTGCGCACCGCCCAATTCTTCCGTCAGGCGCGGCGCGAAATAGAGCGGCGAAGGGCGGCCCACATAATGTTCGAGCAGGTCGTCGAATTCCGCAGCAAACGCCGGGTCAGCCTGCGCCTTGCGATACTCGCGCTCCAGATCGAGCACCAGCGGCATCAGGGTTTCAGCGACATAGCGCCCGCCGAACTGGCCGAAATGGCCGCGATCATCGGGCAGGTTGCGGAAGGAATTAAGAGGTGTGTTCATATGAGAGCCGCTTTGCAGAAGGCCGCGATCTTGTCCACGTCCTTGATACCGGGGGAACGCTCAACCCCCGAAGATGTATCCACTAGGCTCGCGCCGGTCAGCCGGATGGCCTCGCGGACATTGGCAGGGGTCAGCCCGCCCGCCAGCCCCCAAGGCAAGGGCGACTGCCAGCCTGCCAGCAAGCTCCAGTCAAACGCTGCGCCATTGCCGCCGGGCAGCGGGCTGTCAGGGCTTGGGGCAGGCGCATCGAGCAGCACCCGGTCCGCCGCCCCGCGATAACGCGCCGCCTGATCCAGCGCGGCGACATCTTTCACGCCGAGCGCTTTCCACACCTCGACGCCGGTTTCCGCGCGGGTGCGGGCGAGCACATCGGGCGGTTCGCTGCCATGGAACTGCACGACTTGCGGGCCGACCAGGCGGATCGCTTCGATCAGCGCGTGCGGCTCAGGATCGACCACCAGCAGCACCACTTTGGCCATGTCCGGCAGATCGCGCCGCAGCATCGCTGCCTTGGCCAGGCTGACATGGCGCGGGCTTTTGGGGAAATGGACAAGGCCAATGTGGCTCGCGCCGGCATTCACCGCTGCCGCAATGGTTTCAGGGGTCGAAAGCCCGCAGATCTTGATGAAGGTGCCCCGCATGGTGCGGCTTTAGGCGGTGTCGAGGCGCTTTTCCAGCACCGCGAAACGGATTGGCGGATCGCGCAGCACCGGGAAGGGGCGGGTTTCGCCTGTCAGCGCATAACCGCGCCGGACATACCACGCGATCAGCGCGTCGCGGCTGTCGATCACTGTCATTTCCATCGCAGTGAGACCGCGCGCGCGGGCATGATCTTCTGCCGCATCGAGCAAGCGCCGACCGAGGCCTGCCGATTGCAAGGTCGGCCGCACGCACAGCATCCCGAGATAGCCGAGGTCAGCATTCTTGCAGGTGACCGCGACACAGCCGATCAGATTGCCGCCATCGCGTGCGGTCAGGATCGTGATGGCGGGATCGGCGAGCATGGCCTCAAGCTCGCCCGGAGCGATGCGTTCATCGTCGAGAATATCCGCCTCGTGGTTCCAGCCGCGCCGCGCTGTATCGCCGCGATAGGCGGCCTCCAGCAGGTCTTTCAATGCGGGCGCATCGGCGGGGGTGGCGGGGGTGATCGTCATCGGACGGGCCGGTAGCTCAATCGTTCTGGATCAGGCGCAGCAGCGTGCCGTCGGGGTCGATCAGATAGGCAATCGTGAGGCCTGTGTCTTCAAGCCGGGGCGGATGATAGCGCGGAATGCCTTGGCGGGCATCAGGCACGCCGCTGGCCTTCACTTGCGCCATCATCGCAGGCAGATCATCAAGTCTGAGGCAGCAACTGAAGGATGACTGATAAGGATCAAGATCGGGAAAAGGGAAGAATTCCAGCGTCGCTTCCCCGCGCGCCAGAATCATCCAGCCGTCCGACAGGTAATCCTGTTCAAACCCCAGCGCGGCATAGAACGCCGCGGTGGCGCCGAAATCGCGCGACGGCAGATTGGGGGTGGCGTGATCAGCCACGGCTCGCGCTCAAAGCGTCGCCTCGATCGCGCGGGCGGCGGCGAGCGGGTCTTCAGCGCGGGCAATCGGCCGGCCGATCACCAGCACGCTCGCGCCATTGTTGCGCGCCTGTGCGGGCGTGACGACCCGCTTCTGATCGCCCGTCCCGTTTCCGGCGGGCCTGAGGCCGGGAACGACGAAGAAGCCATCCTTCCACGACTTTTTCACCATGCCGACTTCCTGCCCCGAACACACGATCCCGTCGAGCCCTGCGGCATGGGCGAGTTCGGCCAGCCGCATGACCTGCGTCTCGGCGCTGCCATAGACCCCGGTGGCGGTAAGATCGCCTGCATCAAGGCTGGTGAGCATGGTGACAGCCACCACCTTGCACCCTTCGGCAGCCGCCGCCTTGGCATCTTCCATCATCGCGCGCCCGCCGCTGGCATGCACGGTGACGATGGCGGGTTCATAGACATGGATCGCCTGCATCGCGGCTGCGACCGTGTTGGGGATGTCGTGGAATTTGAGATCCAGAAAGATCGGCAAGCCGAGATGCGCGATTTCATGCACGCCGTGGCTGCCATGGGCGCAGAAGAATTCAAGCCCCAGCTTGACCCCGCCAATATGGCCTTTGACCTTGTTGACCAGCGCCTTGGCCGGTTCGATCTGCGGCACATCCAGCGCCAGATAAATCGGATTGCTCATCAGTCGCCGCCTCCGCCATCGCCGCCGCCATCGCCGCCGCCATCAGCGCCGCCATCGGGCGTGCTGTCGGGGGTTTCGGGCTTCCGGCTGTCGCCGGCGCTGGCAGTCATCGGGATCAGCGCGCCGTCGCCGCCCGCCGGTGCATCGCTGCGCCGCGAAGTCGCCAGGGTTTTCAGCGAATTTTCCAGATTGCGCACCCGCCGCTTCAAGGCCCATTTCACGCTGAGGTGATAGGCAAACAGCGGCACAAAGCCCATCAGGAAGGCCAGCACCAGCAGCACCGGCACCTTGGTTTCCAGCACCAGATTTTCCCAGATCGTCACTTCGACCGGGCGCCAGTTGTAGAACGAGAAGATCAGCAGCCCGCAGACGAGCGCGATCCAGGCAATGGTGCGTATGACAGCCAAACAGCGTGTTCCTTCGAATGCTGCGTGAGAGCGTGCAAAACTAGGCGTTTTGCGCGCAGAGTCCAGTTGGGGTGCAGGGCCTCAGCCAAACACCCGTGCGAACACGGTATCGACGTGGCGGAAATGGTAGGCGAGATCGAACTTTTCCTCCAGCACCTCAGTCGGCAAGGCAGCGGTCACGTCGGTATCGGCCTTGAGCAGATCGAGCAGCGACAGCGCGCCGCCGCTTTCCCACACCTTCATCGCGTTCCTCTGCACCAGCGCATAGGCATCCTCGCGGCTGACCCCTGCCTGCGTCAACGCCAGCAGCACGCGCTGCGAATGGACAAGGCCGCCCATGCTATCGAGGTTTTTCTGCATGCGTTCAGGATAGATCAGCAGCTTTTCCACCACACCCGTAAGCCGCGCTAGCGCGAAATCCAGCGTGATCGTGGCATCCGGCCCGATGAAGCGTTCGACCGAGGAATGCGAGATATCGCGTTCGTGCCACAGCGCGACATTTTCGAGCGCCGGGAGCGCATAGGCGCGGATCATGCGCGCTTGCCCGGTCAGGTTTTCGGTGAGGATCGGATTGCGCTTGTGCGGCATGGCCGAAGAACCCTTCTGCCCCGGCGCAAAATACTCCTCGGCCTCCAGCACTTCGGTGCGCTGCAAGTGGCGGATTTCCACCGCGAGCCGTTCGATACTGCCCGCGATCACGGCAAGCGTGGCAAAGAACATCGCGTGGCGATCACGCGGGATTACCTGGGTGCTGACCGGCTCGACCGCGAGGCCGAGTTTCCCGGCAACATGGGCTTCGACGGCCGGGTCAACATTGGCAAAGGTGCCGACCGCGCCCGAGATCGCGCAAGTGGCGATTTCGGCTTTGGCAGCGACCATCCGTGCCCGGCAGCGGGCAAATTCGGCATAGGCCTGCGCGAGCTTCAGCCCGAAAGTCACGGGCTCTGCATGAATGCCGTGGCTGCGCCCGATGGTAGGGGTATATTTGTGTTCTTCCGCGCGCGTCCTGATCGCGGCAAGCAGCGCGTCGAGATCGGCGATCAGAATATCGCTCGCCCGCGCCAATTGCACCGCCAGCGTGGTGTCGAGCACGTCGGAGGATGTCATGCCCTGATGCATGAAGCGGGCCTCATCGCCGACTTGTTCGGCCACCCAGGTGAGAAACGCGATCACATCATGCTTGGTCACGGACTCGATGGCGTCGATGGCGGCGACATCAATGGCGGGGTTGGTTGCCCACCAGTCCCACAACGCCTTGGCCGCAGTCGGCGGCACGACGCCAAGCTCGCCCAGCTTTTCGGTGGCGTGGGCTTCGATCTCGAACCAGATGCGGTATTTCGCTTCCGGCTCCCACAAGGCAGTCATCGCGGGGCGGGCATAACGGGGGACCATGGCGGGCGTCCTTCAGGCATGAAGCGGTGAAATTCGCGCTGCCGCTATGCGTCCGGGCGCCGGATGGCAAGGGGGCGCCGCCGCGCGATCATCAGATAAGGCCCTTGGCACGCAAGCTGACATGGCCTTCGCGCCCGATGATGACATGATCGTGAACTGTCACCCCAAGCAAGCGCCCGGCCTCGGCGATACGCTGGGTGATCTGGATGTCGGCCCGGCTCGGCTCGGGATTGCCGCTGGGGTGATTGTGGACGAGGATCAGCGCAGCCGCGCCCAAGTCCATCGCTCGGCGGATCACTTCGCGCGGGTGGATCGCGGCCTCGTCAATCGAACCATCGCTGAGGTGATGATCATCAATCAGCCGGTTCCTCGCATCGAGATAGAGGATTCGCACCCGTTCCACCGTCAGATGCGCCATGTCGATGGCGAGGTAATCGATCAGCGCCTGCCAGCTTGCCAGCACCGGCTTGGCGATCACTTCGCTGCGCGCCATGCGCCGCGCGGCGAGCGCCACGGATTTCAGCGCGGCAGCGCTGGTTTCGCCCATGCCTTTGACCCGGCACAGCGCAGCCGGATCGGCGTTGAGCACCCCTGCAAGATTGCCAAACTGCGCAATCAGCGCCTTGGCGAGCGGTTTGGTGTCGCCGCGCGGATTGCCGGCATAAAGCAGGTATTCGAGCACTTCGTAATCCGCGAGCGCTTCGGCCCCGCCTTTCAGCAGCCGTTCGCGCAGGCGCGCACGATGGCCTGATCCGGCATTCTTGCCGCTATCCGATTTGGCCGCCGCCGTGCTAGCCCCGTGGCCGGGGACAGGCGCGGGAAAATCGAAACTCGCTTCATCTCCTGCCAAGTGCGACCCTTTGCCACCACATTTCCCATTGCTTCATTGCCTTTGCGCACACTTGCTTGCAAGTGTCCCGTCCGATGGAGCCTGCCGACGCGCCTGTGCAAGATGATCCTGCCGCATCGCCGCGCCGCCGGCGTTACCGGGTGCTTTGGGTGTGCGCGCTGCTGCTGCTGATCGCGGGCAGCGCAAGCTGGCTCGGGCGCGAACGGATTGTCGGCAATCTGATTGATTCCTACCTTGCCGAGCAAGGCGTGGCCGCGCGTTACACGCTGGTGGAGATTTCGCCGTCGCGGCAGGTGATTGCCGATCTGGTGGTGGGCGATCCGGCTGCGCCCGATCTGACGGCTGACCGCGTGGTGGTGGAAATCGGGCTCGGTCTGCTGGGGCCTGCCGTCAACCGGGTGGTGATCGACAAGGCGCGGGTGTTTGGCACCTATTATGGCGGGAAACTGAGTTTTGGCGCGCTCGATCCGCTGGTTTTTGCCAAAAGTGATGAGCCTGCGCGCCTGCCTGCGCTGAATATCGCTCTCAATGACGCGCGCGCCCGTATCGACAGCGATCTGGGCGTTCTTGGCGCCAAGCTGGATGGGGCAGGCAGGCTGGATGATGGCTTTGCCGGGGTGCTGGCGATGGTCTCACCCGGCCTTGGCTCGCCTTACTGCCGGGCCGAACTGGCAAGCGTGTTCGGCACGCTCACCACCGACAAGGGGATGGTGAGCCTGAGCGGGCCGCTGCGGCTTGCCGGATTGCGCTGTGCAGGCGCTGCCATGGCGCGGGCGGATATCGGCAGTGCGATCAGTTTCAGCCAGTCGCTCGATGAAATGCAAGGCCGTTTCCGGATGGCAGTGCTGGGGCTGGGGGCGGGCGGCAACGCGACCGAACGGCTTGGCGGCACGGCGCGGGTCTCGTCTTCGGCCAAGGGCGTGGTGGTGGAGCATGATCTCGTGCTGAGCGGTCTCACAGTGGCGGAGACCAGCATCGCCTCTGCCAGTGCCAAGGGCAGCTGGCGCGCGCTGAGCGGAGCAGAGCGCAGCGAATGGCGCGGTACTTTGGCGGCACGCGACATTGCGCTGGGCAATTTGGTCACGGGCGCGCTTTCCGAAGCGCGGCGCGGCGCGGCCGGCACCTTGGCCGAACCCTTATTGGCGCAGTTCGGCAGCAGCCTTGGAAAAGCGCTGGCCGGGGCGGATTTTACCAGCGAGGCGGTGGTGCGGGCGGCGGGCGATGACATCCGCCTGGTGATCCCGCAGGCAACCTTGCGCAGCGGCACGGGCGAAGCGATCCTTGCGCTCTCGCAGGTCAACTGGAGCCTTGGCGCAGGCGGCATCGGCGCGCGGCGCGGCAATTTTCTCACCGGCGGGGCCGGGTTGCCGCGCCTCAATGGGCGGATTGTGCAGGATGATGGCGGCGGCTTTGCGCTGCGCCTTGCGATGGCCGATTATCAGGCAGGCGGCAGCCGCCTTGCGATCCCGCGTTTGACGGTGGCAAGCGCGCCGGGCGGCGCTTACCGCTTTTCCGGCCTGCTGGCAGCCAGCGGCGCGGTGCCGGGCGGGCGGATTACCGGGCTGGAACTGCCGCTCGAAGGGCGCTGGGGCGCGGCCACCGGACTGGCGCTCGGCACGCGCTGTGCGGCGCTGCGCTTTACCGGATTGGCAGCAGGCGGGCTGGAATTGGCCGCGCGCAGCCTTTCGCTGTGCCCGGCGCGCGGTGCGTCTGCGATGCTGCGCTATGCAGATACGCTGGAGGTTGCAGCCGAAACCTCGCGGCTCGATCTGGCGGGCACCATGGGCGGCACACCTGCGCGAATCGCCGCAGCACGCGCGGTGCTGCGCTATCCCGGAGCGCTCGCCATCGAGGGCGTTGATGTGCAGCTTGGCGAAGGCAGCGCGGCCACCCGCCTTGCGCTCGCAAGCGTGACGGGCAAGCTTGGCGCTGTGTCCGAGGGCGAATTTACCGGCGGGGCCGCGGGCCTTGCCGATGTGCCGCTTGATCTTGACGCGATGCAGGGGCGCTGGCGTTTTGATGATGGCGTGCTGGCGATTTCCGAGGCGAGCTTCCGGCTTACCGACCGCACGACCGGCCAGCCGCGCTTCGAACCCCTTGCGGGCAAGGGCGCTATCCTGCGGCTCGCAGGCGATGATATCACCGCTGCGGCAGCGCTCCACCATCCGGCATCAGCCCAGCAGGTGGCGACATTCAGTCTGGCGCATGATCTGGCCGCCGCCGCCGGAAGCGCTGACATCCGGGTGGCAGATCTCACCTTCGGCCCCGCGCTGGATGTGGAAAACCTCACCTATCTTGCCAAGGGCGTGGTGGCATCGGCGCGCGGTGCGGTGAGCGGCGCGGGCCGGATCATGTGGGACGGCGATCAGGTGACCAGCAATGGCCGCTTCCGCACCGATAGTCTTGATTTTGCCGCTGCTTTCGGCCCGGTCAAAGGCCTTAAGGGCGAGATCGTCTTCACCGACTTGCTCGGCCTTACCACCGCGCCAGATCAGCGGCTTGAGGTGGCTTCGATCAATACCGGGATCGAAGTGCTCGACGGCCGCATCCGCTTTGCCCTTACCGATGGCACGCGGATCAGCCTTGGCGATGCGCGCTGGCCCTTTATGGGCGGCGCGTTGGCGCTGCGTCCCGTCATGCTCGATTTCGGGCGGCCATCGGAAAAACGCTATGTCTTCGAGATTACCGGGCTTGATGCGGCGGTGTTCATTGCCGAGATGGAGCTGACCAATCTGGGCGCTACCGGCATATTCGACGGGACAGTGCCGATCGTGTTCGATGCCAGCGGCAATGGCCGGATCGAAAACGGCCTGCTGCAGGCGCGGGCGCCGGGCGGCAATGTCGCCTATGTCGGCGATCTGACCTATGAAGATATGGGCACGATCAGCAATTACGCGTTCCGCGCACTGCGCAGCCTCGATTACCGCGCCATGAATGTGGTGCTTGATGGCAGCCTGACGGGCGAGATCATCAGCAAGTTCCAGTTCGACGGGATCAGGCAGGGCGCGGGCACCAGCCGCAATCTGATTACCCGCCGCCTTGCCAAATTGCCGATCCAGTTCCGGGTCAACGTGAAGGCGGAGAGCTTCTTTGAACTGTCCACCGTGGTGCGTTCGTTCTTTGATGTCAGCTACCTTGGCAATCCGGTGGATCGCGGGTTGATCAAGCTGGAGAACGGCCGCTTCACCCCCAACACGCCGCCAGCCTTGCGCCCGGCCGACAATTCCGTTCAACCTCCTGAAAGCGAGGATCGACCATGAGTGTTTCCGATATCAGCGCATGGCAAGGCCGTTTGGCAAGGCCCGGCCATGCGCCAACAGGCCGCAAGGTGCAGCGCACATGCATCAGGGCGGCGCTTGGTGTGGTGCTGGCCGGGGGTTTCGCCTCGGGCTGCATCAACATCCAGACGCCGGACAAACCGATTGTGATCGAGCTTAACATCAACATCCGGCAGGAAGTGATTTACCGGCTCGCCGAAGACGCAGCCAACACGATTGACGAGAATTCAGACATTTTCTGATCCTGCCCTTGGTGCTGCGATCAACTATCTGGGAGGACAAGACATGTTCAATCCATTCAAGGCCGCCCCGCTTGCTGCGCTGCTGGCAATCGGCCTGTTTGCCGCGCCTGCGCTGGCCGAACGTGATCCCGCCTATGCCAATGCCCGCGCCAAGGGTGAGATCGGCGAACAGCCCGACGGCTATCTCGGCATTGTGGTTGCGCCCACCACCACTCTGAAAAAGCTGGTCGATGATATCAATATCAAGCGCCGCGAGATCTATTCCGCCAAGGCCACCGAAAACAAGGTCACGCTGGAAGCCTATGCGCTGACCTCCGGCTGTCAGGCGATCTTGCGCACCGTTCCGGGCGAGATGTATCGCACGCCTGAAGGCAAGTGGAAGGCCCGCACCGGCGACGCGCCCGAGCGTGATCCGCGCTGTCCGTAAGGTGGCTGCGCCAGCGGTGCTGCGCTGCGTGCATCATGTCTTGTGCAGATGCGAAGCTTTCTGCAAGCACCACGGTTGACTTGCCATTTGCCCCCTTCTAAGGGGGCGGCGCCCTTGGCGGGCACCTCATTTGCGCTTGCCCGTGCGCCTGTAAAGGAGTTTGGCATGAGCGATGATGAACCCGCCCCGGGGCCTGTTGCCGAAGATGCGCGGATGACTGCGCTCGAGGAGCGGCTTAAAGCCGCGCGCGAGCGTGAGGAGATGCGCAACCGGCCAAAAAATGACGGGGCGAACGCGGATTACCGCATTGGCAACCGGGTTTTGGCCGATCTTCTGGGCGGGCTGTTCGGCGGCTTTGTGATTGGCTGGGTGATTGACGCCTTTGCCGGAACATCGCCCTGGGGCCTGTTGGTGATGCTGACCTTCGGGATCATCGTTGCCTTCAGGAATATCATTCGTGCGGCTCAGACGCGTCCTGAGAGCGCAGCTGACGAGGACAAGGATGGCTCCTGACGGGGCGCTTTGCTCGGATGCTACGCGAGGGCGCGTTTCATGCAATTAACAGGGATTGAAATCGTGGCAGCCTCCGAAGGCAAGGTCGATCCGATGAAGCAATTCCAGATCGAGCCGTTGTTCGGCTCGGACTGGGCGATTGGCGGCTACAACATCGCGTTTACCAATTCCGCGCTGTGGATGGCGATTGCGACCGTGTTGCTGTGGGTATTCGTCGCGGGCGGCATGAAGCGCCAGCTGGTGCCCGGTCGCTGGCAGATGGCGGTGGAAAGCTTCACCACTTTCATCGACGACATGCTCGAGGCCAACGTGGGCAAGGAAGGGCGCAAATACGTGCCCTATGTCTTCAGCCTGTTCATGTTCATCCTGTTTGCGAACCTTTTGGGCTTGCTCCCGATTGGCCTGTTCGGGGTGCATCCCTTTACTTTCACCAGCCATTTCACCGTCACCGGCGTGCTGGCGATCCTCAGCTTCTCGATTGTGCTGATCGTGGGCTTTGGCAAGCATGGCCTGCATTTTTTCAGCCTGTTCGTGCCGCATGGCACGCCTGCGCCGATGATCCTGCCGATTGCGCTGATCGAATTCTTCTCCTTCCTGATCCGCCCCTTCAGCCTCGCGCTGCGCTTGTTCGTGGCGATGATGGCGGGCCACGTCCTGTTGAAGGTGCTCTCCAGCTTCGTGATCGACGGGGCCAATGCTGGCCTTGGCATCGGCGTGTTGGTGGGCATTCCCAGCTTTGCCCTGATGGTGGCGATCAGCGCGCTTGAAATTCTGGTGGCAGGCATTCAGGCCTATGTCTTTGCCCTGCTCACCTCGCTCTACATCAATGATGCTGAGCACCTTCACTGAGTTTCTTACCTCTTTAATCTAACAGTTTTATCCCAAAGGAGTTTTTCAAAATGGAAGCAGAAGCAGCCAAGCTCGTCGGTGCGGGTCTTGCAGCCATCGGCGCCGGCATGGCCGCCATTGGCGTGGGCAATGTGTTCGGCTCGTTCCTCGAAAGCGCACTGCGCAATCCGGGTGCCGCTGATGGCCAGCAGGGCCGTCTGTTCATCGGCTTCGCCGCCGCCGAACTTCTGGGCCTGCTGGCCTTCGTCGTGGCGATGATCCTGATCTTCGTTGCCTAAGACGTCTTGCGCGCTGCGGGGCCGGGCGAGTCATGTGATCGCCTTGCCCCCGGTGCGTGATTTTCCCTGTTGATGGAACCCGAGCGCTCATGCCCCAGATAGCCCAGCTTGCCGATACCTACGCCAGTCAGGTGTTCTGGCTGCTGATCTTTTTCGGCTTCACCTTTTTCGTGATCGGCATGGGCATGGTGCCCAAGATCATGGGCACGGTGGAACTGCGCGATGCCCAGATCACGGGCGACATCGCGGCTGCGCAGGCGGCACGCGATGCGGCCAATGCGCAGGAAGAAGCCTGGAAAAAGCGCGAGGCGGAAAACCGTGCCGCTGCGCAAGCCGTCATCGCCGAGGCCAAGACCAAGGCGGCCAAGGAAACCGAAGGCAAGCTTGCCGCCGCGCAAGGGCTGATCGATGCCCGCATTGCCGAGGCCGAAGCCGAGATCGCCGCCGCGCGCACCAGCGCCATGGCCGAGATCGAAGGCGTCGCCGCCGAGGCTGCGCAGGACATTGTGGCCCGCCTTGCCGGTGCCAAGGTTGACAAGCGCACTGCGCGCTCCGCTGTGAAGGAGGCTTTGGCTCATGGCTGATATTCTCGTGATGCTCGCCAGCGCGGCGGATGGGCACGCTGAACCCGCAGCACTGGGGCTTGACAGCTACCAGTGGGTTGGCCTGGCCATGTTGCTGCTTATCGCGGTGATGGTGTGGAAGAAGGTTCCGGCCATGATCACTGGCGGGCTGGACAGCAAGATTGCCGAAATCGCGCGCCAGCTTGATGAGGCCAAGGCGCTGCGTGCCGAAGCCGAAGGCTTGCGTGATGAATATGCGGCCAAGATTGCAGCGGCGGAAAAAGATGCCGCCGCCATGCGCGAAGGCGCTCAGGCCGAAGCCGATGCACTGGTCGCCAAAGCCAAGACCGATAGCGAGGCGATGGTCGCGCGCCGTCAGAAGATGGCCGAAGACAAGATCGGCGCGGCCGAGCGTGAAGCGGTTGCCGAGGTCAAGGCCAAGGTGGTTGCTGCGGCGGCTGCTGCTTCGGCCAAGCTGATCGCGGCCAAGCATGATGCGGCGGCAGACAAGACGCTCGCCGATGAGGTGATCGCCTCGCTGTAAGCGCGCTTGATCGCTGTTACATCGCAAAAGGCGGCCCTTGGCGGGTCGCCTTTTGTGCATTCAGGCACCCGGCACAAACACCACTTTGCCCACCAACTCGCGCCGCGCCATCGCGGCAAAGCCCTCGCGCCAGTGGGACAGTGGCAAGCTGCGGTCGATGGCGGGGCTTATCGCGCCTGCTTCAGCCAGCTCCCTGATCGCCTGACCAATCGCGTGCCCGCGATCCGGGAAGCGGCGGGCATATTCCCCGGCGCGCAGGCCGACGATGCTGAAGCCCTTGATCAAAGGGATGTTGGTGGAAACCTCGGCGATCCGGCCTGATGTGAAGCCGACCACGAT
The DNA here is from genome assembly GCA_045377215.1 of Erythrobacter sp. Classification (GTDB taxonomy): domain Bacteria; phylum Pseudomonadota; class Alphaproteobacteria; order Sphingomonadales; family Sphingomonadaceae; genus Erythrobacter. The sequence goes on from JBJIOB010000036.1 coordinate 116,488, forward strand.
CAGCTTGCCGCCGAAGGCGACGCAGCGGGTCGATTCGTCGAAGACGTCGCCGCCCACCGGATCGAACACGATATCGGCCAGCGCGCCGCCGGTGATTGCGGCGATCTCATCGCGAAAGCGCCCTTCGGCGGTGATCACGGCATCGGGCCGGGCGAGGGCGGTAATCCGCGCCGCCTTCGCAGGTGAGCCGCTGGTGGCGATGACCTTGGCTCCGAGCGCGCGGGTGAGGTCGCAGGCAGCAAGGCCCACCCCGCCGCTTGCGCCATGGACGAGCACCCACTGACCCTCACGCAAGGCTCCGAGTTCGACGAGCCCGGTGTAAGCGGTGGAATAGGCCGCCCCCATCGCCGCTGCCTGCGGGAAATCCATGCCGCGCGGCATGGGTGAGAGCTTGTCGGCAGGCACGCAGGCTATTTCGGCAAAGGCCCCGGTCTTGTTGCCGCCCATCACCCTGTCACCGGGGGCAAAGCCGCTATCGCCGTCTGCCTCCAGCACTTCGCCCGCGAATTCGAGCCCGCTGGTGAAGGGCACCTGCGGCTTGAACTGGTATTCCCCGCGCGTCATCAAGAGATCGGGAAAATTAAGCGAGGCGGCGCGCACCGCCACCAGCACTTCGCCGGGTTTGCGGGCGGGGGCGGGGATATCGGCGAGGGCAACACCCGCAAGATCGGGCGAAAGGTGCGTAACAACGAGTGCTTGCATTAGCTTTTCTCGTCATTGCGAGCGAAGCGGAAGCGCAGCTGGCCTTGGCCAACCAATCCAGTGCGGACCGCACCAGGCTCTGGATTGCCACGGAGCCTGCGGCTCCTCGCAATGACGCTCTGAAAGATCAGAAATTGTCCTTCGCTGCCCTGAGCGCCGCGAAGGTTTCGTGCGGCACCGCGCCGCCCCACTTGGCCATCATCGCGGCATCATCAGCACGCAGGAACGGATTGGTGGCAAGCTCGCGTTCAAGCGTGGTCGGCACCGTCCATTCGTCCTTCGCACGCTTGGCGGCGATCTCGTCGGCATAGGCTGCCAGTGCGGCATTATCGGGATCGGCATGGAGCGCGAATTTGGCGTTGGATGCGGTATATTCATGCGCGCAGTAAAGCAGTGTCTCCTTTGGCCATGCCTTGATGCGCGAAAGGCTCGCCCAGAACTGCTTTGGCTCACCCTCGAACATCCGCCCGCAGCCCAGCGCAAACACCGCATCGCCGACAAAGGCGATGCCGGCCTGCGGCAGATGATAGGCGATGTGGCCATTGGTGTGGCCTGAGACATCGACCACCTCAGCCGCCTCGCTACCGATCAGCGCGGTGTCGCCATGGGCGACGATGCGATCAACCGGGAACTTGCCCGCAACTTCGGCAGGGCCGGTGATGGTGCAGCCGGTAGCCTCCTGAATGGCCGCATTGCCGCCTGCGTGATCGGGATGCCAGTGGGTGTTCCAGATCTGGGTGATGCGCCAACCCTTCTGATCGGCCTCGCGCAAATAGGCGGTCGCATCGGGGGTGTCGATGGCAATGGTTTCGTGGCTGGCGGTATCGTGCAGCAGATAGCCGTAATTGTCCGACAGGCAGGCGAATTGATGAACGGTAAGCATGGGGGTGACCTTACGCCGCTTGGCCCCAAAGGAAAAGGCCCGCCTGTCGCATGACAGGCGGGCCTTGCCGTGTTTGTGGTCGCGCTCGCCCGAAGGCGCGCGCCCCTTGAGCTTATTCCTGGCCCTTCTTCAGCGCGGCGCCAAGAATGTCGCCGAGCGAAGCGCCCGAATCCGAGGAACCGAACTGCGCCACGGCTTCCTTTTCTTCGGCGATCTGACGCGCCTTGATCGAGAAGTTGGGCTTCTTCGAGCGGTCGAAACCGATCACCATCGCATCGATCTTGCTGCCGACCTGGAAGCGGTCGGGGCGCTGTTCGTCGCGGTCACGGCCAAGGTCGCTGCGCTTGATGAAGCCGGTGGCACCATCTTCGCCCACCTGCACTTCGAGGCCGCCGTCGCGCACTTCAAGCACGGTGACAGTCACCGTCTGGTTCTTGCGCAAGCTGCCGCCGGTCGAGGCACCTTCAGCCGAAGGCGCGCCCTTTTCGAGCTGCTTCATGCCGAGGCTGATGCGCTCCTTGTCGACATCGACATCGAGCACGATCGCCTTGACCATTTCACCCTTGCGGTGGAGCGCCAGCGCGTCTTCGCCCGAAATGCCCCATGCGATATCCGACATGTGGACCATGCCATCGACATCGCCATCGAGACCGATGAACAGGCCGAATTCGGTCGCGTTCTTGACTTCGCCTTCGACTTCGCTGCCCACGGGATGCTTTTCAGCAAATTCGTCCCACGGATTGCGCTGCGCCTGCTTGAGGCCAAGGCTGATGCGGCGCTTGTCGCTATCGACTTCAAGCACCATCACATCTACTTCCTGCGACGTGCTGACGATCTTGCCGGGGTGGACGTTCTTCTTGGTCCAGCTCATTTCGCTGACATGGACAAGGCCTTCGATGCCCGGTTCCAGTTCGACAAAGGCGCCATACTCGGTGATGTTGGTGACCATGCCCGAAAGCTTCGCGCCCACCGGATACTTGGCAGCCACGCCATCCCACGGATCGCTCTCCAGCTGCTTCATGCCGAGGCTGATGCGCTGGGTTTCCTGGTTGATACGGACGATCTGCACCTTCACTGTATCGCCGATGGCGATCACTTCGCTGGGGTGATTGACGCGCTTGTAGCTCATGTCGGTGACATGCAGCAGGCCGTCGATGCCGCCGAGATCCACGAAGGCACCGTAATCGGTGATGTTCTTGACCACGCCGTCGATGATCTGGCCTTCGACCAGATCATTGATCAGTTCGCTGCGCTGTTCGGCGCGGGTTTCTTCGAGCACGGCGCGGCGCGACACCACGATATTGCCGCGGCGGCGATCCATCTTGAGGATCTGGAAGGGCTGCGGCACGTCCATCAGCGGGGTAACGTCGCGCACGGGGCGGATATCGACCTGGCTGCCGGGCAGGAAGGCGACGGCGCCATCAAGATCGACAGTGAAGCCGCCCTTGACGCGGCCGAAGATGCGGCCTTCGACCCGCTTGCCTTCGCCGAATTCGTTTTCGAGCTTGTCCCAGGCAGCTTCGCGGCGGGCGCGGTCGCGGCTGAGCATGGCTTCGCCATCGGCGTTTTCGACGCGATCGACAAAGACTTCGACTTCGCCGCCGACAGTCAGGCCGTGATCATCATCACCGCGCGAGAATTCCTTGAGAGAAATGCGGCCTTCGGATTTCAGGCCGACGTCGATGATGGCAAAGCCATTTTCGATGGCGGTCACAGTGCCTTTGACGACACGGCCTTCAAAGCCGCCGTCGGCAGCGCCGCCGAGTTGTTCATTGAGCATCGCCTCGAAATCGGCGCGGGTGGGGTTGGGCGAAGTCGCCATAGGTCAGGTCAATCCTGTGTTCGTTGTGTTACCGGCCACCGGTTTTTCCGGGGTCTTAAACTGTCTCCTGCGCACCATTGCGAAGGCTGACAGGGCAAGAGGCCGACAATCTCCGCAAGGCCGGATGCCAAGGCGAAGGTTCCGGCCACCACAAAAGGCAACCGGAACGGCCGAGCGCCTAGGGGAAAGGGGCAGGAAACGCAAGGGTAATCGGCGCAAACTTGAACGGACGCTCTGCCCAAGACCTAAGGAAACACGGCCCTGACCAAGGCATCAGTCGCAGGCCGGGGCGGCAGGCTGGCTGATGTGTTTAAGCCAGCCGCGCCTCAACCGCTTCGATCGCTGCTTCGATGGCCTGTTCGCGGTTAAAGGCGCTGGTATCGAGCGTGAGCGCATCGGACGCTGCCAGCAAAGGCGCATCGCTGCGCCCCATATCGCGGGCATCGCGCGCCGTGATGTCGCGTTCGATGGCGGCAAGGTCTGCCGCAATGCCGCGCCCGCGCATTTCGAGCCAGCGCCGCCGCGCGCGTTCCTGAACGCTGGCGGTGACGAACAGCTTCACCTCGGCCTCGGGCGCGATCACCGTGCCGATATCGCGCCCGTCGAGCACCGCGCCGCCTTCCTGCAAGGCGAAGGCCCGCTGGCGTTCGTAAAGCGCGCGGCGCACGGCGGGATGCACCGAAACGCGGCTTGCCAGGCTGCCGCATTCTTCCGAACGCAGCGCCTCGTCTTCCAGCAAGCTGTCGGGAAAGCCGCAAGCCGCCAGCGCATCACCTGCATCATCAGGATCGCCGCCCGCCAGCGCGACCTGCCGCCCGACTGCGCGGTACAGCAGCCCGGTATCCAGATGGGGCAGGCCGAACCGTTCGGCCAGTGCCTTGGCGATGGTGCCTTTGCCGCTAGCGGTGGGGCCATCGACCGCGATGATCATTTCGCCGCCTCCCGCGCGTCGATACGCTGGTCGATCCGGCGCATCCAGTCGCGGTAGATTGCCTCGGCCACCTCGGTGCGTTCCGAAATGAAGGCATGGCTGCCGCCGGGCACCACCGCGAGTTCCGCGCCCGGCGTGAGCGCGGCGAAATCCTGCACCGTGTCGATCCGCGCTTCATCATACTGGCCGACGACAAACAGCACCCGGCTGCCATCAACCCGCGCCAGCAGCGGGGTGGCATCGTAAGTCGCAAGGCTGCCGGAGGCACGAAATTCGGTCGGCCCCCACATGGCGTTATAGACTGCGGCGTTGAACCCCTTGCCGCCATAGCGCAGGCGGTAGGCGCGGGCTTCTGGCGAAGGGGCGGGGCGATCGGGGCGCCCATTATAGGCCGCGTAGAAGGCAGCGGTGGCAGGCTCGCACACATTGGCAGCGGGCGGCGTGGGCCCTTCGCAAGCGCGGATTGTGGCAGCGACATTGTCAGGCAGGTCGCGGATCAGCAGGTTGGTGCCGGTGATCCAGTGCGGGGTGGAGATAAATGTGCCGCTCAGCACGGCAGACGCGGTATGCTGCGGATAGGCGGCAGCATATTCCAGCGCCAGCGCCGAGCCCCATGAGTGCCCGATCACATGCCAGCGTTCGACGCCCAGCGCCTTGCGGATCGCCTCAAGCTCGGCAACGAAGCGTTCGGGGCGCCAGTTGGCGGGGTTTTCCGGCCGGTCGGACATGCCGCTGTCGAGCTGATCATACAGGATCACCGCACGTTCATCGGCAAGGCTGAGCAGGCCGCCAAACCCCACATGCGTGCCGCCCGGCCCGCCATGGATCATGATAACGGGCGCAGCGCCTTCCCCGATCTTGCCATTGACCCTGACCCAGACCTTGCCCCCTTCAACCGGGATGCGGTGTTCCGAGGTGGCGACAGACCAGTCCGCTGCCGGATTGGCGGGCAGGGCAGGCTGTTCCTGCCCAAGCGCCGCGGCGGGGCCAAGCGCAAGCATGGCGAGCAGCGGTGCGGTGATGGCTCGTGCGATCATTGCCCAATCTCCGCCTGCGCGCCGCGCCCCTGCCCCTTGCCCTGCCATGCGCGCACCAGCCCCACAATGGCAATCGCCGCCCAGAAGAATTCGAGCACCAGGCTTGCCCAATTGGTGTGATACACCAGCGACACGGTCAACAGGCCCGCGCCAAGCAGATTGGTGCCGTGGAGCACGTACGGGTTGGTCGCCCGCGCCAGTGTCAGATAGGCATAGGCACCGATGATGCAGGCCGTACCGCACAGGCCGACAATGCTGGGCCAGTCAAGCGGGGTATTCACGATCCTGCCGCCTTGCCGAGCAGCGCCATGAAAGTCGGGAAGCTGGTGTTGATCGGCGCGGTATCATCAATCGTCACGCCCGCGCGGCTTACCAGTCCTGCAATCCCCATGCTCATCGCGATGCGGTGATCGAGCAGGGTGGCGACGCTTGCCCCTGCCGGCGTGCCGGGCAGGAGATCACCGCCGGTGCCGTGGATGGTGAGCCCGTCGGCGTGCTCTTCCACCTGCGCGCCTGCCAGTGCAAGCGCGGTTGCCATGGCGGCAAGGCGGTCTGATTCCTTGACCCGCAATTCTTCCAGCCCGGTGGTGGTGGTGGTGCCATGGGCCAGAGCAGCGGCAACAAACAGCACCGGAAACTCGTCAATCATCGACGGGGCAATCGCCGGGTCAACCGCGATACCGGTAAGCGCCGAATGCCGCACACTGAGGTCAGCCACCGGCTCGCCGCCCACCTCGCGCTGGTTGAACAAGGCGATCTTGCCGCCCATCGCTTGCAACACGGCGATCAACCCTGCGCGGGTCGGATTGATGCCGACATTTGCGATCACCAGATCGCTGCCGGGCACCAGCAGGGCAGCGACGATAAAGAACGCAGCCGAAGACGGATCGCCCGGCACGATAATGGTCTGCGGTTTGAGGTCCGCCTCGCCGCGGATGGTGATGATCCGCTCGCCCGCGACTTCCTCGACGCTGAGCTCTGCACCAAAGCCTGCCAGCATGCGTTCGGAATGATCGCGGGTGGCAATCGGTTCGATCACGGTGGTGATGCCGGGCGTGTTGAGCCCGGCCAGCAGCACCGCGCTTTTGACCTGCGCGCTTGCAACCGGCAGGCGGTAGCTGATCGGCACCGCTGGCGATGCGCCTTGCATGGTGAGCGGCAGCGTGCCGCCCGGTGCGCCGTGGAACTGCGCGCCCATCCGGCTCAACGGCTCGATCACCCGGCCCATCGGGCGGCGCGACAGGCTGGCATCGCCGGTGAAGGTTGCCGTGATCGCGTGGCTCGCCATCAGGCCCATCAAGAGCCGGGTCGACGTGCCCGAATTGCCCATGTCGAGCGCCGCGCGCGGCTGCAACAGCCCGCCGACGCCGACGCCGTTGATGTGCCATTCCTCGCCTGCCTTGGCGATGTGCGCTCCCACCGCGCGCATCGCCGCAGCGGTGGCCATCACGTCCTCGCCTTCAAGCAGCCCGCTCACCCGCGTTTCGCCCACTGCCAGCGCGCCAAACATGATCGCGCGGTGGCTGATCGACTTGTCGCCGGGCACCTGCAAGGTGCCGCCGAGCGGGCCGGAAGGCTGGAAGGTGTGGGCAGGCATGGCGCTGGCAAGGCCTCTTGGCGGTAAGGTCTTTACGGGAAATGGCCGCGCTCTTTGACAGCGCGCATCCCTTCTGGCAAGGCGCGCCGCGCAGTTGCTCCAGCGTTGCGATTCCGAAGAAACCGTCTCCCGACATTCTTGAAAGCTGCGCTGGCGCGATCCACCTGTTACATTTTCATGGCCCCCCATTGCTGTTGCGGGGAGTGCCGAAGCTGAGGAACACCAATGGCCAAGCCTGAATGGGGCACCAAGCGCACCTGCCCGAACTGCGGCACGCGCTTTTATGATCTGGGCAAGGAAGACCCGGTCACCTGCATCGAATGCGGCAACACCTGGACGCCTGAGCCGGTGCTCAAGTCCAAGCAGCCGATTCCGTTTGAAGAAGCCGAAAAGAAGGTTGAGGTCGAGGCTGATGCCGATCTCGGCGGTGACGATGATCTGGAAGATATCGACATCGACGATGATGGCGATTCGCCCGACAATGATGTTGATCTGGGCGGCGATGATGATCTGGGCGTTACCACCGGCGGTGATGACGACGACGACGAGAATTGATGTGTGATGCCATGCCTTGCGCTGCAACTGGCGCAAGGCTGGCAGCCCTGCGCGGATTTGCGGGCAGGGCGAAAAAACCGGTTGCAAATGGGAAATGCCCCTTTTAAGGGGCGGCTCCCGCAACGAGATCACGATCTGGTTGCGATGAAAATTGGCGCGGGGCCTTAGCTCAGCTGGGAGAGCGCTACAATGGCATTGTAGAGGTCAGCGGTTCGATCCCGCTAGGCTCCACCAATTTTCGACAATTCGGCGACTTCGGTCGTCAACGAAGCGGTTTCACCCGCACAGTTTCATGGTGCAACCGCACGCTGGCCGACGAGGTTTCGTCCGCCGGCGTTTTTCGCTTGTGGTGGCTGCGGAGCGTTCTCGTGGCGGCCGGTTTGGAGACGATGATCATGTTCGATACTCTGTCCGACCGTCTGGGAGGCGTGTTCGATAAGCTCAAGGGCCGCGGCGCTCTGAAAGAGCAGGACGTGCGCGATGCGATGCGCGAGGTGCGCATTGCGCTGCTCGAAGCCGATGTCGCGCTGCCGGTTGCCCGCCGTTTCATCGACGCTGTCACTGAAAAGGCGGTCGGGCAGGATGTGCTGCGTTCGGTTACGCCGGGCCAGCAGGTCGTCAAGATCGTCTATGATGAACTGGTCGAAACGCTGGGCGGGCTCGAAGCGCACGGGCTGAACCTCGATGCCAAGCCGCCGGTTGTGATCATGATGGTCGGCCTGCAAGGCTCGGGCAAAACCACCACCACCGCCAAGCTGGCGCGCCTGATCCGTGAACGCCACGGCAAGAAAGCGCTGATGGCCTCGCTCGACGTGAACCGTCCCGCCGCGCAGGAACAGCTTGCGGTGCTGGGCGGCCAGGTCGAGGTGGCAACGCTCCCGATTGTCGCAGGCCAGCAGCCGGTGGATATTGCGCGCCGCGCGATGGAATCAGCGCGCCTCCAGAATTTCGATGTGCTGCTGCTCGATACCGCAGGCCGCCTGCATGTCGATGATGCGCTGATGGCCGAAATGAAGGCTGTCGCCAGCGTTTCGGCGCCCAATGAAGTGCTGCTGGTGGTCGATAGCCTGACCGGTCAGGACGCGGTCAACGTCGCGCAGAATTTCTCCAGCGAAGTGCCGCTTACCGGCATTGTGCTGACCCGCATGGATGGCGATGCGCGCGGCGGCGCGGCGCTCTCGATGCGCGCGGTTACCGGCAAGCCGATCAAGTTTGCCGGCACCGGCGAAAAGCTCCACGAAATCGAACCCTTCCGCCCCGCCAGCATTGCCGACCGGATTCTCGGCATGGGCGATGTTGTCAGCCTGGTGGAACGCGCAGCGGCGACGATCAAGGAAGAAGACGCCGAAAAGCTCGCTCGCAATATCGAAAAGGGCAAGTTTGATCTTGATGATCTGGCCATGCAGCTGCGGCAGATGCGCCAGATGGGCGGGATCGGGATGCTCGCTGGCATGATGCCGGGCATGAAGAAAGCCAAGGCCGCAATGGCCGCGAGCGGCATGGACGACAAGGTGCTGGTGCATCTCGAAGCCGTTATTTCCTCGATGACCCCGAAAGAGCGCCGCCACCCCGAACTGCTCAATGCCAAGCGCAAGAAGCGCGTCGCAGCGGGCAGCGGCACGGATGTGCAGACTGTCAACAAGCTTCTGAAAATGCATCAGGAAATGGCCCGCGCCATGAAGCAGATCAAGAAGATGGGCGGGCTGAAAGGTTTGGCGGCGATGTTCGGCGGCGGCGGTATGCCTGGCATGCCTCCGGGCGGAATGCCCGGTTTGGGCGGCATGGGCGGTATGCCCGGCGGCCTGCCGGGTTTGGGCGGCCCTCCAAAATTCAAAAAGTAATTCTCACAAGTTCAACAGATTATAGTCGAAAGGTAAAACACAATGGCAATTGCAATCCGGCTTTCGCGTGGTGGTGCCAAGAAGCGCCCCTATTACCGCATCGTCGTCTCGGACGTGCGCAGCCCGCGCGATGGCAAGTATCTTGAGCAGATCGGCACCTACAACCCGGTGCTGGCCAAGGACAGCGCCGAGCGCGTGAAGATCAACGAAGACCGCGCGCGTTACTGGCTCGGCGTTGGCGCGCAGCCGACTGACCGTGTTGCCCGCTTCCTTGATGCCGCCGGCATCAAGGAGCGCGCCGCTCGCAGCAACCCCAAGAAGGGTGAGCCGGGCGAAAAGGCCAAGGAACGCGCCGAGGAAAAGGCTGCCAAGATCGCTGAGGCCGAAGAAGCCAAGCGCGCTGCCGAGGAAGAAGCCAAGGCCGCTGCTGCTGCTCCGGTTGCCGAAGAAGCGCCTGCTGCGGACGAAGCTCCCGCCGAAGAAGCCGCTGCTGAAGAGCAGACCGAAGGCTGATTGCGGACATGACCAAGCCCGTCACCCTCGCCGCCATTGCGGGCGCGCATGGGGTGGCGGGCGAGGTGCGCCTGAAGCTGTTTGGCGAAGGCGTGGCCATGCTGGCCGCGCACAAGACGTTCAACGATGGCGCGCTCACGCTGCTGAAAGTGCGTGATGATGGCAAGGGCGGCGCGATTGCCCGCCTGGCCGAAAGCACCTCGCGCGCCGATGCCGAACGCTTGCGCGGCACTGTGCTGACTGTTGCGCGCGAGGCTCTGCCGCCCCTTGGCGAAGGCGAGTTTTATCACGCCGATGTGATCGGGCTGGCGGTTGTCACCGATGCGGGCGAAATGGTGGGGCAAGTGTGCGCCATCGAGAATTTCGGCGCGACTGACCTTGTTGAAATCACCCGCGATCCGGTGCCCGAAAAGGGCCCCAAGACCTTCATGGTACCGATGATCCCGGCTGCCGTGCTGGCGTGGGACGAAAACCGCATGGTGATCGCAGCGGGCTTTGCCGAAGATTGGGCGGGCACATGACCTTCGCCGCCACCATCCTGACGCTCTATCCCGAGATGTTTCCCGGGCCTCTGGGCACAAGCCTTGCGGGCCGCGCGCTGGCCGAAGGCAAGTGGGCCTGCCAGACGGTGCAGATCCGCGACTTTGCCACTGACAAACACCGCACGGTCGATGATACGCCCGCAGGGGGCGGGGCGGGGATGGTGCTGAAATGCGATGTGCTGGCAGCGGCGCTCGATAGTGTGACGGCCAGCGCCGAGCCCCCACCCCTTGATTCCCTCCCCGAGGGGAGGGGAGGAAGAAGGCCCATTCTCGCCATGACGCCGCGGGGCAAGCCCATCACCCAATCCCGCATCCGCGAACTTGCCAGCGGCCCCGGTGTCATCATGCTATGCGGCCGCTTTGAAGGCTTCGACGAACGCCTGTTCGAAGCGCGGCCCGAGATCGAACAGGTCTCCCTTGCCGACATCGTGCTTTCGGGCGGCGAGATGGCTGCGCTCACCATACTTGATGCTTGCATTCGGCTCATTCCCGGCGTAATGGGCGCGGCCTCTAGCGGGGTCGAGGAAAGCTTTGAAACAGGCTTGCTCGAATACCCGCACTACACCCGACCTCAGACATGGGAAGGGCGCACGATCCCCGAAGTGCTGCGATCAGGGGATCATGCGAAGATCGCGGCTTGGCGCAAGTCAAGCAGCGAGCATGACACAAGGCTACGCAGGCCGGATTTGTGGGAGCGTCATGAGGGCGCTCGGGTCCAGCCTGCCTCTGGCGCGCAGCGTGAAACCAAGGACAACAGGCCATGAACCTGATCCAGCAGATTGAAGCCGAAGAAATCGCCAAGTCCGGCAAGGACATCCCAGAATTCCGCGCAGGCGACACCGTCCGCGTCGGCGTGAAGGTGAAGGAAGGCAACCGCGAGCGTGTGCAGAACTACGAAGGCGTGGTGATCGCCCGTTCGAACCGCGGCATGGGTTCCAACTTCACTGTGCGCAAGATGAGCTTTGGCGAAGGCGTGGAACGCGTCTTCCCGCTCTATTCGCCGATCGTGGAAAGCATCACCGTGGTGCGCCGCGGCGTGGTGCGCCGTGCGAAGCTCTATTACCTGCGCGGCCGCACCGGCAAGAGCGCGCGCATCGTCGAGCGCAAGATGAACGCCCCCAAGGCGTAAGGCTCTATCGCCAGCACATTATCAAAGGGCGGTGCCGCAAGGTGCCGCCCTTTTTGCGTTCGGGCTCTTGCCAACAACTCTCGTCATTGCGAGGAGCGTAAGCAAGGAAGCAGTCCAGAACGGCAAGCGCTGAAGCTGGATTGCCGCGCCGCCTTGTGGCGGCTCGCAATGACGAGGTGAGCTTTGGATGCGTTCGGTTCTTGCTGCGGTTGCCCTGTGTCTTTCGACCTGTCTGACAACACCGGTGCAGGCGGAGACTGCCGCTATGTCTGAGCCGGCTCCTGCGCTGTCTTTCGAACGCGTCTTTGCCTCGCCCGGGCTCGATGGCCCTGCGCCGCGGCAAGTGAAGCTTTCGCCCGATGGGCGCTATCTCACCCTGCTGAGAAACCGCGCGGACGAGCGCGAACGCTATGATCTGTGGGGCTATGATATCGAGACCCGCGAATGGCGGATGCTGGTGGATTCGCTCCGGCTTGGTTCGGGCCGCGAATTGTCCGAAGACGAAAAGATGCAGCGCGAACGCGCCCGCGTCGGCAGTCTCAAGGGGATCATCAGTTACCAATGGGCCAGCGACGGCAGCGGCGTGCTGGTGCCGCTGGATGGCGATCTGTTTCTGGCAAAGCTTGATGGCATGATCACGCAGCTGACCAACACCGAAGGCACCGAACTCAACCCCAAGCTTTCGAGCAAGGGCGGGTTTGTGAGCTTCGTGCGCGATCGTCGGCTGTGGGTCGGCCCGGTGGGTGCTGAGGCCACCCCCGTCACCCCGCAGGAAGGCGAGACCATCCGCTGGGGCGAGGCGGAGTTCGTCGCGCAGGAAGAAATGGCGCGGCTGCAAGGCTATTGGTGGAGCCCTGACGACAGCCGCCTTGTCGTCCAGCGCACCGATGAAGCTGCCGTTGGCATCGTCACACGCGCCGCGATCGGGGCCAAGGGCACCAAGGTGTTCGATCAACGCTATCCGGCAGCCGGCACCGCGAATGCGGTGGTCGAATTGTTCGTGATGAACCCCGATGGCAGCGCCAAGGTGAAGGTCAATCTCGGCCTTGATCTCGATATCTATGTCGCGCGGGTCGATTGGGCTCCGGATTCTTCCGCGATCTATGTCCAGCGGCAGGACCGGGCGCAAACCCGGATCGACATGCTGCGGGTTGATCCGGCAACCGGCGCAAGCACGGTGCTGTTCACCGAACAGGCCGCGCGGCCTGATTACTGGGTGAACCTGTCGGATAATTACCGTTTCCTCAAAGATGGCAGCCTGCTGTGGTGGTCTGAACGCGATGGCTACGGGCATTTCTATCGCTTTGCGGGCGGCCAGTGGACGCAGTTGACCGGCGGCACATCGCCCACCACCACGCTGGTGGGTGTTGACGAGGCGGCGGGCACTTTCACCTATCAGGCCACCGCGGGCGTGCTGACCCAGCAGATTTATCGTGCGCGCCTAGATGCGCCGGGCGCGCCCGAACTGCTGACCGATCCGGCCTTCACCAATTCTGCCAGCATGGATGAGGCCGGGCGGCTGCTTTATGTCACCCGTTCCAGCCCCGCCCAGCCGCCACAATCCTATCTCGCGACGCCCGATGGCAAGCAGGTTGCCTGGATCGAGGAGAACGCGGTGGCAGGGGCTCATCCTTACGCGCCATTCCTCGCCAGCCATGTGATGCCCGAATTCGGCACGATCCCGGCTGAAGACGGCACGCCGCTGCACTGGATGATGCTGAAGCCCGCGATGCAGCCGGGCAAGCGCTATCCGGTGTTTTTCCAGCATTATGGCGGTCCGGGGCCGCAGACCGTGACCAAGGGCTGGGGCGGGGCGCTGGCGCAGGCGATGGTGGACAAGGGCTATATCTGGTTCCAGCTCGACAATCGCGGTTCGGCCAACCGGGGTGTCGATTTCGAACAACCGCTCTACCGCGCGATGGGCGGGGCCGAGGTGCGTGATCAGAAGGCGGGTGCTGAATTCCTCAAGACGCTCGACTTCGTCGATCCGGCCAAGATTGCGATCTATGGCTGGTCTTACGGCGGGTACATGACGCTGAAACAGCTGGAGGCTGATCCGGGTCTTTATGCCGCCGGGATTTCCGGTGCGCCGGTGACCCGCTGGGAACTTTACGATACCCATTACACCGAAAGGTATATGGGCAACCCGCGCGAAGTGCCTGAGGCTTATGAAAAAGCCAGCGCCATTCCCGATGCCGCCAGGATCACTGATCCGCTGCTGCTGATCCACGGCATGGCGGATGATAATGTGGTGTTCGAAAACTCATCAGAACTCATCAGCGTGCTGCAGGAAGGCAATCGGCCGTTCGAGATGATGCTCTATCCCGGCTATACCCACCGCGTATCCGGGCCGCAAATCGGGCCGCATGTCTGGAACTCTATCCTGCGGTTTCTGGCAGCGCATGGGGTGACGCCGCCTGCCGAATAGGTCTGCACGCCCGAGGTTAGCGGTTGCGCTGGAGCCAGCGCACGCTATCTCGCAGCTGCGAAGTGATAGGAGAATGCCAAGTGGGTTATCGGGTGGCAATCGTCGGTGCGACAGGCAATGTCGGGCGCGAGATGATGCAGGTTCTGGCTGAACGCGAATTTCCCTGCGACGAGGTTGCCGCCGTCGCCTCGCCGCGCTCGACAGGCAGCGAAGTCGAATTCGGCGATACCGGCAAGATGCTGAAGTGCAAGAATATCGAGCATTTCGATTTTGCCGGATGGGATATTGCCCTGTTCGCGGCAGGCTCTGCCCCGGCCAAGGAATACGCGCCCAAGGCGGCGGCTGCGGGCTGCATCGTGATCGACAATTCCTCGCTTTACCGCATGGACCCGGATGTGCCGCTGATCGTGCCGGAGGTAAACGCGGACGCGATTGATGGCTACACCGCCCGCAATATCATCGCCAATCCCAATTGCTCGACCGCGCAATTGGTCGTGGCGCTGAAGCCGCTGCATGATTTCGCCACGATCAAGCGGGTGGTGGTGTCAACCTACCAATCCACCTCGGGCGCAGGCAAGGCGGGGATGGACGAGCTGTTCACCCAAAGCCGCGCAATCTTTGTCGGCGACCCGGTCGAACCGGCCAAGTTCACCAAGCAGATCGCCTTCAACGTGATCCCCCACATCGACAGCTTCCTTGATGATGGTTCGACCAAGGAAGAATGGAAGATGATGGTGGAAACCAAGAAGATCCTTGATCCCAAGATCAAGCTCAACGCCACCTGCGTGCGCGTGCCGGTGTTTGTCGGCCATTCCGAAGCGGTCAATATCGAGTTCGAGAACGAGATTTCTGCCGAACAGGCAATGGATATCCTGCGCGAGGCGCCCGGCGTCATGCTGGTCGATAAGCGCGAGGATGGCGGCTATATCACGCCGATCGAATGCGTGGGCGATGCCGCGACTTTCGTCAGCCGCGTGCGCGAAGATCCGACCGTGGAAAACGGCCTCACCCTGTGGTGCGTGTCCGACAATCTGCGCAAGGGTGCGGCATTGAACGCAGTGCAGATCGCCGAATTGCTTGGCCTGGCGGCACCTGAAGAAGGGGTGAGCGCGATGCGGGTTGTTTTGGCGGCGGTGATGGTGCTGGCTCTGGCAGCCTGCGATAGCGGCGCGGTGCCAAGCCCTGCCGAAGGCGATGGCGCGGCGGCAGGCGGCGGCGTGGTGGTGGCCGAAAACATCGTGGACCTGCGCCCTGATGGCCTCGCCGCCGGGGCCGAAGCCTTCTACTTTGCCGCCGGGCGCAGCGAAGTCGAAGGCGCGCTGGCGCGCACGCTGGGCGAGCCGACCGGGCGCACCAGCAATGGCGAATGCGGCGCAGGGCCGATTGATTTCACCGATTTTCCCGGCGGGCTGGCCGTGCATTTCCAGCAGGGACGCCTTGTCGGGTGGAACTGGCGCAGGCCCCAGGATGGCGATACCGCAGCCAAAGGCACGATCCGGCTTGCCGATGGCGATGTCGGCATCGGCAGTGCGCGCGGTGCTGCGCAACAGGTTCCCGGTTTTGCCCGCATCACCGAAAGCACGCTGGGCGAGGAATTCTCGTTGGGGCCGAGTGTCGGCGGCTTTATCGAAAATGACGCGGTGAGCATGCTCTATTCCGGCACCCAGTGCTTTTTCCGGTGAGGATGGGATGAGCACGGCGCTCTCGCACTTTAGCTCCTTCGATGGCACGGCGCTTGGCTTGCACCGCGAAGGGCAGGGCCGGCCGGTGATTGTGTTGCATGGGCTGTTTTCCTCGGCCCACATGAACTGGATCAAGTGGGGCCACGCAGGCCGCCTTGCCGCGGCGGGGTTTGAGGCGATCATGCTCGATTTCCGGGTGCATGGGGCCAGTGCCGCTCCGCATGATCCGGCGGCTTACCCCAAAGGCGTGCTGGTGCGCGATGTTGCCGCTTTGGTAGAGCATCTTGGGCTGGGGGCAGGCGAATATGATCTCGTCGGCTTTTCATTGGGCGCGCGCACGGCCTTGCATGCCTGCGCGCATGGCATACTCGCCCCGCGCCGTCTGGTGGCCTGCGGCATGGGGCTTTCCGGCATTGCCGACTGGCAGCGGCGCGCGGGCTTTTTCCGCCGGGTGATCGACGAGTTCGACACCATCACCCGCGATGATCCCGCCTATCTTTCGCGCCAGTTCCTCAAAAGCCAGGGCGTTGATCGCATCGCTGCGCGGCTGCTGCTGGATTCGTTCGATGATCTTGATCCGGCGCTGCTGGCGCATATCACCGCGCCCACGCTGGTGCTGTGCGGAGACCGCGATACCGACAATGGCTCAGCCAGCGAGCTTGCCGCGCTGATCCCCGATGCGGCTTTCGAAACCGTGCCGGGCGGGCATCTCGACAGCGCGACCAAACCCGAACTGGGCGAGGCGGTGGTGCGGTTCCTCGCGGCGTGAATGGGCCGAGCCCTCTCATGCTGGTGGGCTGGCGCGAACTTGTCAGCCTGCCCGAGATCGGCATTGCCCATATCCCTGCCAAGATTGACACCGGTGCGCGGACATCCTCGCTCCATGCCCATGTGCTCGATGATTTCCGCCGCGGCGGCGAACGTTTCGTGCGGTTTGCAGTTGATTGGGGCGGCGAGCGGCATTTTTGCGAGGCGGTGCAGGTCGATCTGCGCGGCATCACCTCGTCCAATGGCGACAAGCAGGAACGCTTTGTCATAAAGACGCCGCTGAGGATCGGTAAGCTCACCTTCCGGGCGGAAATCAGCCTGGCGGATCGGTCCCAGATGCAATTCCCGATGCTGATCGGGCGCACCGCGCTGCGGCGGCGCATGGTGGTGGATAGCGGCCATTCATGGCTGCAATCACCGGGAAATGCGGATATGGGGCCGGGCCGCCGGTAGAGTGCGTTCCGGCCGGGTATGAACATCCGGCGGTTCGCAATGCGCGGCACAACAATGGTCCGGTTCACCGGTCTTGAAAGGGTCTTCATGAAAATCGCGATGTTGGCGCGCAACGCCAATCTTTACTCGCACCAGCGGCTGAAAGAGGCTGCCGAAGCGCGCGGGCACAGCCTCGATATCCTCAACACCTTGCGCTGCACGGTGCATATCGCCAGCCACCGCCCGCAGGTGTTTTACAATGGTGCGCCGATTGCGGCCTATGATGCGGTGATCCCGCGTATCGGGGCCTCGATCACCAATTATGGCCTTGCGATCCTGCGCCAGTTCGAGATGCGCGGCGTGTGGTCCTTGAACGAAAGCGTGGCCATCGGGCGCAGCCGCGACAAGCTGCGATCCTTGCAGATCCTTGCCAAGCATGGGCTGGGCCTGCCGCTGACGGCCTATGCCAATGATCCCAAGCAGGCCGAGGAGATCATCCGTGCCGTCAAAGGCCCGCCGGTGGTGATCAAGCTGATCGAAGGCACACAAGGCATCGGCGTGGTGCTGGCCGAAACCATGAGCAGCGCCAAATCCGTGATCGAGGCGTTTCGCGGGGCGAACGTCAACATCCTCGTGCAGGAATTCATCAAGGAAGCCGGCGGCACCGATATCCGCGCGCTGGTGGTGGGCGGCAAGGTGGTCGCCGCGATGAAGCGGACAGGGGCGCCCGATGAATTCCGTTCGAACCTGCACCGCGGCGGCAGCGCCGAAGTGATCAAGATCACGCCCGAGGAACGCTCCACCGCGGTGCGCGCGGCCAAGCGCATGGGATTGAATGTGTGCGGGGTGGATATGCTGCGGTCAAATCACGGCCCGGTGATCATGGAGGTCAATTCCTCCCCCGGTCTTGAAGGCATCGAAAGCGCGACCGGCAAGGATATTGCCGGCACCATCATCGAATTCATCGAAGCCAATGCCAAATCGGGCGATACCAAGACCAAGGGGCGGGGGTAGGGGAGCAAATCCCCCCCCTTCGGCCGGGTTACTTCAGGACATCCATCGTGTCCATCACGGTCATGTCGTGCATCTGATCGAGATAATTCTCGATATAGGCCTTGTGGGATGCGCCGACGATCACGAGGCCGCGGATGCCGGGGGTGGCCGCAAACATGTCGCGGATATTGGCGGCCATCCGCAGATTACGGGTTTCCCAATAGCCGACATAGCCCCGCCCGAAGCGCTCGGCTGACGGCTCGTTGAGAGCAGCACCAAAGTCGCTGTCATAGATGAGTTGGCCCTGATCCGGCCCGTTGTGGTAGCGATAGATGGCCAGCATCGCGCCCGGCGTGCCCAGCCCGGCCTCCAATGCCTTGCCATCCGCCATGCGCCTTTGGGTGGCAGGGTTGTTCCATGCCGTGGTAATCGCAGCCTCGTAGCGCGCCGCGACACTGTCCGGAACGGACGCATCGGCAGTGTGGTCGTCCATTGCATAGACGCGCTCAAGCCCGAGGCGCGCCGCCAGAACGGCGGCGATCAGCATGCTTTCATCCTTCCTCACCCGCAGGCGTTCAAGCTGGGCGACCAGGGCATCGTCCAGCCCGTCGCCCGCGCGGCGCTCCGCTTGGGGCAGGCGGAGCCATTGCACCAGAGCCGATGCGCCTTCACCGCCGGCAAGGAACAGCGAGGCAAGGCGCCGCCGGTCTGCGGCGGCCGGGCTGCCGGGCCATTGCGCCAGCGCCTTGTGCCATGCCGCCGTGGCAGCAGGCACATCAAGCCCCGTCGCCGCTTGGGCAGCAGCGAGGTCAGCGCAATAGCTTTCGACGCTTTGCGCATAGCGATCAGGATATTGCCGCATGAAGTGGCACTGCGCGCCGGAAACGGCTTCAATGGCAATGGCTTGGGGCTTCCACGCCGCAAGCCTTGCCAGCACCGGCTCCAATTGTTCGGCGGTGAATGTATCGGGCATTCCCGAAAGGTGCGGCGTGCCCAGTACCAGCAACGCATTGCTGTTTCCTGCTACCGGCCCCTTGTGCAGGCTGGTGTCATGAGGCGCATAAGTCTGCGCGGTCGCTGCCGCCGATCCAACGAACATCAGCCCGGCCACGGCAAGACCAGCCACCGCGAGCCATCTGTGCGAGATCATCGCCATTCCCTTTTTCAATTGGCTGATGGTCGATGCGGCCCTCGGCATGCTTACCGGAACGGCGGCTCGTTGAAGGCGCGCAGTTTGCGGCTGTGGAGCCGGTCACCTTCCTCGCGCAGCTTTTCGCAGGCGACAATGCCGATCTGGAGGTGGGCGGCAATCGCTTCCTCGTAGAACTTGTTGGCTTGGCCCGGCAGCTTGATTTCGCCGTGCAGCGGCTTGTCCGAAACGCACAGCAGCGTGCCATAGGGCACGCGGAACCGGTAGCCTTGCGCGGCAATCGTGGCGCTTTCCATCTCGACCGCAATCGCGCGGCTTTGCGAAAACCGCTTGGCCGAAGTGGAATAATGCAGTTCCCAGTTGCGATCATCGGTGGTGACGACCGTGCCGGTACGCATCCGCTGCTTGAGGTTGGCGCCTTGCACGCCGCTGACTTCCTCAGCCGCGCCTGCCAGGGCCAGTTGCACTTCGGCAATCGGCGGGATCGGGATTTCGGGCGGCAATACTGCGTCAAGCACGTGATCATCGCGCAGGTAAGCATGGGCGAGCACAAAATCGCCGATCTTCTGCGTCGGGCGCACCCCGCCGCAGTGGCCGATCATCATCCATGCGTGCGGGCGCAGCACGGCGAGGTGATCGCAGATGGTCTTGGCGTTGGACGGGCCGACCCCGATATTGACCAGCGTAATCCCGCGCCCATCCTCACGCATCAGGTGATAGGCAGGCATCTGGTGCTTGCGCCAGGCGGTGTCATTAAGCTGCGCGGCGGCGTTTTCGGCATGGTCGCGGATATCAAGGCCCGCTGCGCCGGTGAGCGCGGTGTAGCCGTTCTGCCCGATCTGCTGCGCGCCCCAGTTGACGAATTCATCGACATAGCGATGATAGTTCGTAAACAATATGAAGTGCTGGAAATCCGCCACTTCGGTGCCGGTATAATGTTTCAGCCGGGCCAGCGAATAATCGGTGCGCAGCCCATCGAACAGCGAGAGCGGCATGGCCTCGGCGCCGGTAAACTCGATCCCGTCAGCCAGTTCATCGCCGATCAGCGCGAGATCGGTCGAAGGGAAATGCTGCGCGATTTCCTGCGGCGCGATCCCCGCCATTGCCGCGCCCGCATCGCCATCAAGCACATAGGGGAAGGGGATTTCCTGCCGTGACCGGGTTACCGTCACGTCGATCTCGTATTCGCCCGCGATCAGTTCCAGCTGCTCGGTAAGGTAAACGGCGAACAGATCGGGCCGGGTGACGGTGGTGGTGTAAGTGCCCGGCAGTTCGAGCCGCCCGAACGCCCGGCTGCGATCCGTCGATCCGCCATTGCCGCCGTAATGCAAGGTCAGCTGCGGATAGGCGTAAGAGCCATCCTCGCGCTTGCGCTGCGGCGGGACAGCGCCTTCGCGCCCGTAGGCGATCACATCGGCGCGCAAGGTGGCGACAGCCTCGTTGTAGTGGCGCTGGAGTTCTTCGAGGATTTTCGGGATCGAGATCATGGGTAAGGGCAGTATCCTAATTGTTGTGATGTTTCAAAGGTTCGCCGGGCTGGAAAGCCGGCTCCGTTTACAAAAAGGGCGCGGGAAGGGTTAACCTCCCGCGCCCGTCCTGGTGGATCAGCCAAGGCGCACTGGCGCCCCGCCGGATCAATCTTCGCCGCGCTCGTCCAGCAGTTCGGCCGGGATTTCGCCCGGTTCGAGGCTGGTGTCGATGCGGGTGGCATCGGCCTGTTCTTCGATGGCGCGCTGTTCATCTTCGAACATCGCAGCCAGCACATCGACGCCTTCGCTCTGCAGCTTGGCTTCATCGTCCGAACGGGCGACATTGGCCTTCACCGTCACGTGCACTTCGGGGTGCAGCGCGATGGTGACATTGTGCATGCCGATCGACTTGATCGGTGCGCCCAGGATAACCATGCGCTTGTCGATATCGTGGCCCTGTTCGGCCAGACCAGCAGCCATGTCGCGCACGCTGACCGAACCATAAAGCTGGCCGGCGTTGGACGCGGCGCGGATCAGCACGACTTCAGCGCCAGCGACCTTTTCGCCGAGCTTTTCGGCATCGCTGCGGCGCGCGGCGTTTTCAGCTTCGAGCCGGTCACGATTGGCTTCGAACACCTTCTTGTTGGCATCGTTGGCGCGCAGGGCCTTCTTCTGCGGGAGCAGGAAGTTGCGGGCGTAGCCATCCTTCACGGTGACGACATCACCGATCGAGCCGAGCTTTTCGATGCGCTCGAGGAGAATGATTTGCATGTCTCTTACTCCTCTTACTTCACGATGTAGGGAAGCAGGCCGATCTGGCGTGCACGCTTGATCGCCTGGGCGAGTTCACGCTGCTTCTTGGCAGAAACGGCAGTGATGCGCGACGGCACGATCTTGCCACGCTCGGACATGAAGCCCTGCAGCAGGCGCACGTCCTTGTAATCGATCTTGGGGGCATCCTTGGCCGCGAACGGGCAGGACTTGCGGCGACGGAAAAACGGGCGGGCCATCAATCACGCTCCTCACGGGCATCGCGGCGCTTACGCTCGCGTTCATTCTTGCGCATCATCACGCTGGGGCCAGTCTCATGCTCATCCACGCGGATGGTGAGATAGCGGATCACATCTTCGTTGATGCGGGTCTGGCGTTCGAGTTCGGCGACAACATTGCCGGGCGCCTCGATGTTGAGCAGCACGAAATGCGCCTTGCGGTTACGCTCAATCTTGTAGGCGAGCGACTTCAGACCCCAGGTTTCAACCTTGGTGACCTTGCCGTTGTTCGCTTCGATGATTTCGGTGGCCTGCGCGGCCAGCGCATCAACCTGAGCCTGGCTCAAGTCCTGACGCGCGAGAAAGACGTGCTCATAGAGCGCCATCCTACGTGTCCTTTCACTTACCTGCCGATCGCTGGCTGATCCGTCGCTGGTGCGAACGGGGCCCCTCCGGCTTTCTTCGATGGATCACCGGGCGGATCCCGATGAAGGGCGTGCCCATACAGATTTCGGGGAGCTTTGCAAGCATCCGCTTGCGTGCGGGCGCGGCAGCGGGCATTTGGTGCGCTTCACAGGGGACATTTTTCATGCCGTCAGGATTGGTTGCGCTGCTCGATGATATGGCAGTGATTGCAAAAGCGGCAAGCGCTTCGATGGATGATGTTGCGGTCGCCGCCGGCAAGGCAGGCACCAAGACAGCCGGTGTGGTGATCGATGATGCAGCGGTAACGCCAGGCTATGTGACCGGTCTTTCCCCCGCGCGCGAATTGCCGATCATCTGGAAGATCGCCAAGGGCAGCATGACAAACAAGCTGGTGTTCCTGCTGCCCGGCGCGCTGATCCTGTCGGAATTCCTGCCGGGCGCGATCATCTGGCTGCTGATGCTGGGGGGTGCGTTCCTGTGTTATGAAGG
Organism: Erythrobacter sp.; assembly: GCA_045377215.1. Classification (GTDB taxonomy): domain Bacteria; phylum Pseudomonadota; class Alphaproteobacteria; order Sphingomonadales; family Sphingomonadaceae; genus Erythrobacter. The sequence goes on from JBJIOB010000036.1 coordinate 138,866, forward strand.
CGCAGAAAAAGTGCTGGAGAAACTCGGCGCGGCCAAGCACGGCCAGACGCTTGAAGATGAGATCAGCGATCCGGTTGCCTTTGAAAACCAGCGCGTGGCAGGCGCGATCCGCACCGATATGATCCTGTCGGCCGAAATCATGGCGATTGCGCTTAATGAAGTTGCCGACGAAACGCTGGTGATGCGCGGCATTGTGCTGGCGGTGGTGGGGATTGCGGTGACAGTGGCGGTCTATGGCGCGGTGGCGGTGATTGTGAAGCTGGATGATATCGGCCTCCACCTCACCCGGCAGGCCAGCGCCGCCGCGCGGGGATTTGGCGCATTCCTGCTGCGCAGCGTGCCGCATCTGCTCACCATTTTGACGCTGGTTGGCACTGTTGCGATGCTGTGGGTGGGCGGCGGTATTATCGTGCATGGCACGCACGAGGTTGGCTTTCATGCGATCTATGATGTGGTCCACGGCGCGGAATATGCCGTGGCGGGCGCAAGCGGGGCGGCAGGCGGCGTGCTGGGCTGGCTGACCTATGCGGGTCTGAGCGCGGTCGTGGGGCTGGTGCTGGGCGGCATGATCGCCTTTGTCCTGCATAAAGTGCTGGGTGTGGGCGCGGACGAAGCGCATTAAGCCTCGCCCCATGACCACACCTGTTCTTTACACCTGCGCCCGTTCACGCGGCCTGCGCGCAACCTGGGCTGCGGAAGAAGCCGGGGTTGCAATCGACCTCAAGATCCTGCCATTCCCGCCGCGCTATCTGGCGCCCGATTATCTGGCGATCAATCCGCTGGGCACGGTGCCGCTGCTGGTGGATGGCGCGAGCCGCCTTACCGAAAGCTGCGCGATTGCGCATTATCTCGCGACCCGTTCGGGCTACACGCCGCTCGCGGTTCAGCCGGGCGAGGCGGATTACGCCGAATATTGCGATTACACCTATCACGCAGACGCCACGATCACTTTCCCGCAAACGGTCTATATGCGGTTTTGCCTGTTCGAGAAGGACAAGGGCTTGCAGGAGGCAGGCCATGCTTACGCCAAGTGGTTCCACAAGCGGCTGATCAAGGTGGAACAGCGCCTTGAGGGCCGCGAATTCCTGTGCGCGGATCGCTTTACCGTGGCGGATATCTGCGTGGGCTATGCGCTGATTTTGGCCGAGAGCGTGGGACTGGACGAGGGCGTGCCCCAATCCTTGAAAGATTATCGCGCTCGCCTGACCGCGCGGGAGGCCTATCTGCGCGCGTTCGAACGCGAGGAAGCGGGGAGGCTGGCGTTGGAGCGCAGCGCAGGCTAAGCGGCGGGGCCCCGTGCACCTGCCGGGCCTCTCCCATGAATGGATCGCCCGACGTGCGCATGCAGATCAACGTGCAGCTGGATTACGGGTTCGAGCGGCCCTGCGACATCCTGCTCCAGGTCGAAGCGGCGGCTTTGCCCGAACAGCGCATTGCCCACAGCACCTTTGCCGCCAGCCCCTGCGATCAGTTCGTGCGGGTGCCGGCGCAGGATAATGTCGGGGAACGTATCTGGCTGCGCGCGCAGGGGCGTCTAGTGGTGGATTACCGCGCCGACATCACCATCGCACGCCAAGGCAGCGATATCGCCGCGCTTCCCCCGCTGCTGCCGCATCGCTTGCCGGGCGAGACGGTGCAATATCTGCTGCCGTCGCGCTATTGCGCCTCGCACCAGTTCACCGATTTTGTCGAGAACACCTTTGGCGCGCTGCATGGCGGGGCGCGGGTTGCCGCGATCCGCGATTGGGTTGCTGGCCATATGTCCTATGTCCCCGGTGTCAGCCACAGCGAGACCACTGCGGTCGATACCTTTCACGATGCCAAGGGCGTGTGCCGCGACTATGCCCATCTGATGATCACGCTGGCCCGCGCCGGCGAGATTCCGGCGCGGATGGCAAGCGTCTATGCGCCCGGCGTGTCTCCGCCCGATTTCCATGCGGCGGCGCAGGTCTATCTGGACGGAGCGTGGCACCTGGTGGATCCGACCGGGATGGCGCACGAGGCCGATATGGCGATCATCGGCATCGGGCGCGATAGCGGCGATGTTGCCTTCCTCACCGCGTTCGGGCCGTTGGTGATGAACAGCCAGAACGTGATGGTTCAGGCCGCCTGATCGGGTGTCACCGGCCTTGCCGACAATTCCCGCCTCAGCAATTTGCCGATCGGATCGCGTGGCAGCTGGTCAACGAATTCGATGTAGCGCGGGCGTTTGTAGCCTGCGATCTGGCCCTTGAAGCGCTGCGTTATTTCCTCGCGGGTCAGTTCATGGCCGGGCTTCAGCACCACAAAGGCTTTCACCGCTTCGCCCCATTGCTTGTCGGGCACGCCGCAGCAGCCTGCGTCTGCGACTTCGGGCATGGCGGCGAAGATGGCATCGACTTCGGCCGGATAGACATTCTCGCCGCCGGTCTTGATCAGCTCCTTGGCACGGCCCAGCAGATAGCCGCGTGCGCGTTCGTCCATGGTGCCAAGATCACCGGTGCGCAGCCAGCCATGGCCGAGCGCTGCCTCGCTCGCCTCAGGATTGCGCCAATAGCCGAGCATCACTGAGGCACCGCGCAGGCAAATCTCGCCTTCCTCGCCTGGCGGCAATTGGCGCCCTTCAGGATCAAGGATCGCCATTTCGAGATGGGGCAGCGTCCACCCGATGGAACGGGGAGCCGCCAGCATATCGGCATAGTCGATGAAGGTGGCAAAGCCGCAAATCTCGGTCTGGCCATAGCCGCCGACAACGCGCGCGCCCCAGTCGCGCTCGATGAATTCATACATCTGCGGACGGCCCATGCCTGCGCCCCCGGTGTAATTGGTGAGCGGCATCACGCCATCGCGGATCGGCTGCATCGCGGCCCACGGAAAACAGATCGTGGGAAAAGCGCTGGTGGTGGTGCAACCCTCGCGGTGGACAAGGTCGAGCACGGCTGCACTATCATCATCGCGCCCTGCAAATACGCAGGTGCCGCCGCAGGCGAGCATCGCGACAACCTGCTGCATCCCCACGACATGGAACAGCGGATTGATCGACAGCAGGCGTTCTTTGGCGCTGAACCCTCGGTGCATCGCGAAACTGAGCGCTGAACTCGCCACCGCCGCGCCCGATTGCAGGCACCCCTTGGGGCGGCCCGTGGTGCCGCTGGTGTACATCATGTAAAGCGGGCGGCCCGGATCAAGCGGCGGACGGGGCCGGGCAGGCATGGGGCTGGCGGCGATGGTTTCAAACGCGCCGTGGGGATCGTGGCGCTCGTCCACCATGATCACCTCGCCCGCGGCGGCCTCGGCCAGGAGCGGGGCAAAGCGCGGGCTTGCAAACGTCATCGCCGGTTCGGCATTGCCGCAGATCCACGCGACTTCGGCAGGGGCAAGCCGCCAGTTGAGCAGCACCGCAATCGCGCCGATCCGGCTGCACGCCAGCAGCACGGTAAGAAACGGCGCGCCATCTGTCAGCAGCAGCGCCACGCGGTCACCCGGCGCGATCCCGCGTGCGATCAGCCAATTTGCCAGATTATCGACCCTCCCAGCGAGCTCGCTCCAGGTCAGGCGCTGCGTGCCATCGACTGTGGCCTCGCGCGCGGCATGGCGGGTGGCATTGGCCCACAGCAGGGTGCTCAGCGAAAAATCATGCGCTTTCATGTGGCAAGGCTAGCCTTGCTGTGTGCTGCGATCCATCAGCGATTTTGGGGATTTGGCCGATCCGGCGTATCGCAATCATGGCCGCAAGCCGCGCAAATGCGGGCAGGCCAGGGCACCACCAGCGGCCCGCGAAAAAACAGGTTCTTGCCGCATTGCGGGCAATCATGCGTCAGCATGCGCGCATTGGCAGCAATCAGCGCGATGATGGCCGCTGCAAAGACCAGATTGGAATGGCCGACAAACACCTCGGCCACCGCGACAAACAGGATGGCGAGCACCAGCACGCCCAGCATCCAGCGCGCATGGCGCACCGCGCGGGCATAGGGCGTCACGACAGGCGGGCGAGCAGCGACCGGGCGAACTCTGCCAAGGTGTCATCGCGCGCGCCCATCACCACGATCCGGTCACCGGGCTGGGCGAGGGCGGCGATGCGCGCGCCGCAATCTTCGCGCGCCGGAATGTGTTCGGCCCGTCCGCCGCCAGCGGTGATCAGCGCGGTGATCCGCTCTGTCCCCACGCTGCGGTCCACCGTTCCGCCGAAATAAACGGGATCGCACATGATGGTGATATCCTCTGCCCCCAACTCGCGCACGAAAGTCTGCGCCAGTTCCGCTCCCATCTGGCGCAAGGGGCCATAGCCATGGGGCTGGAAGAAGGCGATGATCCGGCCCGGTGTCGCCTTCAAGGTGCGCAAGGTGGCGGCGCATTTTTCCGGGTTGTGGCCGAAATCGTCGATCACCGTGATCCCGTCAGGCGTCGTGCCGATCACGTCAAACCGCCGCGCCAGCCCTGCAAAGGAGCGCAGGGCGTAGGTCGCATAATCAATCCCGATCCCTGCCGCGCTGGCACAGGCAATCGCCGCCAGCGCGTTCGCCAGATTGTGCCGCCCCGGCATGGGCAGGATCAGCGGGAACACCTCACGCGTGCGGTTATCAATCACGGCTGCACGGATGCCGAGCGGGCTTTCATCCACCGAATCGGGATCAACCGTGATGTCGGCTTTGGGGTTGCGCACGGCAAAGGTGGTGCAGGCCTTGGCTTTGCCCGTCAAAAAGCCTGCCTCGCTGCTGTCGAGGTTGATTACCGCGCGCTCTGCCGCCGCCACGAAATTGCCGAACAGCACGCGCAATTCCTCGATGCTCTTGTGATCGAGGCTGACATTCAGCAGCACCGCGATGCTGGGCTGGTAGAGCGCAATCGAGCCGTCGCTTTCATCGACTTCGCTCACGAACAGATCACCGCTGCCCACGCGCGCGCTGGCGAAAGGATTGGCGGCGCTGGCAAAGTTTTTCATCACCGCGCCGTTCATGACGGTGGGATCATAGCCGCATTCATGCAGGATCCAGGCAATCATGCCGGTGGTGGTGGATTTGCCTGAAGTGCCGCCAATCGCCAGCGCGGTATCGGCGGTGTTGAACAGGGTGGACAGCAGTTCTGCGCGGCTCATCCGCGCGCAGCCAAGCTGGGCGGCCCGCGCGACTTCGGGCACGGTATCCTCGATCGCGGCCGAGGCAACCAGCACTTGTTCGGCCGAGGTCACGCCGCTGCCATCCTGCGGAAACAGGGCAAAGCCGTTGGCCTGCATCCACGCGAATTTTTCCGGGCTGCGGCCCTGATCGCGCGACCGGTCGGAGCCTGCGACGGGATGGCCCAGTCCGGCGGCAATCTGGGCCAGCGGGAGCATCCCTGACCCCCCGATCCCGCAGAAGAAGAGTGGCCGCCCCGAAAGCTGGCTGGCCGAAAGGGCTTGTCCCATGGCGCATCCGTATTGGCTTGCGCCATCCCTGACAAGCGCCCTAGGTTTGCGCCATGACCAATATCGCCATTTGTGCACCGGCAACGCCGATCACCCGCGAACAGGCCGACGCGCTGCAAGCGCTGGTGGCAGCCGAATTTCCCGCGCACCGCGTGACATTCCACGAACAGTGCTTTGCGCGCGCGGGCCATTTTGCCGGCGATGATCTGACGCGGCTCAGCGCGCTGCTCGACTGCGCCAATGATCCGGCGTTCGATGCGGTGTGGTTTGCCAAAGGGGGCTATGGCTCCAACCGCATTGCCGAGGCAGCGGTCGCCCGCATGAATGCCCATGCCCGCGCCAAAAGCTATGTCGGCTTTTCGGATTGCGGCTATCTGCTGGCCGCGCTCTATCGCAACGGGATCGGGCAGAGCGTGCATGGTTCGATGCCGGTCAGCGCGCGCAGCGAAGGCGGACGCGAGGCGCTGCGCCGGGTGCTGCGCTGGTTTCAGGGCGATACCAGCGGTGTGGAGCCCAGCCTTGACGGGGCGACTCCGGCCGCCGCCTTCAATCTCATCACGCTGGCGATGCTTTCAGGCACGCAATTAATGCCCGATCTGACTGGCCATGTGGTGATGGTGGAGGAAGTGTCGGAGCATCTTTATGCAATCGACCGCATCTTCTTCCATCTTGCCGGGATGCTGCCGCGATTGAAAGGCCTCAGGCTGGGCAGTGTCACCGACATCCCCGAAAACTATGTCGATTTCGGCCAGAATGAAGAAGATATCGCGCGTTTCTGGTGCGCGCGGGCGGGCATTCCCTATCTTGGCCGGGCGGAGATCGGGCACACATCTGCCAACAAGGTTGTGCCCTTCGGGCTTGCCAGCCCGCCACAGCAGCATTAGCCGCCTGCACCAAAAGAACGACACAAAGGGTCCATCATGCGTGCTTTTGTTTTCCCCGGGCAGGGCAGCCAGAAAGTCGGCATGGGCGCCGAACTCGCCGAGGCGAGCGCGGCTGCCCGCGAGGTTTTTGGCGAAGTGGACGAGGCGCTCTCGCAGCACCTTTCCAAACTGATGCACGAAGGGCCGGAAGGCGAACTGCTCAAAACCGCGAACGGCCAGCCTGCGATCATGGCCAATGCGATGGCGACCTTGCGCGTGCTGGAGCGTGATTTCGGCGTCAGCCTTGCTGAACATGGTGCCTGTGTGGCGGGCCATTCGCTGGGCGAATATACCGCGCTGTGCGCTGTCGGCGCGTTCGGGCTGGCTGATACGGCGCGCCTGCTCAAACTGCGCGGCAGTGCGATGCAGCAGGCCGTGCCGATTGGCGAAGGCGCGATGGCGGCGCTGCTGGGCGCTGACATGGCCAAGGCGGCCGAACTCGCCGCCGCTGCCGCGCAGGGCGAGGTGTGCGAAGTCGCCAATGATAACGACCCCTCGCAGGTGGTGATTTCCGGCCATCGCGGCGCGATCGAACGCGCGGCCGAACTGGCGAAGGAACACGGGATCAAGCGCGTAGTGATCCTGCCGGTTTCCGCGCCCTTCCACTGCACGCTGATGGAGCCTGCCGCCAAGGTGATGGCCGAGGCGCTGGAGGCGACCCCGCCCGGAGCGCTGACCCTGCCGGTCTATGCCAATGTCACGGCGACCCGCGTCACCGATCCGGATGAAGAACGTGCGCTGCTGGTCGAACAGGTGACCGGGCAAGTGCGCTGGCGCGAAAGCGTGCTCCGGATGCATGCCGACGGCGCGCAGCAATTTGTCGAACTGGGCGCAAAGGTGCTTTCCCCGATGGTCGGCCGCACCGTCAAGGAGGCGGAAAGCCTCAGCCTCGTGACCATGGCCGATCTCGAGGCCTTCGCCAAAACCATCGCCTGACAGCGCAGCGCCCCCTCCCCAGCCCGGCGCGTTCATCGCCTGCACATTTTCGCAAGGATAGCTTTGCGCTATCGGGAATGTGAGGGGAGGGGCTGGCGATGGGCTTTCGAGGTTTGGCGGCAGGCGCTTTGTGCCTGTTGGCGTTGCCAGGGGGCTGCTGGCACCTGCTGCCGCACAGGCGCATTCCGCGATGCGCGCGTTTTCGAGCGAGGCGGAGCTTAAAGCCTTCCTAAAGCGGGCCGAGCGGGCCGAACAGCGCGTCTATGCCGCCGTCCCGCCGCCACCTCCGCCGCCGCCGCCTCCCGCCATGGCAGCGCCCGCGATGGAGAGCGTGACTGTGACGGCCGCCGCGCGCGCGCCTGATGCGCCTTCCATCACCAACAACCAGACCCAAGGCGTGGATGAAGGCGGGATCGTGAAGACCCACGGCAGCCATCTGGTGGTGCTGCGCCGGGGCCGCTTGTTCACGATTGATACGCGCGGCGGCGCTCTCAAACCGGCCCACACCATCGCCGCCTTTCCGCCGTCTGACAGTGGGGGGCAGGGCGCATGGTATGATGAAATGCTCATCACCGGCGACATGGTGGTGGTGATCGGGTTCAACTATGCCCGCGCCGGAACCGAGATCAACCGCTTCCGCATCAGCGCCGAGGGCAAGCTCGCCTATCTCGATACGCATCACCTGCGTTCCAATGATTACTATTCAAGCCGCAATTACGCCTCGCGCCTGATCGGCACGCGGCTGGTGGTTTACACCCCGCATGATCTCTATCCCGGCGAGGGCGAGGATTATCGCGATAGCCTGCCTGGCTTGCGCCGCTGGAGCGAGCAGGGGCCCAAGGCCGGCTTTGAAATCCTTGCCAGCCCGCGCCGCATCTATGTGGCCGACATGCTGCGCCGGGCGCGCAATCCCAATATCTCCGCGATCCATGCGGTGACATCCTGCGATCTGGCCGCGCCGCGCATGGCGTGCAGTTCCACCGCCGTGCTGGGATCGGAAAGCCGCAATTTCTACGTGGCGCAAGATGCCGTCTATGTCTGGACGGGCGAGATTTTCGCCAGCCGCTGGGATCGTGATCGCGACCTGCGCGCCATGGCCTATCGCCTGCCGCTGGATGGAAGCGCGCCGCAGGCGGTGGGTGTGATGGGCACGCCGACTGACCAGTTCAGCTTTCTGGAGCAGGGCGGCGTGCTCCATGTGCTGCTGCGCGCCGATGGCGGCGGCGAGGCGATGTGGCAGGCCGAGGCCAAATCGGGCGATCTGGCGCTGCTGCGCCTGCCGCTGGCGCGCTTTGGCAATGGCGGGCGCATGGCGGCCCGATCGCTTTATCAGCCGCTTCCTGAAGGCAGCGGTTCCTACAATCTGCAGAACCGCTTTGTCGGCGGGCATTTGCTGTATGGCGGGCGCAGCGAAGGGCGCTGGGACGCGCGGCTTGATCGCGTTGTGCCGGGCGGTGAAGGGCGCCTGACGGTTGTGGGCCTCAAGGATCGCACCATCACGCCGCTTGCGCCAAGCATGGGCGTAACCCGGCTCGATCAGCTTGGCAGCGACGGGATCGCAATCGGGCAGAGCGGCGATGGGGCGCTGGTGTTCCAGCCGGTGGCGCTGGGTGGCACGCCGCGCCTGATGGATGCCTATGCCTTGCCCGCCACCGCCGAAGGGGAAAGCCGCAGCCACGCTTTTTTCTACCGCCCCGATCCCGGATCGCCCGATGGCGCGAGCGGCACGCTCGGCCTGCCGGTGGCGCGGGCGCTCAGCCATTCCAACGCGCGGTTTTTGGGGGCGGGCAGCGCGATGTTCTTCCTGCGGCGCGATGCCCGCGCGCTGTCGCCTGCGGGCGAGCTTGCGGCCCATCCGGCACGCGCGGTTGCGGATAACTGCCTTGCCTCCTGTGTCGATTGGTATGGCAATGCCCGGCCGATCTTCTATGGCGACAGGATATTCGCACTGATGGGCTATGAACTGGTCGAGGGGCGGCTTGAAGGCGGCAGGATCACCGAACTTGCCCGCATCGATTTCGCGCCCGCCGCCACTCCAGCCCGCCGATAGGGGACAGGATAATGTTTCAACTGGCAGGCATGAACGCGCTGGTGACGGGCGCAAGCGGGGGGATCGGTTCGGCGATTGCCGAAGCGCTCGCCCGGCAGGGCGCACGGGTCGCGCTATCAGGCTCGAACGGGGCCAAGCTGCGGTCGTTCCGCGAACAATTGATGGAAGATGTCGGCGGCGATCATGTCGAGATCACCTGCAATCTGGCCGACAAGGTGCAGGTCGAAGAATTGATCCCCGCCACGCTCGATACGCTCGGCAGCATTGATATTCTGGTGAACAATGCCGGAATCACCCGCGACAATTTGGGCATGCGGATGAAGGACAATGAATGGGACGAGGTGATCGCGATCAACCTTGAATCCGCCTTCCGCCTGATGCGCGCCGCCGCCAAGCCGATGATGAAGGCGCGCTTTGGCCGTATCATCAACATCACTTCGGTGGTCGGGGCGACCGGCAATCCCGGCCAGATGAATTACTGCGCGGCCAAGGCGGGCCTTACCGGCATGACGAAAAGCTTTGCGCAGGAAGTCGCCAGCCGCGGCATCACCGCCAATTGCGTGGCCCCCGGCTTCATCCGCACCGCGATGACAGCTGCACTCGATGAAAAGCAGCAGGCCGCGATCAACGGGCGCATTCCGCTGGGCCGGATGGGTGAGGGCGCGGAAATCGGCGCAGCCGTCGCCTTCCTCGCCAGCCGCGAGGCTGCCTATATCACTGGCGAAACGCTGCATGTGAACGGCGGCATGGCGATGCTGGGCTGAGAACCGGGCCGGGCGCGCTTGCGGCCCTGCTTGTGCGCCCTTATCCCCAACCCTGTTGAGCCGTGCCGCTGCGCGTGCTTGCCCGTTTGTGCAGGTGCGCTAAGGTTTCACCCGACTTTCTGGCGCTTGGGGGCGATTCCTTCGCGTCTGTGCCACACGGGAAAACGATAGGCGAAAGCTATGAAAGCTACGATCGAACGCGCCACGCTCTTGCGGTGCCTCTCTCACGTTCAGTCCGTGGTGGAACGGCGCAACACCATCCCGATCCTGTCCAACGTGCTGATCGACGCCAGCGATGGCGGCAGCGTGCGGGTGATGGCAACCGATCTTGATCTGCAAGTCGTTGAAACGATGAGCGCGGCCTCGGTCGATCAGCCGGGCGCGATCACGGTCTCGGCGCATCTCTTGTTCGATATTGCCCGCAAGCTTCCCGAAGGTAGCCAGGTCAGCCTCACCACCAGCGACAACCGGCTCGAAGTGAAGGCAGGCCGCGCCAATTTCAAACTGCCGACGCTGCCGCGCGATGATTTCCCGGTGATCGTCGAAGGCGATTTGCCGACCAGTTTCGAACTGCCCGCGCGCCTGCTGGCAGAACTGATTGATCGCACGCGCTTTGCGATTTCGACCGAGGAAACGCGGTATTACCTCAATGGTATTTTCCTCCACGTCACTGACGAGGATGAACCGCTGCTCAAGGCTGCGGCCACTGATGGCCACCGCCTTGCGCGTTTCACCCTGCCGCGCCCCGAAGGTGCCTCGGGCATGCCCGATGTGATCGTGCCGCGCAAAGCCGTGGGCGAATTGCGCAAGCTTCTGGACGAAGCGATGGACGGCAATGTGCTGATTGATCTGTCGGCCAGCAAGATCCGCTTCACGATGGGCGGTGAAGGGGGCGTGGTGCTCACTTCCAAGCTGATCGACGGCACTTTCCCCGATTACAGCCGCGTCATCCCCACAGCCAATGACAAGCTTTTGAAGGTTGATCCCAAGCTGTTCCGTTCAGGCGTGGACCGCGTGGCCACCATCGCGACGGAAAAAACCCGCGCGGTGAAGATCGGGCTCGAAGCGGAAAAGCTCACGCTTTCGGTCACCTCGCCCGACAATGGCACCGCGACCGAGGAATTGATGGCCGATTACGGCGCGGAAGGCATGGAAATCGGCTTTAACGCCAATTATCTCAAGGACATTCTTGATCAGATTGATGGCGACACGGTGGAAATGCACCTTGCCGATGCCGGCGCGCCCACGCTGATCCGCCAGAATGATCAAAGCCCGGCGCTTTACGTGCTGATGCCGATGCGGGTGTGAGCGGGCGCGCCCGCCATCCACGTTCAAGAAAGCAGTCATGATGATCAGCGAAGTTCACGTGCGCAAAGGCGCGCTGTCTGATGCGGTGCTTGCCACCCGCACGGCGCCCGTGCTGGGTGATGGCATGGTGCGGCTTGCCGTCGAAAGCTTCTCGGTCACTGCCAACAATGTCACCTATGCCGTTGTTGGCGATGGCTTTCGCTACTGGGATTTCTTCCCTGCGCCGCAAGGTTGGGGGATTGTGCCGATGTGGGGCCATGCCCGCGTCATCGAAAGCCGCTGCGAAGGTGTGGCGGTGGGCGAGCGGGTCTATGGCTATCTGCCGATGGCAAGCCACCTTGATGTGCTGCCCGGCAAGATCACGCCCGGCGGCTTTGCCGATCTAGCCGCGCATCGCCAACCGATGAGCCCGATCTACAACCAATATGCGCGCCTTGCCGCCGATCCGGAACATGATCCGCAGCGCGAAGGCGAGCGGATGATCTTTGGCCCGCTGTTCCGCACCGGGTTCCTGATCGAATATTTCATGAGGAAAAACAGCTGGTTTGGCGCAAGCCAGCTGCTGATCACCTCGGCCTCGTCCAAGACCGCGCTGGGGCTCGTCAGTGTCGCGCAGGAAAATTCCCCGCAAATCAAGCGGATCGGCCTGACATCTCCCAGCAATGTGAGCTTTGTCGAGGCCAGCGGTCTGTATGATCAGGTAGTCGCCTATGATGCGATTGATACGCTCGCGGATGTTTCCAGCGTAAGCGTGGATATGGCCGGCAATGCGCGCTTGCTTGAACTGGTGCATCGTCATCTGGGGGGCAGCCTGCAATATTCCGCGCTGGTTGGCGCGACCCATATCGAGGCGCGCAGCACTATCGGCAAGGCAGGAACACTGCCCGGCCCGAAATCCGAGCTGTTCTTTGCCCCCGATCACGCCGTGGCGTTTTACAAGGAGCTTGGCCCCGCCGAAGCAACGCGGCAAATGGCGAGCGCCTGGCGCGGGTTCCTCGCGGTGAGCGAGGGCACGATTGCGATCACGCGTCTTGCCGGGCTTGACGAGGCGCGCCGCGTCTTCACCGAAATGGTGGCCGGGAAAGTTGATCCTTCCCAAGGGATTGTGATCCAACCCTGAGCCTGATTGCGAACTGACGTTGCGGCGCTTTGCCCAGCGCCCGCGCACGCGCTGCTATGTCTGCCTGCTGCCTCTGGTGCCTGCTACGCTGAGTTCTAAGCGATTGTTTTGGTACGGTTAAGCTTTGCTGCGATAGGACTTGCCGCGATAGGATTGCAGGAGAGCGGGCGCAGTGAAGCAAGGGTTGTGGTGGCGGCGCGGCGGCCGATTGTTGGCGGCGGCGATCTTCGCAGCCGCGCCTGTCGCCAGCGAGGCCGGGGCCAGCCGGGCGCGCATTTCTAAGCTTGAAAACCAGATCCAGCGGATTATCGCGGCCGAAGCCGATCTGCGCGCAGCCCGCGACACTATGCCAGAATGCGCCGATGGCTGCCTCACGCCCGTCGAAGCGGTCGCGGTTGCCTTTGACGCTGGCGCGCAGCAACGCACCCAAGCTCGCTTTGTACTGGATATCCGCGGCGGCGGGGTGAGCAGGCCGGAGGATGACGAGCGCTTGTTCTTCCTCAACAGCGAGAGGGATTACCGGGTCTTTGGCTCCCTCACGCTCGTGTTCGATCCCGAGGCAATGCGCCAATTGCTGAACCCGGCGCGGGTCGAATTGCGTGATCCGATCGAGGAAGGCGACATCATCGTCGAGCGCGACAGGGAGCGCAATCGGGTCGCGCTCAATCTGTCCAACATGATGAAACGCTTCGAGAACCGCAGGCTCGTCGTCGATGGCGAAGTGGGTCTCCGGTGGATCCGGTATTACGGCACCAGCGGGCGCGAAGGCGTGCGCGATGAAGGCTATTATCAGGTCTGGGTGCGGATCGCCGCGCCTGCGCAAGTCACCATCATCGCGGATGACGGGCCAGCCTAGGCGGCCGCGCGCTTGCCCGCCTGCGCTTGTTCCGGCGCATCAAGGAATTCGCGGATCGCCGCCACGCTTTCATCGGCGTGGGTCAGCAGGAACAAGTGCCCGCCGCCGGCAAAGGTCACCAGCCGCGATTTGGGGATCATGGCGTTCAAAATCTTGCCATTGATAACGGGCACGATCTGATCATCCTCGCCCATCATGATCAGCGTTTCCTTGCCGAGAAACGGCAGCGCCGGAAGGCTGGTCCAGCCCAGCATGCACATCAACTGATACAGATATCCGCGCGGGGAGGGCGGCTTGAGCCTGCCGATATGGCTGTCTTTCTGGTGTTCGGCCCCATCCTTGTCGACCCCGCCGTAAAGCGTGGCGAAATGTTCGTTCATGAATTCGGGGTCAATATAGCGGCGCGGATTGGCCATCTTGGTGAAAGCCGCCGGATTGCCCGGCACCATCACCATGCCCGGCGTGGTGGCAATCAGGGTAAGCTTGCGGGTGCGGCCGGGGTGCTGCAATGCAAAGTGCTGCGCCATCGCGCCGCCCCACGAAACGCCCATCACATCGACCTGATCGAGCCCGTATTTCCCCAGGATCTGGGCAGCTGTCCAGCTCATGGTGAAGGGGTTGTAAGGGATCAGCGGATCAGGCGATTCGCCGGTGCCCGGCATGTCGAACATGATGAAGCCGCGTTCAGGCATGGCGGCGGCCAGCGGGGCGACTGCTTCGATATTCGCGCCAATCCCGTTGAAGAACAGAATGGGGAGATGTTCCGACGGCATATCGAGCCGCCATGCCGCAGTCCGTAGCGTCCGCCCGCCGACTTGTTCCATCGAAACGGTCGCATCAATCATTGCATCTGCCACGTAAAACTCGTCCTTTCGGGTACCGCATCAGGGCACCGGGTGGGCGCGTTCGTCGATCCCTCACGAACGCGCCCATAAGTTGTTGCGCTGGCGTCTCGCCCCCCCGGGCAAGCGCCGCGCAGGGGTGCTTTATCAGACTTCTTCAACCACGTAGAGTCCCGGCGCAGGATCAAGCGGCTGATAGGTGTCATTGCCCAGCATCGCCGGCGCGGGCTTTTTCTTGCCCGAGCGCGCCTGCACCCATTCCATCCAGAACGGCCACCAGCTGCCCTTGACCTCCTCGACACCCGGCAGCCATTCATCGGCAGTGGCGGGCAGCTTGCCCTTTTTCTTCTGGACGAAATATTTGGCCTTGGGATTGGTCGGCGGGTTGAGGATCGCCTGCATGTGGCCCGACTGGCTCAGCACGTAGGTGACATCCTTGGAACCGAACAGCTGGGTGGAACGATAGGTCGCCTTCCACGGGGTGATATGATCGGTCACCCCGCCAAGGATAAACAGATCGCTGGTCACCTTCGACAGATCGACCTTGTGATCCACCATTTCCACCTCGCCTTGCTTGGTGAAAGCCAGGGTTTCGTAGATCGTCAGGAAATCGCCCATCAGGCTGGCGGAAAGATTGGTGGCATCCGCATTCCAGAACAACACATCAAAGGCGGGCGGATCAGCGCCGAGCAGGTAATTGTTGATGACATAGTTCCAGATGAGATCATTGGGCCGCAGCCAGGCAAAGCCGCGCGCCAGATCATCGGCCTTGATCACGCCGGCCTTGGCAGCGCGCTGGCGGGCGAGTTTCATGCCATTTTCGCTGACCAGCGATCCGGCCTCGATATCGGTTGCCTTGGGATGCAGCACGCAGACCATCAAGGTCAGCGTGCCGAGCAGATCGAATTTGTCAGCCGCCAGCTTGCTTGCCAGCATCGCCGCGGTCTGCCCGCCCGAACACCCGGCGGACACGTTCACTTTCTTCGCGCCGGTGATCGCGGCAACTGCTTCCATCGCTTCGCGGCAGGAATTGACGTAATCGGTCATGTTCCAGCTGCCCTGTTCCTTCGACGGATTGCGCCAGGAAATCACGAAAGTCTGGATGCCGTTATCGACCTGCCATTTCACCACGGATTTGTCGGGCGACAGATCATTGATATACATCTTGTTGATCTGCGGCGGGATCGTAAGCTGCGGGATTTCATAAACCTCATCAGTGCTGGGCGCATAATGGATGAGTTCCATCATCTCGGTGCGCAGCACCACTGAACCTTTCGACGTGGCGACATTTTCGCCGAGTTTGAAGGGGCGCTTATCGACCTGGCTGACCATGCCCTTGTTGTTGACGAGATCATTATAGGCGTTCTGCAAGCCTTTGATCAGGCTCAGCCCGCCCGAATCTATCACGCGCTTTTGCGCGGTGGGATTGCCGATCAGCGTGTTGGTGGGGGCAAGACCATCAAGGATGATGTTGGCGATGAAATTGGCGCGGTTGCGTTCAAGCTCGTCGAGTTCGAGTTCCTCCAGCCAATTGCGCATCCCCTTCTGCACGGCGAGGTAATATTGTGCGCCAGCGCGGAAGAACGGGTTGTACTGCCACGCCGGGTCCATGAACCGCTTGTCCTTGGGATCGGGGGCAAGTTCGCTTTTGCCGGTGAGGATTTTGACCATATCCTCGCTCATCGCCTGGGCATGGCGCATTGCGCGCATCGGATCGGTCGCGGTTTCGCGCAGCAGCAGCGCAACGGCGCTGACGAAATCCTCACGCGCGACGCCGATCAGCGGGCCGAGTGCGGTGGTTGATTGGGCTGCCTCGTTTTCCAGTTTTATGTCGCCGCGTGCCATCTGATCCTCGCTCGGTTTTGGGTGATGCGGTGCGCGTGGTGCGCTGCTCACCTTATGTGTCGGCGGTCCGGCATTATCCGGCCCAGTGCTGCGAACATGACGAGTGGTCTCATAACTTGCAAGCCCGCTGCACAGTGATCGCCCTGTGATCGCCCTGTGATCGCCCTGTGATCGGATTGCGCTTGTTGTTTCCTCTGCAAGTTGTCCCGCCCGGGTTAACTTATTTCAAAGTGGTTTTGTGCCACATCATCGCCCATGCCACAGAAGCCTAACCATAAATTGGCCCCGTCGCGGACTGCTGGCCCCGTTCGGCGTGGGCAGTTGCAGGCGGTTGCTGGCGTGGGTGAAAGCGCGCCTGCCGAAAAGCGCGCCGGGCGCGAACGCCGCAATCCGCAACGCGCTTCGGGTCAGGCGGTTGAACGCCAACCCACCGCGAGCGACCAGCGGCATATCCTGCCGCAAAACACCCGCGCGATGGCTGCCTTTCTGGTGGGTTGCTACGCGGTTTCGGGGCTGGTTGCCGGGCAATTGCCCAGCAATGACGTGATCATGGCCGCCGCGATTTCGGTGCTGCTGGTGTTCATCGGATCTTTTGCCGCGCCGCTCGAACGGCGGCCCGATGCGTCGCGGCTGCTGCGTTTTGGGCTGGTGCTGCTGACCATTGTCGTGCCGATGGCGGCCAGCGGGTTTGCCTATGCCCAGTGGGTCACCGAAGGGCTCGACTGGCAATGGGCGGTGGCCACGCTGATTGTGTCTGGCGCTGCATCGGCGGCGATGTTCGAGGGGCGGATCATCCCGCTGTTCTGCGCCAAGATCGCCACCTGGTCGGCCTTTGCCATGATCGACCCCACCGGCCCGACGCTGATCGCACTTTTGGGCGCGGCGCTGGCGATGGTGCTGATTGCCCGGCTCGAATGGGCCAAGGCCGAGCGCCTGCGGGTCGAACGCGAAGCGCGCGAACGGGTGGCGGCGCGCGCGGAGGACATCCTCAGGAGCTTTGAGGAAAGCGGGCAGGGCTGGTTCTGGGAAACCGACCGCCGCGGCCTCATCACCTATATCTCGCCCAAGGCGGCAGCCGTGCTCGGCACCAGCAGCGAAGCGATGCAGGGCCGCCCGCTGTCGGAGATCGTCGATAGCGCGGCCGGCGCTGCCGATGCCGAACGCACGCTCGCCTTTCACCTTTCGGCCCGTTCGGCGTTTCAGGACGTCGAACTGCGCGCCGCAACCTCGCAGGATGACGAACGCTGGTGGGCGCTGACGGGCCGCCCGGTCTATGACAGCTTTGAAAATTTCGCCGGTTTTCGCGGCCACGGCACTGACCTGACCGAAAAGCGCCGCAGCGAACGGCAGGTCTCGCGCCTTGCCCATTTCGATTCGCTCACGGGTCTGGCGAACCGGGTGCAGATGGGTCAGGTGCTCGAACAGATCCTGGCCGCGCCGAGCGAGCGCGAGCGGGCCTGCGCCGTGCTGATGCTTGATCTGGATCGCTTCAAGCAGGTCAATGATACGCTGGGGCACCCGGCGGGCGATGCGCTGCTCAAACAGGTGGCGCAGCGGCTTGAACGCGCGCTGGATGGCGCAGGGCGCTGCGGGCGTCTGGGCGGCGATGAATTCCAGGTGATCGTGCCCGGCCATGAAACCCGCGAACGGCTGAGCTATATCGCCAGCGAGATCATCTATTCGCTCTCGCAGCCCTATTCGATCCAGGGGCAAAGCGTGGTGATCGGCGCCTCTGTCGGGATTGCGCTGGCGCCCGAACACGGCACCACCAGCGATGCGCTGATCCGCAATGTCGATCTTGCGCTTTATGCCGCAAAAGACGCCGGGCGCGGCTGTTTCCGGTTTTATGCCGAAGATCTCCACGCCGCCGCCGAAGAACGCGCCGAGCTCGAACAGGACTTGCGCGAAGCCATCGCGCGCGGCGATTTGCAGATGTATTATCAGCCGGTGGTTTATGCCGCGAACGAGAAGATCGTCGGTTTCGAAGCGCTGATGCGCTGGCAGCACCCCAAGCGCGGGTGGCTTTCCCCGGCCAAGTTCATCCCGATTGCCGAGGATGCAGGGCTGATCGACAGCCTCGGCCAATGGGCGCTGCGCACGGCCTGCGCGGATCTGGCGACCTGGCCCGAACAATTGAGCTGCGCGGTCAATGTCTCGCCGCTGCAATTTTCCAACCCCGAATTGCCGACCATCGTGGCCAATGCGCTGGCGCATAGCGGGATCAATCCGGCGCGGCTCGAACTGGAAATCACCGAAAGCGTGTTCCTCAACGACAATGCCGGCACTGATGCCATGTTCAAGGCTTTGAAACGCGTCGGCGTGCGGCTTGCACTCGATGATTTCGGGACAGGCTATTCCTCGCTCGGCTATCTCAAGAAAGCGCCCTTCGACAAGATCAAGATCGACCGCAGCTTTGTGCAGGGCGCCACCGAAGAAGGCAGCCGCAACGGGGCGATCATCTCCTCGATCACCTCGCTTGCCGAAGCCTTGCGGATGGACACCACGGCAGAAGGCGTCGAGACGCTGGATGAACTGGAACTGGTGCGCTTGCTGGGATGCAGCCATGTGCAGGGCTATATCTATTTCAAGCCGATGAGCGCAGACGACATCACCGAGCTGGTATCGGGCGGGATGATCGCCAAGCCCGCAGGCCCGCAATCCGCGCGCCACCCGCGTCAGGTGCTGCTGCGCCGGGTGATGGTGGTGTATAATGGCAACCGCCTCAATGCGACCTTGCGCAACATTTCCGAAGGCGGCGCGATGATCGAAGGGCTGTGGAACATGCCAGTGGGCAGCAGCGTGCAGGTGGTCTTCAGCGCCGAAAAATCCGCCACGGCCACAGTGCGCTGGTCGCGGGAAAACCGCGTCGGCGTGGCCTTTGCTGCCCCGCTCCGACGCCGGGCGGACGGCACCTTTGCGGTGCTGCGCGGCTGACAGGTTCTCAGACCCACGCGGCCGGGGCGAGTTTAGCAGTTGCTAACCAAGCGGGCCTATAACGGCACCCGCAGGCTGCATCACGGGCCGTCTGCAAACGCATGATGGTGGGAGTCGCAGGCAGTTGTCGCTGAAAGGTCTCTTGACAGCAAAACGCGGGCCAGCGCCGCGCACAATCTCGCCGCCTGCCCGTGCGGCGCTTGCGCCGACAGACCGGCTCAATCTGCTGGACGAGGTGGAACGTTCAGGCCTCGGTTGGTTCTGGGCCAGCGATGCCCGCGGCCACCTTACCTATCTCAGCGCGGCTCTCGCCTCCCGGATCGGGCTTGCAGCGGATGATCTGCTGGGCCAGCCGATGGCAGCGCTGTTTGTGCCTGCCGATCACGATGGGCAGGGCAAGCCGCTGGCGTTGATGCTGGGCGCGCACAAGGGTTTTGCCGGGCTGGCGGTACGCGGCGCGCGCGCGCCCGAAGGCGCGGTGCTGCGGCTTGCCGGGCAGCCGATCTTTCACCCGGACGGCAGCTTTGCCGGATTTCGCGGCACCGGGGCCGACATCACCGAGGAATTCCGCCGCGAGGAGGAAACCGCCCGGCTTGCCAAATATGATTCGCTCACCGGCCTTGCGAACCGCCACAGCATGGCGCACCGGATCGAAGCCACGCTCACCGCTTTCAAGGCGGCGCGCCGCAATTGCGCGGTGATGATGCTGGATCTGGATCGCTTCAAACAGGTCAATGATACGCTGGGGCATGCCGCGGGCGATGACTTGCTGCGGCAGGTGGCTGAACGGCTGCGGCGCGCGGTGGACCGCGAATGCGAGATCGGGCGTCTGGGCGGCGATGAATTCCAGGTGCTGCTGCCCGATATTGATGATCGCGGCGAGTTGGGCGAATTGGCGATGCGCATCATCACCATGCTGCGCCAGCCCTATTCGCTGGCCGAAGGGCGCTGCGTGATCGGCGCTTCGGTGGGGATCGCGATTGCGCCGCATGATGGCGTCACCCGCGAGGAAATCGTGCGCGCGGCCGACCTTGCGCTGTATGCCGCCAAAAACGGCGGGCGCGGGCAATATCGCTTTTTCTCGGGCGAGCTTGAAAACGAAACGATCTTCCGGCGCAGGCTCGAAGAAAACCTCGGCGCGGCGCTGCGCGATGAGGAATTGTTTCTGCGCTTCGAACCGATGATCGAGGCGGGCAGCGGCTATGTCCGCAAGCTGGAGGCGCATGTCTGCTGGCAGCACGCCCAGCGCGGCGAGATCGACGAGGAAGAATTCGCCGCGATCCTCGAAGGGTCGAGCCACGTCTGCGAAGTCGGCCTGTGGGCGATCCGCCATGCCTGCCGTCGGGCGGCACAGTGGCCCGATAGCTTGCAGGTGGCGGTCAATGTGCCGGTGGCGCTGTTCGTGCTGCCCGATTTTGTCGAAGAGGTTGCCCAGGCGCTGCATCAGGCTGGCCTGCCGGCGGAACGGCTTGATCTTGAAGTCAGCGAGGCGGTGTTTCTGGGCGACAGCGCGGTGGTGGAACGCACGCTGGCGGGGCTCAGCCGTCTCGGAGTGCGCCTGACGCTGGATGAATTCGGCAGCGGCTTTTCCTCGCTCGCCTATCTGCGCCGCGCGCCGTTTGGCGCGATCAAGATCGACCGCAAACTGATTGCCGCAACCGATAACGAGGACGGCGATGATCTGGCGCTGGTGGGCGCGATTGTTGCACTCGCGGGTGCGCTCAACATGGCCACGATTGCAGGCGGGATCGAGACCAGCGTGCTGCTGACAGCGCTGCGCGGTTCGGGCGTGCAATTGGTGCAGGGGCCGATCTATTGCGAGCCGGTTGACGAGGCGGCCCTTGCCGAGGCGCTGAACAAGGGTGCATGGCGGATCGAGCCGTCCGACACCCGCAGATATCGCGCGCGCCGCCGCACCGTGTTCCGCAAGATTCACGTGATCCATGATGATCACTCCTACGAGGTCACCTTGCGCAATCTGTCGCGGTCGGGCGCGCTGATCCAGGGGCTGGCTGATGTGCCCAAGGGCACGCAATTCGTGGTCGATCTGGGCGGCGGGCAGCTGGCCGTGGCAACCGTGATCCGCAGCAGCGGGGATACGCAGGGGCTCGAATTCGAACAGCCGCTGATTGATGATGGCGCAGGCGGTCTGTGCACCCGCCACCGCGTCTCGCCCTATGCGCTCGCCTCGGCCGGAGCGGCGCTGACAGCGCTTGCCCCCGGCTCCTATCAGGCAATGCCGGGCGGCACGCTGGGACAGGGCGGCAGCGTGCCCCAATTCGCCTATGCCACCCCGGTACCCCGCGAGGCGGCCTGATCGCAGGAACCCATGCGGGTGTTGCGTTTTTCTCGCATGACACCGGCGCGCCGCGCCGCTAAGCCGCGAGACCCATGACTGACCTCTCCAAAATCCGCAATTTTTCGATCATCGCTCACATTGATCACGGCAAGTCGACGCTGGCTGACCGGCTGATCCAGTTCACTGGAGGCCTCACCGCGCGCGAAATGTCCGAGCAAGTCCTTGATAACATGGACATCGAGAAAGAGCGCGGGATCACCATCAAGGCGCAGACCGTGCGCCTCAATTACACCGCCAAGAATGGCGAGACCTATCAGCTCAACCTGATGGATACGCCAGGCCACGTTGACTTCGCCTACGAAGTCAGCCGCAGCCTTGCCGCCTGCGAAGGCGCGCTGCTGGTGGTGGACGCCGCGCAAGGCGTGGAGGCGCAGACGCTCGCCAACGTCTATCAGTCGATCGAACATGATCACGAGATCGTCCCCGTCATCAACAAGATCGATCTGCCCGCTGCCGAGCCCGAAAAGGTCAAGACCGAGATCGAGGATATCATCGGCCTCGATGCCTCCGACGCGGTGCTCGCATCCGCCAAATCGGGCATCGGCATCGAAGAAGTGCTCGAAGCCGTCGTCGCCCGCATCCCGCCGCCCAAGGGCGAGATTGACGCACCCCTCACCGCGAGCCTCGTGGATTCGTGGTACGATCCCTATCTCGGCGTCGTCATCCTCGTGCGCGTGATCAACGGCAAGCTGACCAAGGGGCTGAACATCAGGTTCATGCAGGGCGGCACGCAGCATCTGGTGGACCGCGTCGGCTGCTTTACCCCCAAGCGCACCGATCTGGCTGAGCTTGGCCCCGGCGAAATCGGCTTCATCACCGCCCAGATCAAGGAGGTGGAACAAGCCCGCGTCGGCGACACCATCACCACGGTCAAGAACGGCGCTTCGCAAGCGCTGCCCGGCTACAAGGAAGTGCAGCCGGTGGTGTTCTGCGGGCTGTTTCCGGTGGATGCCGCCGACTTTGAAAAGCTGCGCGAAAGCATCGGCAAGCTGCGGCTGAATGACGCCAGCTTCTCCTATGAAATGGAATCGAGCGCGGCCTTGGGCTTCGGCTTTCGCTGCGGGTTTCTGGGGCTCTTGCACCTTGAAATCATTCAGGAACGCCTCTCCCGCGAATATGATCTCGATCTCATCACCACCGCGCCATCGGTGGTCTATCGCGTCCATCTTGGCCATACCAAGAATGAAGACGCCAAGGTCATCGACATCCACAATCCGGCCGACTGGCCCGATGTGAACCGCATCGAGATGATCGAAGAACCCTGGATCAAGGCGGTGATCTACACGCCGGACGAATATCTCGGCTCGATCCTCAAACTGTGTCAGGATCGGCGCGGCATCCAGACCGAACTCACCTATGTCGGCGGGCGCGCGCAGGTGACTTACGAATTGCCCTTGAACGAAGTGGTGTTCGATTTCTACGACCGGCTGAAGTCGATTTCGCGCGGCTATGCCAGCTTCGATTACGAACAGATCGGCAGCCGCGAGGGTGATCTGGTGAAGATGAACATCCTCGTGAACAACGAACCGGTCGATGCGCTCTCGCTGATCGTGCACCGCGGCGTGGCCGAAGAACGCGGGCGCGGCATGTGCGAACGCCTCAAAGACCTGATCCCGCGCCACCTGTTCAAGATCCCGATCCAGGCGGCCATCGGCGGCAAGGTAATCGCCCGCGAAACCATCGCCGCGCTGCGCAAGGACGTGACGGCGAAGTGTTACGGCGGGGACATCAGCCGCAAGAAAAAGCTGCTGGAAAAGCAGAAGAAGGGCAAGGCCCGGATGCGGGAATATGGCAATGTGAGCATTCCGCAGGAGGCGTTTATCGCTGCGCTCAGGATGGGGGAAGAATAAGGCCCGGCGGCCTAGCGCAGACGTTCGCGCAGCGAACGGCAAGCTAGAAGCCAGAGGCCGCATTCCGGCCGGCGGGTGGCCGAAGGCCAACCCGTTCGACGTCATGGCCGCGGCTTCGCCGCGGCTGGGCTTGATCCCTATCGATTGCCCTTTGCCCGATTGTGGGTGACGCACAGCATTTCACAATTTGCGGGAGTGGTGGAGCCGCCCTTGCTCCATGCTTCGACATGGTCAGCGTCCATTTCCTTGAACTCCCAAATTTTGATCTTATTCGCAGAATTGCCAACGGCACACAGGGGGCAGTTGGAGATGCCATCGGCCTTCGCCTTGGCAGTCTGCTTGGCGTAAGCGGCCTGAGCGGTTGCCTTGTCGAAAACACGAATATCGAGGAGCTTGGTATCCTGAAGTCCGCCGAGGATGAACTCGAACACACCCCTGCGGTTCTTCACGTAGGGGTCGCCATATAGCCGCTTGAGGTGCTCTGAAACCTTCGCAGGATCATAAGCCGTGTTACGGTAGGTCTCATAAAGACGCCCCCACTCGATGCCTTTCATCTCCGCTTCAACATCACGGAAAACAGCAGAGACCCAATCCAGAACGGAATTGAAGTAGTTCTTGATTTCGTCGATGCTGGCGCTTTGGCGGTGACTGCTCATGTAGCCGCTGATGTCGCCTTTGCTGACCCAATCAAGCGCGCACTCCAGAAATTCCTGCCTGTTCGCGCTGCCTTTGATGTAGGCGCTCCATTTGGCGATATTGGCATTCTGGCTGTTGCTGAATTCAGTCTTCGCTGCGGTCACAAACGGCCCCGAGTAGATCGCATTGAGCAATTCCTGATCGTTCAGGGGAACGCCAGCGATGTTGATCGTCTGGAACCATTGCTTGATTTCGGTCTCGGTTCCCTCGCACTCATAGATGAGGAGCGGTGTTTTCAGGATGAGGCTCCGCTTGTCGCTTGGCAGGCTGTCGAAATATTTGGGGTTACCTGCGTCCATTATCGGGAACTTGTTGGTCACGAAGCGGCCGATGCTCGTGATTCGCTGCTGCCCGTCGAGGACCTCAAACTCCTCTTCGCCAACCTTGTTGAAGTAGATGAGGCCAAGGGGATACTGCTTCAACAGCGAGTCAATGACTCCCGCCTCTCGCTTCCCACCTTGATCGGCGTAGATGTAATTGCGCTGATACTCAGGCTGAATAGTCAGTCTTCCCGCGAGTCCGTATAAACCTTTGCCTTCAAATTGATTGAATACAAATC
This sequence comes from Erythrobacter sp., assembly GCA_045377215.1. Classification (GTDB taxonomy): domain Bacteria; phylum Pseudomonadota; class Alphaproteobacteria; order Sphingomonadales; family Sphingomonadaceae; genus Erythrobacter. The sequence continues at coordinate 163,291 of JBJIOB010000036.1, forward strand.
CCTCGCAGATGTCAGCGACGGTCACGTCAATGCGGAGTGTAGTTTTCATTTGCTCTCCGTGATCGGGCGTCGGTGACGAATAAAGATGCGCTTGTATGCAGCCTTCTTAGTGCTTGGCACCCCGACCTTGCGTCGTCCAGCGTTGCCGACGTATTCAGGCCCTAGCGGTGGAACCCCAAGTGCCTGCATCTCATCGCGGTCGTCGCCGTTCGCGACGATTTCAAACTGGTCGGGATCGTACTTGTCAAGAAAAGTGATAGGGACGCCCATAATTCCATCGAAATCGCTTGGAATCGCGTCTGTAAAAGGAACCTCCAGCGCGTCAAAGTTGCAGTAGGTCTCATAGCCGATGCCGCGCACTTCCTTATGCTTGCTAAATTTGACGTTATCCGCGAGAGTCATAAGGGGCAGTTTTTCGTGTCGGCGACCATGGTCCAGATTAGTGTACCAGCGAACACCCTTTACCCTAATGTACTTCACGCCGTTTTCATCGATACGTGAACCAGCGGCGTCTAAAGGATAGTGATCCGGGACTCTGAACTCGCGATCGCCGCTCCGGATAGTTACACCCAGCCATAACTTGTTGCCTCTAATGAGCGGAAATATGTCATTGTAAGTGATCGCATTCTGGTTGCCAATAATCAGGAACTTCTTATTGTAATCAATGAGCTGGGCGACATATTCTCGAAAGAGAGAAAACGGAGGGTTGGTGACTACGATGTCGGCTTGCCTGAGTAATTCAACACACTCAGGACTTCTGAAATCGCCGCTGCCCTTTAGGCGAATGCGTTTGTGGCGATTGGCCTCCAGAAAGAGCCTGATATCTTCGATGTCTGTTGCGCCGTCATTGTTAAGGTCCGTGACCTCCTCAATTTCGATCGCGATTGCCTCGGCCTTGTGAGGGGTCTTCTCCGCGTCGTCGAATGAGAGCTGCTCGCCAGCAATCGGCGACCCATCATAGCTGGTCGAGATTAGCTTCTTGAGCCCAAGCCGGTTAAAGTTGGCCGCGAAGAACTTGAAAAAGTTGCTCTCGAAGGGGTCGTCGCAGTTGCAGTAGACGACCTTTCCTCGAAACGTATTGGGATCATATTCCAGATAGGCCTCAACTTCCTTCTGGATATCAATGTATTGCGTGTAGAACTCGTCCTTTTTGCCAGCCTTCGCCGCGCCAAGGCCCTCGTTCATGGATCTGGTCATCGTCTGCACCAATTCTTGCCGGTTCGCCGGTCAAATTTATCAGACGGTTAGCTAGCACCGTTGCACGGCTAGGCCAAGAACATGATGCGACGCCGTCGCACCCGCCCCTCCACCATCCTGCGGATGGTCCCCCTCCCCTGAAGGGGAGGATGGAGCGCTGGCGCTCCCTAGGGATCGAAGCTCTCATCCTTCAGCGTCCACCGCGTGCGCGGCTCTTTCACTTCGGGCTTCCATCGCAGGCCCGGTGCCTCGATTGCGGGGCTATTGTCGAGCGGGGTCATGTTCTTCAGCGCGCTGGCGGCGGCTTTGTCTTGCATGGCGGCGCAGTCGCGTTCGCGCAGGGCGGCGAAGGTTTCCCATGCGGCGCGGGCTTCGTCGGATAGCTGCGCCCACAGCGCCGCACGCTCGGCTTCGAGGCGGACGCGGATCGCTTCGACCTTGCGGTCGATGCTGGCGCGCACCTCGGCAGGCGAGACCTTGTGCCGTTCCGCCTCCCATTCGGCGCGCCATTGCTTCTTGAGGCGTTCGGCTTCCATCTTGCCGACCGCGTTCAACCCTCTGGGCTGGCCCTGGGAAAACCGCTCGGGCGCGCGGTTTCGCAGCATGAACATCAGCAGCCGGTCATTGTAGCGTTTGCGCGTGCCGATGAGCTGGCCGTAGGAATAGAGCGGCTCGTCCACGCCATTGAGCGCGCGGTCCATCGCGACATCCTCGATCCGCTGGATGCCGAGATCAAGCGCGGCGGCCCATGCGGCGCGAAAGCTGTCGGCGCCGGGCTGGCGGCGCAGGTGGTAGGCGCCCACCGTGCTCATGTTCACCGCCTTGCACGCGGCATCGACCGAGCCGGTATCGGCCAGTGCTTCGATAAAGGCGATCTGGCGCTGCGGGGTCCAGCCATCGTGGCGCTCGCACTGGCGGGGGACGGGGGTGAAGCGGGGCAGCTCGCCCCCTTGTGCGACAACTTCGCGCAAGGGGAGGCGGGCGGCGCGGGGATCTTTCTTGCAGGTCATGGGATGGAAAGCAGCACAAATCGTGCAAGTAGGAAAATATGGGCGGTAAATTGTGGGCGGCGGGGGCCTGCGCGCGCAGCTTCACTTGGCGTTCAGCGCGCAAGGCCTTATAGGCAGGGCCCATGACCATGCCGCTGACCAAACGCCTCGCTCATGCTGCCCTCTTGGGCGCGCTTCTTGCCACCACGGCTGCCTGCGGCGGGGGCAAGGCCAAGAAGGATGTCGCCTATGTCGCGCGCGATGTCGAAACGCTTTATGCCGAGGCGCAGCGGCGGCTTGATCGCGGCAACACGCTGATGGCCGCAGGGCTGTTTGACGAGGTGGAGCGTCAGCACCCCTATTCGCCCTGGGCCCGCCGCGCGCAGTTGATGAGCGCCTTCAGCTATTACATTGCCAAGGATTACAACAAGGCGATCCAGAATGCGCAGCGCTTCCTGTCGGTGCACCCCGGCAACAAGGATGCGCCCTATGCCTATTACCTGATCGCCTTGAGCTATTACGAACAGATCAGCGATGTGAACCGCGATCAGAAAATCACCGAACAGGCGCAAACCGCCTTGCAGGAAGTGAACCGCCGCTTCCCGCAGACCGAATATGCCGCCGATGCGCGGCTCAAGCTTGATTTGGTGGTCGATCACCTTGCGGGCAAGGAAATGGAGATCGGGCGGCTCTATCAGCGTTCCGGCCAGTGGCTGGCGGCCGCGATCCGGTTTCGCAATGTGGTCGAGAAATACGATACCACCAGCCATACTGCCGAGGCGCTTTATCGTCTGGCCGAAAGCAATCTGGCGATTGGCGTTCCCGAAGAAGCGGTGAAATATGCCGCTGTGCTGGGCGCGAATTATCCGGGCAGCGAGTGGTATGAGCGCGCTTACAAGCTGGTGCAGAAACACGCGGCCGGCGTGCAGCCGGGCTGAAGCCGGTTGATGCGGCCTGCTGCGCCTGCCTGTTCATAGCGCAGGCCATCACAGGTGACGCGCCGGAACGCTTGGGCTAAGGCATCAGGCACCCATGCTGACCCGGCTTTCGATCCGCAATATTGTCCTTATCGAAGCGCTCGATCTCGATTTCGCGCGCGGGCTTGGCGTGCTGACCGGGGAGACGGGGGCGGGCAAATCGATCCTGCTCGATGCCTTGGGGCTGGTGCTGGGCGACCGGGCGGAAACCACGCTGGTGCGCAGCGGCGAGGACAAGGCGAGCGTGACGGCAAGCTTTGAATTTGCCGCGCTTCCCGCCGCACTCGCGCTTGCGCTCGAAGATGCCGGGATCGAATGCGAGCCGGGCGAACCGCTGATCATCCGGCGGCAGGTCAAGGCCGATGGCGGATCGAAAGCCTTCATCAATGATCAGCCCGCCAGCGTGGCCCTGCTGCGCGAACTGGCCCCGGCGCTGGTGGAACTCCACGGCCAGCATGATGATCGCGGCCTCGTGAACCCGCGCGGGCACCGGCTGCTGCTGGATCGCTATGCGGGCACGGATCTCGCCGCGCTCGAACGCAGCTACGCCGCCTGGGCCAAAGCCGAAGCCCGGCTCGCCGAAGCGCGTGAGGCAGTGGAAGGCGCCAAGACGGAGGAGGATCTGCTGGTCGCGCATCTCGCCGAACTCGTCGCGCTTGAACCGCAGGCGGGTGAGGAAGCGCGGCTTGCCGGCATCCGCGCCGATATGCAGAAGGGCGAAAAGCTCGCCGGCGATCTCGAAACCCTGCGCCATATCTGGGATGGCTCGGATTCGCCGCTGGCGTCGCTGAGGGTCGCGGCGCGCAAGCTGGATCGGATTGCCGATCAGCACCCCCTGCTGGCCGAAGCACTGGCCGCGCTGGACCGCGCGGTAATCGAGGCGAGCGAGGCGGAGGACAAGCTGCGCGAGGCCGCCGAGGCGCTGCTGCATGATCCCCATGAACTGGAACGCGCCGAAACGCGCCTGTTCGAACTGCGTGCGGCGGCGCGCAAGCATCGCTGCGAGGTGGATGATCTGCCCGATCTGGCCCGCCGGATGCGCAGCGCGCTTGATGCGATCGAAGGCGGCGCAGCGCAGCTCGACGCGCTCGAAGCCGCCGCGCACGAAACGCGCGCCGATTACGTCGCGCTGGCCGAGGCTGCCCACGCAGGCCGGATCGCCGCGGCAGAGCGGCTTGATGCAGCAGTCGCGGCGGAACTGGCCCCCTTGAAACTCGATGCCGCGCGCCTGCGCACACAGGTGAGCCTGCTTCCCGAAGATCGCTGGAACGCCAGCGGCATGAGCGCGGTGGAATTCCTCATCTCGACCAATCCCGGCGCGGATTTCGCGCCGCTTGGCAAGATCGCGAGCGGCGGCGAGCTGTCGCGCTTCATCCTCGCCTTGAAGGTCGCGCTCGCTGAACAGGGCGGGGCGGCCACCATCATCTTTGACGAAATTGATCGCGGCGTGGGCGGCGCAGTGGCCAGCGCAATTGGCGAAAGGCTGGCGCGGCTTGCCGCGAACGAAGGGCAATTGCTGGCCGTCACCCATTCACCCCAGGTCGCCGCACGCGGGCGCCAACATTACCTGATCGCCAAGGCTTCGAGCGGCACGGTGACAAAAACCAGCGTGATGCTGCTTGATGATGAAGGGCGCAGGCAGGAGATTGCCCGCATGCTGTCGGGCGCGGAAGTCACGCCCGAGGCCCGCGCGCAGGCGGATCGGCTGCTGGAGGGGGTGTGATGATGAGGCACCACCCCCCGATCCCCCGCTCTAAAGAGGTGGGGGAGAAGGTAGAAAGAGCCCGCTCCTCTTCAGAGGAGGGGGTTGGGAGTGGTGGAAGCACATGACCACCCTCTCCGAAGCCGACGCTGCCAATGAACTCATGCGGCTTGCGCGTGCCATCGCGAAGCATGACCGGCTCTATCACGCCGAGGATTCGCCCGAAATCTCGGATGCGGAATATGATGCGCTGGTGCGGCGCAATGCGGAATTGGAAGCGGCTTTTCCGCATCTGATCCGGCCTGACAGCCCGTCGCAAAAGATCGGCCATGCCATCGCTGCCTCGCCGCTTGGCAAGATCACGCACGAGGTTCGCATGATGAGCCTTGATAATGCCTTCAGCACCGAGGAGGTGGCCGAATGGCTCGCCCGGATGCGGCGCTTCCTGAACCTGCCCGATGATGCACCGCTTGGCCTCACCGCCGAGGACAAGATTGATGGGCTTTCTTGCAGCCTGCGTTATGAAAACGGCGTGCTTGTGCGTGCCGCCACGCGCGGGGATGGGCAGGTGGGCGAGGATGTGACGGCCAATGTCCAGTTCATCGACGATATTCCCAAGGTCATAAAGCCCCTACCCTTGAGGGAAGGGGTTGGGGACGGGTGTTCGGCGCCCGCAGGCGTGGAACCTCCACCCCCGGCCCCTCCCCAAGGGGAGGGGAGTATTCCTGCGGTTTTCGAAGTGCGCGGGGAGGTCTATATGGAAAAACAGGCCTTTACCGCACTTAATGCTGCGCAGCATGAAGCGGGCGGGAAGCTGTTTGCCAATCCGCGCAATGCGGCAGCCGGCAGCCTGCGCCAGAAAGATGCGAGCGTCACGGCGCGGCGGCCCTTGCGGTTCTGGGCGCATGGCTGGGGCGCGGCGAGCGTGGTTCCGGGTGCAACGCAGGCCGAGGTTGTGGCGCAGCTCAAAGCGTGGGGTTTTCCGGTCTCGCCGCTGTTCACGCTGGTGGAGGGCGGGGCCGATGAACTGGTCGCGCATTACGCAGCGATTGGCCGGGCGCGGCCTGACCTCGCCTATGATATTGACGGGGTGGTGTACAAGCTTGACCGGCTCGACTGGCAGGAACGGCTTGGCTTTGTGGCGAAGGCCCCGCGCTGGGCGCTGGCGCACAAATTCCCCGCCGAACGCGCGGAAACCACGGTTGAGGCGATTGACATTCAGGTCGGGCGCACCGGCAAGCTGACCCCGGTGGGACGGCTCGCCCCGGTGCTGGTGGGCGGGGTGACGGTGACCAATGTCACGCTCCACAACCGCGACGAGATCGCGCGATTGGGTCTCAGGGTGGGTGACCGGGTGGTGATCCAGCGCGCCGGTGATGTGATCCCGCAGGTCGTCGAAAACCTCACGCCCGATGAAGCGCGCCCCGCCTTTGCCTTCCCCGATCACTGCCCCGAATGTGGCAGCGAGGCGGTGGCGCAAGAAGGCGAGGTTGATGTGCGCTGCACCGGCGGGCTGATCTGCCCGGCGCAGCGCACGCAGCGGCTTGAACATTTCGTCAGCCGCAAGGCGCTCGACATCGAAGGGCTGGGCGAGAAAACCATCGCGCAGTTCTTTGCGCTGGGGTGGCTCGAAAGCCCGGCGGATGTTTTCCGGCTGAAAGCGCGGCGCAGCGATATTCTGAAGCTCGAAGGCTGGCAGGACAAGTCTGTGGATAACCTGTTGGCAGCGATCGAGGCCAAGCGCGCGCCCGATGCCGCGCGGCTGCTGTTCGGCCTTGGCATCCGCCATGTCGGCGAAGTCACCGCGCGCGATCTGATGAAGCATTTTCACGCGCTTCCCGCGCTGCGCCTGCTGGCTGAACGCGCGCGGGCGGGCGATGCCGAGGCAGCGGGCGATCTCACCGCCATCGACGGTATCGGCCCAAGCGTGGTCGAAGCGCTCGGCGATTTCTTCCACGAGGCGCATAATGTGGCGGTGTGGGAGGATTTGCTGTTCGAGGTCACCCCGCCGCGCTACGAGGTGAAGACGCTCGCCAGCCGGGTTGCAGGCAAGACCGTGGTGTTCACCGGCAAGCTGGAAACCATGAGCCGCGATGAAGCCAAGGCGCAGGCCGAACGGCTTGGCGCGAAGGCGGCGGGCAGTGTCAGCCCCAAGACCGATCTGGTGGTGGCAGGGCCGGGCGCGGGATCGAAGTTGAAAAAGGCCGCCGAGCTCGGCATCGAAGTGATCGACGAGGCAGGCTGGGCCGCGATTGTGGCGGAGGCAGGATGAGCGAGCTTTCTCCCGGGGCCGGCATTGCTATCGGAATGTCGCTGGGCCTCACCTTCGGGCTGTTGTTTGACAATATCGCGCTGGGTCTTGCGTGCGGCGTGGCGATTGGCGCCGCGTTCGAAGCGGCCAGCGGCGGGCGGGGCGAGGCGGACGAGGCTGAGGACGCCGAAGCGGACGACGACGCGGCCTAGCGCCGCGTGCGCCGGCAAGCATTTGGCAAGGCTGGCGGGCTATGTTGCGCCGCGATGAACCTTGTGGCCTTCCTTGCGGCGAGCGCGTTTGGCCTGCTGATCTGGTTTCAGACCGGCAGCAGCTTCTTTGCGCTGATCGCCTGGGTCTTTGCCGCCGTGGTGCTCGGCCTTGTGACGGGCGCGATCACGGGCGATGTGTTGTTCGATTGGGACAGCGGCGATTGCAGTGATGGCGGCGACGGGGGCGGCGGCGGTGACTGAAACGGGCCACAAGCGCGCGGCGGCGGGTTTTCTCGTCACGCTGATGCGCGATCTCGAAGCGCCGCTGGAAGCGCGCCGCTTTGGATCGGGCTGGTTTGCGGGCTTTTTCGCCCTGCTGTTCGCGGTGAGCGGGTTGGCGATGGTGGTAACGCTGCGCCTTCCGGCGCTGCTGACGACCCCTGAATTGCAGCTGATCCGCGACTGGCCGGGCTTTCGCGCCGCGATCCATGCGGCTCTGCTGGCGAGCTATGCGCTGGCGCTCACCAGCCTGCTGCTGCGCCCGCGCAAGGTGCTGGGGGCAAGCGCGCTGGTGATCGCACTTGGCGCCAGCCTGCTGGGCGGCGCGCAGGTGCAGGGCGGCGATACCGCCGGTTGGGGCATCTTCTTCGGGCTCGATTTCTTCATCGTCAATCTTCTGGCGAGCGGTTTCATGTTCGCCCCGCTCGAACGCTTCCTCCCCCATCGCCGCGCGCAGCGTCTGTTCCGGCCCGAATGGCGCGAGGATTTGTTCTATTTCCTTGTGAGTTCGATGTTCGTGCAGGTGCTCGCCTTCCTGACGCTTGCGCCTGCGCAGGTCATCAATGCCCATACCGGCAGTTGGGAGGGCCTGCGCGCCGCCATCGCCGCCCTGCCTTTCGCGGTGCAATTCATCATCGTGCTGGTGGTCTCGGATGTGCTGCAATACGCCTATCACCGCGCGCTGCATCAGGTGCCGTTTCTGTGGGGCTTTCATGCGGTGCATCACAGCGCCCGGTCGATGGACTGGCTGGCGGGATCGCGGCTCCATCTGGCCGATGTGATTGGCCTGCGCGCCGTTACCTCGCTGCCGCTGTTCACGCTGGGCTTTTCGCCAGCGGTGATGCAGGCCTATCTCGGTTTCATCTATGTGTGGTCATCACTGCTGCACGCCAATGTCGGCGGCAATTTCAACCGGCTTGGCCACTGGATCGTCACGCCGCGCTATCACCACTGGCATCACGCGCTGGAGGCAGAAGCGGTGGACACCAATTTCGCGATCCATTTTCCGTGGATCGACAAGCTGTTCGGCACGTTTCACCTGCCCGATGATTCCTGGCCGGAAGCTTATGGCATCGCCGAGGAATTGCCGCGCGGCTATGGCGGGCAGTTCCTATATCCCTGGCGGCGCGGGCGAGGGAAGGGCAGCGACGCCTAGCCCGCGCGGCTCCAATCCTTGCGGCGGCGCAGCCACAGGATTGCCCAGTCGCCGCGCTGCAGCCGGGCCACCGGGCGAAAGCCTGCCAGCCGCATGGCGTGCTTGACTGCCGCCTCCTGATCGCCCGCCAGCAATCCGGCCAGCAGCAGGTTGCCGCCGGGCGCAACCGCCTTGGCAAAATCAGGGGCAAGCTCCACCAAGGGCCCTGCCAGAATATTGGCGATGAGCAGATCATAAGGCCCGCGCACGGCGATCAGCGGGTCGTCCATACCCGCTGCCACCACCATCACGGCCTCGCCCGCGCCTGCGCCCATCGGCACGCCATTGAGCGCAGCATTTTGCGCGACCACCTCGGCACAGACCGGATCAATATCGGTGAGCGTGATCGCGGCGCGCGGCCACAGCGCCAGCGCGGCAAAGCCGAGCAGCCCCGTGCCCGTGCCGATATCCGCGATCCGCTCCGCACGCGCACCGCTTGCCTTGATATGGCCGAGCATTTCAAGGCAGCCTGCGGTGGTGCGGTGCTGGCCAGTGCCAAAGGCCTGACTGGCGGGAATGACAAAGTCGATCGCCCCTGCTTCCGCCGGAAATTCGGGTGTGTGGACATGGAACAAGCCGGCACGGATCGGCGGCGCGTTCTGCTGGCTCAGCGTCACCCAATCGGTGGGCGGCAATTTCTCGGTGGTGATTTTGGGCGCCCCACTTGTCAGAACGCCCGAAAACAGCCCGGCAAGCGCGGCTTTCTCGGCCTTGCCGGGCTTTCGCGGAAACCAGCCTTCGAGCACCCAGTCATCGGGTGTGTCCTCGGCCACTTCGCGCCCTGCGATGACGAGTTCGGGATCCCAATCCTCCACCTCGTCATGGGCAAGCAGCGCCGCCTGCACGACTTTTTGGGGGCGAAAGCCGCAAGCTTCCACGTCGTTGCGCTATCGGACAAAACTCGCTCCATTGGCGTCGATAACTGCGCCGGTCATGCTGGCGGGGGCATCCAGCGCGCAAAAGGCGATGATGGCAGCGATTTCATCGGGCGTTGCGACGCGGCCCAGCGGGATGTCGCGCAAGAGATCAGGCCCGCCGCGGCTTGCCAGGTAATCATCGGCCATGCTGGTATCGGTAAAGCCGGGGGTGACGGCAAAGCTCAGGATCCCTTGCGCGGCATAGGCGCGGGCGATCGTCTTGTGCATCGCGATCATCCCGCCCTTGGCCGCTGCATAATGCCAGTGCGCGGGAGAGTCCCCGCGATAGGCGGCGCGGCTTGCCACATGAACCAGCCTGCCGCCAACGCCCCGCGCCTGCCAGTGCAGCACGGCATAGCGCGACAATTCAGCCGCCGCCGTCAGATTGACACGCAAGGCATCATCCCAGGCGTCCAGCCATTCGATGTCGGAGCGATCCAGCCGGTTGGCTTCGAATCGCCCGGCATTGTTCACCACCGCATCAATCTGTCCGCCTGCCAGTTCCAGCGCCTGCTCCCACAGGTCTGCCACGCTCAAGGGATCGGCGAAATCGGCGGCAAGGATCGGCGGCGCGCCGGGTGATACGGGCTGCAAGCGTGAGGCATGACCGATCACCGCTGCGCCGCGGGCGCTGAGCAAATTCAGCGCCGCCCGGCCAATTCCCCGGCTCGATCCCGTGACAAGAATGTGTCCCATGCAACGCCCTATCCGAAACTTTGCAAGCCTTGTCGAGCGCAAGGGCGCTTGTCAGACGCGCTTGCGGCGTTAAGGGAAGGGCAACAAGGGGATCATTCAGGGTGACCATGAAGACAAGACCGCTTTCGCCGCATTTGCAGATCTGGCGCTGGGGCCCGCACATGCTGGTTTCGATCCTGCACCGCGCCACCGGCGACGGCATGGCCGTGGTGGGGCTGGGCGTGCTGGTGTGGTGGCTGGGCGCGCTCGCCAGCGGGCCGGAAGCTTACGCCACGTTTCAGTTCGTGATGGGATCGCCCATCGGCCTGGTGGTGCTGGTGGGCCTGTCCTGGGCGTTCTTCACCCACCTCATGAGCGGGCTGCGGCATTTCGTGCTCGATATCGGCGCGGGATACGAACTCAATACCAATCGTTTCTGGTCGATGGCATCGCCTGCCATCGCAGTGGTGCTGACGCTGGCCTTCTGGGCCGTGATGCTGACCAGGTAGGGCAAGCAGAACATGGGTAACGGAACTTCGATTGGCCGGGTGCGCGGCCTTGGCTCGGCGCATCACGGCGCGCATCACTGGCTGGTGCAGCGCACCACGGCCATCGGCAATGTGGTGCTGATGGCGTGGCTGCTGGTAAGCTTTGTGATGCTGGGCGATTTTGGCTACGAAAACGTCAGCAAATGGCTGACGCAGCCGATTGCAGCGGTGCCGATGATCCTCTTGGTGATCAGCCTGTTCTGGCATGCGCGGCTTGGCCTGCAGGTGGTGATCGAGGATTATGTCCACGATACCGGCAGCAAATTCGCTGCGCTCTCGGCGCTTAATCTTGCAACTCTTGGCGGCGGCGCTTTTGCGATTTTCAGCGTGGCCGCGCTCAGCTTTGGAGGTCAGGCCTGATGGCTACCGCAGCACCACGAGGAACCGCCAATGATGTGGGCGGGGCGCACCTGAAGGGCGCTTACACGATCATTGATCACACCTATGATGTGGTGGTGGTGGGGGCAGGCGGCTCTGGCCTGCGCGCGACAATGGGCGCAGGCGAAGCGGGGCTGAAAACCGCCTGCATCACCAAGGTGTTTCCGACCCGCAGCCACACTGTCGCAGCGCAGGGCGGCATCGCGGCGAGCCTTGGCAACAATTCGCCGGATCACTGGACCTGGCACATGTACGACACCGTCAAGGGGTCAGACTGGCTGGGCGATCAGGACGCGATTGAATATCTCGCCCGGGAAGCTCCGGCGGCGGTTTACGAGTTGGAGCACGCAGGCGTGCCGTTCAGCCGCAATGCCGATGGCACGATCTACCAGCGCCCGTTCGGCGGGCACATGCAGAACATGGGCGCAGGCCCGCCGGTGCAGCGCACTTGTGCGGCGGCTGACCGTACCGGCCACGCCATGCTGCACGCGCTCTATCAGCAGAGCCTCAAGTATGACGCGGATTTCTTCATCGAATATTTCGCGCTTGATCTGATCATGTCGGATGAAGGCGGCGAGCGTAAGTGCGTTGGCGTGATGGCGATGTGCCTTGATGATGGCACGATCCACCGCTTCCGCGCGCAGTCTGTCGTGCTGGCCACCGGCGGCTATGGCCGCTGCTATTACACCGCGACTTCGGCGCACACCTGCACCGGCGATGGCGGCGGGATGGTGCTGCGCGCTGGCTTGCCCTTGCAGGACATGGAATTCGTGCAATTCCACCCCACCGGCATCTACGGCGCGGGCGTGCTCATCACCGAAGGCGCGCGCGGCGAGGGCGGCTATCTCACCAACAGCCAAGGCGAACGCTTCATGGAGCGTTACGCCCCGTCGGCGAAGGACTTGGCGAGCCGCGATGTCGTGTCGCGCTCGATGGCGCTCGAAATGCGCGAAGGGCGTGGCGTCGGGCCGGAGGGCGATCACATCTACCTCCACCTCGATCACATTGATCCCAATGTGCTGGCCCAGCGCCTGCCCGGCATCACCGAAAGCGGCAAGATTTTTGCAGGCGTTGACCTCACCCGTCAGCCGCTGCCGGTGACGCCGACGGTGCATTACAATATGGGCGGCATTCCGTGTAACTATCACGGGCAGGTCGTGACTTTGGGGCCGGATGGCAATCCCGATACTGTCATCCCCGGGCTTTATGCCGTGGGCGAGGCGGCGTGTGTTTCGGTGCACGGGGCCAATCGTCTGGGTTCGAACTCGCTGATTGACCTTGTGGTGTTTGGCCGCGCGACGGGGCATCACCTGCGCGATAACCTTGCGCCCAATGCCAAGCAGCCCGAACTCCCCGCCGATAGCGCCGATT